>NZ_JAMMIN010000007.1:0-152692 GCF_051702785.1 Salmonella sp. NW722
GTGGTGGGTGATGACGGGATCGAACCGCCGACCCCCTCCTTGTAAGGGAGGTGCTCTCCCAGCTGAGCTAATCACCCCCGCTGTGTGGAGTCGCATTATAGGGAGAGTTGAAAATGAGTCAACGCATTTTCTAAAGTTTTTGTTTGTTCGTCGTAAAATTAAACAAAACGATCGTGAATTACCCCGCACTGCATGATTTCTATACGGAAATAGCAAAGCGCAGCGTTCTGACCGGATCAACATTGAGGAATCAAGCCACAGTGATAGAATACAAGGCTATTCATCTTTCCAGGATTTGCCGGTTGTCGGCATCTTTATAAACGTAAGGCCATTTCATGAAAATCAAAACTCGCTTCGCGCCTAGCCCGACAGGTTATCTGCACGTCGGCGGCGCGCGTACTGCTCTTTATTCCTGGCTTTTCGCACGTCACCACGGCGGTGAATTCGTGCTGCGTATTGAAGACACCGATCTTGAGCGTTCCACGCCGGAAGCCATTGAAGCCATCATGGATGGTATGAACTGGCTGAACCTGGAATGGGACGAAGGCCCATATTTCCAGACCAAACGTTTTGATCGCTATAACGCGGTGATTGACGAGATGCTGGAGGCGGGAACAGCCTATAAATGCTACTGCTCTAAAGAGCGTCTGGAGCAACTGCGTGAAGATCAGATGGCGAAAGGCGAGAAGCCGCGTTATGACGGGCGTTGCCGTCACAGCCACGAACATCATGCCGACGATGAGCCATGCGTGGTGCGCTTTGCCAACCCGCAGGACGGTTCCGTTATTTTTGATGATCAGATCCGTGGCCCGATCGAATTCAGCAATCAGGAGCTGGACGATCTGATCATTCGTCGTACCGACGGTTCCCCAACCTACAACTTCTGTGTGGTGGTGGACGACTGGGATATGGAAATTACCCATGTGATTCGTGGCGAAGACCATATCAACAATACTCCGCGCCAGATTAACATTCTGAAAGCGTTAAACGCGCCGGTGCCGATGTACGCACATGTGTCGATGATTAACGGCGACGACGGTAAAAAGCTGTCTAAACGTCACGGTGCGGTGAGCGTGATGCAGTATCGCGATGACGGTTATCTGCCGGAAGCGTTGCTGAACTATCTGGTGCGTCTGGGCTGGTCCAGCGGCGATCAGGAAATCTTCACCCGCGAAGAGATGATCAAGCTGTTCTCCCTCGGTGCGGTGAGCAAGTCTGCGAGCGCGTTCAACACCGATAAACTGCTGTGGCTGAACCACCACTATATCAATACGCTGGCGCCGGAATATGTGGCGACGCATTTGCAGTGGCATATCGAGCAGGAAAATATCGACACCCGTAACGGCCCGCAGCTTGCTGAACTGGTGAAGTTGCTGGGCGAACGCTGCAAAACTCTGAAAGAGATGGCGCAGAGCTGCCGCTACTTCTATGAAGACTTCAGCGAGTTTGACGCCGATGCGGCGAAAAAACACCTCCGCCCGGTGGCGCGTCAGCCGCTGGAAGTGGTGCGCGACAAGCTGTCGGCGATTACGGACTGGTCAGCAGAAAACGTCCACCACGCGATTCAGGCCACGGCGGATGAGCTGGAAGTGGGGATGGGTAAAGTAGGGATGCCGCTGCGTGTGGCTGTGACCGGTGCCGGGCAGTCCCCTGCGCTGGATGTCACCGTACATGCGATTGGTAAAACCCGCAGCATTGAGCGTATCAACAAAGCGCTGGGCTTTATCGCCGAGCGTGAAAGTCAGCAGTAACGCCAGCTGAAACAGAATAAACGGCAGGGCAGACGCCTGCCGTTTATTCTTTGTTAGTCCGCCTCATTGATACCTAAACGCGTCAGAAATCCGCGAATACCTTCCCGTGATAAAAACAGCGCCAGTTTTTCCTGTTCCTGAGCAGACATATTTTCAACGGCATCAATAATTTGTCGATAAGCGTGACTGTGCGCCGCGTTCGCATATTCTGCGAAAGCCTCTTCCGCCTGATAAAACGCAGGCAGTTTGCGAAAAGCCGGAATATTGAGAATAAACTCCCGCACGCTGGCATCAATATGGATGAGTCTTGCGCGTCCGCCTTTGACGCCGGGAAATTTTTCGGTTTTCCAGTGTTGTTCTCTGATCCAGCGATTGACGGTTTGTCTGGCCACGCCGAGGCATTCAGCCAGCTCTTCAGTGGTCATTTTACTGCGTAATCTTTTCATATTATTTGCTATCGCGTATCCCTAAGCGTTGTAACAAACCGGTAATCCCTTCACGCACGAGGAGAGAGGTAAATTGTTTCTGCTCGGATGAGGTCATCTCTTTGGCAAGCGTCATGAGCAGCGCTTCAAGCGATGCGTTGCTGGCAGGCGTGAATGTGTCTGCGTGATGGTCAACTGAACGTTCAGCGCTGCGGATATATTCACGAACCTGTTCGTTTACATGAACCAGACGGGCTTTACCGCCCTGGACGCCAGGTTTGGGCGATGTTGCCCAGCCTTCTTTCCGTACCCATTTATTGATGGTTTGTCGGCTGTAACCGGTGAGATTAGCGAGTTCTTCTGGCGTCATCCGTTCCTTGAACATAACGATTCCCTGAATAGTCGTGGGGTTAATTAGTGGTTCATTTTATAGCACCATTTTAGTCGAAACCGTGACGTGTTTAACTACTGAATGCGAGTTGTGCCGCAATGTCCTTTATTTGAATGCTTTTTCAGCGATTGAATTCGGCAAGTTCATTTTGCCGTTGACACATGCCGAGGGAATTCATATGATGCCGCCCGTCAACTCGACAAGCTTTACGTAGTGGGGCTATAGCTCAGCTGGGAGAGCGCTTGCATGGCATGCAAGAGGTCAGCGGTTCGATCCCGCTTAGCTCCACCAAATTTACTCCCGATAAATTTGGCGTATACGTAAAAGCACTATGGGGCTATAGCTCAGCTGGGAGAGCGCTTGCATGGCATGCAAGAGGTCAGCGGTTCGATCCCGCTTAGCTCCACCAACATTCAAACCCTCGCTGAAAAGCGGGGGTTTTTGCTTTTTGTCACAAAATTTATGGCCTCTGATCTGCTCTTCAGGTGCGTTTGTTTGCCGCTGCTTTTGCGGTCAATATGAGCTTTTGTTAGATTGCTTCATAATGCGAATATACTTATTATTCATGCGCCTTATATAATGATGTGAGCATTAAAGCAATGCCGGATAAGTGTAACGTATTAAAAAATATAAAAATATTCTTACTGGCCTTCTGCCTGACCGTTCCGGCTATTCTGCTATCTCGTCTCATTTCTCCCCGCGCCACAATTGATTCCAGCTATATCTTTCTGGCCTGGCTACCGCTCTGCGTCATGTTTTCCGTGCTGTTTTTATTTGGCCGCCGTGGCGTCGCGCCGATGGTAGGCGGAATGATGTTGACTAATGAATGGAATTTTCATTTACCTCTGCCACAGGCGATGGTGCTGCTATTTTGCCAGACGTTTCCCGTGTTGCTGGTTTGCGCTATCGTACGCTGGCAGCTGGGCGCGCGCTGGCGCTACGGAATACCCAACCAAGGCATCTGGCTACGCGTTTTCTGGTTAGGGTTAATGACGCCGTTTGGCATAAAAATCAGTATGCATCTGGCGGGGCACTACCTGGCTTTCCCGGTGACAATCTCTACCTTCTTTGGCACCGGCACCGCTATTTTCTCGATTGTTGATTTATTGAGTCTGATTTCTGCCGCGCTTATTTTTACCCTCTTTTTCTATTATCCGCTGCGGATGATAGTCAGCCCGCACTATATTCGTATTTTCTGGCGGAGGGATGTCGCTCCTTATCTCGCCAAAGAAAAACGCCTGTTTACGCTTCTCTGGTTTGCCACTCTGGCGACGCTATTAGCGGTGCTGTGTACGCCTTTCGAGACAAAGTATATTGCTGGCTATCTGGTGCCAGTTCTGTTCATTGGATTTACAATCGGCGTGGGGAAAATCAGCTATCCGCTGTTGAATTTTAGTTGGGCTCTCACTGCGCTATTCCTGCTTAGCTATAACCGCAATTTTCTGCAGGGCGTGGGCTCAGAATATTCGCTGGCATTTATCCTTTCAGTTCTCATTTCTTTTAGTATTTGTTTGTTGTACATGGCGCGGATTAATCAGCGCAGCGAATGGTTGAATCGACAGTGGCACTCGCAGGCATTGACCGATCCGTTGACGCAACTGCCTAACCTGCGTGCGCTGGAGCAGTTTCTTTTACAGGATGCCGGGCAAAGCGTGTGTTATCTACGCATGGAAAACCTGGAATTTCTGAGCCGTCATTACGGTATGCAGATGCGCGTGCATTGCGAACGCGAGGTGTTTCGCGTGTTGCAGCCGCTGCTGCTGGAAAAGGAGAAAATTTTCCATCTGCCGGGCAGTGAATTATTGCTGGTATTGACGGGACCGGAGACGGAAGCCCGCCTGCAATATATGCTCAATGTGCTTAATAACCGCAAAATTTACTGGAACAATACCGGTCTGGACATGGAATACGGCGCATCGTGGGGAACATTCGATGGTCGCCAGGAAACCTTGCAACCGCTGTTGGGGCAATTAAGCTGGCTGGCGGAGCAATCCTGCTCGCATCGTCGGGTGCTTGCACTGACCCAGAGTATTGAAGCCGCTTCCGGGCAGACGACGGAACGGGTGCTGCGGTTGCAGAAAATCCGTCAGGCGCTGGAGCGCGGCGCGCTGGTTTTGTATGCGCAACCCATTCGCGACGCGCAGGGAAAAGGGTATGACGAAATTCTGACGCGGCTTCGGTGCGACGACGGTATCATGATGCCCAATCAGTTCATTCCGCTTATCGCCCAGTTTAACCTGAGCGTACGGTTTGATATGCAGGTGATGGAAGCGCTCCTGCAATGGTTGTCCGCGCATCCTTCGGCGGAGCAGGGGGCGCGTTTCTCGGTTAATTTGATGCCGCTGACGCTGCTGCAAAAAGAGACGGCGTCGCGCATTATGCAGCTTTTTAAACGCTATGGCGTCCCGCCTGCTTCGGTCATCATCGAAATTACTGAAGAACAGGCCTTCTCTCATTCCGAAATCAGTATGCACAATATCAACCAGTTGCGTAAGTTTGGCCTAAAAATCGCCATTGATGATTTCGGCACCGGCTATGCAAACTATGAACGGCTAAAACGCCTCAAGGCGGACATCATTAAAATCGACGGTTGTTTCGTAAAAGATATTCTGACGGACTCCCTGGATGCGATGATCGTGAAATCCATCACTAATTTAGCGAAAGCGAAATCGTTGAGCGTCGTGGCTGAGTTTGTTGAAACGCCTGCGCAGCGCGATCTGCTATTGCAGCTTGGCGTACACAGTTTGCAGGGATATCTGATTGGCCGCCCGCGCCCGTTAGGTAAATAAGCGGCATAAAAAAACCGGGGATAGCTCCCCGGTTTCTACATTAAACCCAGACTTACAGTACCAGCGCCGCGATAGAGGCGGACAGTACGCTCACCAGCGTAGAACCGTAAACCAGTTTCAGACCAAAACGGGAAACCACGTTGCCTTGCTCTTCGTTCAGGCCTTTAATCGCACCCGCAATAATACCGATGGAAGAGAAGTTCGCGAAGGACACCAGGAAGACGGAGATAATGCCTTCAGCGCGTGGAGAGAGGGTAGAGGCGATTTTCTGCAGATCCATCATCGCCACGAATTCGTTGGAAACCAGTTTGGTCGCCATGATACTTCCTACCTGCAGCGCTTCACTGGACGGTACGCCCATTACCCATGCGACCGGGTAGAAGATGTAACCCAGAATGCCCTGGAAGGAGATGCTGTAGCCGAACCAACCGGTAACCGTTGCGAACAGCGCATTCAGCGCCGCGATCAGCGCGATGAAACCGATCAGCATCGCCGCGACGATAATCGCCACTTTAAAACCTGCCAGAATGTACTCGCCCAGCATTTCGAAGAAACTTTGGCCTTCATGTAGGTTCGACATCTGAATATTTTCTTCGCTGGCATCAACGGTATAGGGGTTGATCAGCGACAGAACGATAAAGGTGCTGAACATGTTCAGAACCAGCGCTGCGACCACATATTTAGGGTCCAGCATGGTCATATACGCGCCCACAATAGACATGGAAACGGTCGACATCGCCGTTGCAGCCATGGTGTACATGCGGTTACGGGACATTTTGCCGAGGATATCTTTATAAGCGATAAAGTTCTCAGACTGGCCGAGGATCAGCGAGCTGACGGCGTTAAAAGATTCCAGTTTGCCCATACCGTTTACTTTGGACAGCAGGAAACCAATAGCGCGGATGACCACTGGCAGAACACGGATATGCTGGAGAATACCGATCAACGCGGAAATAAAGACGATCGGGCACAATACTTTCAGGAAGAAGAACGCCAAACCTTGATCGTTCATACTGCCGAAGACGAAGTTTGTCCCTTCGTTGGCAAATCCGAGCAGTTTTTCAAACATCTCGGAGAAACCTTTTACGAAGCCAAGGCCAACATCAGAGTTCAGGAAGAACCAGGCCAGTAATACTTCGATAACAAGTAACTGAATGACATAACGAATGCGAATTTTTTTACGGTCACTGCTAACCAGCAGTGCGAGTACCGCAACAACGGCAAGCGCCAGGACAAAATGAAGGACGCGGTCCATATTTGCTCCAAATATGAGGCAGGTTTAATTTTCGTGCACATTCTATGCAACAGCCGTAAAGAAAACGAGATCCAACACACACTATAATAAGGACCTGTGACGAGATTCAAAATTAGTGATCTGTAATACACTTTTACTGTACTGAATATGAAAATGAAAAGTTATATCAGTGTGCTAATCTTGTAATGTTAAGCCAAACTGTTCTGATACAGGTCGTCATCGTATCGGTCTATCGTTTCACACTATCAAAGTAATCACCCGTACCCATTGAAATGCACTTGATAATCATTATCAATAAACATAGCATGAAACATAGCAAAGGCTATGTTTTTGAGGCAAAAGATGACTGACAATCGCGTAGAGAATAGCAGCGGACGGGCGGCGCGCAAGCTAAGGCTCGCATTAATGGGACCTGCGTTCATTGCCGCGATTGGTTATATCGATCCCGGTAACTTCGCGACCAATATTCAGGCCGGCGCCAGCTTTGGCTACCAGCTACTCTGGGTGGTGGTCTGGGCGAACCTGATGGCGATGCTGATTCAAATTCTCTCGGCAAAACTCGGAATCGCCACGGGCAAGAACCTGGCGGAGCAAATTCGCGACCATTATCCGCGCCCGGTAGTCTGGTTTTACTGGGTACAGGCGGAAATCATCGCGATGGCCACCGATTTAGCTGAATTTATCGGCGCAGCAATAGGTTTTAAGCTGATCCTGGGCGTCTCTTTATTACAAGGCGCGGTATTGACCGGTATCGCGACGTTTCTGATTTTAATGTTACAGCGCCGCGGTCAAAAACCGCTTGAAAAAGTCATCGGCGGTTTACTGCTTTTTGTCGCCGCTGCTTACATTGTGGAGCTGTTTTTCTCTCAGCCTGATATGGCGCAGCTCGGCAAAGGAATGGTTATCCCGGCGCTACCGAACCCGGAAGCCGTATTCTTAGCCGCCGGCGTGCTTGGCGCGACGATTATGCCGCACGTGATTTATCTGCACTCGTCATTAACACAGCATCTGCACGGCGGAACGCGGCAACAACGGTACTCAGCAACGAAATGGGATGTCGCTATTGCTATGACGATTGCCGGTTTTGTCAATCTGGCAATGATGGCGACCGCCGCGGCGGCGTTTCATTTTAGCGGCCACACCGGCATCGCCGACCTCGATCAGGCATACCTGACGCTGGAACCGTTACTAAGCCATGCGGCGGCAACGGTGTTTGGTCTTAGTCTGGTAGCGGCAGGGCTTTCCTCCACTGTGGTAGGGACTTTGGCGGGGCAGGTGGTGATGCAAGGGTTTGTCCGTTTTCACATTCCGCTGTGGGTACGGCGCACCATTACCATGCTGCCCTCATTTATTGTGATTTTGATGGGGCTGGACCCTACCCGAATTCTGGTGATGAGTCAGGTGCTGCTGAGTTTTGGTATTGCGCTGGCGCTGGTGCCGCTCCTGATTTTCACCAGTAACGCTACGCTAATGGGCGAGCTGGTGAACACGCGGCGGGTAAAACAGATTGGCTGGATAATTGTCGTGCTGGTCGTCGCCCTGAATATCTGGTTGCTGGTTGGAACGGTAATGGGATTGTCATAAAGACAGAAAGATAGCAGGCCCGATGCGTGGGTGTCATCGGGCTATTATTCAGCAGGAGGCTTAGTGATGATGTTTGTGACCCCGGCCTCGCCCGCGATGATCGTCGCGATCGCGCCAGCCTTCCCGATAACCACGTTCATACGCTTTACGCTTATCCCAGCCGCGATGATAGCCGTTGTCATGGC
The DNA here is from genome assembly GCF_051702785.1 of Salmonella sp. NW722. NCBI lineage: Bacteria > Pseudomonadati > Pseudomonadota > Gammaproteobacteria > Enterobacterales > Enterobacteriaceae > Salmonella > Salmonella sp. NW722. Next base: position 8,381 of record NZ_JAMMIN010000007.1, read on the forward strand.
GCCACCAGCGATTTTTACGCCATTCATAATGGTTGTGCCAGTAATCACGGTCGCGCCAGCGACCACCGTCCCAGTAGTTGCCGTAATCATCGCGATCGCCAATCTGTAATTTTATTGAGGGCAACAGGGTGATTTCGCCCGCATTCGCGGCAAGCGGTGTAAAAGCCAGCAAGGCTGCCGCCAGAATCAGTGACCTGAACATACTTTCTCTCCTTCACGATCGAGCCGTCGCCGGCCTGTTAATGCAATATTACAAAGCAGTAAAGATTTGTTTCATCGCCTTAACTCTTAAATCATGAAGGAGAGCATTTTTTGCTAAAACCGGCCCTCCAGAATAGCGTCAATTTCTGCACATTCCGCCGCCGAAAAACGGCGATTGGCCAGCATTCCTACGGCGTCTTCGATTTGCGACGGTTTGCTGGCGCCAATCAGTACCGAGGTAACGTTATCGTTACGCAGCACCCAGGCGAGCGCCATCTGAGACAATTTTTGGCCCCGTCGTGCAGCCAGTTCATTCAACCGGCGAACTTTTTCCAGTTTGTCGGCGGTAATCTGTTCTGGTTTAAGGAAACGGCTTCCGCTCGCCGCGCGGGAATCTTCCGGAATACCATTCAAATAACGGTCAGTGAGCTGCCCGCCCGCCAGCGGCGAGAAGGCAATACTACCGACGCCTTTTTCCTGCAACAGCGCCAGCAGCCCGTCCTCTACCCAACGCTCAAAAAGCGAATATTTAGGCTGATGAATCAGGCAAGGCGTGCCGAGATCCTCCAGAATATCGATAGCTTGTCTGGCCAGATCGGCAGGATAGTTAGAGATCCCCACGTACAACGCTTTGCCCTGGCGCACAAGGTGATCTAACGCTTTCATCGTCTCTTTAAGCGGCGTTTCGGGATCGGGACGATGGTGATAAAAGATATCGACATACTCCAGCCCCATACGTTTCAGGCTTTGATCGAGGCTGGCGATAAGGTATTTCCGTGAACCCCAGTCGCCATAAGGGCCATCCCACATGGTGTAGCCCGCTTTGGTGGAGATGACTAACTCATCGCGCCACGGTAAAAAATCTTCCTGCAGAATGCGGCCAAAATTGCATTCTGCGGAGCCCGGCGGCGGCCCATAATTATTGGCGAGATCAAAGTGGGTAATGCCCAGATCGAACGCGCGTTGCAGCAGCGCCCGGCTATTTTCTATCCGTGTCGCATCGCCGAAGTTGTGCCATAACCCCAGCGAAATAGCGGGAAGTTTGACGCCGCTACGCCCGCAGCGACGATACTCCATTGTGTGATAACGATTTTCATCGGGCTGATAAATCATGACCTTTCCCCCTGTGGCGTGAATAAATAGTGTATACGGTTACACTCGCCAGGCGGTATCCGGATTTTACTGTTTGCCGCTGTAAACATTGTTTTCCAGGCTTTCATCCCCACCGTGCTGGACAGCCATCGGCATTCCTTAATACTCAACATAATGTCAACGTCAGAAGGAAAGCTGTCATGCAAAACCCCTATACCGTGGCCGACTATTTGCTGGACAGACTGGCAGGATGCGGCATTGGCCATCTTTTTGGCGTACCGGGCGATTATAACTTGCAGTTTCTTGACCATGTGATTGACCACCCGACCTTGCGTTGGGTGGGATGCGCCAATGAGCTGAACGCCGCTTATGCCGCGGACGGTTATGCGCGCATGTCGGGCGCTGGAGCGCTACTCACCACCTTTGGCGTGGGAGAACTTAGCGCTATTAACGGTATCGCGGGCAGTTACGCGGAATATGTACCGGTCTTGCATATCGTCGGCGCGCCCTGTAGCGCTGCGCAGCAGCGTGGCGAATTGATGCACCATACCCTCGGTGACGGCGATTTTCGTCATTTTTATCGCATGAGTCAGGCGATATCCGCTGCCAGCGCAATATTGGATGAACAGAACGCCTGTTTCGAGATTGACCGCGTATTGGGTGAAATGCTTGCCGCACGCAGGCCAGGATACATCATGTTGCCCGCCGACGTGGCGAAAAAAACGGCCATCCCGCCTACGCAGGCGCTGGCGTTGCCCGTGCATGAAGCGCAAAGCGGCGTGGAGACGGCTTTTCGTTACCACGCCCGTCAGTGCCTGATGAACAGTCGGCGCATTGCGCTATTGGCCGACTTTCTTGCCGGGCGTTTTGGTTTACGACCACTGTTGCAGCGCTGGATGGCGGAAACGCCCATCGCTCATGCGACACTACTGATGGGGAAGGGGCTTTTTGATGAACAGCACCCGAACTTCGTTGGCACCTATAGCGCAGGCGCCAGCAGCAAAGAAGTGCGTCAGGCCATAGAGGACGCCGATAGGGTTATCTGCGTCGGCACCCGTTTTGTCGATACCCTTACGGCCGGATTCACCCAACAATTGCCGGCGGAACGCACGCTGGAGATTCAGCCTTACGCGTCGCGCATCGGTGAAACCTGGTTCAACCTCCCGATGGCGCAGGCGGTGTCTACGCTGCGCGAACTGTGCCTGGAATGCGCTTTTGCGCCGCCGCCGACGCGTTCCGCCGGACAGCCAGTGCGGATTGATAAGGGAGAACTGACCCAGGAAAGCTTCTGGCAAACCTTACAGCAGTATCTCAAACCCGGCGATATTATCCTTGTCGACCAGGGGACTGCAGCTTTTGGCGCTGCCGCGCTGTCGCTTCCTGACGGCGCGGAAGTTGTGGTTCAGCCGCTGTGGGGGTCTATCGGCTATTCCTTGCCCGCCGCGTTTGGCGCGCAAACCGCCTGCCCCGATCGGCGGGTAATTCTGATTATTGGCGATGGCGCGGCGCAGCTCACGATTCAGGAGATGGGCTCGATGTTACGCGACGGGCAGGCGCCGGTCATCCTGCTGCTCAACAATGACGGCTATACCGTAGAGCGCGCCATTCACGGCGCGGCCCAGCGGTATAACGACATCGCGAGCTGGAACTGGACGCAGATACCACCGGCGCTAAACGCGGCGCAACAGGCGGAGTGCTGGCGGGTGACGCAGGCTATCCAACTGGCGGAGGTCCTCGAACGGTTGGCGCGCCCACAACGTCTGTCATTTATTGAAGTGATGTTGCCAAAAGCCGATCTGCCGGAATTACTGCGTACCGTGACCCGGGCGCTGGAAGCCCGCAACGGGGGATAATAGCCCCCGCTGCGCCGGATTAGGGTTCGTGACGGTTGGCGGCCAGCAACGGTTTTCCCGCCAGCAATAGCCAGGCGGGGAGCATCACAATGCAGAGCAGCGGCAGCAGATTGGTATCCGGTACGACGACTGCCGCCATAAACAGACTGAGCCAGCCGTCACGCGTCACTACCAGCACTAAGCCAAGAATCGCGCAGGAGACGGTAATCGCCGCGGGTACGGCCTCAACATGGGCATGGAGCATGAGCCCCAGCGCCGCGCCGATAAACACAGCCGGAAAAATGCGCCCGCCGCGAAAGCCGCTCGCCGCCGCGATGACCAGCGCGGCGAGTTTGACGACGGCTAAGGTAAAATAATCTCCCGCGCCCAACGTCTGGCTAAACGCCATTTGTTGCATTTCGTCCAGGCCTTTAAACAGGGTAAGCGGCCCGCCAATGACGCCCAGAATACCCAGTATAAAACCGCCAATGCCGAGAATCAGGACCGGATTTTTCAGGCGGTGCAGCAACTCATGCAGACGCGGAAGGCACCAGACGGCGACCATCCCGGCGGCAATGGCGATCGCCGCGACGATCGCTCCGCTGGCAATGTCCACCAGCCGCATCTGCGTGTAATGGGCGATGGGTAACGAAAAATGCGGATGAAAGAACAGACTGGTGGTGAGTGACCCCGCCGCTGCCGCCATTAACGGCGCAAACAGGCGATCCCACATGGGAATATCGTTAGAGCCGCTAAGCGTTTGCGAAAAAATCAGCGCTGCGGCGACGGGCGTGCCGAACAGCGCGCCGATGGTGCCCGCTGAGGCCAGAATCGTCCAGTCTAACGCCGTGATACGCGGAAACAGGCGGGAGCCGAAAGCCGCCGCCAGCGCGATATTTATTGTCATTATCGGATGCTCTGGCCCCAAACTTACCCCACCAGCAAGGCCGATGATTAAGGCGAGAAGCAGCCCGGGTAGCGCAGATGGCGAGACCGGCATACTGATTAACGGTTCGATGGCCGGATCGGGGCCAGCGTGTCCGGGACTGTAACGGATAATCAAACCCACCACGATCCCGGTTAGCGTGAGCATACCCACTATCCAGAACGGCGAATCATAAGCGATGCCGATGCTGGTGGGCAGTCGTTGCCAAAGAAATTGCTGAAAAACCGACGCGACTTTCATCGCAGCGATTAAAACCAGGCTTGACGCTACGCCAATAATCAGCGCGGGGAGCGACAGCAGCAGCATCGTTCGGGCACGCGGGTGGAACATAATCTCTTCCTTACACGGGGTCGTATACCTATTTTGCACAGCCTGCCCGACGGCATTGCTGCAATTGGTGCTGAAACAAGAAAGTAATTCTGTGATGAAGATCTATATTTATAGGCAGTCAGCCTGATGGCCGTTGTTGTTATGCCCCCATGAATTTACAGTGTGACAAAGACTTATTTTGACTTTAGCGGAGCAGTAGAAGAATGACAAAGTATGCTTTAGTAGGAGATGTAGGCGGCACGAATGCGCGTCTTGCCCTGTGTGATATCGCCAGTGGAGAAATCTCGCAGGCCAAAACGTATTCCGGCCTGGATTATCCGAGTCTTGAGGCCGTGGTGCGCGTTTATCTCGATGAGCATAGCGTCAGCGTGGAAGATGGTTGTATCGCCATAGCCTGCCCGATTACCGGTGACTGGGTAGCGATGACTAACCATACCTGGGCTTTTTCTATTGCGGAAATGAAAAAAAATCTCGGCTTTAGCCATCTGGAAATTATCAACGATTTCACCGCCGTGTCGATGGCGATCCCGATGCTGAAAAAAGAGCATTTAATTCAGTTCGGCGGCGGCGAACCGGTAGACGGCAAACCTATTGCGGTGTATGGCGCGGGAACCGGCTTGGGCGTGGCGCATCTGGTGCATGTGGATAAGCGTTGGATTAGCCTTCCGGGCGAAGGCGGGCATGTCGATTTTGCGCCTAATAGCGAAGAAGAAGCTATGATTCTGGAAATATTGCGCGCCGAAATTGGCCACGTTTCCGCCGAGCGCGTGCTGTCTGGCCCGGGGCTGGTGAATCTTTACCGGGCGATTGTTAAGTCCGACAACCGTCTGCCGGAAAATCTGCGCCCGAAAGATATTACCGAGCGTGCCCTGGCGGATAGCTGTATCGATTGTCGCCGCGCGTTGTCGCTCTTTTGCGTCATCATGGGGCGATTTGGCGGCGATCTGGCGTTAACTATGGGGACATTTGGCGGCGTTTATATCGCTGGCGGTATTGTCCCGCGCTTCCTGGAATTTTTTAAAGCGTCCGGCTTCCGTGGTGGCTTTGAAGATAAAGGCCGCTTTAAAGATTATGTACACGGTATTCCGGTCTATCTGATTGTCCATGATAATCCTGGCTTGTTAGGTTCCGGCGCGCATCTGCGTCAGACATTAGGCCATATTCTATAAGTCAGATGGCGGCATAAACGCCTTATCCGGCCTACAAAAGTGTGTCATCTGTAGGCCTGATAAGCGCAGCGTCATCAGGCAATTAATCATTCTCTTGTCAGCCTCAAACCGCGTGCCTCACGCGGTTTTTTTTCATTGCCTTTCCTGTGCATGAATGCTTCAACTGTCTGAATTATTTCACTTTACTCTTGCTGAGCGAAAGGTCAAACACCAGTGCGTTGAGTCATCATGTCGTGGCGGTTAGTCAGGCGAAAACAGGGATTTATTTTACTATACGTATCCGGTTCGCTGCCTTATTTACGCTTTCATCACGGCAGCTTGCCGGAAAGGATCTTTATTTTCGGGGAAATGTCCCTGAAAAACACCGCAATATGACATGATTGAATACCATTATTTTTAGTAAGGGCTTTAATTAAAGAGGAAAAACCACAAAATCAAAAGGGGATTATTTGAGATAAGGTTTATTGACAGGAAACTATCGTCGGCTTTACCACGTTAGGTAAATTTAAAGATATCAATTTGTTAATAATATGATTTGTATGATGCTATAACTGACACGCTTAAAAAGTAAATTTTTACGGTTGTTCCTCTTTTTCGTCGCTAAAAAATATTTTCATTAGCCTCTCGACAGGAAGAAAATTTTCAGGCTATTTTCTAAAGGAGCCACCATCGTGGCAGCGTCGCTCGGACGGTCCGGGCGCTAACGTTAATCTGAGGATATTATGGCTGACTTCCGCCCTGAACGTCGCTTTACGCGTATCGATCGCCTTCCGCCCTATGTTTTTAACATCACCGCTGAACTCAAAATGGCTGCGCGTCGGCGCGGTGAAGATATTATTGATTTCAGTATGGGTAATCCTGATGGCGCAACCCCTCCCCACATTGTCGAAAAACTTTGCACCGTCGCGCAGCGTCCGGATACGCACGGTTATTCCACGTCCCGCGGCATACCGCGTTTACGCCGCGCGATTTCTCACTGGTATCAGGAACGTTATGATGTCGATATCGATCCGGAAACCGAAGCGATTGTGACCATCGGTTCCAAAGAGGGACTGGCGCATTTAATGCTGGCGACGCTGGATCATGGCGATACGGTTCTGGTGCCGAACCCCAGTTACCCGATTCATATCTATGGCGCCGTTATCGCCGGGGCGCAGGTGCGTTCGGTTCCATTGGTAGAGGGAGTGGATTTCTTCAACGAGCTGGAGCGCGCTATTCGCGAAAGTTATCCGAAACCGAAAATGATGATTTTGGGTTTTCCGTCTAACCCTACGGCCCAGTGCGTCGAACTGGAATTTTTTGAAAAAGTGGTCGCTCTGGCTAAACGTTATGATGTGCTGGTGGTGCACGATCTGGCGTATGCCGATATCGTGTACGACGGCTGGAAAGCGCCATCCATTATGCAGGTGCCCGGCGCGCGCGACGTGGCGGTTGAATTTTTCACACTGTCGAAAAGCTATAATATGGCGGGCTGGCGTATTGGGTTTATGGTGGGCAATAAAACCCTGGTCAGCGCGCTGGCGCGCATTAAAAGTTATCACGATTATGGCACCTTTACCCCGCTTCAGGTGGCGGCTATCGCCGCTCTGGAAGGCGATCAGCAATGCGTGCGCGATATCGCCGAGCAGTATAAACGTCGTCGCGATGTACTGGTGAAGGGGCTGCATGAGGCGGGCTGGATGGTTGAAATGCCGAAAGCCTCAATGTACGTCTGGGCGAAAATCCCGGAGCAATATGCGGCGATGGGGTCGCTTGAGTTTGCCAAGAAGCTGCTGAATGAGGCGAAGGTTTGCGTTTCTCCAGGGATAGGCTTTGGTGACTATGGCGACACCCATGTACGCTTTGCATTAATAGAGAATCGCGACCGCATTCGCCAGGCCGTCAGAGGGATTAAAGCGATGTTCCGCGCCGATGGCGTGCTGCCGTCACATCCAAAACCCGTTGAGGCGAGCACGGAGTAGAAAAGCAAACAGGAGCCCCATGGCTCCTGTTTTTCTTTGCATTGTACTTTTAAATCATCAGGGCGAAAGTACCGGCCCAAACGATGACCATAAATGAAATGCCCATAAAGAAATATTTCACGTTTCATCTCTCCGCGTACCTGTCGTACGCCTAAATGAACTTACACTTACCTGATTATAGAGAGTTGATGCCGGACAATACGAAATTGAGAATTATTCGTGTTTCGGCCGCCTGCATCACCTCAGAATTCTGCGCGTCATCGCTCCAGACGGCGCTAATGTACGCCTAAAAATGAGGTGAAACAAGAGGCATTTTCTTATTTACTTTTAGTAACTTACAAGTGTCGGGAATCGGCGACAGTTTAATTTCTGACAGTGATGAATCGCTATTGAGCGACGCCGCCGACACAGTAAAAAATCGCCTGTAAACAGGGGACTTATCGCTAAAAGCAGGAATGAGTAATTTACGATATGAATATTATGGCAATGCGAAATGCCAAAATAAAAGGCCTTGCGGCCTTTTTCAGATGTAGAGTGACGCTTCCCCCAACGGGCGAGTCTTGAAACGGCGATGGATCCAGAGATATTGCTCCGGGGCGCGCATGATCTCTTTCTCAATAATTTTATTCATATAGGCAGCGGCTTGATTTTCATCTGCCGGGTAACCTTCCATTTCAGGGGTAATATACAGACGATAACCCGAGTTATCGGATTTCCTGACCATTGTAACGGTCAACATGGCGGCGCCAGACAGCCTGGACAGTACATAGGTGCCGTTGGTGGTGGCGACGTTTTCAACCGCGAAGAATGGCGCAAAGGAGCTGCCTTTAGGGCCGTAGTCCTGGTCGGGAGCAAACCAAACGGCTTCCCCTTTTTTTAGCGCGCCCACAATGCCGCGCAGATTGTTTCTGCCGATCATCGCTTTATTTGAGCGCATACGACCGCGCGTCTGCACCCACTCCATGAGCGGATTGTTATGCGGACGATAGGTCGCCATCATCGGCTGGCAGAGACCCATTACCCGGCCTCCCAATTCCAGCGACATAAAATGCACGCCAACGACCATTACGCCGCGATTTTGCGCCTGCGCACGGGTAAGGTTGTCCAGCCCGTCCACATCAAACCATTTGCGAACCCGGCTATCAGGCCAGAACCAGGCCATGCCCGTTTCAAGCAGCGCCATGCCAAGAGAGTGGAAATTCTCGGCGATCAGTTTTTCCCTTTCTTCCCGGGAGAGGGTCGGAAAACAGAGTTCAATATTTTTCTGGGCGATCGACTCACGTCGCTTCAGGAAGGGGCGCGCCAGCTTACCGGTGCGGGTGCCCAGAAAACGCAAAACCGGGTAGGGAAGCTGCACCAGTAACCAGAGGACGCCAACGCCAAACCACGTCAGCCAGTAGCGCGGGTGCAAAAACGCGCGTGAAAATTTGCTTTGAGGAAACATAAAATACCTTCTGTAGATACGAAAATAATGTATCGCAGAAGAGTCATTATCCGCAGCGGTACACTCTGAAATACGCATCATCCTTCAAGTTGCGTTCGCTTATTCGAAGCACTTACTTGAGTAAGCTCATCAGGGTAACTTGAATGATTTACGTATAGTTAGGCCATCATGTACGACAATGGTTCCCGTAAGGAGTGTAAAACTAAGTCAGTACTAAACCACGAGGGCATGAACGCCAGGCAGGCTAATGTACCACCAGTTATTTACTCGCGCCCAGAAATTCTTTATCAAGAAGCGTAAATATTTCTCCCGTAGCAAAAATAAGCTAATCATTATTTTTAATGCATTGTTTTTACAGTGATAATTTTATTTCAGACGAAGGTCATTGAAAAATGATTAAAAAAATAAAATGTGAGATAAATGTTATGGAAATGACGGGCTGATAAGGTTTATCTTAAAGGAGAAGTAAGAGGGACCGTAAGGCTATATGGAAGCCTTGCCATAGACAGGAGGTATTATAGATGATCTATTTATGGACATTTCTTGCAATAAGTATACTTGCCGTGAGTGGCTATATCGGTCAGGTGATGGGGGCTTTTTCTGCGGTTTCTTCTTTTACGGGAATGGTTATCCTTGCCGCGCTGATTTATTTACTCAATGTATGGCTGCAGGATGGCGATGACATCGTTAGCGGATTATTGCTTTTTCTCGCACCGGCATGTGGGTTAATTATTCGCTTTATGGTGGGATACGGTAAGCGTTAGTCAGTACATACCCTTCATACTTCAAGTGGCTCATGTGTTGGCTACGGATTACTCGGCCCATTCATGGGCCTCGCCCTGACGGGCCGTCGCACGCGACGTTCAAATCTGCTCCCGGCAGATTTGTCGTTCACCCCAGTCACATCGTTATCTATGCTCCCGGGGACTCACTCCCTTGCCGCCTTTAAGCAACTCGAATTATTTTGGGTATACACGATGTCAGCGAATAGATAGCGCCGACAATGTCGGCGCTTCTGTTCCCCGGGAAGGCTAATCGTTTATTGTGCGTCCGCAAGCTGCAGTGAGTCCTGATTATGTAACGCATTCTGGCGCTGGCGTTCCAGTTCCAGCGCGCCGCGATGGGAGAGGTAACAGAATAGAATGCAGCACACGATGCCGCCCATCAGAAGATAAAATCCGCCGTACCAGCCCAGTTTATCCACCATGACGCCAAACAGGCTGGTGCCCAACGAGGCGCCGAAAATATAGCTCATGAACCCACGTAATCCGACGGCGGAACCTACGGCAAAGCTGGGGACTATCTCCATTGTCTGTACGGACGCGAGGAATTGCGGGACGTAAATCAGACAACCTACAATGGCGGCGAAAATCGTTACCATCAGCAAAGATTCACTTTTCCAGTATCCGATCAGACAGACAAAAATCAGCGCCATGCAAATCATGGCTAACGGCATTCTGCGGCCCTTAAACAGTTTATCTGACAGCCAGCCTGCCAGTAGCGTGGAAGGAATCGCCGCCCACTCGAAAAAGAGAAACGCGACGCTCATCTGTTCTTTTGAAAAGTGTTTTACTGTCAACAGATAGATAGGCAACCAGCTAATCATGCCAAACCGCACCATATAGACGAAGACATCCACCAGCGAAATATACCAGGCATTTTTATTGCGCAGCACATAAGTACAGAAGATTTGCCATGCGCTCATATTTTCCGGCGCTTTTGCCGTATTCTTCGTTTTCAGTACGACTTTTTCTTCCGGCATCATCTGTTCCAGTGAGGGAAGACCTTCTTCGCGCGGCGAACCTTTTCCCAAGACCAGAACAATTAAGGCAAAAATGACGGCGACGCAGGCCGGAACGATATAACTGGCGCTTTGCCAGTGTTCGCTGCCCAATATCGCAAAAGCCGCACCGACGATAGGCGCGACGATCCCGCCGCCAACGTTATGCGAGATATTCCAGAAGGCGCCTACGCGTCCGCGTTCCCGGCGAGGGAACCAGTTTGCAATGGTAATAAACGAGGGGCCGACGCCCATGCCCTGAAAAAGGCCATTGAAGACCACCAGAGCGGCAAATATCCAGAATGCGCTACTGAATCCCAGCCCAACGTTAACAATCGCGCAGAGTACCAGACCGCACGCCATGAAGACTTTTGGGCTGGCTTTATCCGCCAGACTGCTCATTACGCCTTTACTGATTCCGTAAGCAATAAGCATACAGCTACTCAGCAGGCCGATTTGCGTAGCGCTGAGATCCAATTGCTCTTTTAAATAAGGCGTCGATAATGTGAAGTTGTTTCTGACTATATAGTAAGCGAGATATCCCAGAAATACGCTTAACAGTGCCTGTATACGATATCGACCATACGTAGCCTGGACTTTTTCCGGTGGGACTTTATGCGCCGATTGCCCTGTTTTTAATATTGTTAACATGGAGTCACCTGTATTTTATAGTGAGATGAACATCAGGAGGTTTTGTCGGTAGAGTGAAAGGAGTGACAATAAAATTCAAGTCGAAGAAATGTGTCAAAATTGACTCAATTGGGTGAATTTAAAGGTTGTTTTTGACCCATTCTGAAGGGTGTGGTGAAACTTTAATTATTGACATGGCCGTTTTATCGTTAGCATGTGCGGATATTAACAAATTTGCTGCCAGTGATCTGATACGCTTTATTGATGTTTTCGAGCGACGGACCCGTTATTATTCAAATAACGCTGTTCTGGATGCCAACAGAAATAAAAGGGTAAGTTTTGTCTCAATATTTTCTTTATGTGATATCGATATTTATGAACGGGATCACAAATCGACTTTTCTCATACTGTGGTTGTTTCGCCAGAGTGGGCGCTTTTACGCTATGGCTGGCGGCGATGTTCGGTTCTTGCCAGGCGTACAGCCGCGAGCTGGTGATGGCAACGACCTTTTCACCCAGCGCGACCGCCTGGATTATCCAGCGCTGGCAGACGGAGCCGGGTTCCGTCATGATTCGTACGCTCAACCGTACCAGCGGTTCTTTAGAGCAATTACTTGATACGGCGAATGCGGAAAATGTCGATCTGATCCTGACGTCATCCCCCATGCTGTTGCAACACCTTCAGGAGCACCAAAAGCTGGCGCTATTGGATAGCGCGCCTGCCGCCAGCCAGAAGCTGGTGCCGCGTTCTATCCGCTCAACTTCAGTGGCGGTAGCGGTATCCGGATTTGGGCTATTGATCAATCGTTCAGCGCTCGCTGCGCGCCATCTTCCGCCGCCTGCCGACTGGCAGGATATGGGCCTGCCCAGTTACCAGGGCGCTCTATTAATGAGCAGTCCGTCACGCTCAGACACCAATCATTTGATGGTGGAGTCGCTGTTGCAGCAAAAAGGCTGGACGGCAGGGTGGGCGACGCTGCTGGCAATCTCGGGTAATCTGGTCACGATTTCCTCTCGCAGTTTCGGCGTAGCGGATAAAATCAAAAGCGGGCTTGGCGTTGCCGGGCCGGTCATTGATAACTATGCTAATTTGCTACTTAACGATCCTAATCTTACTTTTACCTATTTTCCGTATTCTGCGGTGTCGCCCACTTACGTCGCGGTGTTGAAAAACAGCCGTCATGCAGACGAAGCGCGTGCTTTTATTCATTACTTATTAAGTCCGAAAGGGCAAAGGATACTGGCTGACGCGAATACCGGTAAGTATCCCGTCGCACCGCTTAGCGCCGATAATCCTCGCGCCGCGCAACAACAGCGTTTGATGGCCCAGCCGCCGTTGAACTATCGTCTGATCCTGAAGCGTCAGCAACTGGTACAACGCATGTTTGATACCGCGATCAGTTTTCGTCTCGCGCAGCTTAAAGATGCATGGCGAGCGTTGCACAGCGCAGAAACGCGGCTTAAACGCCCCTTACCTGAAATCAGAGCCTTATTGACCAGCGTCCCGGTGGATGCGGCAAGCAGCGAAGATGAAACCTGGCTGGCGCAGTTTGATAATAAAAGCTTTGCCGAACAAAAAATGATGGAGTGGCAGATCTGGTTTCTGAACAATCAGCGGCTGGCGATTCACAAACTGGAAGAGCTGAAATGAAGGGGAGATTATTGCAACGGCTTCGTCAGCTCAGTATCAGCAACAGTTTACGGGGTGCATTTTTAACGGGCGCATTACTGACGCTGATTGTCAGTATGGTCAGCCTTTATTCCTGGCATGAGCAAAGTTCACAGGTTCGCTATTCGCTTGATGAATATTTTCCTCGCATCCACTCCGCTTTTTTAATTGAGGGGAACCTGAATCTGGCCGTGGATCAACTCAATGAATTTTTGCTGGCGCCGAACACGACGGTACGTTTGCAGTTACGTACGCAGATTATTCAGCATCTGGATAAGATTGAGCGTCTCAGTCAGGGGCTTCAGCTTGCTGAGCGCCGGCAACTGGCCGTCATTTTACAGGATAGCCGGACCTTGCTGGCGGAGCTGGACAACGCCCTCTACAACATGTTTTTGGTGCGGGAGAAAGTCAGCGAGCTTTCCGCTCGCATTGACTGGCTCCATGATGATTTCACCACGGAGCTAAATTCGCTGGTACAGGATTTTACCTGGCAGCAGGGGACGCTACTCGATCAAATTGAGGCGAATCAGGGCGACGCGGCGCAGTACTTGCAACGTTCGCGCGAAGTGCAGAACGAGCAGCAGCAGGTATATACCCTGGCGCGAATTGAAAATCAGATTGTTGACGACCTGCGCGACAGATTGAATGAGCTCAAGTCTGGCAATAATGACGGGATGCTGGTGGAGACCCATATTCGCTATCTGGAAAACCTAAAAAAAACGGCGGATGAGAATATTCGTGCGCTGGATGACTGGCCCAGTACGATCACGCTGCGGCAAACCATCGACGAACTATTGGAAATCGGGATGGTAAAAAATAAGATGCCCGATACCATGCGCGATTATGTTGCGGCGCAAAAAGCCTTACTGGACGCCAGCCGCGCCAGAGAGGCTACGCTAGGGCGCTTTCGCACGCTGCTTGAGGCGCAGTTAGGTAGTAGTCACCAGCAAATGCAGACGTTCAATCAACGCCTGGAACAGATTGTTCGCGTTAGCGGCGGGCTTATTTTAGTGGCGACGCTCCTGGCGTTGCTGCTGGCCTGGGGACTCAACCACTATTTTATCCGTTCCCGGCTGGTAAAGCGTTTTACCGCGCTTAATCAGGCTGTGGTACAGATAGGACTGGGGAGAACCGACTCGACTATCCCGGTTTACGGGCGCGATGAGCTAGGACGGATAGCCCGTTTGCTACGTCATACGCTGGGCCAGCTCAATATGCAACGCAGGCAGCTTGAACAAGAGGTCGCCGAGCGCAAAGAGATAGAAGCCGACCTGCGCGCCATGCAGGATGAGTTGATTCAGACGGCGAAACTGGCGGTAGTCGGCCAGACCATGACCACGCTGGCGCATGAAATTAACCAGCCGCTGAATGCGCTTTCAATGTATTTATTTACGGCGGGACGCGCGATTGAACAAGGTCAGAGCGGACAGGCGAGAAATACGCTCACCAAAGCGGAAGGGCTCATTAACCGGATTGACGCCATTATCCGTTCGCTGCGGCAGTTTACCCGTCGGGCGGAGCTGGAAACGCCATTGTATCCCGTTGATCTGCGCCAAACCTTTGTGGCGGCATGGGAGTTATTAGCCATGCGCCACCAATCCCGGCAGGGAGCGCTTTCACTGCCAACCGACACCGTATGGGTTAGCGGCGATGAAGTGCGTATTCAGCAGGTTCTGGTGAATGTGCTGGCGAATGCGCTTGACGCCTGTTCGCATGATGCGGCGATCGCGGTGACGTGGCAGACGCAGGGAGAGGCGCTGGAGGTTTATATTGCAGATAATGGCCCTGGCTGGCCTGTGGCGCTGTTGCCCTCTTTACTCAAGCCGTTTACCACTAGTAAAGCTGTCGGGTTGGGTATTGGGCTGTCGATTAGCGTGTCGCTGATGGCGCAAATGAAGGGCGACCTGCGTCTGGCGTCGACGCTGACGCGTAACGCTTGCGTGGTGCTGCAATTCTCGGTAACGGATGTCGATGATGTTGAATGATGAATGTTCTATTTTGCTGATTGATGATGACGTTGATGTACTTGACGCCTATACCCAAATGCTTGAGCAGGCAGGCTACCGCGTGCGTGGCTTTACCCATCCTTTCGAGGCCAAAGAGTGGGTAAAAGCGGATTGGGAGGGGATCGTTTTGAGCGATGTGTGTATGCCGGGGTGTTCCGGTATCGATCTTATGACGCTGTTTCATCAGGATGACGATCAACTGCCAATCTTATTGATTACCGGACATGGCGATGTACCGATGGCGGTTGATGCGGTGAAAAAGGGCGCCTGGGATTTTCTGCAAAAACCCGTCGATCCGGGCAAGCTGTTGATATTAATTGAAGACGCGCTACGCCAGCGCCGGTCGGTCATTGCACGGCGGCAATATTGCCAGCAGACGTTACAGGTTGAACTGATTGGGCGCAGCGAGTGGATGAATCAGTTTCGACAACGGTTACAACAACTGGCGGAAACGGACATTGCCGTATGGTTTTACGGTGAGCATGGCACTGGACGTATGACTGGCGCCCGTTATCTCCATCAACTGGGGCGTAACGCGAAAGGGCCGTTTGTACGCTATGAACTGACGCCGGAGAATGCCGGGCAGTTGGAGACATTCATCGACCAGGCGCAAGGAGGCACGCTGGTGTTGAGTCATCCCGAATATCTGACACGCGAACAGCAGCACCATCTGGCGCGTTTACAAAGCCTGGAGCATCGGCCTTTTCGTTTGGTGGGCGTTGGCAGCGCTTCGCTGGTGGAGCAGGCGGCAGCTAACCAGATTGCGGCCGAGCTTTACTACTGTTTCGCCATGACCCAAATCGCCTGCCAGTCTCTTTCTCAGCGACCGGATGATATCGAACCGTTATTTCGCCATTATCTTCGAAAAGCCTGCCTGCGGCTCAATCATCCAGTGCCGGAAATAGCGGGGGAATTACTGAAAGGAATAATGCGACGCGCCTGGCCAAGCAATGTGCGCGAATTGGCTAATGCGGCAGAGCTTTTTGCTGTTGGCGTGCTGCCGCTGGCGGAAACGGTCAACCCGCAGTTGCTTCTGCAGGAGCCGACCCCGCTTGACCGGCGCGTTGAAGAGTATGAGCGACAAATTATTACCGAAGCATTAAATATTCATCAGGGACGAATTAATGAAGTGGCGGAGTACCTGCAAATTCCCCGTAAAAAACTTTATCTGCGCATGAAAAAATATGGTCTAAGTAAAGAGCATTATAAATTCTGATATTACAGTTACTTTCAATCTGGCTGACAACATCAGCAACGATGTCGTTAGCCAGATAACGTCGCATCACCGTAATGGTAAATCATTCCATCATGATTATAGATTGCTTATTATTCACCTGAGCATCAAATTCTATTTCTTAACTTCAATATAAGGTAAAAATGCGTCAAGTTCTCTGGCGTAATAAATGTACTCTTGTCCGACGATTTGACAAGATGAAAACTTCATCACCTCTCCAGATTACATCTGAATATGAGGACAAGAGAAATGAAAAAACATGCTATTGCAGTAATGATGATCGCCGTATTTTCTGAGTCGGTTTATGCGGAGTCTGCCTTATTTATTCCGGACGTCTCTCCTGATAGCGTCACGACATCCCTTTCCGTGGGTGTGTTAAATGGTAAATCCAGGGAGCTGGTTTATGATACCGACACCGGGCGGAAGCTGAGTCAACTGGACTGGAAAATAAAAAATGTCGCCACGTTGCAGGGGGATTTATCATGGGAACCCTATTCGTTCATGACGCTGGACGCCCGCGGCTGGACGTCTTTGGCGTCGGGATCGGGTCATATGGTTGACCATGACTGGATGAGCAGTGAGCAGCCAGGCTGGACCGATCGTTCAATTCATCCGGACACCAGCGTCAACTATGCTAATGAATACGATTTGAACGTGAAAGGTTGGTTATTGCAGGGCGATAACTACAAGGCGGGCGTAACAGCGGGCTATCAGGAAACCCGTTTTAGCTGGACGGCAAGAGGCGGGTCTTATATTTATGATAATGGTCGATATATTGGTAATTTTCCTCATGGCGTGCGCGGCATAGGTTATAGCCAGCGTTTCGAAATGCCCTATATCGGGCTGGCGGGTGATTATCGTATTAATGACTTTGAGTGTAATGTACTGTTTAAATACAGCGACTGGGTAAATGCGCATGATAATGACGAACACTACATGCGCAAACTTACCTTCCGTGAAAAAACGGAAAATTCACGATATTATGGCGCTTCTATTGACGCCGGATATTATATTACCAGTAATGCAAAAATCTTTGCTGAGTTCGCTTACAGTAAATATGAAGAAGGTAAGGGCGGTACGCAAATCATAGATAAAACCAGCGGTGATACGGCGTATTTTGGTGGCGATGCCGCAGGTATAGCTAATAATAACTATACGGTTACCGCGGGGTTGCAGTATCGCTTCTAGACCACATCGGGATGTCATCGGTCATAACCGGCCGATGACGACTTTTTGCTGAACGTATGGCATGTCCGGTGATATTGCATAGGGGCAATAAAAGCAACATGAAAGGGGAACCGCTCGAAAGGCTATACAGCAAGAAGAGAATGTCCTGGGTATCAATGGTGTCCCCTGCAGGCACCTAATGAATATGGTAAGTGCAGGGTATTTATAAGAAATTACAGAAGTGAAGAGTTTTATGCCCGCAATTATGCCCACAAAGGCAATTCATGATGCATTTTGGAGAGGGGAGAAGTGGCTGCGTTTCCAGTTTTGGTAGTCGGCATAAACCCATCTGGATGCGCTACCGATTTTGTGAGGGACAGGCAACCGGCCTTTCTTAATTTCTGAGTAAATGAAGGTCTTGCCCATTCCAGAATCCTCCATCATGAACTTCAAGTCAACAAGCGAGTCATCGCGTAATTCGCGCATAGGTTTTATCTCCGGTTTGGGAATCGAACTTGGAGGGAAGGGATATCTTGAGAAATGCACAGGCCTCATCGAGTGTGAGACTGTGTGATTCCATGGTTACTCCTGGTCAGAAAGAAGCTCTTTTATCCATTTATATGTTTTTGGTGCTCGCTTATCTGGCCTCTTAAGCTCAAGCTTAAGCAGAGCAATAAGTGAATCCCACTCACGTAAAATCGGAGAAAACCGCTTTACCTTTTTCGCTATGAGCGGAAAGCTATCTTTAATTTCAGGTATTTCATCTACGAGCATCATGCATCTTCGCAAATCGGCAGGATCGCTTGGTGCGTCAAACCGTCCGTGGTAGAAGCTCTTTTCCAGCCCAAGAGCAATAGAAGCCATAGTTGCGCTACTTATGCCAACGTGGCCTTTCGTTTGCCACTTCAATACCTTCATTGCTAAATCAGACATCATTCACTCCATAAAACAAAACCCGCCGTAGCGAGTTCAGATAAAAGAAATCCCCGCGAGTGCGAGGATTGTTATTCAGTGCCGATATTTACCTTTATCGCGAACACCTTTACCGGCTTATCACCGAAGTGCGGATGTGTGATTGTCTTGATTTCATATCCGCCATACGGAATATCAATTCTGCGGCTGGAATCGTCGCGCTTCGGATATCCCTTTGTGATAATCAGTCGGTCATACTCGCGGAACATAATTCGCTTATTCCAGTAGTCATTATACAGGCGATACTCTTCCGTTTTCTCTCCGCGAATCATGGCATCGAAGTATTCACCTTTAACGGCAAGTCGCAGGTT
Organism: Salmonella sp. NW722; assembly: GCF_051702785.1. Classification (NCBI taxonomy): domain Bacteria; kingdom Pseudomonadati; phylum Pseudomonadota; class Gammaproteobacteria; order Enterobacterales; family Enterobacteriaceae; genus Salmonella; species Salmonella sp. NW722. The sequence continues at coordinate 27,124 of NZ_JAMMIN010000007.1, forward strand.
AGCCACGGTTAACCTCCTGCGGCGGTTCCGGCAGCGGCATCCAGTGTGTGACATTGCTAATCAGGTCATATTCATTAGTTTGAGGATGGTTGCCGCTATCATCTCCATATTTAAGACTCTCCATAAAACCATAATGCTTATTCCCATTAACTCTCACAAAGCCGTAATAAGCAGGTATAACGCCGATCTCACACGTAACCAGTAAAGGAAAACTAGTTCTCCAATTTAGCTCGCCAATTACAGGCATTCGCTCACTACATCTTATCCAACCATCCGGAGTAACCGGATAGTTGCGCATTGCGACCTTAAATGCCTCATAGAAGCAACCTTTCAGATTGTTGAACTGACGCCCATTTAGCGGGCCGTGTTCAGTCAGCATGTTGTGTAATTTCCATGCCGCGTCGTTTACTTCGTTGGATGACAGGGGAGGCAACTTGTAAGTTTGGCTTACAGGCTCGTCACCATTAAGCATGGCAGCGCGGAGTTTCTGTATCTCCCGTGCCATTATTGCGTCCTGACGAGGAGTGAACATATCACCTGCAATAATTCTGTTTAGTTCCTCGTTAGTGAACTCATAATCATCAGGAACATTGTTAACCTCAGCATAAAGAGGCTTTTTGGTAGAAATGGTCATCGTAAAACACCCTCCACACTTACCAGTCCGTTCCGCAAAAGATAATCCATCGCCCTTTCTGGTAATTTGCAATCAGGTTTTGCTTTTTTCAGTTGGCTGACCAATTGTTTAACCAGCATTGTTAATTCGATAACCTGGTAGCGCGGCAATGGTGAATTATCGGATTTGTCCTGACTGTCATCACTGCATGAATGCCCTTCCAGCCAGGCCAATGCTTGTCGCATGAAATACGCAATATGTTTGCCGTGGTAATCGTAATATTTCCCCATCAGATACCATGCCCCGAGACGAAACTGCATTTCGTAGCTGAATCCATTGCCGACTTCGCACTCAACGTCATCAACGGTGAACCAATCAAGTGAGTAGCGGAAACGCTTAATCTTCACAGTTTTTTTCGGCTCTCTTTTCATGACTGCACTCCTTTGCGAAGCTGGGCAGCAAAGTCACGGATAGTGTCATCAAGGTTTGGGCACAACAGATGGTCAGCAAACATCTCCACGCCCTGCGCCCGTACTTCAGCCAAGAAAGCGTCGGTGGCTGTGGTTTCGATATCGTTAAGTGCATCACTGAATCCACCACGCTCCATACCTAGCTCTGCTTCGTAATCGGCATCGAATGCAGCGTCTTTGCAGAACTTCTTCAGTGCCGCATTCTCCGCAGCCAGCGCCGCGCACTTGGCCTCCGCTTCAGCAAATTTACGCACCAGATATTCAGCGTTTGTTTCGTTAACCTTTAAATCTCGTGGGATGCATTTACCTTTCAGAAAACCATCCATCTCAATTAGTGACATTTGTTTCATTTCTTCCCACTCCGCAACATCGCATTCAGATATTTGTTTTGATTCACTGATGGAAAAGAATTTCTCTTAAGCAATTCCTCTCTCGATGGCATTGGCTTTACGCGTTGGCGAATAATCATTTCTGCCGGAAGAATTCCGGGATTGTATGCAAGTCCTCTCATGGTAAATTCCTCTTTGTTAATTTATTCGTATGCCTGCTCTTTCTTCATCGAGTTTTTTTAGCTTGTATCGCATAGCCCTTACTGAATAAATTGAGCGGCAGGTTGCAATTGCTATTTCTTCTGCGGAGAACTTACCGAAAAGTGATACTTCGGCTCTTGTCCAGCGTCTTCCACGAAGTCGGCTAACAATGTCAGCGCCAATCCTTGTTGCTTTCGCCATTACTGCTTTTTCAGTCCTTTCCAGTTTTTCAGCGATAACTTCAACTGGCATTGTCGCCGCTACTTCGCGCAAGAAATCGACTTCCCATTTCTCCCATGGAGTCTTTTTCATAGGCGATACCGTTATTTGATAAGAAGTGAAGGTTTCCCAACTTTGAGTTGAGCGCCGGGGATATTTATTCCTGCTTTTAGTTGGTGTTTGATTGCCAACTTGTCGGCTTTAATTGTTGTTTCAAACTCAACGTATTCAGGAGGAAGGGCGCTTGAGTCGATGATTTCTACAGTTTCTGACGGTTTGCGGATTGTTACCTGGTGAATACCTGCTCGCATCTTTTTCTTGCCAACCATTTCAAGCGATGACGCTATATACGCCATAATGCTGTCAATCTTATTTTGAATTACTGCGGCTCGCTCATTTAGTGACTTTGCCTCTTCCTTGAGGCGCTCAGCATAGCCAGACTCATTTTTAATAATGGCAAGAAGTTGCTCTATTTTATCGGTAAATTCTCCTTCCATGCCTTCTATTGTGTCAGCAATCATCTCTGGTTCTAAATCTGAATCCATCAATTTTGCGTATTCATTAGCTATTTCATACAGTTTGCTCACTGGCAACCTCCAGTTTCGCTTTGCATTCTGCGTAAATTGCTTGTACGTTCTGCTGCAATTTCATTCCAGATGTCAGGCGATACGCTTCTGCAAAATATCGCTTCAAATCATCCATGTTTTCAGCCTGAGCAATTTCATCGCAAAGTAGTTGTGCCTTATCCATTATTTCCTGCTGGCGTTTCCGTTCATCTTCGCGGATATCTTCCTCTGATTTATGCGGCATAACTGGTTCCTGATGCATGCCTTCATCTTCGTTAAGCAGGTGAATGGCATTATCCAGTCGCTGGGCTTTAGGCCAGTATTTGCTGGCGCGTTTAACTATTGTTTTGCGCGCCATCTCTTCCCAGAATGTCTTCCACGGTCCATTCTTTGCCTTGCTCGTTGCTTCCACAGCTTTAATTTCTGCCAGACTCATTTCTTCAGTCAGGTAGTCACCATCTGCTGTTTTAACCGTGCAATAACCACCAACAATAGAGCCTCGCTCACCAAATGCGTTGTATTTGTGGGTTGGTGCTGAATCAAGGCCGTTTGATTCATAGGTGTCGTTTGAGTACACCAGTTTGCATTGACCCCACTTAATTGAGCCTGTCGACTGTGCAAGGTGAAGTAATCCCATGTAACTGATATCAAGGCAAACCATGCCATCACGTGGCACAAGGTAAGCAAGTTTGCTCGCCGGGTTTAATGTGATTCCTATGGCGGCAACATTGATGATGGCGTTCTGTGCGCTGGTTGGATTTGCCAGTGCCGTTTTAGCCAGGTAATCGTTTTTCTGGAAATACTGAATTGCAAACTGGCTTTCCTTAGCCCATGTCACCGTCTGTTCAGTCAATGCCCCGCAGAATAAGTGCTCCTGCTGTTTAACGAATTCAACGATATTGCTCATGCTGCTTCTCCATAAATGTGTCTGCGTTTGAATATTGCGAAGGCATATTCAGCCTTAACTCTATCGGTTATTGCATCCCAGAACCATTCAGCGGCTTTTTCCTGGTAGTTACAATCATCATCTTCCAGCCAGTCGATAGCGTCCTTAGTGTGCTCATCTGGTTTATATGAGCGAAGCATTTCGCTTATTGGGTCGCAACGTTTGCAAAGGCGATCAACTTCACTGTTAATTCGTTCATAATCATCATCGGTAAAACTTGCGATGATTTGCGATATTTCACGCTTATCATTCAGAGTCAGAATCATCATCGTTCTCCTGTTCTTTCTGCTGATTGAGCATGTCCTGCATTAATCGGATAAAAGCATCATCTGTCCATGCGTCAGCGATGCTCATTTCTTGCGGTACCATGGAAAGTTGATTGCTGATTTCATTTCCTCGGTAGCTTGTTTCCACATGTGTCCGTCACCAAGAAAACGAGCGATAACAGCCTTGCTTTGTGCTGCAATTAACTTCTGGTGATTGATTGTTATTTGGCTTTGCATAACGCCTCCAGTTGCTTACGGACAGAGCGAATAAGGCGACGAATACGTTTTGATAATTCGGATTCAGCGGGGTAAAAAGCGGACATGACGCCGCTTCCCGCAAAGCTGAGTTGCATCATGGGAAGTTCCTTATGTTTATTTATTGGCATAGCGAAAACGCCTCGATATGAAGCGCTGTGGATATGCGATAAAAAAGCCGCCCTGACTGCGAGCGGCAAATAACATCAAGGGATGATTTTTCGATTAACCAGAACGAGTCGTCGTCCTCGTTTGGTTACGAGCGATATTGCTCCGTGTATTCACTCACTGGAATGAATACACAGTGCTTATTCGCTTTCTATCTCTTCAAACCCCCAATCCATTCTTTCCCATGCAACATCCTTCATAATTTCATCCTTATCCCCTTCACTGTATGAGTCCCATTCATCATCAGAGATACCAAGATCCTCTTCAATGTCAATTTCCTGCTTATAGCAGGAATGAATATTTGCGCCTGAATCTAGCCAAACTTTAAATTTTCTGCCCATTTAAAATTTCTCATCATATTTATGCGATATTGCTCACATAGCAGACTGCGCAATCTGCTATAGGTGCATCACTCACACGCTACAAACTCACCATCTTCATTCAGTTGATACCATGTATTCGGCATAATACCGTTCTCGCCAACTTTGCTTGCGCGGATGTGAATCAGTTCGCCATCTTCATCGCGATAACAGAGGACGATTGCCCCACCTTCTGATGCGCGAGCTTTTCCTTCAATGCCGAACGCCGCTGCTACGGATTGTGATCCAGAAACTTCTGCCGCTGACCAGTTGCCAGTGTTAGTTGCCGCTGACCAGTCGCCAGTGTTAGTTGCCGCTGACCGGTTGCCAGTGTTAGTTGCCGCTGACCGGTTGCCAGTGTTAGTTGCCGCTGACCAGTAGCCAGTGTTAGTTGCCGCTGACCAGTAGCCAGTGTTAGTTGCCGCTGACCGGTTGCCAGTGTTAGTTGCCGCTGACCGGTTGCCACACATGATCTGCTGCTCAAGAGACTTATCTATCTTGCTCCAAATCCATTCGATACCACGTTGAATGAACTGAGGAAGCGTTAACTCTGCCTTAATCGTTATGCTGGCGCTGGCGATTTTGGTGTCACCATCTTCTTCGCGGTTAGTAATACCGAAGGAGATGGTTTCTGCAAAGCGGCTGTCTGCAGGAGAGTAATAACTGAAAACATCGAAAGGACATTCACAGGCGTGGAATCCAGAAACGCAAGCCTCCACTTTTCCATCGTGATGGAAGGTCTTGCCAATTTCAAACTGAAAGTCACGGCACTTTAGGTCTTTGTTAAATCCCTTGAATGTCACAATTTCTTTGGTCATGTTGTTATTCCTTAAATTTTGGCAATAAAAAAGGCCGCATTGCGACCTGATTAGATGAAAGGCTTGCTGCTGCCTGAATAATTATCTAGCGGTAATTTGCCCACACTTACGATGACCAGCCGCGTAAAGTGCTACGTCTGGCAGGCAAACCGACCCGCGCTCAACTTCCTGCTGCTTAACCTTGTTCACGGCACGTGAAACTGCTTTTGTAACTCTGTCAACACGCTGCGCTTTGACCTCATGAGAAGCATCAGGAGCATCGCAGCCAAAAATTGAATCGATGATATTGCAGATGGTGTCGCGCTCTATGGCTAGCTTTCTGCGCCGTTCATGACGGCGAGTTTTAGCATTGCCTGCAAACGTTGACTTCCCGTACACGATTACCGTCATGATTGATCCCTAAAGATATTTTATTGGTTGAAGTTAAAAGAAAGACGACGTAACAGGCGTGGTGCCCGGTAAAATGGTTTATCTAAAAACGAATATTTGTGAAACCAAACACGACCTCGCTCGTCTCCATTTCTGTTGCCTTCAGGACGACGCTTTAAGGTGAAATGAATAATTGTTTTTGTAGTGGTTTTTGGCTTACGCATCTGTTTACCCTCATGTGAAATGGCTTTGGTACTGGCGCAGGAACCTGTCTCAATTTCCTGATTTCAAGTGGCTTCTCAGTCCGGCCCGATCGGTACAGCTAGGCCTAAGCTCCACCACACGCCAGTCCAAACCCATCTCGTTTGGTATTTGTTCGCGCTTTGTCAGCGCATTATCGAAGTTAAAGAGCGTTGCCTTTCCGTTTGGCTACCAGCGTCCTGCTGATGGCTAAACAATACAAAATGTACTTAATATCGTCAATACAAAATGTACTGAAAATTGATAAATAAATACTATGTGTATGAAACTGAATGGAAAAAAGATTTTAGTATTAAAAAACCCGCATAAGCGGGCTGGGGGAGGGAATTGTTAGAGGCCTTGCCATTTTGCTTCAATGACAACACCGATAATGCGGCAATTTCCGTTTATGGGGATCATGTGATAGCTGGGGTTTAACGGTTTAAGATATTTCTGTCCAGCGTCAACAATATATTTCTTGAAGGTTGCCTCGTTTTCAGACTCAAGCTTTGCCACCACGAGTCTTCCATTAGTCGGTTCGATAGCCGGATCAACAAGAATTTGCATTCCTTCCGGTATGCTTAATCCTGTAGGAGATGTCATAGAGTCGCCACGAACGGTTAGCCAGAATGACCTTTCGCTTGCATGTGCAGTTGTCTCAGGCCACACCTCTATTTCTCGGAGTTGGTAAGGTTCAACAGCCTCACACCAGTTACCTGCGCTCACCCAGCTAATCAGGGGAAATCTCCTTATTTCTGTGTGTGGACGAGGACTTGAAACATTGTTCAGGTTGGAGTCTGGATAATCAACCATCCCATCAGAACTTAATACAAGCTCCTTCAATCCTAGCTGCTTCATGATCGCTGCAATATCTTCAATACTTGGTTCGCGGCGGCCATTAAGCCAATGACCTATCGCCCCCTGAGTCTTACCGAGAGCTTCAGCAAGTTTATCCTGGGTTAGGCCTATTTGTTTCATTCTGGCTTTCGCCAGCTCATTCCACGGTGTTTTCATGCGCCGATTATTACGAGATGTATTGACTGTGACAACACACATATTGTATTAATTACCTTGCTTTTATTTAGTACGAAATGTATTATTAAGTTACGTACCATCCTGAGGAGATATACCGATGAGCAATCTTCGGAAAATCCGGGAAACCATGAAGGTATCCCAGGCCGTTCTGGCCGAAAAGGTTGGGTGTACTCAGGGAGCAATTGGTCATTACGAATCAGGGCGACGACATCCAGATTTGAGAATGTGCCGCCAGCTCGTAGAGGCGCTCAATAGTTTTGGCGCGAATGTTCAGCTAGACGATGTGTTTCCACCTGAACTTAATGCTGCCTAAGTAGTACCGCTCTTTACCAATCTGAACCGCCGACAACGCGGTAAACCTATTTCAAGGCGCATCAACGAATGCGCACAACTAACTATTAACTACAGGAATGTTCACATATGGAACTCACAAGCACTCGCAAGAAAGCCAACGCAATTACCAGCAGCATCCTTAACCGGATAGCTATTCGTGGACAGCGTAAAGTCGCTGATGCGTTAGGCATTAACGAATCTCAAATTTCACGATGGAAAGGCGATTTCATTCCGAAGATGGGGATGTTATTGGCGGTTCTGGAGTGGGGTGTCGAGGATGAGGAGTTGGCAGAACTGGCAAAGAAAGTTGCGCATCTGCTGACAAAAGAAAAGCCTCAAGACTGCGGGAACAGTTTTGAGGCCTGATGTAGAAAGACTGGATCAATCCACAGGAGTAATTATGCCAAAACAACTCAGTCCTGACCAGGACAAATTACACAAAAACATACTACGTGATCGGTTCTTATCCAGCTTCAAACAGCCTGGTCGATTTCGGGCTGAGTTGGAGAAAGTGAAGCTAATACTGAAGAGGAAAGGTCATGAGTAATCTTGCAACAGTTACACCGATAAAACCTCATCTGGAGGTTGTGGAGCATCGCGTGGCAGAACTCGACGATGGCTACACCCGGACTGCAAATACACTGCTGGAAGCTGTCATGCTTTCTGGGCTTACTCAACATCAGCTACTGATTGTTATGGCTGTGTGGCGCAAGACATACGGTTATAACAAAAAAATAGATTGGATCGGAAATGAACAGTTCGCTGAACTCACTGGCATGGCACCAACCAAATGTTCTACCGCCAAAAACGAGCTTATCAGAATGGGGGTTCTCACTCAGGTGGGGCGTCAGGTTGGTATGAATAAAAATATTTCCGAGTGGAAGACGAAGGTTAACGGATTCGGTAAAACATTTACCAGATCGGTAAAACTAACCTTCACCAAATCGGTAAAAACCAATTTACCGAATCAGTCAAACACAAAAGACAATATACAAAAGACAATAAATACAAATACCCCCTTACCCCCTAACGGGGGCGGCAATGAGCAGGTTAAACCTGAACGTCGCAAGGCAGAACGAATCGACTATGAATCCTTCCTGAACGCCTACAACACCGAAGTTGGTGACAGACTTCCACATGCTGTTTCGGTCAACGAGAAACGGAAACGCCGCCTGAAGAAAATCATCCCGCAACTGAAAACGCCAAACGTGGACGGTTTCAGGGCGTATGTCAGGGCGTTTGTGCATCAGGCCAAGCCGTTTTACTTCGGAGACAACGACACAGGCTGGACGGCTGATTTTGATTACCTGCTGAGGGAAGATTCGTTAACGGGAGTTCGGGAAGGGAAGTTTGCAGACAGGGGGATTGCATGAGACAGGATATCGAAGCGAGCGTTATCGGTGGCTTGCTGATTGGTGGATTAACACCAACCGCGAGTGACGTTCTGGCAACGCTGGAGCCTGAAGCATTCTCAATTCCGCTTTACCGGAAAGCTTTTGAAGTTATTCGAAAGCAGGCCAGAAACAGGAACCTGATTGATGGTCTGATGGTGGCCGAGGAGTGCGGGGATGAATACGCAACGGCGGTGATGATGACTGCGCGGTCATGTCCAAGCGCTGCAAACCTGAAAGGTTATGCCGGTATGGTTGCAGACAGTTATCAACGGCATCAGGTTTTACAGCTACTGGATGAGATGCGGGAGCCAATCAGTAACGGCACGCTGGACGCATCAGGAAGAGCGATGGACGAGCTTGTAAAGCGCCTGTCAGCCATCAGGAAGCCGCGTAACGAGGTTAAACCTGTGAGACTGGGGGAAATCATCAATGACTACACTGACACGCTTGACAGGCGTCTGAGGAACGGAGAAGAGTCGGATACCCTGAAGACAGGAATCGAAGAGCTTGACGCTATCACCGGAGGAATGAACGCAGAAGACCTTGTGATTATTGCTGCTCGTCCAGGTATGGGTAAAACCGAACTGGCGCTGAAGATAGCCGAAGGCGTGGCAAGTCGTGTTATTCCTGGTTCTGGCGTCCGGCGCGGTGTGTTGATTTTCTCGATGGAAATGAGCGCCATTCAGGTTGTTGAGAGAGGGATTGCCGGCGCAGGAATGATGTCGGTCAGTGTGCTGCGTAACCCGTCACGTATGGACGATGAAGGATGGGCGAGAGTTGCAAGCGGGATGAAGTTGCTGGCAGAGCTGGATGTGTGGGTAGTTGACGCATCGCGTTTGTCTGTCGAAGAAATCAGGTCCATTTCCGAACGCCACAAGCAGGAGCATCCTAATCTGTCACTGATTATGGCTGACTATCTCGGGCTAATTGAGAAACCAAAAGCGGAACGTAATGACCTCGCCATAGCACATATCTCCGGTAGCCTGAAGGCGATGGCGAAAGACCTGAAAACTCCAGTTATCTCACTAAGCCAGCTTTCACGCGATGTTGAGAAGCGACCAAACAAACGCCCGACAAACGCAGATTTGCGTGATTCAGGAAGCATTGAACAGGACGCAGACTCAATCATCATGCTCTATCGGGAAGCGGTATATGACGAGAACAGTAGCGCCGCGCCATTTGCTGAAATCATCGTGACGAAAAACCGTTTTGGCTCGCTTGGTACGGTTTACCAGCGGTTCTGCAACGGACACTTTGTTGCATGTGACCAGGACGAAGCCAGACAGATTTGCACGGCATCAAATGCACCTGCTGGACGCAGAAAGCGATATGCACAAGGGGCTGACGTATGACCATCTACAAAATACCTGAAATGCTTTTGAATCCCCGCTTCATTGCTGTTTTGAACAGATGTATCGACGAAGAAGAATTAATTATTCAATTCGAAAGGCTGTCAGGAGTAAGCCGACCACCAAAGAGGCAGCATCCAATAGAACTGATGGTTGATAAAGCGACAGGATTTTATGATGAGCAGTGGAAACTGTTTTTTGAAGCATTTATCCCGTTCGTCTATGAGTTTATATGGCTCACATGGGAAGACCGTGACAATGAGGAGTACTGGCAATGACCATCTACATCACTGAGCTAATAACAGGCCTGCTGGTAATCGCAGGCCTTTTTATTTGGGGGAGAGTAAATCGTGGCTGAGTTAATTTTCTCTGCATTGATGATTCTCGGTGCCATGTGGATGGTGGCGACGTTCATTGTTGTTGCCAGCAGTTTTGTCCGGTTGGTAGGCGAAGGTAAAGACTCGGTGGGTGTGCTTTTCGGTAGCATTTTCCTGTGGGTGATTATCGGTGTTATGCCTGTTGTCGTAGCAAAAGTGGCGTGGCGTTTTGTGAGTTGAGCGGAGGTAAACGTGGCTGACTGGCAAATTCCAATCATCATTCTTGCCGGAGCTTCGCTGGTTGCTGGCTTTATCCTGCTGAAGAAGCATAAAGACCGTGATCAAAAAGTCGAAGTTCTCTATGGGTATCCAGCGAACAGCACAACATGGCTGACCATTTACCACTACCGAAAATCAGGCCGCTGGGTATTCGAATGGGATGATCTGTTCGCTGAAAAGCGACCAAAGTCATGGGGAGACATCAGCGAATGCATGATGTTTGAAGAAAGAAAATCCGGCGCAACCCGAGAAGAGTTTAACGAAGCGTGGGCGCGATTAAGTGAGAGAGGGTATTTGTGAGCAAGTACGAAAAATTAGATCAAAACATTCTTTCAATGCTGAGTGAAAGACCAACACCTGTTTTTGATATCTGGCTTAAATGGCGGAGCAATGGAATGTATATCGAAACCATCGATCGTCGTATGCAATACCTGAGAAAGAAAGGGCTTGTTGCAAATGTGCGTGGGAAGGGTTGGGTGAAAATTAACCTGTCATAACGGGGATTGATATGGACGAATCAAGAAAGCAGTTTGAAGAATACGTTGCCAAAAAATTGAGATTACCATTCGAGATGATAACCGAGGCAAGAAATGGTGATAGGTACTTCGCATTTTCAAGTATGGATATTCGTCACTCCTTAAATGAGTGGTGGACTTTATGGCAGGCATCACGAGCAGCTATTGAAATAACCGCGCCAAAGTTTATCGACAGCAGAGAAGCATTATCCAAAGGGTTTACTGTTGACCAATGGCTTCGGCGATGGAATGGATGCTTATGAGGAAAACATCCGCGCCGTTGGAGTCAAAGTGAAGGAGTGACGATGAAGCAAACAATCTTCCTCCGTGGTAAACAACAACAGCAAGCCGCAATCAACGCCATCCTCGCAACACCACTCGATAAAGACAAGCCAGTTACCATCCGCATTACTGACTACAAGCGCAACCTTGACCAGAACGCAAAATTTCACGCGATGCTGGCGGATATCGCTCGTCAGGTTCAATGGTGCGGCAAATGGTTAAAACCGGAACAATGGAAGGTTTTGTTAATTAGCGGTCATGCAGTGGCAACAAAACAGGAAGCTGATGTTTTGCCCGGCCTTGAAGGTGAATACGTCAACATTCGCGAAAGCAGCGCACAGATGAGCGTGAAGCGCATGGCAAGCCTGATTGAGTACACGACAGCATGGGCTATTGGTCAGGGTGTCAGATTTACCGACAGGAGGTACGAATGAGACGACAGCGACGAAGTATCACCGACATCATCTGCGAAAACTGCAAATACCTTCCAACGAAGCGCTCCAGAAATAAACGCAAGCCAATCCCAAAAGAATCTGACGTAAAAACCTTCAACTACACGGCTCACCTGTGGGATATCCGGTGGCTAAGACATCGTGCGAGGAAATGACAATGGATTATTCACAGTTAAGTGATTTTGAAATTAACAAGCGAGTGGCAATTTGCTGTGGATTTGCTCCCGAAGATTGCGAAATCGCAAAGTTGGGAACATCAATCGTTGGTGTTGAGTGGGATGACGAAACTGGTTATGCAATAAAAACGGTTGATTACTGTAAAAGCCCATCAGACGCAGAGCCGATTATCGTAGAGAACAGAATTGGCATTATTCCAGCGCCAGAAAATGGATTATGGAAGGCAGCGCATAGAAAAGTTGGCAGTGATAGTACCCCATATCATATGACTCAAGATGAAAACCCACTCCGCGCTGCCATGATTGTCTTTCTCATGATGCAGGACGCCAATAATGCTTAGCCCATCCCAATCCATTCAATACCAGAAAGAAAGCGTCGAGCGGGCTTTAACGTGCGCTAACTGCGGTCAGAAGCTGCATGTGCTGGAAGTTCATGTATGTGAAGCGTGCTGCGCAGAACTGATGAGCGATCCGAATAGCTCAATGTACGAGGAAGAAGACGATGAGTGATTCGTTTAGTAGCTCTGATTATTTGTATTTTGTTTTAGTGCCTGTGGCAGAAGTATTCCGCTCTCGATTTCCTGAAGGCTCAGCACCATTTAATGCCATTCGCACTTACTCAAAATGCAGAGTGAAATTTACAGGTAAGCGGCTGGAAAGAGAGTGGCAGGAATTCTGCAAAAAACATGACCTAAAAAATGACCCTGAACTGGAGTATTAAATGGCTAACTTACGCAAAGAAGCGCGCGGCAGAGAATGCCAGGTACGTATTTATGGCGTATGTAATGGCAATCCTGAAACTACAGTTCTGGCACATTACCGGATGGCTGGAATTTGCGGAACGGGGATGAAGCCTGACGACCTGATCGGTGCATGGGCTTGTAGCGCGTGTCACGATGAAATCGATCGACGAACCCATATTCTCGACAACAAAGACGCCAGACTTTACCACCTCGAAGGCGTGATCAGGACGCAGGCGATACTGCTGAAGGAGGGGAAGATTAAGCCATGAACGAATATCAGTTTGTGCTTCCATACCCGCCGTCGGTGAATACCTACTGGCGAAGACGTGGAAGCCAATATTACATCAGCGATAAAGGCCAGAAATACCGAAAAGACGTTCAGCAAGTCATCCTCCAACTTAAGTTAGACATTTTCACCAAATCACGACTTCGCATCAAAGTCATCGCAGACGTTCCAGACTCCCGCCGCCGCGACCTCGACAACATCCTGAAAGGTTTACTCGACTCCCTTATCCACGCCGGATTTGCGGAAGACGACGAGCAATTCGATGACATTCGCGTAATTCGTGGTGTGAAAGTACCAGGCGGACGGCTTGGAATAAAAATCACCGAACTGGAGAACGTATGAACGCCACAATTCAAACGATACCAGAACTGCTTATACAGACACGAGGCAATCAGACCGAAGTGGCGAGGATGCTTTCCTGCGCAAGAGGAACAGTGCTCAAGTACAACCGAGACAGCAAAGGCGAGCGTCACGTAATAGTTAACGGCGTCCTGATGGTCAAACAGGGCAAGAGGGGAAGACGATGAGACTCGAAAGCGTAGCTAAATTTCATTCGCCAAAAAGCCCGATGATGAGCGACTCACCACGGGCTACGGCTTCTGACTCTCTTTCCGGTACTGATGTGATGGCTGCTATGGGGATGGCGCAATCACAAGCCGGATTCGGAATGGCTGCATTCTGCGGTAAGCATGAACTCAGCCAGAACGACAAACAAAAGGCTATCAACTATCTGATGCAATTTGCACACAAGGTATCGGGGAAATACCGTGGTGTGGCAAAGCTCGAAGGAAATACTAAGGCAAAGGTACTGCAAGTGCTCGCAACATTCGCTTATGCGGATTATTGCCGTAGTGCCGCGACGCCGGGTGCAAGATGCAGAGATTGCCACGGTACAGGCCGTGCGGTTGATATAGCCAAAACAGAGCAGTGGGGGAGAGTTGTTGAGAAAGAGTGCGGAAGATGCAAAGGTGTCGGCTATTCAAGAATGCCAGCAAGCGCCGCATATCGCGCTGTAACGATGCTAATCCCAAACCTTACCCAACCCACCTGGTCACGCACTGTTAAGCCGCTGTATGACGCTTTGGTGGTGCAATGCCACAAGGAAGAGTCAATCGCAGACAATATTTTGAATGCGGTCACGCGTTAATTGCATGATTGCTACGGATGGCAACATATTAACAGCATGATATTGACTTTTTGAATAAAGTTGGGTAAATTTGACTCAACGATGGATAAATGCACTCGTTAAATAAAGCCCTGAGTTAATAGCTCGGGGCTTTTTGCGTTTTAAGCACGGCCTTTCTGAAAGCACATCAAACCAAATACCAGACAGACAAAAATAATCACCTTATCCGCTGTGGCTACGGTGCGGTGTGCTTTGCATAAAAGAAAACCAGTTCAATGGCTGGCTTCGTGAAAGCGGGTGGCAAGAGGCTGCGCTAACAACCTCCTGCCGTTTTGCCCGTGCATATCGGTCACGAACAAATCTGATTACTAAACACAGTAGCCTGGATTTGTTCTATCAGTAATCGACCTTATTCCTAATTAAATAGAGCAAATCCCCTCAATAAAGGGGGTAGAGCATGTACCGTATGGACAAAATCAGAGAATGGTTCAGTTACAGCTTCGGAGGACTGACTGCGATGGGTGGCATTCTCTCCCTGAATGACTGGGCTGTAATCATTGGTATTCTTTGTACTGTCGGCACATTTGGCATCAACTGGTACTACAAACGCAAAGAGCGTGAGGACAGATTGAATGGCAATGTCACCGGCACTACGAAATAGCGTAATAGCGGCGATAAGTGGCGGGGCTATTGCCATAGCATCTGTGTTAATCACTGGCCCCGGTGGTAACGATGGTCTGGAGGGTGTCAGATACAAACCATATAAGGACGTAGTTGGTGTGTTGACTGTGTGTTATGGCCACACCGGAAAAGACATCATGCTCGGTAAAACGTATACCGAAGCAGAATGCAAAGCCCTCCTGAATAAAGACCTTGCCACGGTCGCCAGACAAATTAACCCGTACATCAAAGTCGATATACCGGAAACAACGCGCGGCGCTCTTTATTCGTTCGTCTATAACGTGGGCGCAGGCAATTTCAGAACATCGACGCTTCTTCGCAAAATCAACCAGGGCGATATCAAGGGCGCATGTGACCAGCTACGTCGCTGGACATACGCTGGCGGTAAGCAATGGAAAGGGCTGATGACTCGCCGTGAGATTGAGCGTGAAGTCTGTTTGTGGGGGCAGCAATGAGCAGAGTAACCGCGATTATCTCCGCTCTGGTTATCTGCATCATCGTCTGCCTGTCATGGGCTGTTAATCATTACCGTGATAATGCAATCGCCTACAAAGAGCAGCGCGATAAAAAAGTCAGTGAACTGAAGCAGGCGACCGCCACCATTACTGACATGCAGCAGCGCCAGCGTGATGCTGATGCACTCGATGCTAAATACACGAAGGAGTTAGCTGATGCGAAAGCTGAAAATGATGCTCTTCGGCGCAAGCTTGATAATGGTGGTCGGGTGCTCGTCAAAGGAAAATGCCCTGTGCCATCCTCAGCCGAAACCTCCAGCGCCTCCGGCATGGGCAATGATGCCACCGTCGAACTCTCTCCAGTTGCTGGACGAAACGTTCTCGGTATCCGGGATGGAATCATCAGCGACCAAACAGTACTGAGAACGCTTCAGGAATACATCGTGACGCAATGCCTGAAATAATTTCCATCACATAGAAATTTGACAAGTGACTTTCATGAAAATGCCTCGTAATGCGGGGCTTTTTTGTTTCGGTATTTCACCGCGCACCGCAGCGCACAATAACCACCGAACCTGACCTTTTGGAATGGGCCTTTGAGGATACCAGTTAGTGCTGGCGAGCCTCGGTGGGCTGGTTTCCTATGCGGCAAAGGTTCATTTCAAAATAAGGAAAACGTAATGAAGTATCCAACTGTCATTGTCAATGGTGTGTCCGTTCGTGTTGATGAGGACGGACGCTACAACTTAAACGATCTCCATGCAGCAGCAGTTGCAAACGGAGAGGCTACAGAGTCTCAACGCCCCAGTAATTTTCTGAGGAGTGCGCAGATTAAACGGTTCATTTCAGCACTAAAAGCCAAAGCTCAAAAAAGAGCTTTGGAAGAAATTCAACCACTTAAAGTAATAAAGGGTGGGGTTGATTCTGGTGTGTGGGGTGTTGAACTACTGGCAATCAGATATGCAGCATGGATTAAGCCGGAATTTGAAATCGAAGTTTATGAAGTTTTCAAAACGATTGTCCGTCTCGGCGTTGGTGCCATGTCTCGCCTGAACAAAATTGACCACATCATCAACACGGAAACCAAAGCGATAAGCCAGTGCGCAAGCCAAATGGCTAAGTGGGGCGTTGGTGGGCGTAAAAGATTGCTTCACGTTGCTCGTGAGCGAGTAGTGAATGAAGTGCAAATGTATTTGCCCGGAATGGTGTGATTTCGCAGGTTAATCCAGTTTGTACATTACGGCAGTACCACGAAACAACCCAAGCCAGTAAGTGGGGAAATAACACTGGCAGCCACTGAAAGATGAACCTCCAGCCTTATGGCAAAAAAGATTCTTTGTAGTGGCGGACTGATGGAAAGACATCGGTTATTGCAGAGGCCATTCAATGAGTGGTCTCGACAATGGCTTATACCCTACACGGGATAACTTAACTGATATCCCTTTTAACGGATAAACGGAGCCAACAATGGCAGAGATTATTCCCATGACTGAAGAACAGAAATTCCAGTTAGAGATTTACAAACTGGTCATGAACCAGAACGCAGCCGCAGAAGAAGCATTTCAATTCATCGGCACGGACGAACTGAAGCTTGAGCTATTCAAAATTCACTTTCAGTCAGGCGGCGCTAATTCTGATATCACGACCCGCACTATCGAAGCGGTGCGTAAATCGAAGGAAGCGTTAGACCTGTTCACTACCGGAGCATAACGAATGGCAAAGACGAAGTGGCCTAAACTTCCCCGGTTCTTCGTGCCATTGTTCCATAGCGCCAATGTCTACCTGTGTCGTTCAAAGGAAGAGTGGGATCAGGCTTGCATTCATCTTGGCGTTGATAGCGGCGGGAATGAGATGCTGGCGGGGGCTACACAGTCATATTGCAATACCGAAACAGGCGAGAACCTTTACCTGCTTGGGGTATTCAATGGAGATGCTGCCACACTGGTTCATGAATGTGCTCACGTCGCATTCTATGTCTGCCGAGATGTTGGTGTAACCACTTATCCTGGCGACGCAAACGAAACCTACTGCTACATGCTTGACAGAATGTTCAGTCACTTCCTGCCGTTCTTTCATGAACCAGAAAAAGAAGGAGCCAAGTAATGGCAAACCAAAACTTCACGCCATCATGGCCTCTCTACAAAGATGCTGATGGTGAATATGTGTCTGCTCTTCCGATTAAAGCTATCAAATACGCTAATGACGGAAGTGCAAACGCAGAATTCGACGGTCCGTATGCTGACCAGTACATATCAGCGCAAACAGTAGCCGTATTCAAGCCGGAGGTCGGTGGATATCTGTTCCGAAGCCAGTACGGCGAGCTCCTCTATATGAGCAAGACAGCATTTGAAGCTAAGTACACTTCCGCAAGCGGTTCAGTAACGAATGCAGAGACAGCGGATAAGTTATCTACTGCTCGCACTATCACACTAACCGGCGCTGTCACAGGTTCAACTTCATTCGATGGTTCTGCTAACGTGACTATCGCAACTACCCAAGGAAGTTAACAAGGAAATGATATGGCGGCTGAAGATAAGAAAATTGGTCGCCCATCGGCTTACAAACCAGAGTATGCCGAGCAGGCGAGAAAACTTTGTCTGTTAGGGCATACAGATGCGGAACTGGCTTCTTTCTTTGATGTTAGCGAGCAAACAATCAATGCGTGGAAGCACGCGCATCCTGATTTTCTTGAGTCCATAAAAAAGGGTAAGGCTGTTGCGGACAGTGAAGTCGCCGCAAAGTTATTCCACCGCGCCACCGGGTACGAACACCCAGAAGATGATATTCGCGCTGTCGATGGTTCGATCGTCATAACTCCTACTGTGAAACATTATCCACCCGATACGACTGCTGCCATTTTCTGGCTTAAGAACAGGCAGCGAGATAAATGGCGTGACAAACAGGAAGTAGAACACACCGGAGAGGTTAGCCTGATTCAGCGCATTCAGGAGGCCCGTAAACGCGCAAGGGGTGAGTGATGTCATCAGAATTTGAGGCAATGCTTGCCGACGATATGGGGCGATTCTTCTATGACCCACTCGGATTTGTGATGTATGCATTTGAGTGGGGAGCTGGCGAGCTTGATGGCTTCGACGGTCCAGATGAGTGGCAGAAAGAGTTTCTCACTGATTGGGGTGAGGCGATTCGCACTAACAACTTTGATGGTGTAAAGCCAGTAGAAGCATACCGCTGCGCAACAAGCTCAGGTCACGGCATCGGGAAAAGTGCACTCACTGCATGGGTAATTCTCTACATCATGAGCACCCGCCCGTTCTGCAAGGGTGTTGTAACAGCTAACACCTCAGAGCAGCTTCGAACCAAAACATGGGGCGAGCTTGGCAAATGGAAGAAGCGCTGCATTACCGGGCACTGGTTCGAGTACAACAATGGCAAAGGTAATATGAACATCTACCATGTAGACCACATGGAGTCATGGCGTTGTGACGGCCAGACCTGTCGCGAGGAAAACAGCGAATCATTTGCTGGTCTTCATGCTGCAAACTCAAGCCCATTCTACATTTTCGATGAAGCTTCTGCGGTGCCTGACAAGATTTGGGAGGTGGCAGAGGGAGGCCTGACAGACGGAGAGCCTTTCTGGTTCGCGTTCGGCAACCCGACACGTAACACCGGGCGCTTCCGTGAATGTTTCCGTAAATTCAAGCATCGCTGGAGGCGCAAGCAAATTGATAGCCGTCTGGCGAAGATGACGAACAAAGAGCTCATTGAAGAATGGCGAAACGATTACGGTGAGGATAGCGACTTCTTTAAAGTACGCGTTCGTGGCCTCTTCCCGTCTGCGTCTGACCTGCAATTTATTCCCCAAAGCTATGCTGATGCCGGTATGTCAAGAAAGCTGGAGCACAGTCAATATGGATTCGCTCCAAAGATTATCGGCGTTGACCCGGCATACTCAGGCAGTGATGAGGCGTGTATCTATCTGCGGCAGGGGCTTTATTCAAGGCTTTTAGGCTCTTACCCTAAAACAGACGACGATGTGAAGTTTGCTCAGGTAGTGGCTGCTATCGAGGATGAACACAAAGCTGACGCGGTGTTCATTGATTTCGGTTACGGCACGGGTATTCATTCTGTTGGTAAGTCGTGGGGCAGAAAGTGGCAACTTGTGAGCTTCGCGGGAGAATCGAAAGACCCGGCAATGCTCAATAAGCGCGGCGAGATGTGGAACGCAATGAAATCCTGGCTGAATGAAGGCGGAAGCATTGATGACCAGCAGACCGCTGATGAGATTGTCGCCCCTGAATACAAAGTAAAGCTAGACGGTAAGATTGTTCTGGAGTCGAAAGACGATATGAAACGCCGTGGCGTTCCATCACCCAATCGGGCCGATGCACTGGCGCTGACGTTTGCATTCCCGGTAGTTAAAAACAAACCTTCAAAAGTAATCCCCGCACCGATTAGACCAGTACGCAGAGGACGATAATGGCCGACAATAAAAACAGGCTGGAGAGCATCCTGTCGCGCTTTGATGCGGACTGGACAGCCAGCGATGAAGCCAGAAGGGAGGCCAAGAATGATCTCTTCTTCTCCCGCGTATCTCAGTGGGATGACTGGCTATCACAATACACAACCCTGCAGTATCGCGGGCAGTTCGATGTTGTACGTCCAGTGGTGCGCAAGCTCGTTTCTGAGATGCGTCAGAACCCTATTGATGTTCTGTATCGTCCAAAGGATGGAGCAAGTCCTGACGCTGCTGATGTGCTGATGGGCATGTATCGCACAGACATGCGACACAATACGGCAAAAATCGCGGTCAACGTCGCTGTTCGTGAGCAGATTGAATCTGGTGTAGGTGCGTGGCGTCTGGTCACTGACTACGAAGATCAAAGTCCGACGAGCAACAATCAGGTTATCCGTCGAGAGCCTATCCATAGTGCCTGTTCCCATGTTATATGGGACAGCAACAGCAAGCTGATGGATAAGTCTGACGCCCGTCACTGCACAGTTATCCACTCAATGAGCCAGAATGGCTGGGAGGATTTCGCAGAAAAATACGACCTCGATGCTGATGATATTCCATCATTCCAGAACCCCAACGATTGGGTATTTCCATGGCTGACGCAGGACACAATTCAGATCGCTGAGTTTTACGAAGTGGTCGAGAAGAAAGAGACGGCGTTTATCTACCAAGACCCGGTTACGGGTGAGCCGGTAAGCTACTTTAAGCGCGATATTAAAGACGTCATCGACGACCTGGCTGATAGTGGATTTATCAAAATTGCAGAGCGCCAGATTAAGCGTCGCCGGGTATACAAATCGATTATCACCTGCACCGCTGTACTCAAAGACAAGCAGCTCATTGCTGGCGAACATATCCCCATTGTTCCGGTATTCGGCGAGTGGGGCTTCGTTGAAGATAAAGAAGTGTATGAGGGGGTCGTCCGCCTGACAAAAGACGGTCAGCGTCTGCGCAACATGATTATGTCGTTCAACGCCGACATCGTGGCCCGTACTCCGAAGAAGAAGCCGTTCTTCTGGCCTGAACAGATTGCAGGCTTTGAGCATATGTATGACGGTAACGACGATTACCCGTATTACCTGCTCAATCGCACGGATGAGAACAACGGAGAAATGCCAACTCAGCCGCTGGCATATTACGAAAACCCGGAGGTCCCGCAAGCCAACGCCTACATGCTGGAAGCAGCAACCAGCGCAGTAAAAGAGGTTGCTACTATTGGTGTAGATGCTGGGTCGGTTAATGGTAATCAGGTTGCATTCGATACCGTAAACCAACTCAATATGCGGGCAGACCTTGAGACATATGTGTTTCAGGATAATCTTGCTACCGCTATGCGCCGTGACGGTGAGATTTACCAGTCGATAGTTAATGACATCTACGATGTTCCTCGCAACGTGACAATCACCCTTGAGGATGGCAGTGAAAAAGAGGTTCAGCTAATGGCTGAGGTTGTTGACCTTGCCACTGGTGAGCGGCAGGTACTGAACGATATCAGGGGGCGCTATGAATGCTACACAGATGTTGGACCATCATTCCAGTCCATGAAGCAGCAAAACCGCGCAGAAATTCTTGAGTTGCTCGGCAAGACGCCACAGGGAACGCCAGAATATCAACTGCTGTTGCTTCAGTACTTCACCCTGCTTGATGGTAAAGGTGTCGAGATGATGCGTGACTATGCCAATAAGCAGCTTATTCAGATGGGTGTTAAGAAGCCAGAAACGCCCGAAGAGCAGCAATGGTTAGTAGAGGCGCAACAAGCCAAACAAGGTCAACAAGACCCGGCAATGGTTCAGGCTCAGGGCGTACTCCTGCAGGGGCAGGCTGAACTGGCTAAAGCT
Organism: Salmonella sp. NW722; assembly: GCF_051702785.1. Lineage (NCBI taxonomy): Bacteria > Pseudomonadati > Pseudomonadota > Gammaproteobacteria > Enterobacterales > Enterobacteriaceae > Salmonella > Salmonella sp. NW722. Next base: position 48,678 of record NZ_JAMMIN010000007.1, read on the forward strand.
CAGAACCAGACACTGTCCCTGCAAATCGACGCGGCTAAAGTCGAAGCTCAAAACCAACTTAACGCTGCGAAAATCGCAGAAATATTCAACAATATGGATCTCAATAAACAGTCCGAGTTTAGAGAGTTCCTCAAAACCGTTGCTTCATTCCAGCAGGACCGCAGCGAAGACGCTCGCGCAAATGCTGAGTTACTCCTTAAAGGCAATGAACAGACGCACAAGCAGCGAATGGACATTGCCAATATCCTGCAATCGCAGAGACAAAATCAACCTTCCGGCAGTGTAGCCGAGACACCTCAATAAGAGAGAGTTAATCATGGAACCAACCACCGAAATTCAGGCAACTGAAGACTTAACCCTGTCCGGCGATTATGCAGCGGCATCTGCTGATAGCTTAGTTGTCGATAATGCCAACGACAATGCAGGTCAGGAAGAGGGCTTTGAGATTGTCCTGAAGGACGATGAGACAGCACCAAAACAAGACCCGGCAAAGAACGCAGAATTCGCCCGCCGCCGCATCGAGCGCAAACGACAGCGCGAGCTTGAGCAGCAGATGGAGGCAGTTAAACGCGGAGAATTGCCGGAGAGTTTACGGGTAAACCCTGACCTTCCTCCTCAGCCAGACATTAACGCCTATCTGTCAGAAGAAGGCCTGGCTAAATATGACTACGACAACAGCCGTGCGCTTGCCGCTTTCAATGCTGCTAATACCGAATGGCTAATGAAAGCGCAGGACGCCCGCAGCAATGCCGTAGCAGAACAGGGCCGCAAGACTCAGGAGTTTACCCAGCAATCAGCGCAATACGTCGAAGCTGCCCGCAAACACTATGACGCGGCGGAAAAGCTCAATATCCCTGACTATCAGGAGAAAGAAGACGCATTTATGCAACTGGTTCCGCCTGCGGTTGGGGCCGACATTATGCGCCTGTTCCCGGAGAAGTCCGCCGCGCTCATGTATCACCTGGGTGCAAACCCGGAGAAAGCCCGCCAGTTACTGGCGATGGATGGGCAGTCCGCGCTGATTGAACTCACTCGACTATCCGAACGCTTAACTCTCAAGCCTCGCGGTAAACAAATCTCTTCCGCTCCCCCTGCTGACCAGCCGATTACCGGTGATGTCAGCGCAGCAAATAAAGATGCCATTCGTAAACAAATGGATGCTGCTGCGAGCAAGGGAGATGTGGAAACCTACCGCAAGCTAAAGGCAAAACTTAAAGGAATCCGATAATGGCTTTGAACGAAGGTCAAATTGTTACACTGGCGGTGGATGAGATTATTGAAACCATCTCCGCAATCACTCCAATGGCGCAGAAAGCCAAGAAATACACCCCTCCTGCTGCTTCTATGCAGCGCTCCAGTAATACCATATGGATGCCTGTAGAGCAGGAGTCTCCCACTCAGGAGGGCTGGGATTTAACTGATAAAGCGACAGGCTTGTTGGAACTCAACGTCGCGGTAAACATGGGAGAGCCGGATAACGACTTCTTCCAGTTACGCGCCGATGACTTGCGAGACGAGACTGCGTATCGTCACCGCATCCAGTCAGCCGCTCGCAAGCTGGCGAATAACGTTGAGCTGAAAGTCGCAAACATGGCCGCCGAGATGGGGTCATTGGTTATCACTTCTCCGGATGCAATCGGCACTAATACCGCAGATGCATGGAACTTTGTGGCCGATGCAGAAGAAATCATGTTCTCCCGCGAACTTAACCGCGGCATGGGCACATCGTACTTCTTCAACCCGCAGGACTACAAAAAGGCGGGTTATGACCTGACCAAGCGTGATATCTTCGGGCGCATCCCTGAAGAAGCATACCGCGATGGCACCATTCAGCGTCAGGTTGCTGGCTTCGATGATGTCCTGCGCTCTCCGAAACTTCCTGTGCTGACCAAATCCACCGCAACTGGCATCACTGTATCCGGTGCGCAGGCCTTCAAGCCTGTCGCATGGCAACTGGATAACGATGGCAACAAAGTTAACGTTGATAACCGTTTTGCTACCGTCACCCTGTCTGCAACCACCGGCCTGAAACGCGGCGACAAAATTTCGTTTACTGGCGTGAAGTTCCTTGGTCAGATGGCTAAGAACGTACTGGCGCAGGACGCGACTTTCTCCGTAGTTCGCGTTGTTGATGGTACTCACGTTGAAATCACGCCGAAGCCTGTAGCACTGGATGATGTTTCTCTTTCTCCTGAGCAACGGGCATACGCCAACGTTAACACCTCGCTGGCTGATGCGATGGCGGTGAACATCCTGAACGTTAAGGATGCTCGCACCAACGTGTTCTGGGCTGATGACGCCATCCGTATTGTGTCTCAGCCCATTCCTACTAATCACGAATTGTTTGCAGGTATGAAAACTACCTCATTCAGCATCCCGGATGTCGGCCTTAACGGTATCTTCGCTACGCAGGGTGATATTTCCACCCTGTCCGGCCTGTGCCGTATTGCGCTGTGGTACGGCGTAAACGCGACACGACCTGAAGCAATCGGTGTTGGCCTGCCTGGTCAGACTGCGTAACTAACAGGGGCTTCGGCCCCTTTCTTATTTGAGGTGACATATGGGCGTAATGCTATATAAGCAGGGTCGTGGAACGAAGGTATGGGGCAAGGAAGTTCAGGCTAAAGTTGTCGACGACAGCGATGTAGAAGATCACCTTGCCGATGGTTGGGTTAAGCACCCAAATGAGGTGCCGGAGACTAATGACGAACCAATCGGCGAGTCAGGAGTGGCCAAGAAAGACATGGGTGAAGTATCTGATGGATACCACACCTTTAACGAACTATATGCACATCGAGTGCGCCTGTTTTCAACACTAATGAATGCCTTCCCAGAAAGCGCATGGTGGAGCTTCCAGCATCATGACGGCGAGCAATGGGATGGATGGGTGTTAGCTGGCATCGACACCCCAAAAGGCGCGGTAACATACCACCTCCCAGAGAGTGAAATTGAACGTCTGCCTAAAGGCACAGAAATTGAGTTTGGCAAGGAATGGGACGGCCACACGGCAGATGATGTGTTGAATCGTCTGCTAAGCCTGCGACCGAAAGAACCGGCAACCAAAGAACGCAAAAAGCCAGGACCAAAGCCTAAGGCGGAAAGCGATGAAGATAAAGACTAAAGGCGATCTGGTCAGGGCGGCGCTGCGTAAGCTTGGTGTAGCATCAGATGCAACTCTCACTGATATCGAACCTCAGTCTATGCAGGATGCTGTTGACGACCTTGAAGCGATGATGGCTGAGTGGTATCAGGACGGAAAGGGCATCATCACCGGCTATGTATTCTCAGATGATGATAATCCTCCCGCTGAAGGTGATGATCACGGTCTTCGCTCAAGCGCAGTCAGCGCAGTATTCCACAATCTGGCCTGCAGAATTGCTCCGGATTATGCGCTTGAGGCTACCGCCAAAATTATCGCAACCGCTAAATATGGGAAGGAACTTCTCTATAAGCAGACCGCCATCGCCAGAGCTAAACGAGCGCCTTACCCGTCACGTATGCCAACTGGCAGTGGAAACAGTTTCGCCAATCTGAACGAATGGCATTATTTCCCCGGAGAGCAGAATGCCGATTCAACAACTCCCCATGATGAAGGGAATGGGTAAAGACTTCAAGAATGCCGACTATATTGATTACCTACCAATCAATATGTTGGCTACACCGAAAGAAGTCCTCAACTCATCGGGTTATTTACGCTCATTCCCCGGCATAGCGAAGCGCAACGATGTAAATGGTGTATCGCGTGGTGTTGAATACAATACCGCGCAGAACGCTGTATATCGCGTTTTAGGCAGCAAGCTCTACAAAGGGGAAACCGTAGTAGGTGATGTTGCCGGAAGCGGTCGCGTATCTATGGCACATGGTCGCACATCACAGGCGGTAGGCGTTAATGGTCAACTGGTCGAGTATCGCTATGATGGCACCGTTAAAACCGTCTCAAACTGGCCTGCAGACAGCGATTACACGCAGTATGAGTTAGGTTCAGTACGTGACATTACTCGCTTACGTGGGCGTTATGCATGGTCAAAAGACGGCACTGATTCATGGTTTATCACTGACCTTGAAGACGAATCGCACCCTGACCGATACAGCGCACAATATCGTGCCGAGTCGCAGCCTGACGGCATCATCGGCATCGGCACATGGCGAGACTTCATTGTCTGCTTTGGTTCATCGACGATTGAATATTTTTCCCTGACTGGTGCAACCACCGCTGGCGCTGCGTTGTATGTCGCACAGCCATCGTTGATGGTACAGAAGGGCATTGCCGGAACATGCTGTAAAACGCCATTCGCTGATTCATATGCATTCATCAGTCACCCGGCTACTGGCGCACCTTCCGTCTACATCATCGGGTCAGGGCAGGCTTCACCAATTGCGACGGCCAGTATTGATAAAATTATCCGCTCATACACGGCTGATGAACTGGCGACCGGGGTGATGGAGGCGTTGAGGTTCGATTCGCACGAACTGCTGATTATCCATCTCCCGCGTCATGTGCTGGTTTACGATGCCTCATCAAGCCAGAACGGGCCGCAATGGTGCGTACTGAAAACCGGTTTATACGACGATGTTTATCGCGCCATCGATTTCATGTACGAAGGCAACCAGATTACGTGTGGCGACAAGTCAGAAGCGGTGACGGGGCAGTTGCAATTCGACATCAGTAGTCAGTACGACAAGCAGCAAGAACACCTGTTGTTTACACCCCTCTTCAAAGCGAACAATGCCAGATGCTTCGACCTTGAGGTTGAATCATCCACTGGTGTTGCTCAATACGCTGACCGCCTGTTTCTGTCTGCAACGACTGACGGAATCAATTACGGTCGCGAACAGATGATTGAGCAGAATGAGCCGTTTGTGTACGACAAGCGTGTTATCTGGAAACGTGTAGGGCGTATTCGTAGATTAATCGGCTTCAAACTGCGGGTAATCACAAAATCACCAGTAACACTATCAGGGTGTCAAATTCGTCTGGAGTAAAATATGGCAGACCCGTCACTTAATAATCCCGTCATCATTCAGGCTACTCGTCTTGATGCCTCAATCCTCCCACGCAACGTCTTCAGCCAGTCCTATCTGCTCTACGTAATCGCGCAGGGGACTGACGTTGGCGCTATTGCAGGAAAGGCAAACGAAGCAGGACAAGGTGCCTATGACGCGCAGGTGAAGAACGATGAGCAGGATGTTGAGCTTGCAGACCACGAGGCGAGAATTCAGCAGTTACGCATCGACGTAGACGACCATGAAATACGTATTACTGCAAATGCCAATGCAATTGCGGTACTGGATGTCAGACTAACCACGGCTGAAGGCAAAATAGTCACCTTGCAGGCTGATGTCAGTGCTCTTGATGGTAGGGTTACGGCTGCTGAAAGCACTATTTCTTCATTGCAGGCTGATTACGTATCGAAGTCAGCAACTGCTTCTCAATCGCTGGCGTCACCTCTCAACGTGACAACGTCCTATTCAGTTGGCGGCACTAAAGTTATCGGTGCGCGACAGACAGGATGGACAGCAGCAACAGGTGCTGCGCTTCTCGGCACATTCAACGCTAACCAGGCATACACGGTCAGTGCCACATATACGCAGTCTGAGGTATCAGCTATGGCTACCGGATTGCAGCAGGCGCGGCAGCGTATCAAAGCTCTCGAAGATGCAATACGAACTCATGGATTGATCAACTGATGATTACATTCACTCCCACCCGAAACATCGACCTGATAGAAACGGTCGGCAACCATCCCGACATCATCGCCGGGAGTAACAACGGTGACGGATACGACTACAAGCCTGAGTGCCGCTATTTCGAAGTGAACGTACATGGTCAGTTCGGTGGCATCGTGTATTACAACGAGATTCAGCCGCTGACCTTTGACTGCCACGCCATGTACCTGCCTGAGATTCGCGGATTCAGTAAGGAAATCGGGCTGACGTTCTGGCGATACATTCTCACCAACACCACCGTTCAGTGCGTTACATCATTTGCTGCACGCAAATTTCGCCACGGTCAGATGTACTGCGCGATGATTGGGCTCAAGCGAGTAGGAACCATCAAGAAATACTTCAAAGGCGTAGATGACGTGACGTTTTACGCCGCCACCCGAGAAGAGTTAACCGACTTCCTGAATAACGGGAGATAACCATGTTATATGCATTTAAGCTGGGCAGAAAACTGCGCGGTGAGGAACCTCTTTGCCCTGAAAAAGGCGGAAAAGGTGGCGCAGATAAAAGCGCAAAGTATGCAGCAGAAGCGCAAAAGTATGCCGCAGACCTGCAAAACCAGCAGTTCAACACCATCATGAACAACCTGAAGCCGTTTACTCCTCTGGCAGATAAGTATATCGGCAGTCTTGAAGGTTTATCCTCTCTCGAAGGTCAGGGGCAGGCGCTTAACGATTATTACAACTCTCAGCAGTATAAAGACCTTGCCGGGCAGGCACGTTACCAGAATCTGGCAGCGGCAGAAGCAACAGGTGGCCTTGGTTCTACAGCGACCAGTAACCAGCTTTCAGCAATCGCCCCAACGCTTGGTCAGCAGTGGCTGTCTGGTCAGATGAACAACTACCAGAATCTGGCAAATATTGGTCTTGGCGCACTGCAAGGTCAGGCAAACGCCGGGCAGACATATGCCAACAACATGAGTCAGATTTCGCAGCAAAGCGCGGCGCTGGCGGCGGCAAATGCCAACAGACCATCAGCAATGCAATCTGCTATTGGCGGAGGTGCGTCTGGTGCCATTGCTGGGGCTGGACTTGCGAAATTAATTGGTTCATCAACTCCGTGGGGGGCTGCGATCGGCGGCGGTCTTGGTCTGCTTGGCTCGTTGTTTTAAGGGGTAATCAATGGCTACGTGGCAACAGGGTATTAATTCTGGTGGTTTTCTGGCTGGCATCGGTACGCAAAATGAGAATGCGCCAAAGGCAAGCGACATTAACGCAACGCTTGGTCTGATCCGCGAAAACAATGAGTTGGCTCGCTCAGGTGCAAATAACGTTGGTCTGACCGCGTTACGTGGTCTGGCTGGAGTTGCTGATATTTACAATCAGGAACAGCAACAGAAAGCGATTAGTGCGTTCAATAAGGTTCACGCTGATGCATGGGCTTCTGGTGATCCATCGGGACTATTTAAGTTTGCCCAGGAAAATCCAGCGTTTGTTGCACAGGCACAACAGGCGTTTTCCGGTCTTAATGATCAGCAACGCAACGATATGGGCGATTTAGCCATGAGGGCTAACGTCGCTCTTTCTCAGGGATCGGAAGCCTACAGTAAATTCATTACTGACAACAAGGACAGGTTAAATCGCGTTGGTGCTAATGCTGACTGGATGATTCAGACAGGTATCCAGAATCCAGAGCAGCTATCACACATGCTGACTACTATGTCTCTCGGTGCGCTTGGACCAGAAAAGGCGTTTGCTGTTCAGGATAAGATGGTTGGTCGCCAGCAGGAGCAGCAAAGAATTAACGAAACCATTCGCAATAATGACATGACGAATGCGAGGGCTATTAGGGGGCAGGATCTTTCCTATAAGGCTCAAATGGCAAGACTGAATCACGACAAGTATGTGTTTAAGCAGTCACAGGCGGCCCTTGAAAGAGCAGGACAACTTCAGGATATGGATGTTTTGTCTCTTAACTCACAAATAGCAGCGACGGGAATTGATCCGCTAACCGGTAAAGCTGCAACGTCAGCCAGAATGTCTCAGGCTAAGAGATGGCTTGATGGCAACAATAATTACAACAATGCGTTGATTACTGGTGAGCGAGGGATAGAGAAAATTGATTCTTTGCTTGGTAAGAAGGAGCTTGAAGGTATTGGTCGCTTCGAAGGAAGAAATATAGATGGCTTCACAAGTGCTGAAGGGCTTGCAAACCGTAATGCGATAGAAGAATTAAAGTCGGGTGCGTTTGTCCAGAACGTGCAGACTATGCGAGGTATGGGTAGCCTCTCCAATGCTGAAGGCCAAAAACTGGAAAACCTGATCGCGAAACTCGATATAACACAGCCTGAAGAGGTCGTCAGAAAACAGTTATCTGAAATACGATCTCAATATTCTGTATTTCAAAAGGTTGCAGCAAGGGAGGCTGAATCAATGGGATATAGTTCATCAGGTTATGACACATATGTTAGTGAGCGAAAATCAGGAAGCGACAGCAATAAGTCCGGTTTCTCGTCTTTATGGGGTGATTAATGGCTAAAGCATGGAAAGATGTTATCGCCTCTCCACAGTATCAGGCGTTAACTGAAGAACAGAAAGCACAGGCTCAAGCGCAATATTTTGATGAGGTTGTTGCCCCTAAGGCTGGTGACAAATGGGCTGAAGCAAGAGATCAGTTTTATGCAGCATACCCTCCGCCTCAGCAGCAGAAAGAAGAACCATCATTGATGCAACAAGCTGGCGATTGGCTCACAGGTGGTCAAAGTGCAGGGCAAATTGCAGAACAGGCTGGTCGTGGTCTGGTAAACATACCATTTGACGTATTGCAGGGTGGCGCAAGCCTGATTAATGCAATCAGTCAGGGGCTTGGTGGGCCAAAAGTATTGGATGATGTCTATCGTCCAGTCGACCGACCGACAGATCCTTTCGCGCAAGCCGGTGAAACAATTGGTGGGTATCTCCTGCCAATTGGCACAGCGGCAAAAGCTGCTGGAGCGACAGCAAAGCTCGCTGGAGATATCGGTTCCGCAGGAAACATGATTGCCGGTTCTCTTGCTGATGCTGCAAATCAGGAGGGTGATTTTGCACAAAATGCTGCCATTAACGGTGGTATCAATATTGGTGCTCAAGGCGTTCTTTCAGGTGTCGGGCGCGTTATTGCGCCAAGGGTTTCACAGGCTCTTGGTGGTGCAGCACTGAATTCTGCTAATGATGTTTCCAGGATGGCAAAGTCAGGTGCCGGGCGTCAGTCAATTGCCAGTCAGGCCGCTAATGTCTCCGAAGATGTAGCAAAAGCGGCTGAGTCTGCTGGAATTGATATAAACGCATTAACACCAGGAATGCGATCTGGAAGTCGTGGAATTGCACAAGCCGAAGGCGCATTGGCATCAACACCAGGGATTGTTCAGGATGCCCATCAGGCAGCATTTAACGAAATATCATCAAAGTTAAGTCGAAACCTTGATGAATTTGGGGCCGCATCTGGAACGGCATCAGAAAAAAGTGCGGCTATAAAACAAAGGATTCTCCAACATCTTGATCAGATGAAGGATGCTGAGCGCGCGGCATGGGATGACGTGCGGTCAACAATGCCAAATCAAAAAGCAAGAATGCTAAATGGTAATGCCGTTATTCAGGCAGAGCGATCTGCTGGCATACCGCTTACTCCTGAAATGAAACAGTTTGTTCAGGCAAACAATCAAGGTGGAGTAACATTTGATGGCATGAAAGCATGGAGAGCGAAATTTGCTGATGCGGAGCAAAAATATAAGCGTAGCGGAGAGGCAAATGCGGCAAGGAGAGCAGGGGAAATACGTCGGGCAATTACTGATGATATGCGCACAATGGCGGAAAACGGCGGATTTTTTGATGACTGGCAAAAAGCTAATGATCTGTCTAAAGCGAGGCTATCCGCACAAGAGAGTGCAGAGTCTGTTTTTGGGCGTGATTTGGCAACAGATGCACTGATTACGAATGGAGTAAAATCTCTTCAATCATCGTCAGCTAAAGGTCTTAATGGTCCTGCCGGATTCCATTCTATGATCCGCGCGCTGCCAGAATCAGAGCGTGTTCCTGCTATATCATCAATGTTGCAGGATGCTATCTCGCATGGTGTACGTGGTGGCAAATCTGATGCAGCAGGAATTAACCATATCGCAGGGATACTTACCCCACAAAATGTAAAAGCCATTAGCAGATATTCCTCAGAACTTGGAAGAATTGCTGATGCATATGGCACTCTTGCAAGAGCGGCAGTGAAACCTCAGCAGTATATTGAAAGAACAGGGAGAACTGCCAATGTACTACGCGATCTGGATGCTGGTTTATCCAACGTCACATCAACAGTGTTAAATGCAATTGCCAACTCAACATCAGGTGCCATTGTTGGTGGCGCTGGGGGGGGCATTGCAGGCGCTGCCGCGGGTGCTTTAGTTGGCGCCGGGTTAAAAGGCGCTGTATCTAAAATTGCCACCACACGTAGTGGTCGATATGCGATAGAGAAAGCTGTTCAGGAAGCCACCAAAGCAGTAAGAGCAGGCGGAAGCAAAGAAGCATTAGCGGCGGCGGAACGCAGATTTATGGCAAATAAGGCCGCCGTAAAAGCAATTCGCGATGCACTAGGAAACGAAGAGTTCCAGCGTTTGTCGAGGGCTGGGATTGTGGCATCGCTAAGCGGAATGACACAGGAGTAATTAGTCGTCCACGGATGGATTGATCTTATCTCGTGCTTCACATTTGAATGGTTTGTCATTAGGATGTTTCCGGTTTTTTAGATATGGAAATTGATATGAAGAGGATTATTAGCGTCGTTGCTGGCGCTATCATGTTATCTGGGTGCGCAACTATTGTTGGTGACGAAACACAGCTTGTGCAAGTGAACAGCAATCCTTCCGGTGCGAGCTTTAAGGTAAAAGACGAATCAGGCGTGATTGTTGCGCAAGGTAAGACCCCGCAAGGAGTAACTCTTGCCAAGTCAGATGGTAGTTATTTTGGCAAAAAGAGCTACCAGATCACTATGGAGAAGGATGGGTACGAACCAGTTACCCTGCCAATCAAAGCCAATGCTAATGGTTGGTATATTGGTGGAAACCTTGTATTTGGTGGGTTAATTGGTTGGCTTGCTGTTGATCCATTTAATGGTGGGATGTATACCTTGAAGCCAAAAGAGGCAAACGCATCCCTTATACCGTCCACAAAGCAAGATTAAGAAATGAAACCCACCGTCAGGTGGGTTTTTTATAAGGAGTAATCATGACCATAGAAGAACGTCTGAACAACATTGAGTTGAATCAAACCCTGCTTGACCAGCGACTTTCAGATCTTGAGCTTAAAGATCTTGATGCGCAAATATCAGAAGCAGAAGCCAAGCTCTCCATCTTAAACCACCGCAAGAAGCAAATCAGCAACAGAATTACTCAGGGACGCGGAAGCTGTTGAAATCATTGTCTATTTTTTCTCAGAACTCATATTGTAATAGGTGGTATAAATAGAGATTGATTTCTGACATGCTTCAAGAAATTCCTGCGGAGTCATCCCAAGCCTTGCTTGCTCTGTAGTAAGGAATCTCTGTAAGAATTCATTCCCACCTGGCATGTTTGTAGATTCTTGGAATATTGCCATTTGTTTGATTGCACCACACATACCAGCCATTTTCGAAGCTATCATGAGGCCTTGTATTTCATCAAAACTGCTATCGTCTGATTTTGTTTCTGCGTTAGCTATGCTCGAGAGACACAGGAGCAATAGGATTGCTATACGTTTCATTTTTCACCATTGCCATACATGTTTTTTAGAGTCTCAAAAACTACGGCCTTGAATTGCTCTGCCTGCTGATCAGCCAAGCGTTCAGCTTCGTCGCGATAGCCTGCAATCGGTGATGGTTCAGATAACGCCTTCTGTACGATCTGAACTAGTTCAGAATTGATAGACCGACCATTCATTTTTGCCCTTTGGTCTAACTTTGCCTTTAACTCCGCTGGAAGGCGCAACTTAAATTGTGGGTCTTCTCTGGACATTTTATCACCATGTTTTTTCTTGACAGTCTATAACGGTGATAGTACATTCTCAATTGAACCACGGTGGTTCATTGATTGGGAGAGGGTATGCAAGGTGCAAGAAAAATGCCGCAATTCAATTTGCGGTGGCCTAAAGAAGTATTGGATTTGGTGCGCAAGGTAGCTGAAGAGAACGGGCGATCTGTTAACTCTGAGATTTACAAGCGAGTGTTGGACAGCCTGAAGAGAGAGGGGATAACGGTATGAGGTTTATTGAGGTTGATGAGATTGGCTATGAGAATGCACTTGGTAGAGGTAAATCTTTAGTTAACATTGATGGCATTGAATCGATAAGGAGTGGTGAATTTACGGAGATCAGAATGATGTCAGGCGGAATCATTCCTTGCCGTGACTCAGTAGAGTCAATCAAATCAAAAATGAGTGGTCAGTGGCTTTATAGCTACAGTGACTTACAAAAACAGTGAAGCCCCAACTGCGGGAACAGTCAGGGCTTCGGTATCAACAAAACTTACGAGGTATTATTGATATGTCAAGCTTAGCAAAGTCAACTGTAAATTGCACTAATAGCATCATCATTTCTGACGTCAAGATTCATATGGATTTAGAGGGCCGTTACTCGCTTAATGACCTTCATGTAGCGTCTGGAAAGGAGGAAAAACATCAGCCAGCTTTCTTCATGCGTAGAAATGAAACTATTGAATTGATTAATGAAATTTTTAATTCTGCGGATATGCAGAATAAGAATCCCGTCATTTCTAAGAAAGGTAGATATGGTGGAACATACGTGTGCAAGGAGCTTGTTTACTCCTACGCCATGTGGATTAGCGCAGCATTTGCGCTGAAGGTTATCCGCGCATATGACGCAATGGTTACTGCCACACAAGAGAGGAAGGCTATTGGCGGTAAAACTTCAGTAGCTGAACGCACACCGCTACGCGATGCAGTAAACATGCTGGTAGGAAAGAAAGGACTTCGCTATGACGATGCATACAATATGGTTCATCAGCGTTTTGGTATTGACAGCATTGATGAACTTTCAATTGAACAAATCCCGCTGGCCGTAGAGTACATCCACAGGGTAGTGCTTGAAGGTGAGTTCATTGGCAAACAAGAGAAGAAAGCAAACGAGCTTTCTGCAAAAGAAGCAAACAGCCTTGTATGGCTATGGGATTATGCTAACCGTTCACAGGCATTATTCCGCGAACTGTATCCGGCATTAAAACAAGTTCAATCGAACTATTCCGGCAGATGCTACGACTACGGTCATGAATTCTCGTATGTTATCGGAATGGCGAGAGACGTTTTAATCAATCACTCACGAGATGTTGATATCAATGAGCCAGACGGACCAACGAATCTTTCCGCATGGATGAGACTTAAGAATAAAGAATTACCTCCTTCAGTACATAACTACTGACAGATAACCAACGCGACAACCCAGCTTCGGCTGGGTTTTTTTATGCCCAAAATTCACCGTAGCCATGCTGCGGCGATTCCTTGTATCTGGAGCAAATTAAATGACAGACATCACTGCAAACGTAGTTGTTTCTAACCCTCGTCCAATCTTCACTGAATCCCGTTCGTTTAAAGCTGTTGCTAATGGGAAAATTTACATTGGTCAGATTGATACAGATCCGGTTAATCCTGCCAATCAGATACCCGTATACATTGAAAATGAGGATGGCTCTCACGTCCAGATTACTCAGCCGCTAATTATCAACGCAGCCGGTAAAATCGTATACAACGGCCAACTGGTGAAAGTTGTCACCGTTAAGGGTCATAGCATGGCTATCTATGATGCCTATGGTTGTCAGGTTGACTATATTGCTAACGTATTGAAGTATGACCCAGATCAGCTTGAATACAGGCTGAGCCAACCAGACGGTTATCTTTTGGTTGGTGGACTGGCCGAGCATTATAACCTTCCGGCTAAATTTGTCGTCGTCGACAACGAGCCATATAACGGTGATTTGAAAGCAGCACTTTCTGAGGCTGAAGCCGGTACTGTGTTTTGGCTTGGTAAAAAAACATACAACATTACCGGCCTGTACGGAACTGGCAGGAACACAGTTGAAAATATCTCTATTGTTGGCACTGGGATGCCTCAGTTATCTGATGATAAAACCAGATTTATCGATGGAACTGGGACAGTTATTCAAGGGGCGGTAAAGAATCAAGCGAGAGGGTTTAAAACCTACAACCTTGGGATCGATGTTGGTGCTTATGTGTCTCAGAATGTGTATACAACGGAAACTTACGAGGACGCTCTTGTGCACTATGGTGTTGGTTCCAACGCCAATATAGAAATTGACAATGTCAAGACGCTGAGTTCAGTTAACGTTGCCAGTAAGCCAGGAACGCACAGCATTCTTCTTGAGCAATTATCCGGTGTAACCTTGGGTTACGTTGAGTGCATTGGTGGTTTTCATGGTCTAACGATTAAGTGTCAAAATTTGCAGGGCGGCATTGCTCATTGCTACGGCCAATATGGTGATGCATTTATCTTCAAATCAGATTCTGGTGGCGCATGCGCCAGTAACTATATGGAAAGAATTGCAGTTGGTCTTTATGACAACGCTGGCTGGCCTGACGTCACCATGGGTGGTATTTACGACGCCCACGATGATGTAACAATCGACAGAATTGGCATTGGTGAGTTAATTGTGCAGAACGCGTCATGGGGATTTATACCATCTGATGCCAATACCGGTTTCATAACAAACGTCAGCATTGGTAGATACTCTGCATTCAATGTCTATGGGAACTATTATTCATTAACCATTGATAATAAATGTGTTGGTTGGACTATTGGTGAGCACAGAATTAGCAATGCATCTGGCGGCATTCGTGTTCACCCGGACTCTGCAGAAATCAATATTGGAACCGGATCCGCAAAGGGGAATACTGAGAGTGGCTATGCGTTGGGAGGCAACAGTTTAAGTCACGGCGTGCTCTTTGCTAATGAGAATGGGAAGGCTGGAGTTGATTACCTCGGTGGTATTGGTTTTGATGCCTCTCTTGTCCGTGGTTATGTTAACGGAACGGTTCTTGTTTCAGGATATCCAGGCGTAAAAGACGGTAATCCTGTAAATGGGTGGGCTGATACTGGTGATTTTGACATGATGCTAACCGGCAAGACTGTGCAGATCACAGGTTCACTGACTCGCGGAACAGCTGCGGTTGCGTATAACACTATCGCTGCGTGCAGGCCTTTGAAGCGAGTGCCTGTCCCGGCATGGGGTGTTAGCGCGACAAGCTCTATGATCCCAGTTGAGTGTTATATTGAAACTAACGGTCAATTAAACGTAGCTGGGTTCGCCTCGATACCAACTGGCGGAACTGTATATTTCTCTGGACAATATTTAACAAAGTAAAGTTAGACATAATTGAGGCACACAAAGCTTTGTATCGGATTGCAAGGCTTTGTGTTGCTTCCCTACGACACCTTCTCATCAAGCCAGTCCGCCCAAAATTGCATCATTTCTCTGCGGGTAGCCAGATATGCAGCATGGTTGTAAACTGAGCGCGTCCCGCCGCTTACGTGTGCCAGCTGCATCTCTATTGCGTCGCTGTTCCAGTGCTTCTCGTTGAGTACCGTGCTGAATTGATGTCTGAAACCGTGTCCGCATGTCTGCCCTTCATATCCTATGCCGCGGATTACACCAAGGACGGCATTTTCGCTGATTGGCTTCTTCCTGTCATTCCTTCCCGGGAAGCAAAGTTCGTACTGTCCGGTGATTTGTTGCAGGAATTTGAAAAGCGCTGTAACTTGCTCTGACATTGGAACGACATGCAGTTTTCTTCCTTTCATGACTTCAGGGTCAACGGTGATCAGCCTGTTTTCAAAGTCAATTCCTGACCATACCAACGAACGTAACTCCACTGTTCGCATTGCTGTATAGTGAAGAACTTGAGCAGCAATCTTACCTATAACCCAGCCTCCATACCCATTCAGCGCCCTCTGGAATTCGTGAATGCGATGCATAGGTAGGAAAGGGTAGTTGTTTTTTCTGTAACCCTTCATTGCCCCAACAAGGTCTGGAGCCGGATTATATTTAGCTCTTCCGGTTACTATTGCGTAGCTGAAAACCTCGCCACACCTGCGACGAGCCTTATCAGCACGTTCCATCGCCCCTCTGTCCTCAAATAGCCTGATCACCTTCAGTAGCATCATCGGCTCCACCTCTTCCATTCTCAGATGTCCGATGAGTGGCAATATATCGCCAGTGAACATGTTCATCATTTCGTCAGCATATCCTTTCGACCATACCTTCGATTTATGAGCATGCCACTCCCTGAAGATATCACCGAACGAATCAGCTACTTCTTCCTTTTCCTTCTTCTTTATAGCCTGTTTCTGTTCTGATGGGTCCACGCCAGCAAGCAGCTTCATTTTCGCGTCAGATTGTTTTGCCCTGGCTTCGGTAAGAGAGATTTGCGGGTACGGTCCGATGACCAGTGTCTTTTCCTTGCCGTCGAAACGGTAACGCATTCGCCACACCTTTTTTCCTGATGGAGGTACGAACAGGAACAGGCCTCCAGAATCAGCAAGGCGATATGATTTTTCTGCAGGTTTTGCTGCGTCAATTTGCTTTACTGTGAGCATGTGGGCATAAATCCGTGGTCATTTTAACATGTGCCCACAATATGCCCGCATTAATGTGCGGCAGTCAACGATCCGCTACGAACGTCTAAGAACTTATTTTTGGTATAAGTAGTGATTATAAAGGGGATTCTAGAACTGTAACGAACGAGGAAGAACTGAAAAGTGGTGTCCCCTGCAGGAATCGAACCTGCAACTAGCCCTTAGGAGGGGCTCGTTATATCCATTTAACTAAGGGGACAACGCGGCGCCAGTATAGCGTTTTTTATTCGCCGGAGTAAGTGTAGCGCCGCCTGACTGGTTAAACCGTCGCCACTCAGCGCTGTTTTTCCGCTTTTTTCCGCTCCCGTTCCAGGCGCTCGCCGCGTAGCCTCGCTTCTTCCTTACGCTTATTGCTCATATCGTTGCGGATCTGCGCGTGGCTCATCAATGCGAAAATAAAAGTGCCGCCGCAGATATTTCCGGCAAGTGTGGGAAGGGCGAAGGGCCAGAGAAAGTCGCTCCAGGGCAGCGTGCCGTTGAAAACCAAATACAAAATTTCAACGGAACCGACGACAATATGGGTGGTATCGCCCAGCGCGATAAGCCAGGTCATCAAAATAATGACCACAATCTTTGCCCCGCCTGCTGCAGGAAACATCCATACCATTGTGGCGATGATCCAGCCAGAGATAATCGCGTTGGCAAACATCTCCGTTGGGCTATTTTTCATGACCTCCATACCAATTTTGACAAAGGCGTCGCGGGTCTCTTCATCAAATATAGGCATATATTCAAATGCCCACGCCGCAACCCCGGTGCCAATAAGGTTGCCCAATAAGACTACGCCCCATAAGCGCATCAGCAGGCCAACGTTACTCAGAGTGGGATTTTGCATTACCGGCAATACGGCAGTAACGGTATTTTCAGTAAATAATTGCTGGCGGGCCATGATGACAATGATAAAACCAAAGGTATAGCCGAGATTTTCCAGTAAAAAGCCGCCGGGAACGCCTTCAAGCTGCACGTGGAAAATCCCTTTCGCCAGGAGTGATGCCCCCATAGAAAGTCCTGCGGCAATGGCTGACCAGAGCAAAGCCATCGCATCGCGTTCCATCTCTTTTTCACCATCCTGGCGAATATGTTCATGAATCGCCATGGCGCGGGAAGGAAGACGATCTTCATCCACTTCAATCTCTTTACCGCTTTGTTTTTCTTCGCTTTCAACTTCCAGGTCACTGCTGTGCCGGTTAATTTTATCGTCGTTAAGGCTATCCATGATGATCTCTGCTGATTAACACATATTAATAAAGCGTAGCGGTTTTTCATTTACCCAGGCCGGGGCATTCTCCGAAAAAATAAAAATGATCACGCTCGTTTTTATCTGTTTCGTTAGAATAGGGCCGTCACGTTGTTGCGTTACCAGGCTATGCTCAGAGCAATGAGATCGCGCATATAGACATCGTTTGACGTGCTGTTAAAATCGCTCACACCTAAACAGGCGGATACGGTAGCGTTCCGTCATGGATGGCAATCAGCGATAGCCATAATTCACAGGGAGACATCTATGAAGCTTCGCCTGTCGGCGCTGGCGCTGGGAACCACACTGCTGGTCGGGTGTGCGAGTTCCGGTACAGAACAGCAGGGGCGTTCAGACCCATTTGAAGGGTTTAACCGCACCATGTACAACTTCAACTTTAATGTGCTGGACCCGTATGTTGTTCGGCCGGTCGCGGTCGCCTGGCGTGATTATGTTCCACAGCCTGCGCGTAACGGTTTAAGTAATTTCACCGGCAATCTCGAAGAACCGGCGATCATGGTGAACTATTTCCTGCAGGGCGATCCTTATCAGGGTATGGTGCATTTCACCCGTTTCTTCCTGAACACCTTATTAGGGATGGGCGGCTTTATTGACGTCGCGGGAATGGCGAATCCTAAGCTGCAGCGCGTTGAACCGCATCGCTTTGGCAGTACGCTGGGCCATTATGGCGTGGGGTATGGGCCTTATATGCAACTTCCGTTCTACGGCAGCTTCACGCTGCGTGAAGATGGCGGGGATATGGCTGATACCTTGTATCCGGTGCTCTCGTGGTTGACCTGGCCAATGTCCATAGGAAAATGGACTATCGAAGGGATAGAAACCCGCGCGCAGTTGCTGGACTCCGATGGTTTGCTGCGCCAGTCTTCCGATCCTTATATTATGGTGCGCGAGGCGTACTTCCAGCGTCATGACTTTATCGCCAATGGCGGAAAACTCAAGCCGCAGGAAAACCCGAACGCGCAGGCGATTCAGGATGAACTCAAAGAGATCGACTCGGAATAAACGGCAGTAAATAAAAAGGTGAGCGCAATGCTCACCTTTTTGATCCGTTTCAGAAAGAGATTAGAACGCGTAGTTAAAGTTAGTACCGAACAGCCAGGCTTTCCCTTCAGATTCAAACTGATAAGGGCCTTCATTAATTTTCACGCTCTGACCATGCATATAAGAGACGCCAACGTCGACAGACGCATCTTTGTTAAAGGCGTAAGTCGTACCGGCGCTCAGCCAGAAACGGTCCTGGTCCGGAATAGAGATAGAACGGTTTTGCGCTGGTACCGGGCTGTCATCGAAGGCGATACCGGTACGGAACGTCCAGTTGTCATCGTAGTAATAGGTGGTGCCCAACGCAATGCGGTAAGCGTCTTTAAAGCCTTCATGCTTCTCAAAGAGCGTATCGCCGGCGGTCGATTTTGCCTTCAATTCCTGGAACTGGCTCCAGCTGGTATAGGCCAGGCTATAGTGGATGGCCCACTGTGGCGCCACACGGTTATAACCGGACACTTCCCACATTTCCGGCAGATTCAGCGTCAGGTAGCCTGACTGCGTCGCGCCGCCGGTTGCCGTTGGGATAGGCAGGTTAAAGCGGTTTATAGCGATGGGAAGATCGCTACTGTAGTTGCCTTTAAAGTCAATTTTGACTTCCGAGCGGTAGGTCAGCGCGTAGCGGTTATTTTTATCCAGTTCATAAAGGATACCGGCATTCCAGCCAAAGCCCCACTGATTACCGTTCAGGTGGGCAATCTTGGTGTCGCTGGGAATCTGACCCGCGACCGGCGCCAGCGCCGGATTCTGTGCCGCGACCAACTGGCCTAAATCGCCCGCAAAACGTTCGATTTTCGCACGCGCGTATACCGCATCAAAGCCGAGGCCGAAGCTCCAGGCCTCATTTAAGCGATAAGCGCCGCTTAAATTCAGGTTCATGGTTTCAAGATCGGTCGTACCGCCTACCGAGCCGCCGGCGTATGTGTCGTTAAACTCTGTCGCCAGACCATAGTTAGAGGTAATAGAAGCCCCCCAGCCAAACTGGTCGTTAATCGGGGCGACAAAATGGACGTTCGGCACCCAGGCCGTCGGCGCGATGTTATCCGCATCTAACGTCCGACGAGATGGCGATGTCCCGCTAATATTAACATCAGGATCAATATAAACCGCGCCCGCTGAAAACGTCGGGCGGTCAAACATGGTAATTAACGCCGGGTTGCGGCTAACGTTACCCGCATCATCTGCGATTGCGCCTTCACCCGAATAGGCCCGGCCAAGGCCAGAGGAAGAAAATTCGTTTAACTGAAAGCCTGCAGACCAGGCCTGGGTGGAGATGATTGCCACTGCGACTGCGAGAGCAGACTTTGTAAACAGGGTTTTCTGGCTCATGACCATAACCTCATTGATTATTTTTATACAAACTATGTTACATGCTGTAACAGGAGCGCGAAGTGTAGGGTCTGCGGTACGACTTAGAAATCAGACCAGTGGCGAGAGTATAGGTCTGACCAGCTAGAATGTTGCAAGTATGTTTATAAGTTTTTTCAATTGTGATCTTAGAAACGAGATCTGGCTGGCAAAATCGGCGGGCTTAACGGTCACCCGATCGCGCGATTTTTGTTTTAGATCATTTTTAAGTGTGATTTCGGTCACTTAACGCGTTTCCCACCATTAACGACTGGAGAGGCGAATGCCGGGAGCGTAAAATATCCCCATCGTTTATCTGGCACCCTGGGTGCAAATACAGAGGAAATCTACAATGAGTAAATGCAGTGCTGATGAAACCCCGGTTTGCTGCTGTATGGACGTTGGAACCATCATGGACAACTCCGATTGCACCGCGTCATACAGCCGCGTATTCGCTACCCGCGCAGAGGCTGAAGAGACGCTGGCGGCGTTAACCGAAAAAGCGCGTAGCGTGGAGTCTGAACCTTGCCAAATTACGCCAACCTTTACCGAGGAATCCGAAGGCGTTCGTCTGGATATTGATTTTGTTTTCGCCTGCGAAGCAGAAACGCTGATCTTCCAGCTCGGCCTGCGTTAATCCGTTCATTCACGACGCCTCCGTCATCATCTGGCGGAGGCGTTTTCTTTTTTTGTCGCTTCCCTTCACTGTGCCTTAGCTCCCACTTTCTTTTCTCTCTGCTTGGCTAAATGTAAAAAATTGGTTAAGACTGTGATCAGGTCAGACCACTAATTTATTTTTTTACAGGGGAGTACTATGCGTCAGGCTTTACCGTTGGTCACCTGTCAGGGCGATCGCATTGCTATTGTCAGTGGGTTACGAACCCCCTTTGCTCGTCAGGCCACTGCATTTCATGGTATTCCCGCTGTTGATCTCGGCAAGATGGTGGTAGGCGAGCTGCTGGCGCGCAGTGAAATTCCAGCCGATGCCATTGAGCAACTGGTTTTTGGTCAGGTAGTACAAATGCCGGAAGCGCCCAACATTGCGCGCGAAATTGTGCTGGGTACGGGAATGAATGTTCATACCGATGCCTATAGCGTAAGCCGCGCCTGCGCCACCAGTTTTCAGGCGGTAGCGAATGTGGCGGAAAGCCTGATGGCCGGCACGATACGCGCGGGTATCGCTGGCGGCGCAGATTCGTCGTCGGTACTGCCAATAGGCGTGAGTAAAGCCCTGGCGCGGGTACTGGTTGATGTCAATAAAGCCCGGACGACCCGCCAACGGCTGACGCTTTTTTCTCGTCTGCGCTTACGCGACCTGCTGCCCGTGCCTCCCGCCGTTGCTGAGTATTCCACCGGTCTGCGCATGGGCGATACCGCCGAACAGATGGCGAAAACGTATGGTATTACGCGTGAACAGCAGGACGCGCTGGCGCATCGTTCACATCAGCGCGCCGCGCAGGCATGGGCGGAGGGCAAACTGGCGGAAGAAGTGATGACGACCTATGTGCCGCCGTATAAAAACCCCTTTGCAGAAGACAACAACATTCGCGGCGCCTCCACGCTGGCGGACTACGCTAAACTGCGTCCCGCTTTTGACAGAAAACATGGCTCCGTGACCGCCGCCAATAGTACACCGCTGACCGATGGCGCTGCCGCCGTTATTCTGATGACCGAATCCCGCGCTAAAGAGCTGGGGCTACACCCGCTTGGTTATCTGCGCAGCTACGCCTTTACCGCTATTGATGTCTGGCAGGACATGCTATTGGGGCCAGCCTGGTCAACGCCGCTGGCGCTGGAGCGGGCCGGGTTGACGATGGCCGATCTGACGCTTTTTGACATGCATGAAGCGTTTGCCGCTCAGACTCTGGCGAACTTACAACTGCTGGGCAGCGAACGATTTGCCCGTGAGGTGCTTGGTCGTGCGCAGGCGACAGGGGAGGTGGATGACGCTAAATTCAACGTGCTCGGCGGCTCAATCGCCTACGGGCATCCTTTTGCCGCAACGGGCGCGCGGATGATAACCCAAACGTTGCACGAATTACGGCGTCGGGGCGGAGGTTTTGGCCTGGTCACGGCCTGCGCGGCTGGCGGTCTTGGCGCGGCGATGGTTCTGGAGGCGGAATAATGACTACCACATCAGCTTTTATGCTTAACGTGCGTCTGGATAATGTCGCGGTTGTCGCTATTGATGTCCCTGGAGAAAAGGTGAACACCCTGAAAGCGGAGTTTGCCGCGCAGGTACGCGCCATCCTGAAGCAAATCCGGGAAAATAAAGCGTTGCAGGGCGTTGTTTTTATCTCAGCCAAAGCAGATAACTTTATTGCTGGCGCTGATATCAACATGATAGGTCACTGCCAAAATGCGCAGGAAGCGGAAACGCTGGCGCGTCAGGGGCAACAACTGATGGCGGAGATCCAGGCGTTGCCTGTTCCGGTTATCGCCGCCATTCATGGCGCCTGTCTGGGGGGCGGCCTTGAAATGGCGCTGGCCTGCCATCGGCGCATCTGTACCGATGACGTTAAAACCGTTCTTGGACTGCCGGAGGTACAGTTAGGGCTTTTACCGGGATCGGGCGGAACGCAGCGACTTCCACGGCTGGTGGGGGTCAGTACCGCGCTGGATATGATCCTGACAGGTAAACAGCTTCGCGCCAGACAGGCGCTTAAAGCCGGGCTGGTTGATGATGTGGTGCCGCAAACTATTTTACTGGAAGCGGCTGTCGAGCTGGCTAAAAAAGAACGCCTGGCGCAACGGACATTGCCGGTCCGTGAACGTATCCTGGCGGGGCCGCTGGGGCGTGCGCTGTTATTTCGCCTGGTGCGTAAAAAGACGGCGCAAAAAACGCAGGGTAATTATCCGGCGACGGAGCGGATCATTGATGTGATTGAAACTGGACTGGCGCAGGGCAGCAGTAGCGGCTATGACGCGGAAGCGCGCGCTTTCGGCGAGCTGGCGATGACGCCTCAATCGCAGGCGCTGCGCGCTATTTTCTTTGCCAGTACCGAGGTGAAAAAAGATCCCGGTAGCGATGCGCCGCCCGGCCCGCTGAACAGCGTGGGCATCTTAGGCGGCGGGTTAATGGGCGGCGGTATCGCCTGGGTTACGGCCTGTAAAGGCGGCTTGCCAGTACGAATTAAGGATATAAATACTCAGGGGATCAATCATGCTCTGAAGTACAGCTGGGATCTGCTTGAAACAAAAGTACGCCGCCGCCATATCAAAGCCAGCGAACGCGATAAACAGTTGGCGTTGATATCAGGTTCGACCGATTATCGTGGTTTCAGTCATCGTGATCTGGTCATTGAAGCGGTGTTTGAAGATCTGCCGTTAAAACAACAGATGGTGGCGGAAGTGGAGCAAAATTGCGCTGCTCACACCATTTTTGCCTCCAATACTTCTTCCCTGCCGATTGGCGATATTGCGGCGAATGCGGCCAGACCGGAACAGGTGATTGGATTGCACTTTTTTAGCCCGGTCGAAAAAATGCCGCTGGTTGAGGTTATTCCTCATGCGTCTACTTCCGCGCAGACCATCGCCACGACCGTTAAGCTGGCGAAAAAACAGGGTAAAACCCCGATAGTCGTCAGTGATAAAGCCGGGTTTTATGTTAACCGAATTCTTGCGCCGTATATCAATGAGGCGATTCGGATGCTGACTGAAGGCGAACGCGTCGAACATATTGACGCCGCCCTGGTAAAATTTGGTTTTCCGGTGGGGCCAATCCAACTTTTGGATGAGGTAGGAATCGACACGGGCACTAAAATTATTCCTGTGCTTGAGGCGGCGTATGGAGAACGTTTTAGCGCGCCTGCAAATGTTGTCGCTTCAATTTTGAATGACGATCGCAAAGGTAGAAAAAATGGTCGCGGTTTCTATCTTTATGGCGAAAAAGGGCGTAAAAGCAAAAAACAGGTTGACCCTGCTATTTATAAGCTTATTGGCGTGCAAGGGCAGAGTCGACTGTCTGCGCAGCAGGTGGCAGAGCGCTGTGTCATGTTAATGCTTAACGAAGCGGCGCGCTGTTTCGACGAAAAAGTGATTCGCAGCGCGCGCGATGGCGATATTGGCGCCGTGTTTGGTATCGGTTTTCCGCCGTTTCTCGGTGGCCCGTTCCGCTATATGGATGCTCTCGGGCCGGGTGAAATGGTGGCGACATTACAGCGCCTGGCCGCACTTTACGGTCCTCGTTACGCGCCTTGTGAACAATTAGTGCGCATGGCGGAGCGCAGGGAGCATTTCTGGACGAATGGGGAAACTGACCAGGGAAATTGAGGTCAAAGAGAATATGAATCCGCACTGAATGCCTCCTTAGTGGCGAAATAATAATCAAGGATTGACTATACTTACGCCATTGAGGTAAAAAACAGCGTTTCATTCAGTGAATGGATAAGGCACAATGCCGGCCACCGCATTTTTGCCGCAGCCAATAGGGGCATGTGGTAAGCGTGTTGGTGAAACTGGTTAACAAAAGCGGTGCAATATGCAAGTTTTTATCATGCGTCACGGCGACGCAGCCCTCGATGCCGCCAGTGATTCGGTTCGTCCCTTGACCCCTTGTGGGTGTGACGAGTCTCGCCTGATGGCGAACTGGCTGAAAGGTCAAAAAGTGGATATCGAACGTGTTCTGGTGAGTCCGTTTCTTCGGGCCGAACAGACGTTAGATGTGGTCGGCGATTGTATGAATCTGCCGGCTCAGGTGGATGTCCTGCCGGAGCTAACGCCCTGTGGCGATGTCGGTCTGGTCAGCGCCTACCTGCAGGCGCTGGCCAATGAAGAGATCGGATCGGTGCTGGTGATTTCTCACTTACCTCTGGTCGGATACCTGGTATCTGAGCTTTGTCCGGGCGAAACGCCGCCGATGTTCACGACGTCCGCAATTGCCAACGTTACGCTTGATGAAAGCGGCAAGGGGACATTCAACTGGCAAATGAGTCCCTGCAATCTGAAAATGGCGAAAGCGATTTAATCTTTGCTGCCTGATGGCGCTTCGCTTATCAGGCCTACGACAGCGTTGGCTGTTCGTAGGCTGGATAAGGCGCTTGCGCCGCCATCCGGCAATTCCGCATCAGGGTAATTCGGGCGGTTGCCACTCTTCCACTTCAATCAACACCAGCAGCGCGGCGTCGCCGCCGTACTCTTTCGGCGCCTGATGAAAGGCCATCACATGCGGATGCTGCGCCAGCCATAACGGCGTTTGCTGTTTCAGAATATGTTTACCGTGTCCATGCATGACGCAGGCGCAAAAAATATGTTCCCGACGGCAGGCGGCAATCAGCGCCCCCAGTTCCTGCTTGGCCTGAAGCTGCGTTAAGCCGTGTAAATCCAGAAACAGTTCCGGCGAATAGTCGCCGCGGCGCATTTTTTTTAGCTCGAAATGGC
Organism: Salmonella sp. NW722; assembly: GCF_051702785.1. NCBI lineage: Bacteria > Pseudomonadati > Pseudomonadota > Gammaproteobacteria > Enterobacterales > Enterobacteriaceae > Salmonella > Salmonella sp. NW722. The sequence goes on from NZ_JAMMIN010000007.1 coordinate 74,025, forward strand.
TGACATCTTCACGGACATACTTTACCGGCCCTTCCGTATTGAGCAGCGGCTGGAACTCATCGGAAAAATAGTGGCTGGCGTCCGCCTGTTCCTGAATTAACCTTCGGGTAGGGACTTCCGTGATTTTCTTGCGCAGTGGCCGATGGACGATAGTATCCTGTTTAATCTTTCGGGTGCCGACCATCAGCTGACGGAACAGCGCCTGGTCCTCCTCGCTGAGCGATGTTTTCTTTTTCATTCGTGGGTCTCGTCTGATCTTTTGCCTTAGTTTACCCGACCCGGAGGATATCCGAACGGTCAAAACGGATTTTTCGTATTCTCCCGCCGCGTCAATGCTGATTTATCCCTGTCTTCGTGGCAAACTAGCCGCCGAATTTAATGCGAGCATGCCCTGGAGGAATACGTGGATAAAATTTTCGTCGATGAAGCAGTAAGTGAACTGCATACCATTCAGGACATGTTGCGCTGGGCGGTAAGCCGCTTTAGCGCGGCGAATATCTGGTATGGACACGGTACCGATAACCCGTGGGATGAAGCGGTGCAACTGGTGTTGCCGTCTCTTTATCTGCCGCTGGATATTCCGGAAGATATGCGGACCGCGCGGCTGACGTCCAGCGAAAAACACCGCATTGTCGAGCGAGTGATTCGTCGCATTAACGAGCGTATCCCGGTCGCCTACCTGACCAATAAAGCCTGGTTCTGCGGCCACGAATTTTATGTCGATGAGCGCGTGCTGGTGCCGCGTTCGCCCATTGGCGAGCTGATTAATAACCACTTCGCCGGCCTTATTAGCCAACAGCCGAAATATATTCTGGATATGTGTACCGGTAGCGGCTGCATCGCCATCGCCTGTGCTTATGCTTTCCCGGACGCAGAGGTTGATGCGGTCGATATTTCGCCGGATGCGCTGGCTGTCGCCGAGCATAACATTGAAGAACACGGTCTTATCCATCACGTGACGCCAATCCGTTCCGATCTGTTCCGCGATCTGCCGAAAGTTCAGTACGATCTGATTGTCACTAACCCGCCTTATGTCGATGCGGAGGATATGTCCGATCTGCCGAACGAATATCGCCACGAACCTGAGCTGGGGCTGGCGTCCGGCACTGACGGCCTCAAATTGACCCGTCGTATCCTGGGAAATGCGCCGGATTATCTGTCCGATGATGGCGTTCTGATTTGTGAAGTCGGAAACAGCATGGTACATCTGATGGAGCAGTATCCGGATGTGCCGTTCACCTGGCTGGAGTTTGACAACGGCGGCGATGGCGTCTTTATGTTGACCAAAGCGCAGTTGCTCGCGGCCCGTGAACATTTCAATATTTATAAAGATTAAAACACGCAAACGACAACAACGATAACGGAGCCGTGATGGCAGGAAACACAATTGGACAACTCTTTCGCGTAACCACTTTCGGCGAATCACACGGGCTGGCGCTTGGGTGTATCGTCGATGGCGTGCCGCCCGGCATCCCGTTAACGGAGGCCGATCTGCAGCACGATCTCGACAGACGCCGCCCCGGCACCTCGCGCTATACTACCCAGCGCCGCGAACCGGACCAGGTAAAAATTCTCTCCGGCGTGTTTGATGGCGTGACGACCGGCACCAGCATTGGCCTGCTGATTGAAAACACCGATCAGCGCTCGCAGGACTACAGCGCGATTAAAGATGTTTTTCGTCCGGGACACGCGGATTATACCTATGAGCAGAAATACGGCCTGCGCGATTACCGTGGCGGTGGACGTTCTTCCGCGCGTGAAACCGCGATGCGCGTAGCGGCAGGGGCGATTGCCAAGAAATACCTGGCGGAAAAGTTCGGCATCGAAATCCGCGGCTGCCTGACCCAGATGGGCGACATTCCGCTGGAGATTAAAGACTGGCGTCAGGTTGAGCTTAATCCGTTCTTTTGCCCCGATGCGGACAAACTTGACGCGCTGGACGAACTGATGCGCGCGCTGAAAAAAGAGGGTGACTCCATCGGCGCGAAAGTGACGGTGATGGCGAGCGGTGTGCCGGCAGGGCTTGGCGAACCGGTATTTGACCGACTGGATGCGGACATCGCCCATGCGCTGATGAGCATTAATGCGGTGAAAGGCGTGGAGATCGGCGAAGGATTTAACGTGGTGGCGCTGCGCGGCAGCCAGAATCGCGATGAAATCACGGCGCAGGGTTTTCAGAGCAACCACGCTGGCGGCATCCTCGGTGGCATCAGTAGCGGGCAACACATTGTGGCGCATATGGCGCTGAAACCTACCTCCAGCATTACCGTGCCGGGACGTACGATCAACCGGATGGGTGAAGAAGTCGAGATGATCACCAAAGGGCGCCACGATCCGTGTGTGGGGATTCGCGCAGTGCCGATCGCAGAAGCCATGCTGGCGATCGTGCTGATGGATCACCTGCTGCGCCATCGGGCACAGAATGCGGATGTAAAGACAGAGATTCCACGCTGGTAAGAAATGAAAAAAACCGCGATTGCGCTGCTGGCATGGTTTGTCAGTAGCGCCAGCCTGGCGGCGACGCCGTGGCAGAAAATAACCCATCCTGTCCCCGGCGCCGCCCAGTCTATCGGTAGCTTTGCCAACGGATGCATCATTGGCGCCGACACGTTGCCGGTACAGTCCGATAATTATCAGGTGATGCGCACCGATCAGCGCCGTTATTTCGGCCACCCGGATCTGGTCATGTTTATCCAGCGGTTGAGTCATCAGGCGCAGCAACGGGGGCTCGGAACCGTCCTGATAGGCGACATGGGGATGCCTGCCGGAGGCCGCTTTAATGGCGGACACGCCAGTCATCAGACCGGGCTTGATGTGGATATTTTCTTGCAGTTGCCGAAAACGCGCTGGAGCCAGGCGCAGCTATTGCGCCCGCAGGCGTTAGATCTGGTGTCCCGCGACGGTAAACATGTCGTGCCGTCGCGCTGGTCGTCGGATATCGCCAGTCTGATCAAACTGGCGGCACAAGACAATGACGTCACCCGTATTTTCGTCAATCCGGCTATTAAACAACAGCTTTGCCTTGATGCCGGAAGCGATCGTGACTGGCTACGTAAAGTACGCCCCTGGTTCCAGCATCGCGCGCATATGCACGTGCGTTTACGCTGCCCTGCCGACAGCCTGGAGTGCGAAGATCAACCTTTACCCCCGCCGGGCGATGGATGCGGCGCTGAACTGCAAAGCTGGTTCGAACCGCCAAAACCTGGCACCACAAAGCCTGAGAAGAAGACACCGCCGCCGCTGCCGCCTTCCTGCCAGGCGCTACTGGATGAGCATGTACTCTGATGGACAATTTTTATGATCTGTTTATGGTCTCCCCGCTGCTGCTGGTGGTGCTGTTTTTTGTCGCCGTACTGGCAGGGTTTATCGACTCTATCGCCGGAGGCGGAGGGCTGCTCACTATTCCTGCGCTGATGGCCGCCGGGATGTCGCCGGCAAACGCGCTGGCGACCAATAAATTACAGGCGTGCGGCGGCTCCCTCTCGTCTTCGCTCTATTTTATTCGCCGTAAAGTGGTAAACCTGGCCGAGCAAAAGCTCAATATTCTGATGACGTTCATTGGCTCGATGAGCGGCGCGCTGCTGGTGCAGCACGTGCAGGCGGATATTTTGCGCCAGATCTTGCCTATCCTGGTGATTTTCATCGGCCTCTATTTTTTATTGATGCCGAAGCTGGGCGAGGAAGATCGCCAGCGCCGCCTGTATGGATTACCGTTCGCGCTGATAGCCGGGGGATGCGTCGGGTTTTACGACGGCTTTTTCGGGCCTGCCGCCGGGTCGTTTTACGCTCTGGCGTTTGTCACCTTATGTGGCTATAACCTGGCGAAATCCACGGCACATGCCAAAGTGCTTAACGCTACCTCCAACGTTGGCGGCCTGCTGTTATTTATCATCGGCGGCAAAGTGATCTGGGCGACGGGCTTCGTGATGCTGGTTGGTCAGTTTTTAGGGGCGCGAATGGGGTCGCGTCTGGTGTTGAGCAAAGGCCAAAAGCTTATCAGACCGATGATCGTTATTGTCTCGGCGGTAATGAGCGCCAGGTTACTTTATGATAGCCACGGACAGGAGATCCTCCACTGGTTGGGGATGAATTAATGAACAATACGCACCATTACGAACAGTTAATTGAGATTTTTAACGGCTGCTTTGCCGAAGAATTTAATACCCGTCTGATTAAAGGCGACGACGAACCGATCTATCTTCCTGCTGACGCGCAGGTACCGTACCACCGCATCGTCTTTGCGCATGGGTTTTACGCCAGCGCGCTGCATGAGATTTCTCACTGGTGTATCGCCGGTAAGGCGCGCCGCGAACTGGTTGACTTTGGTTACTGGTATTGCCCGGACGGACGCGACGCGCAGACCCAAAGTCAATTCGAAGACGTTGAGGTGAAGCCACAGGCTTTCGACTGGTTGTTTTGCGTGGCGGCGGGGTATCCCTTTAACGTCAGTTGCGACAATCTGGAAGGCGATATTGAGCCGGATCGCGTGGCGTTTCAGCGCCGGGTTCATGCGCAGGTAATGGCGTATCTGGAGCAGGGCATTCCTGAACGTCCGGCCCGCTTCATCAAAGCGCTACAGAATTACTATCACACGCCCGAACTTAAGGCGGAACAGTTCCCGTGGCCGGAAGCGCTTAATTAAAGCCAGCGCCACGTTTACAATGAGGAAAGAAGATGATCGCGGAGTTTGAATCACGCATTCTGGCATTAATTGACGATATGGTAGAGCACGCCAGCGACGATGAGCTTTTTGCCAGTGGATACCTGCGTGGCCACCTGACGTTAGCCATTGCCGAGCTGGAGAGCGGTGATGACCACTCCGTCGAGGCGGTCTATGCCAACGTTAGCCAAAGTCTGGAAAAAGCGATCGGCGCCGGCGAACTGTCGCCGCGCGATCAGGCGTTAGTCAAAGCGATGTGGGACAATTTGTTCGACAAGGCAAAACAATAACGCCGTGGGCTGGAAGGCGACGCTTGCCGCCTTCCGCTATTGACTGGCCCATTACTTCACCGCTTTTCCCTTCAATAACTTTCTCACCCATAACCGATTCGGATTTAACGCCGCCAGCGTACCGGCATCCAGTGGAATCGGCTCGTTACTCATCTGCGCCGCCAGAATTTCTGCGCATAATGGCGCTGAGCACAAACCGCGCGATCCCAGCGCGCCGAGCATAAATAAACCCGGATACACAGGCGCAGGCGCCGCCGACGTTTTATTATCGGCTAAATCGGCGTAATGCGTCAGCGTGGCATGGTAATCCGGGACATTGCCCATCATCGGCAGATGGTCGCGGGTGGCGCAACGCACGCCGCAACGGGCGCTGTTGCCGCTAACGTCAACCTCTGTGGCCCAGTTCGCATCCGGAAAACAGTCAAGCAGACGCTGTCGGTTCTGACGCTGATCTTCTTCGCGCCAGACGGTGCTTTCGTCACCCCGGTGATAGCTGGCGCCAATACAGTGCTGCTGATTATGCGGATTTTGCGGCGTCAGATAGCCGTCGTAGCATAACACCTGACGCAACGCCGAGAGGGCGGGGGTGGTGGGAATATGACTGACCTGCCCCCCGACGGCATACACCGGTAGCGGCCGGGTCTGATCAAAACGGTTAATCTGATGGCCGTTCGCCAGAACGACGGTCTCATGGCTGGCGGTTTCACCTGACGTAAAGCGCAGTTGCCAGCGCGACTCCTGCGCAACGAGCGACGTGAGCGTATGGCGAAAGCGCGTTTGTAAACCCTGTTCGGTCGCCAGTGCGATGACTGCGCGAGTTAATTGTTCCGGGCACAGCCAGCCGCCTGCCGGATAGGTAATTCCTCCGCAGCGTGTCGTCACGCCAACCGCCTGTTCCGCCTCTTCGGCATTGAGCGCCGAGGCCAGTCCGGCGGGCAGCGCCAGGGACAGCATCTGGGCAATTTTCTGCTGGCTTTTCTCATCCCATCCGAGCTGCGTCACGCCGCACCAGTCATGATCAAAAGAGACGGGCAGGGCATCATACAGGCGACGGGCAAAGGTGAATGCGGTCGGGAAAAAGCGATTAATGGCGGCGTCATGTTTGCTAAGGAGCGGATAAAGCGCGCCCTGTCGATTACCGGAAGCGCCCTGGGCGGGCTGATCATCTGCGCAATAGAGCGTCACCTGCCAGCCGCGACGCAGTAACGCCAGTGATAACAGCGCGCTGGCGATGCCGCCGCCAATGATCGCCGTTTCACGTTTTTCGCTTCCGCTGCGGTAAAACCAGGGCGCGGAAAGGGTCGGCATGAGGTGTTGTTCCATCACTCCACAAAGCATCTCGCGTTTACGTCCGAAGCCTTTGCGTTTTTGCATGGTAAAACCGGCTTCCTGTAATCCCCGACGGACGAAACCCGCCGAGGTAAACGTCGCCAGCGTTGCGCCGGGCCGCGCCAGCCGCGCCATCGCGTTAAACAGGTTTGGCGTCCACATATCCGGATTTTTCGCCGGGGCAAAACCGTCGAGGAACCAGGCGTCGACTGTTTGATTCAGCGTGGCGTCCAGTTGGTCGGTCAATTCATTAATATCGCCAAACCACAAATCCAGCGTCACCCGGCCCCGATCCAGCAATAGGCGGTGGCACCCCGGGAGCGGGAGCGGCCATTGCGCCTGCAGCTGCTCTGCCCAGGGCGCGAGCTCCGGCCAGTGTTGGTGCGCCAGCGCCAGATCGTCGCGCGTTAACGGGAATTTCTCAAAACTGATGAAATGTAACCTTTGTAGCGTCGCCTGTGGGTGCGCAGAACGAAAGCTGTCAAACGCCTGCCACAGCGTCAGGAAGTTAAGTCCGGTGCCAAAACCGCTTTCCGCGACTATAAATAATGGATGTGAATGTACGGGAAATCGCTCCGCAAGACGATTGCCGCCAAGAAAAACGTAGCGTGTCTCTTCGAGTCCATTGTCATTAGAAAAATAGACATCATCAAAATCTCGGGAAACAGGTGTACCCTCAGCGTTAAATTCGAGTGTGGCGGGTTGTATGGCGTATTGTTTCACGTAAGTTACTCGTCTGACGGGCGGTATCGCGATCTTAACGATGTGTGCCTGATGGCGCAAATTTCCGTACTAAATGGCTGATCGGACTTGTTCGGCGTACAAGTGTACGCTATTGTGCCAATCGAAACTTAAAAATAGTGCGAATTACAGAGGTATTGAATGAAACGTGCAGTGATTACTGGCCTGGGCATCGTTTCCAGCATCGGTAATAACCAGCAGGAAGTCCTGGCATCTCTGCGTGAAGGACGTTCAGGGATCACTTTCTCTCAGGAGCTGAAGGACGCCGGCATGCGTAGCCAGGTATGGGGCAACGTAAAACTGGATACCACTGGCCTCATTGACCGCAAAGTCGTGCGCTTTATGAGCGACGCCTCCATCTATGCTTATCTGTCTATGGAGCAGGCAGTGGCCGACGCCGGTCTGGCGCCGGAAGTCTATCAGAATAACCCGCGTGTCGGCCTGATTGCAGGTTCCGGCGGCGGCTCCCCGAAATTCCAGGTCTTTGGCGCAGACGCCATGCGTAGCCCGCGTGGTCTGAAAGCCGTGGGCCCGTATGTGGTGACGAAAGCAATGGCATCCGGCGTTTCCGCCTGCCTCGCTACGCCGTTTAAAATTTATGGCGTGAACTACTCCATTAGCTCCGCTTGCGCGACCTCCGCACACTGTATCGGCAATGCGGTTGAACAGATCCAACTGGGCAAACAGGACATCGTTTTTGCTGGCGGCGGCGAAGAGCTGTGCTGGGAAATGGCCTGTGAGTTCGATGCGATGGGCGCACTGTCCACCAAATATAACGATACGCCTGAAAAAGCGTCCCGTACCTATGATGCGCACCGTGATGGGTTTGTCATTGCGGGCGGTGGCGGTATGGTTGTTGTCGAAGAGCTGGAACACGCTCTGGCGCGCGGCGCGCATATCTATGCGGAAATCGTCGGTTACGGCGCAACATCCGATGGCGCAGACATGGTTGCTCCGTCTGGTGAAGGCGCAGTACGTTGCATGCAGATGGCGATGCACGGCGTAGACACGCCGATCGACTACCTGAACTCTCACGGTACCTCTACTCCGGTAGGCGACGTGAAAGAACTCGGTGCAATCCGTGAAGTGTTTGGCGATAACAGCCCGGCAATTTCTGCAACCAAAGCGATGACCGGCCACTCGCTGGGTGCCGCAGGCGTGCAGGAAGCTATCTACTCTCTGCTGATGCTGGAGCACGGTTTTATCGCGCCGAGTATCAACATAGAAGAGCTGGATGAGCAGGCTGCGGGTCTGGACATCGTGACCGAAACGACCGAGCGTGAACTGACTACCGTAATGTCTAACAGCTTCGGTTTTGGCGGCACCAACGCCACGCTGGTGATGCGTAAGTTGTAAGCCTGACTATTACGTTGTAGTATCAATAATGAAACAGGTCGCTAATGCGACCTGTTTTTTCATTCAGGGAACAACAAAATATATGGATATTCTATAAATGCCAACTAATACATTAGATAAAATTAGGCATAGTTTGAGTTGTGTGGCTGTTTTATTTGGTTTGCTTGGCATTTTTGTTTTTGCCTCATTTTCGCCTTCCTATGCCTGGCTTTATTTGGGAGGTCTGGCTGCGCCTTTTATATATAGTATTGTTTTTGTCTATGCGATTGCCGCCTGGAGTATTTATTCAAAGTATTATCCGTTTTTATCATTGGGCCGCTTATCATTTGTGGAATGTTTTTTTCCGGCGCTGGCCCTGGTGTGCCTTACCGTTCTCTACAATGCTTTTAGTGGCCCGGAACCCTGGATGGCCGAGTTATCAAGGCAATTTTTTCTTCATAAATTTCTTAACACGCTGGCGATGTGCTTTCTGGCTCCTGTGGCGGAGGAAATTATATTCAGAGGGTTTTTATTAAACAGCAGTATCGGTTGGGGTCGGTACTCAAGAGTTTCCGGTATTATTATTACCTCACTCGCTTTTGCAATTATGCATACACAATATCTCTTTGCGGTGACTTTTGTTTATCTGTTTGTGTTTTCATCGATATTATGCGTTGTTCGAATGAGAAGTCGAGGGTTAATGATACCGATAATACTTCATATTTTAAATAATGCCTGGGTTATTTTCGGCTTACTGTTTTCAGCGACGGAATAAGCGCCTGATGCAAGAGGCGCTTTAACCTCTCCGGTACGAACAAGAGACCGATGGCGGTTCCCTTTTTTAATGCTTCTTATATTCCGGCGCGACTTTCGCTGACCAGGCCTCAGCCTGGGTGATGGCGCCTGCGTCATAAATCGGCTGTTCATAACCCCTGTCAGCATCCCGAACGCGGTAAATTTTCCAGCGTCCCTCTTCCCAACGGGTATAAACTTCCAGGTGGATGGGTGTTGACTCTGTAGCCAACAGAACATCCACTTTTTCTCCGCCGAGGAAAGGGTGTGCCTTCCCAACCCGTAACTGTGGAATCCACTCTGGCGCATAGTCCTGCGAATACATAAAATAATCTGCCCCCACAATCTCCTGTTCATAAAGGGACTGTATTAGCGCCAGGCGATGAATAACCTCTTTAGCAACGTAACGTTGCATTAAGGCGGTGGTGTCGTCAGGGGTATTCACATCGTTCGTGAACGTCGTCATCCATGAGGTATAGAACTGCTTCACGGCCTGCGTACTGTCGTGATGAGGCGCAGAGCAACTACAAAGCAACAGGATAAGCGCGACAAGGGAGAACGTTTTCATTAATTCTTCCTGTAGATGGTATATGAGGGCCTGGCTGCCCGGTAGCCCGGGCCGGCCCACATATCGCGTTGTTTAAAATCTGAATACCACTCTGCACCATCGTATATCGCCATGTGACCGCTCGGGTTTCCGCCAGCGTAAGGTTGAATAATAATGACGTCACCCTCGCGCGGCATTTCATAGGTACCAATAGCGGTGAATCCGGCGCTTCTTAACATTGGGCCATAATCTTTCGCATGATATGTATGCCCCAGCGTGATACCGCCCGCCTGAATTGCCTTTCGGGTAAATTCCGCACACCGGCCTGACGAGAAAGATCTCTGAGCGTAATACCTCTTTTTTCAAGTGCACTTTTAATATCTGCACGATGCCAGTCCTGGCTTTTTGGTTCCATTCTGTAATCCTAAGAAGATGTGTTATCGGCACCGATATTTTTAAGGTAAAAATTAGCGCGAGAAAAAGAAAGTTACTTTCTTTTTCACTCTGAGAATAGTGCCAGAAAGAAAGCAAAATTTCGCGAAAAAGAAGAAATATTTTTATTTCATCAGGGGAAAGGAAAGAAACCGATGGCAAAGGAATGGTTCACGGTTAAGGAATGTCTTGGCTTACCGGGGTTTCCGGGAAGCGAGCCTGCGGTTCGCGAACGTTTGTATAAGTACAGCGAAGGGAAAGAGGGTGTCAGGCGTAAGCGTGTTAAATCAAAGGCCGAGGAGTTTCATATATCTGTTTTCCCTCTTTATGTTCATCGTTATCTTGACGACAGCGGAGAGGAACCGACGCCAGAACCCATTTCCTTACAGGAAGCGGAGCCTGAAGATATCCAGGAGATGATGTTCAGGTTACTGACGCCAGAACAGCGCAAGCAGGTGACCGGACGGTTTAAGGTGAGAGGAATGAAAGCGGTCTTTCCCTTTCTGTTTGATGACACGCCGCCACGTTGATACCCTGGCTGCAATTTCAAGGTTGACAAGTTTCGCGTCTCACAGGCAGACTTCACTCTCTACATTATCCTTCCGATAATGCGTAAGCGTTTAACGTTATCCAACGCACCTTAATCCTGACGTTCAGGTAGAGGGGGGCGTGGCCTTTCCCCGCCTTACTCTGCATTCTGGAGTAATGCATGACAGCAGTTAGCCAAAAAACAACGACCCCGTCTGCGAATTTTTCGCTGTTCCGCATCGCCTTTGCGGTTTTCCTGACCTATATGACGGTCGGGCTGCCGTTACCCGTCATCCCGCTTTTTGTCCATCACGAACTGGGCTATAGCAATACGATGGTTGGGATCGCCGTGGGCATTCAGTTTTTTGCGACGGTACTGACGCGCGGCTATGCCGGACGGCTGGCGGATCAATATGGCGCTAAACGATCGGCGTTACAGGGGATGTTTGCCTGCGGGCTGGCGGGCGCCGCCTGGCTCCTGGCCGCGCTGTTGCCGGTTTCCGCGCCGGTAAAATTCGCGCTGCTTATTGTCGGGCGTTTGATCCTCGGATTTGGCGAAAGTCAGCTGCTGACCGGAACCCTGACCTGGGGACTGGGGCTGGTTGGCCCAACGCGTTCCGGTAAGGTGATGTCGTGGAACGGAATGGCGATTTACGGCGCGCTGGCGGCCGGTGCGCCGTTGGGCTTGCTGATCCATAGCCACTTTGGCTTCGCGGCGCTGGCGGGGACGACGATGGTTTTACCGCTGCTGGCCTGGGCATTCAACGGCACCGTGCGTAAAGTGCCTGCGTATACGGGGGAGCGACCTTCACTGTGGAGCGTGGTCGGGCTTATCTGGAAACCGGGCCTGGGCCTGGCATTGCAGGGCGTGGGCTTTGCCGTCATCGGTACGTTTATTTCACTTTATTTTGTCAGCAATGGCTGGACGATGGCGGGATTCACCCTGACCGCGTTTGGCGGTGCGTTTGTACTGATGCGCATGTTGTTCGGTTGGATGCCGGACCGCTTTGGTGGCGTGAAGGTCGCCGTTGTCTCATTGCTGGTTGAGACGGCAGGGCTGCTGCTCTTGTGGCTGGCGCCGACGGCCTGGATAGCGCTGGTAGGCGCGGCGCTCACCGGGGCTGGGTGTTCACTGATTTTCCCGGCGCTGGGCGTGGAGGTTGTGAAACGCGTACCTGCACAGGTACGCGGTACGGCGCTGGGCGGCTACGCCGCGTTTCAGGATATCTCCTACGGCGTTACCGGCCCGCTGGCGGGCATGCTGGCCACGTCATGCGGCTATCCTTCCGTATTTCTCGCGGGAGCGATCTCCGCAGTGGTTGGCATCCTGGTGACGATATTATCGTTCCGGCGTGGTTAAGAAACCAGCCAGAAAAGCGCCAGTACAATTATTAGCGCGATAAACAACAGGCCTGGTCGCGCAGACAGATTTTTCACGGTTTCAATCATCGGCGCGAACGGACGGTAGATGGGTTGAATAGAGAGCGGTTCCAGCTCATCCGCCTCTCGCTCTACGCGACGCAGGAAAATATGGTTAAGTAAATCCTGTACCTGTGCGGTGGTCAGCACCGTTTGCGGCTGAATTTGATAAGTGTGTTGGGCATACTCTTTGATCGCTGTGAGCTCGTCTGGCTCCAGCGGTTGTTTTAACGCAGCCTGCAGCGTATGTAGCGTAGGCGCGTGTTGTAGTGACAGCGTCTGCCGCGCCTGTAGCCATGTCGCCAGATGGGTAAACTGCTTTGCCGGAATGAGCTCGCCGCTTTTCACGCCGGAGAGTTCCAGCATTGATTGCCAGATCAGTTTGTTTGACTCGCCGGTCGCGGCCGCCAGCTTCGTCACCAACTGATTCAACGTATTATGTTCAGCAGGCAATAATGGCCGATCCGTTGCCGGACGTTGCTGCGGCTGCGGAATGGAAAGCTGCCCCTGTTGCAGAAGCGTCAGCACGTTTTTAAGTTGATCGGGCGTAAGCTGGCTAAGCGCGGTTTGACCGTATTGCTGACGGATAAAATCGCTGACGGCCTGACGATTATTCCCGACGCCAAGCAGCTCTGTTAGCTGTGAAAGCACCTGACGATTGGCGTGATTTTGCTGCGCTACGCCCAGACGCTGGGTAAGATTCTGTTCAGCGGCGGGGAAGTGGCGCGACAGTAGCGGCGCGTCATTTTTTATCCCCAGATCGTGTTTCATTCCGGCCCATACTTCCGCGCTTTGCTGCTGGGTCAGTGAAATCAGGCGCGTGATCAGCCTTTCCAGTACCGTACGCTGTTGCATGGAAAGCGGCTGCTCGCTCGCAGCGGAAAGAGGATTACGCCCTTCGCCTGGAGGCTGTGCAGGGGCGCCGGAGATGGGATGCATAATTAATTATCCTTTAACCATAAATCTGAGCAATATATGCCTGGCGGCCAGATTATGGCACACTTGTCCGGTTAACTCTCGTTCTCAAACAGGTACGACAGTCGTGAAAATTCTCGTTGATGAAAATATGCCTTACGCCCGCGAATTATTTAGCCGCCTGGGTGAGGTAAAGGCAGTGCCGGGTCGCCCGATCCCCGTTGAAGAATTGAACCATGCCGATGCGTTAATGGTGCGTTCGGTCACGAAAGTGAATGAATCGCTGCTGAGCGGCACGCCGATTAACTTCGTTGGTACTGCTACGGCAGGCACCGATCATGTGGATGAGGCATGGCTGAAGCAGGCGGGCATCGGTTTTTCAGCCGCGCCCGGCTGTAATGCTATCGCCGTGGTGGAGTATGTGTTTTCCGCGCTGTTGATGCTGGCCGAACGTGACGGCTTTTCGTTACGCGATCGCACTATAGGGATTGTCGGCGTGGGTAACGTCGGAAGCCGGCTACAGACCAGGCTTGAAGCGTTGGGTATCCGCACGTTGCTGTGCGATCCGCCACGCGCCGCACGCGGGGACGAGGGTGATTTTCGTACGCTGGATGAGCTGGTGCAGGAAGCGGATGTCCTGACTTTCCATACGCCGCTCTATAAAGACGGACCGTACAAAACGCTGCATCTGGCCGATGAGACGCTGATCCGTCGACTGAAACCCGGCGCCATTCTCATTAACGCCTGCCGCGGTCCGGTGGTGGATAACGCCGCGTTGCTGGCGCGACTTAATGCCGGGCAGCCGCTGAGCGTGGTGCTTGATGTGTGGGAGGGCGAACCGGATCTTAACGTCGCGCTACTGGAAGCCGTGGATATCGGCACGTCGCATATTGCCGGTTATACGCTGGAAGGCAAAGCGCGCGGCACCACTCAGGTCTTTGAGGCGTATAGCGCGTTTATTGGCCGCGAGCAGCATGTCGCGCTGGAGACATTACTGCCTGCGCCTGAGTTTGGTCGTATTACGCTTCATGGCCCGCTGGATCAACCGACGCTGAAAAGACTGGCGCATTTGGTGTATGATGTGCGCCGCGACGATGCGCCGCTGCGTAAAGTCGCTGGAATTCCGGGTGAATTTGATAAATTGCGTAAAAATTATCTTGAGCGCCGTGAATGGTCGTCTTTATACGTGATGTGTGACGACGAAACGGCAGCCGCCTTGCTGTGTAAGCTAGGTTTTAACGCTGTTCATCACCCGGCACATTAATGTCTTCTTAATGCTCCCTGTCGAATAATGCGACAGGGACGCTTATGTATTTCTGGAGTAAATCACCATGTCTGAAGGCTGGAACATTGCCATTCTGGGCGCAACGGGCGCCGTAGGCGAAGCCCTGCTTGAAACACTGGCTGAACGCCAGTTCCCGGTCGGTGAAATTTATGCGTTGGCGCGTCATGAAAGCGCGGGCGAGCACCTCCGTTTTGGTGGCAAGTCGGTCATTGTCCAGGATGCGGCGGACTTTGACTGGACGCAGGCGCAGTTGGCGTTTTTCGTTGCCGGCGCAGAGGCATCGGCTGCCTGGATAGACGACGCGACTAATGCAGGTTGCCTGGTGATAGATTCCAGCGGTCTGTGCGCGCTGGAGCCTGATGTGCCGCTGGTCGTGCCGGAAGTTAACCCGTATGTACTGGCGGATTACCGTAACCGTAACGTGATTGCGGTCGCCGATAGTCTGACCAGTCAACTGCTGGCGGCGCTCAAGCCGTTAATCGATCAGGGGGGACTGTCGCGCATCGCCGTCACCAGTATGTTATCAGCGTCCGCACAGGGGAAAAAAGCGGTCGATGCGCTGGCCGGACAGAGTGCGAAGCTGCTTAACGGCATACCGATTGATGAAGATGATTTCTTTGGCCGCCAGTTGGCGTTCAATATGCTGCCGCTGCTGCCGGATCGTGAAGGCAGCGTGCGCCAGGAACGTCGTATCGTCGATGAAGTGCGTAAAATTTTGCAGGACGATGGCGTGATGATCTCCGCCAGTGTCGTGCAGTCGCCGGTGTTCTATGGCCATGCGCAGATGGTGAGCTTTGAAGCGCTCCGTCCGCTGGCGGCGGAAGAGGCGCGCGAGGCGTTTTCCCGCGGTGAAGATATCGTACTGTCAGAAGAGACGGATTACCCGACGCAGGTGGGCGACGCTTCCGGCAATCCACAGCTTTCTATTGGCTGTGTGCATAATGATTACGGTATGCCGGAACAAATTCAGTTCTGGTCAGTGGCGGACAACGTGCGTTTCGGCGGCGCGCTGATGGCCGTTAAAATTGCGGAGAAGCTGGTGCAGGAGTATCTGTACTGATGTCCGGACAGCAATCATCGCCGGTCTATAAAATTGCGCTGGGTATTGAGTACGACGGCAGCAAGTATTATGGCTGGCAGCGTCAGAATGAAGTGCGCAGCGTGCAGGAAAAGCTGGAAAAAGCGCTCTCGCAGGTGGCAAATGAACCTATTAACGTGTTCTGCGCCGGGCGTACCGATGCCGGCGTTCACGGCACCGGGCAGGTTGTCCATTTCGAAACGACCGCATTGCGCAAAGATGCGGCATGGACGCTGGGGGTAAATGCGAATTTGCCTGGTGACATTGCCGTGCGCTGGGTGAAAACTGTACCGGATGATTTTCACGCGCGATTTAGCGCTACGGCTCGCCGTTATCGCTATATCATCTACAATCATCGACTGCGTCCTGCGGTGTTAGCAAAAGGCGTGACGCATTACTATGAGCCGCTGGATGCAGAGCGGATGCATCGCGCGGCGCAGTGTCTGCTTGGCGAAAATGATTTTACCTCGTTTCGCGCAGTGCAGTGCCAGTCGCGCACGCCGTGGCGTAATGTGATGCACATCAACGTTACCCGCCACGGCCCTTATGTGGTGGTCGATATCAAAGCGAATGCCTTTGTTCATCATATGGTCAGGAATATTGTCGGCAGCCTGCTGGAAGTAGGCGCTCACAACCAGCCGGAGAGCTGGATCGCAGAGCTGTTAGCGGCCAGGGACAGAACGCTGGCGGCGGCAACGGCGAAGGCGGAGGGGCTATATTTGGTTGCGGTGGATTACCCTGACCGGTTTGACCTTCCAAAACCGCCAATGGGCCCGCTATTTCTGGCGGACTAATCCGAATCGTACACCCGAAACGTGTCGGGTAGAAAGGCAAAGACAAATATGGACCTGATCTACTTTATTATTGATTTTATTCTGCACATCGATGTGCATCTGGCGGAGCTGGTCGCGGAGTACGGCGTCTGGGTGTACGCTATTTTGTTTTTGATTCTGTTTTGTGAAACCGGCCTGGTCGTCACGCCGTTCCTGCCGGGCGACTCGCTGCTGTTTGTCGCCGGGGCGCTGGCTTCGCTGGAAACCAACGATCTCAATGTGCATGTCATGGTGGCGTTAATGCTGATCGCCGCAATTGTCGGCGATGCGGTAAATTACACGATTGGTCGACTGTTCGGCGAAAAACTGTTCAGTAATCCGAATTCGAAAATTTTCCGCCGCAGTTATCTGGATAAAACCCACCAGTTTTATGAAAAACACGGCGGTAAAACTATCATTCTCGCTCGCTTCGTGCCGATCGTCAGAACCTTTGCGCCGTTTGTGGCAGGGATGGGGCACATGTCCTATCGGCATTTTGCCGCCTATAACGTCATCGGCGCGCTGCTGTGGGTACTGCTCTTTACCTACGCCGGTTATTTCTTCGGTACGATACCGTTGATTCAGGATAACCTTAAGCTGCTGATTGTGGGGATTATCGTGGTTTCGATATTACCTGGCGTCATTGAGATTGTCCGGCATAAGCGCGCTGCGTCGCGTGCCGCAAAATAGAAAGTAACTCAGCGGTTCGACCACTTTTTTATCCAAAGTTTCGGGCTGTTATGTTTTAATGTGCAACATTCATGGTCTGTTGGGGGCAAAAATGGCATTATGCGCCCCTTATAATAAAGCTGACTAAGGTTCAGGCAGAAAGGTCACCAATGAGCTGGATTGAACGAATTAAAAGCAACATTACTCCCACCCGCAAGGCTAGCATTCCTGAAGGGGTGTGGACCAAGTGTGATAGCTGCGGTCAGGTTTTATACCGCGCTGAGCTGGAACGTAATCTTGAGGTCTGTCCTAAGTGTGACCATCATATGCGCATGTCGGCGCGCAATCGCCTGCATAGCCTGTTAGATGAAGGTTCCCTTGTGGAGTTGGGTAGCGAGCTGGAGCCAAAAGACGTGCTCAAGTTCCGCGACTCCAAAAAATATAAAGACAGACTGGCGTCCGCGCAGAAAGAAACCGGCGAGAAAGACGCGCTGGTGGTCATGAAAGGGACGCTTCACGGTATGCCGGTTGTCGCCGCCGCGTTTGAATTCGCGTTCATGGGCGGCTCAATGGGGTCTGTCGTTGGCGCACGCTTCGTTCGCGCCGTTGAACAGGCGCTGGAAGATAACTGTCCGTTAGTGTGTTTCTCTGCTTCCGGCGGCGCGCGTATGCAAGAAGCGCTGATGTCGCTGATGCAGATGGCGAAAACCTCGGCGGCGCTGGCTAAAATGCAGGAACGTGGTCTGCCCTACATCTCGGTATTGACCGATCCGACAATGGGCGGCGTTTCCGCCAGTTTTGCGATGCTGGGCGATCTCAACATCGCCGAGCCAAAAGCCCTGATTGGCTTCGCCGGCCCGCGCGTTATCGAACAAACCGTTCGTGAGAAGCTCCCGCCAGGATTCCAGCGCAGTGAGTTCCTGATCGAAAAAGGCGCTATTGATATGATCGTCCGCCGCCCGGAAATGCGCCTGAAGCTGGCGAGCATTCTGGCGAAGCTGATGAATCTGCCCGCGCCGAACCCGGACGCCCCGCGTGAAGGCGTGGTGGTGCCTCCGGCGCCGGATCAGGAGTCTGAGGCCTGATAACTGAAAAGGGCAGGGCCGCAGGCTCTGCCCTTTTGCTTTTCACCGTAAAGAAGCAGCGGAATCAATGAAAAACAAATCTATACCTCAAGCTGCGTCGCCCCTGGCCTCGTGGCTTTCTTATCTGGAAAACCTGCACAGCAAGAGTATCGATTTAGGCCTTGAGCGCGTAAGCCAGGTGGCAGCGCGTCTGGACATCCTCAAGCCTGCGCCGTTCGTTTTTACCGTTGCGGGAACCAACGGCAAAGGTACGACCTGTCGCACGCTGGAGTCGGTGTTAATCGCGGCGGGATACCGTGTGGGCGTCTATAGTTCGCCTCATCTGGTACGTTACACCGAGCGCGTGCGCGTGCAGGGGAAAGAATTAGCGGAATCCGCGCATACCGCGTCCTTTGCGGAAATAGAAGCGGCGCGCGGCGATATTTCATTGACCTATTTTGAATATGGCACGTTGTCGGCATTGTGGCTGTTTAAACAGGCTAACCTTGACGTGGTGATTCTGGAGGTCGGGTTGGGCGGGCGCCTGGATGCCACGAACATTGTGGATGCCGATGTAGCGGTAATTACCAGCATCGCGCTTGACCATACTGACTGGCTGGGGCCGGATCGCGAAAGTATCGGCCGCGAGAAAGCCGGGATTTTTCGTGCGGAAAAACCCGCTATCGTCGGCGAACCGGAAATGCCGGCAACCATCGCGGATGTCGCGCAGGAGACCGGCGCGCTGTTGCGGCGTCGCGGCGTTGACTGGCGTTATGAGGTGACAGCGACCCACTGGGCGTTTACCGATGGTGACGGCACGCTTGCCGGACTGCCGTTGCCGCAGGTTCCTCAGCCGAATGCCGCCACCGCTCTGGCCGCGCTGCGCGCCAGCAGGTTGAACATTGACGAGCAGGCGATTCGCGACGGTATTGCGCAGGCTACCTTGCCGGGACGTTTTCAAATCGTGAGTGAGTCGCCGCGCGTTATCTTTGATGTCGCCCATAATCCCCACGCGGCGGAATACCTGACGGGTCGTCTGAAAATGTTGCCGAAACGCGGGCGCGTGCTTGCGGTGATTGGTATGCTGCATGATAAAGATATCGCCGGCACGTTAGCCTGGTTGAAAAGCGTGGTTGACGACTGGTATTGTGCTCCGTTAGAGGGGCCGCGCGGCGCGACGGCGGAACAACTTCTGGAACATCTGGGGAAAGGGAATGTCTATGATAGCGTCGCGCAGGCATGGCAGGCCGCTATCGACGCGGCGCAGCCAGAAGATACCGTGCTGGTGTGCGGATCGTTCCACACCGTCGCACATGTTATGGAAGTGATAGACGCGGGGAGAATCGGTGGCGAGTAAGTTTCAGAATCGTTTAGTCGGCACGATTGTGTTAGTCGCGCTGGGGGTTATTGTGCTTCCCGGTCTGCTGGACGGACAGAAAAAGCATTATCAGGATGAATTTGCTGCGATTCCACTGGTACCGAAGCCTGGCGACCGTGATGAGCCGGATATGATGCCTGCCGCAACGCAGGCGCTGCCGACACAGCCGCCGGAAGGGGCGGCTGAAGAGGTGCGGGCGGGAGATGCGGCAGCGCCATCGCTGGACCCGTCGCGCATGGCGTCTAACAATGTTGAGCTTGATCCGATACCGGCGGAGACGCCTAAACCGAAGCCGGTTGAAAAGCCGAAGCCGCAGCCTAAACCGCAACAGCCGGTTGTCGCCGCTTCCACGCCGACGCCCGCGCCGCAACCAGTCGCCGACGATAAACCTGCGCCGACCGGCAAAGCCTATGTCGTACAGTTGGGCGCGCTGAAAAATGCGGATAAAGTCAACGAGATAGTCGGCAAGCTTCGTTCCGCCGGGTTCCGGGTTTATACTTCCCCCTCAACGCCGGTACAGGGTAAAATAACCCGTATTCTCGTCGGGCCGGATGCGTCGAAAGATAAGATGAAAGGATCGCTTGGCGAGCTCAAGCAGATTTCCGGGTTAAGCGGCGTGGTGATGGGATATAGCCCGAACTAAGGCGCGTTTTGCCTGAGCGCGCAGCGTTAAGGCCTACGGTGTTCACCTGGTAATAGCCGAAGTTCTGTAGGCTGGATAAGGGGTTTACGCCGTCATCCGGCAGAAGGAATAAACCTGGTATCCTGCGCTTATCAGGCCGATGGCAGCTCTTCTGGTCGTGCCCGAAGAGATAAAAAGTGTGATGGCGTTGAATATTTTTTCAGCGCCATTTTTATTTACGCGTGGGAAGGAAATCCCTACGCAAACGTTTTCTTTTTCTGTTAGAATGCGCCCCGAACAGGACGACAGGGCGTAAAATCGTGGGACATCTATGGTCTGGATTGATTACGCCATTATCGCGGTGATTGCTTTTTCCTGTCTGGTTAGCCTGATCCGCGGCTTTGTTCGTGAAGCGTTATCGCTGGTGACGTGGGGCTGTGCTTTCTTTGTCGCCAGTCACTACTACACTTACCTGTCTGTCTGGTTTACGGGCTTTGAAGACGAACTGGTTCGTAATGGGATTGCTATCGCGGTACTGTTTATCGCGACGCTTATCGTCGGCGCTATCGTGAATTTTGTGATAGGTCAGCTAGTAGAAAAGACCGGCCTGTCGGGAACTGACCGGGTGTTGGGGATCTGTTTCGGCGCACTGCGAGGCGCGCTGATTGTCGCCGCCATTCTGTTCTTCCTTGATACCTTTACCGGCTTGTCGAAAAGCGAAGACTGGAGCAAATCGCAGCTCATCCCGCAGTTCAGCTTCATCATCAGATGGTTCTTTGACTATCTGCAAAGCTCGTCGAGTTTCTTGCCCAGGACGTAACAGGTTCTGAGATGTGGCTTAACGAGGAAAATGACGTATGTGCGGTATTGTCGGTATCGCCGGTGTTATGCCGGTCAACCAGTCGATTTATGACGCGTTAACAGTGCTCCAGCATCGTGGTCAGGATGCTGCCGGTATCATCACCATTGATGCGAATAACTGCTTCCGCTTGCGTAAGGCAAACGGGCTGGTGAACGATATTTTTGAAGCTCGCCACATGCAGCGTTTGCAGGGCAACATGGGGATTGGCCATGTACGCTACCCTACCGCAGGCAGCTCCAGCGCTTCGGAAGCGCAACCTTTTTACGTTAACTCGCCGTATGGCATCACGTTGGCCCATAATGGCAACCTGACTAACGCGCATGAGCTACGTAAAAAGCTGTTTGAAGAAAAGCGCCGTCATATCAACACCACCTCCGATTCCGAAATCCTGCTCAATATTTTCGCCAGCGAGCTCGACAACTTCCGTCACTATCCGCTGGAAGCCGACAATATTTTTGCCGCGATTGCCGCGACTAACCGTCAAATCCGCGGCGCCTATGCCTGCGTGGCGATGATTATCGGCCACGGCATGGTGGCTTTTCGCGATCCGCACGGCATTCGCCCGTTAGTGCTGGGCAAGCGTGACGTTGGCGATGGTCGTACGGAGTATATGGTCGCTTCTGAAAGCGTGGCGCTGGATACGCTGGGCTTTGAGTTTCTGCGCGATGTCGCGCCGGGCGAAGCTATCTATATTACCGAAAAGGGGCAACTGTTCACGCGCCAGTGCGCGGATAATCCGGTCAGTAATCCCTGTCTGTTCGAGTACGTTTACTTTGCTCGCCCGGACTCCTTTATCGACAAAATCTCCGTCTACAGCGCTCGTGTGAATATGGGCACCAAACTTGGCGAAAAAATCGCTCGTGAATGGGAAGATCTGGACATCGACGTCGTGATCCCTATCCCGGAAACCTCCTGCGATATCGCACTGGAAATTGCCCGTATTCTCGGCAAGCCGTACCGCCAGGGATTTGTCAAAAATCGTTACGTGGGACGTACCTTTATCATGCCGGGCCAACAGCTACGCCGTAAATCCGTGCGCCGTAAGCTCAATGCTAATCGCGCGGAATTCCGCGATAAGAACGTCCTGCTGGTGGATGATTCCATCGTGCGTGGCACCACATCAGAGCAGATCATCGAGATGGCCCGGGAAGCCGGCGCGAAGAAGGTTTATCTGGCGTCCGCCGCGCCGGAAATTCGTTTCCCCAACGTCTATGGCATTGATATGCCGACCGCCAATGAGCTGATCGCGCATGGTCGCGAGGTGGATGAGATTCGTCAGATCATCGGCGCAGACGGGCTTATCTTCCAGGATCTGAACGATCTGATCGAAGCCGTACGCGCGGAAAACCCGGATATCCAGCAGTTTGAATGTTCGGTATTTAACGGGGTATATGTCACCAAAGACGTAGACCAGCAATACCTCGACTTCCTGGATTCATTACGTAATGACGACGCCAAAGCGGTGCTGTTCCAGAACGAAATGGAAAACCTGGAAATGCATAACGAAGGCTAATGGCTTTGCCAGCGGCGCGATGCCGCTGGCCGATGTCAATTACGCACCACGCCGAAGCGAATAGCGTATTTTTGTACTTTGTACTGTAACGTGGTGCGCGATACGTTAAGGCTGCGGGCCGCGGCGGCAATATTCCCCTGATGCGTATCCAGCGCGGTTTCTATTAAATGCCTTTCGTAGTTGGCAACCCGTGCCTCCAGCGACCCTTCATACTGCGGATCGGGTGACGAGGGAAGGGGATTTTCCGGCGCGGTTTCCGGTACGCCTAAATTTAACTCGTCCTGTTCAAAAATGATGTGTTTCAGCAGCCCGTCTTTTTCCTGCATGATCATGCTGCGTACAATCGCGTTTTCCAGCATCCTGACATTACCCGGCCAGGCGTGATTGAGCAGATCAGCACGCGCCGTCTCGCTTAGTCCGTGAATGTCCTGCGGCACATCATTACGGTATTTATCAATAAAATAATTCGCCAGTAAGGGAATATCTTCCGGGCGGGCGCGCAGCGGCGGTAACGTCAACATTCCGACGCTCAACCGATAAAAAAGATCCGCCCGCAGGCGTTCTTGTTGAATTAATTTGACGGGCGCTTCGTTCATGGCGGCAACGATCCTGACATCAGAGTGGAGTTGCTGTTGTCCGCCGAGCCGCCAGAAGGTTTTATCCTGCAAGAATCGCAGCAGCTTACTTTGCATTTCTATCGGCATGGCGTTCAGCTCATCAAGAAAGAGCGTTCCCCCGTTTGCCAACTCCAGATAGCCCTGGCTATTTTCCGCGCCGGTATAGGCGCCGCGCACGGTGCCGAAAAGCGTACTTTCGATAAGCGTAGGCGGTAGAGCGCCGCAGTTCAGGGCGATGAAGGGTTTATTCGCCCGCTTGCTGCATTGATGTATCAGGCGGGAAAATAGCTCCTTACCCGTACCCGTCTCCCCGACAATCGTCACCGGAATATTACTGGCGGCCAGCCGTTTGGCTTTGGCGATATTACTGAGCATTTCCGGGTTTTCGGTAATAATGGCATGGTGCTTCTCATGGCGATCGGCATACAGCAGTTGGTTCAGTTCTACCACCTGCTCCTGGAGCCGCCTGACGCCGGACATATTCCTGCCGATTTCGATAACGCCGACCATGCCGCCATCGCTTGCATAGAGCGGCGCGGTGGTGTGCTGATAGTCAACGGCCTGGCCTCGCGCATTGTAATAAATTTGATAATGGCCAATGTATTCCACGCCTTTTTTTAACGATGAAAGCATCGTACTTTGCGTCTCTTTCATGCCCGGATAGACATCCAGCATATGTTTTCCCATTGCCCGTTCAATACTGTAGCCGTCCAGATCCGCGCTTTCCTGATTGTAGTAAACGTATTCACCACGCTCATTAATGACGGCCAACGGCTGATGAATCAAATCGAAAAAGCGGGAAAACATCCTGAGCGCCGAGGCCAGTTCCTGATTGGTGGATGCCATACACGCATTCCTCATATCTATTGTTCATGTTGTCATTATAAAAGTGACGAATTTTCGTCGTTGTGATGAATAGCAAACTCAATGACGAAAATGAGAAACAGCTTATTTTTATAAGCAATTGATTATTTTGATAAAAAATAGTGGCATGCCTTTTGCTTTATCCCTGTAAAGAATGCGGATTTTTACCATAAACATTAAGCAGAGGGCGTTATGACTGACTCGATTATGCAGAATTACAACCAGCTACGTGAGCAGGTAATCAACGGCGATCGCCGTTTCCAGCACAAAGACGGTCATTTGTGTTTTGAAGGGGTCGATCTGGACGCTCTGGCGCGCCAGTACCCCACGCCGTTCTATGTGTTTTCTGAGCCGGAGATTATTCGTAACATTCATGAAATCCAGCAGGCATTTGCGGCGCATAAAAATACCAAAACCTTCTTTGCGTCAAAAACCTGCTCGGTCATGGGGGTGCTGAAAGCCATTCGTGACGCCGGAATTTGCGCGGAGGCAAACTCACAATATGAGGTTCGCAAGTGTCTGGAGATAGGCTTTCGCGGCGATCAGATCGTCTTCAACGGCGTGGTGAAAAAGCCTGCCGATCTGGAATATGCCATCGCTAACGATCTGTATCTTATTAATGTTGATAGCCTGTATGAGCTGGAACATATTGATGCCATCTCTCGCAGGCTGAAGAAAGTCGCCAATGTTTGCGTCCGCGTAGAGCCGAATGTTCCCTCGGCGACGCATGCGGAACTGGTTACCGCTTTCCATGCGAAGTCGGGTCTCGACCTGGAACAGGCGGAAGAAACCTGCCGCCGCATTCTGGCGATGCCTTATGTGCATTTGCGCGGCTTGCATATGCATGTGGGCGATCAGGTGCCGGAGTCAGAGCCTTTCGCAAAAGCGACTAAAGTGCTGGTGGATGAATCCCGTCGCCTGGAAGAGGTGCTCGGTATTAAATTTGATTTGATCAACGTGGGCGGCGGAATTCCGGTTCCCTATAAATATGACGACGAGAATGGCGACCCGTTAAAAGATAATATGTATGCCGGTATTACCGCCCAGGATTTTGCCGATGCGGTCATTCGCGAAGTGCATAAATGGCGTACCGATGTGGAAATATGTATTGAACCGGGACGTAAAGTGACCGGGTCGGCGGCGGTTTTACTGACGGAAGTCTCCTGCGAAAAACGTAAAACAAATTACGATCTTAACGGCAATGTGGAATGCCACGTTGAATGGAAATTTGTCGACGCTGGTTACAGCGTACTCTCTGACAGCCAGCATTTTGACTGGTTCTTTTATGTCTATAACGCCTCTCGCATGACGGCAGCGCATGACGCCTGGATAAAATTAGCCGGGCCGCTGTGTGATGGCGGAGATTATTTCCACATGGGAGTGAAAGGCGAAGAGTTTTTACTGCCGAAGGAGACTCATGTTGGCGATATTGTCGCGTTTCTTGATGCCGGGGCATACACCATTGAAAGTCAAACCGTTTATAACAACCGTCCGCGCACGGGCGTGGTGATGATCGATAAAAATGGTGAAACGCGTCTGATTCGTCGGGAAGACAGTTACGAAGACATGGTCAAGTACGACATTTATTAATACTGTTTTGGGCTTCACTTTCATGCTGAAGCCCGTCGTCAGATGATAAGAAGAGGGCAGTGATGCCTGAATGCATAACAGGAGATGGCCATGAGTAACACGAATTCTGGCTTACTTGGCATCAAAGACATTGTCTTTATGAATGTCATCGCTATTCTGAGTTTGCGGCAAATCCCTAACGTGGCGCCTTACGGGGCATCGGCCATGTTGTTATGGGTGATAGCCGCATTCTGCTTGTTTTTTCCTTTAGCGATGGTATGCGGCGAGCTGTCAACCGGCTGGCCGAAAGATGGCGGGATATTTGTCTGGATTAAAGAGGCATTTGGTAAACGTATTGCATGGATTGTCGTGGTTTGTTTTCTCTTTTCCTGCGTACTGTTTTTCCCATTAATGCTGCAATTCGGCTTTACCGCGTTGGGCTATATGATCGGCGGCGGCCTGGCGGAAAATAAAGCGTTTATCGGTATTGGTTCCGCGGTAATTTTCTGGCTATTAACGCTGATGAATATCCGCGGGATGGAATGGACAAAAATTATTAATAGCATCAGCGCCTGGTGCGGCGTATTTATTCCCTCCGCTATCCTCATTTTGCTGGCGGTGGTATGGCTATGTACCGGACACCAGATGCAGACGGACTACACTACAGCGAAAAACTGGATTCCGGATCTTGGACACTGGGATACGATCGTTTTCTTATCCAGCATGATGTTTGCGTTTGCCGGACTGGAGGTCGCCCCGATGATTGCCGGGCGTACCCGTAATCCACAGCGTGATTTTCCGCGAGCGATGGCCGTCTCCGCCGCCGTTATCGTTGGGATCTATATGGTCGGCACCTGGGCGCTAAACACGCTTTTACCCGCCGGGAAAACCGACATCGTGGCAGGCGTCATGCAGGCTATGCATGCTGCTGCGGACACGCTGCATATGCCGTGGTTAATTCCTGTTATGGCCATCTGTATGTTTTTTGGCGCTCTCGGGCAGATTAACTCCTGGCTGGTGGGGCCGATTTATATGCTCCAGGAAGCCTCGCGTGAAGATAATCTGCTGGGGGACCGAATCGGCAAATTACATCCGGTGTGGAAAACGCCCGCCTTTGCCTTGACTGTACAGGCGATTATTGTCACGGTCCTGTGTTTTTCGACTTTTATTTCGCCAAGCGTTGCGGCGGCTTACTGGATGTTAACGGCGCTAACGACCATCACCTATTTTATTCCTTATCTGGTGATGTTCCCGGCGTTCTGGCGTTTACGTAAGACTCAGCCGGATACGCCAAGAAGTTTTAAAATTCCGGGCAAGGTTTTACCGGCTATTTTACCCGCGCTGGGTTTTCTTTCTATCGCCTTTGCCGTTGCGCTGTTATTTATTCCGCCTTCTCAAATTGATATGGGCGGATATTTCCAGTACGCCGGGAAGATTATTGGCGGAGCCGTGCTGGCGGTTGTCGTCGCGGAGTACATTTACCATCGGGCGCAGAAACGTAATGCCCGTTTAAGCATGGCGGGAGGAAAATAAAATGTATATGCCAGTTCTGGAAATAAATCTACGCAAGCTGGAAGAAAACGCCCGCACGGAAAAAGCTCTGCTGGCAAGTAGCGGTATTGACGTGATGGCTGTCAATAAAGTTTTTGACGGCTGCGTGGAAACCGCGCAGGCGGTGTTCAACGGCGGAATTACCGTTATTGCTGAATCACGAACCTATAATTTGAAAAAAATACGCGAGACAGGATGTACGACCTGCCTGTTACGCAGCCCGTGTCTGAGTGAAATCGAAGATGTGGTGCGCTACGCGGATATTAGTTTAAATAGCGAGCCGGTGGTATTACGGGCATTATCGCAAGAAGCCCAACGCCAGGGGAAAACGCATCAGGTATTACTGATGGTGGATATGGGCGATTTACGCGAGGGTATCTGGTTTGGTGAATATCAACGCATTCTTGAGACCGTGACTCTGATTACTGGTCTGCCCGGTCTGGAATTATATGGACTGGGCACCAACTTTAATTGTTACGGCACCGTGTTGCCAACGGTAAAAAATGGCGAGGATTTTCTGGCGCTGGCCGCCCGGCTGGAAGCCGACAGCGGTATTCCTGTCCGGCGGCTTTCTGCGGGAAACTGCACCAGCTATCACCTGCTGGATAAAGGTATCTGGCCGCAGGGGCTGAATCATCTGCGCATCGGCGGACTGCATGAATTCGGCATTGAATATGTGGACATGAAATACCTGAATGAATTTCACCACTCCGCAAAACCTGTCGATAAAGCCTGTTCCGATATGTATATCCTGGAAGCGGAAATCATCGAACTGAACAGTAAACCGACCGTCCCGGTCGGGGAGCTGGGCGTCGATGCCTTTTTGCAAAGTAAAACCTTTGTCGATCGTGGCATACGCCGACGCGCATTGCTGGCGTTTGGTCGCCAGGATGTGCCGTCGGATAACTGTGTGCCATGCGACGACGCTATCACTATCTTAGGGCAAACCAGCGATCATACGCTGGTGGATATTGAAGATTGTCGTCAGTCGCTAAAAGTAGGCGATGTGGTTCGCTTTGAGCTGGATTATACGGGCCTGTTAATGGCCTGCCAGACCAAAGGCGTCGCCTGGAGGTTTACGCGTTAACGCATAACCGCCGCGGCTATGTCGCGGCGGCATCTTTGACCTCACGAAAGACAGGGAGTAACGATGGATACCCTGCAACAATCTCCGCCAGCAGAGCCTGAAGGCGGTCTGCGGCGTAACCTGAAGAAGCGGCACCTGCTGATGATGTCGCTGGGCGGCACGATTGGCACCGGCTTATTTATCGGCATTGCCGAACCGTTAAGCAGCGTCGGGCCGGCGGGAACCTTACTGGCCTATCTGTTTGCCGGAACCATTATGCTGGCGACGATGATGTGCCTTGGCGAATTATCATGCGCCTTTCCTCACTCCGGTTCATTTCAACATTACGCGCTGATGTTTATGCCGTCACCTTGCTGGAGCTATACCATTGGCTGGCTTTACTGGTTTAGCTGGGTCTTTTCCCTGGCGGCCGACCTCACTGCCGCAGGGTTTATTGCTCACCAGTTTTTCCCCGCGGTTCCGGTATATATGTTCTGTCTGGCGATTCTGCTCATCCTGACGGCCATCAATCTCACCTCCGCAAAAAGTTTTGGCGAATGCGAATACTGGCTTTCGGCCATTAAGGTTTTCGCGATCGTACTGTTTATCTGCGCGGGCGGGGTCATGATCTACTCGCTAATGGGCCATAGTGACTGGCACCCGACGTTAAAAACAGACGGAATGTGGTTTCCCCACGGTTGGGAGCAAATTGTGGTCTGTATGACGATCGTGATTTACTCCTTCCAGGGGGTGGAACTGGTCGGAAATGCGGCAGGGGAGACCGAATCGCCGCACATTATTTTACCGAAGGTGATCCTGGGGATCGGTCTCAGAATCATTTTATTTTACGGCCTGGCGATTGCGGTGCTGGCGCTGGTCTATCCGCATGAACTGACGCCAAATGGACAAAGTCCCTTTGTATGGGTATTCTCCCACGCGGGCATTCCGGGGGCGGATACGCTGATGACGCTGGTGATCTTTTCCGCCGCGGTTTCTGCCGCTAACTCGGCCATTTACGCCAGTTCGCGTATGCTGTGGTCTATGGCGGGCGATCGCTTTGCGCCAGCCTGCTTTGGTAAAACGAACGGCGGCGGCGTGCCGGTGTATGCTATTTTAATCACGGCCTTGTTGGCGTTGGTGTCGTTGCTGACCCGCTATATTCCCGCACAGCAATTTTATTTATATCTGATCGCCAGTACCGGGCAGGTGGGTTGCCTGGCATGGATAACCATCGGATGGTGCCAGTATCGTTTCCGACAATCGGTGCGTAATGGAACGTACGCCAGCGATTTGCTACGCTATCGATCGCCGCTTTTCCCCTGGACGGCCCGATTTGTCATTATCACCAATTTCGCCATTATGGTCGGCACCTGGTTTAGTGAGCAAGGGGTAGTGATAATGTTGGTTGAGCTGGCTTTTATGATAGGGATTCTTTTGTCATGGTATCTCTTCAGACCCACTTTGAGCCGATTACGTAACACAGTGGGATGAACGGCGCTCGTAAACGGTAAGAGAACATGAAACGACTCATTGTAGGAATTAGCGGCGCCAGCGGAGCGATTTATGGCGTGCGCTTATTACAAATTTTGCGCGATGTCGATAGCGTGGAAACACATCTGGTGATGAGCCAGGCGGCCCGGCAAACGCTGGCGCTGGAGACCCATTTTTCGCTGCGCGAGGTGCAGGCGCTGGCCGATGTGACGCACGATGCGCGCGACATTGCTGCCAGCATTTCCTCGGGCTCTTACCCGACGGCGGGAATGGTTATCTTGCCCTGTTCGATTAAAACGCTGTCGGGGATTGTCCACAGTTATACTGACGGACTGCTTACCCGCGCGGCGGATGTGATATTAAAAGAGCGGCGACCTCTGGTGCTGTGTGTGCGCGAAACGCCGCTGCATATCGGGCATTTGCGTTTAATGACCCAGGCCGCTGAGATAGGCGCGGTGATTATGCCGCCGGTTCCGGCTTTTTATCATCTTCCTCAGACGTTAGATGATATTATAAATCAAACGGTTAACCGAGTTTTGGACCAGTTTGACATCCCCCTTCCGCACGACCTTTTTGTTCGCTGGCAGGGCGCATAGCGTTGTCTGTTTAGCGTGCATTATTGTCCCTGTTGCCCTGTTTCAGGGCAATTTTGTAACCGCGATCATATCCTCAACATTTAATTCGTTAAAAGCCGCCGAAACGCTGCGGTTCAACCGTCATACCTGCTATCTTCAACATCAGGACAATATTGCAACGTTTTATTAACAAATTTAACGTCGAATCGTTTTGCTGACGTGAAAATGGCATAAGACCTGCATGAAAAAGTCTGCAAACACACAACACCACGTAAAACATAAGAAAATGACGCCACTTGAGGGGTATGTATGAAGAAGACCGTTCTCGCTTTGTCTTTGCTGATAGGTCTGGGCGCGACGGCGGCCAGTTACGCCGCGCTCCCGCAAACGGTTCGTATTGGAACAGATACCACCTACGCGCCTTTCTCATCAAAAGATGCCAAAGGCGAGTTTATTGGCTTTGATATCGATCTCGGTAATGAAATGTGTAAGCGTATGCAGGTGAAATGTACCTGGGTCGCCAGCGACTTTGATGCGCTTATTCCCTCACTAAAAGCGAAAAAAATTGATGCCATTATTTCATCGCTCTCTATCACCGATAAACGCCAGCAAGAAATTGCGTTTTCCGACAAACTTTACGCGGCGGATTCACGCCTGATTGCGGCAAAAGGGTCTCCCATTCAGCCGACGCTGGAATCGCTGAAAGGCAAGCATGTCGGCGTGCTGCAAGGGTCCACGCAAGAGGCTTACGCCAATGATAACTGGCGCACAAAAGGTGTGGATGTGGTGGCTTATGCCAACCAGGATCTTATCTATTCCGATTTAACCGCCGGTCGTCTGGATGCCGCATTGCAGGATGAAGTCGCCGCCAGCGAAGGTTTCCTGAAGCAGCCAGCGGGCAAAGAGTATGCGTTTGCCGGTCCTTCCGTGAAGGATAAAAAATATTTTGGCGACGGGACGGGGGTTGGGCTGCGTAAAGACGATACCGAGCTAAAAGCCGCGTTTGATAAAGCGCTGACCGAACTGCGCCAGGACGGAACTTACGACAAAATGGCCAAAAAGTACTTCGATTTTAATGTCTACGGCGATTGAGGGAAGGGGATAACGCGCCGCGCTGGGGAACTATCACGGTGCAAAATAGATGTTTTGCACCTTTTTGGTGCATAAGCCGTTGCGGAACAGGCGCATAAATGCATACTTAATCGATTTTTATGCAAAATAAACCGGCTGACAAGGTAGAATGCTTTGCCTTGTCGGCCTGATTAATGGCACGATAGTCGCATCGGATCTGTAAAGATCTCCTGGAAAGACAGTCTGTTGAGGATAGTTATGAAAAAACTGGCGTTATCCCTTTCTCTGGTGCTGGCATTTTCCAGCGCTACCGCAGCATTTGCCGCTATTCCACAAAAAATTCGTATCGGTACCGATCCTACATACGCACCGTTTGAATCCAAAAATGCACAAGGTGAATTGGTCGGCTTTGATATCGATCTGGCCAAAGAGCTGTGCAAACGTATCAACACACAGTGTACGTTCGTGGAAAACCCGCTGGATGCGCTGATTCCGTCTTTAAAAGCGAAGAAAATTGATGCCATCATGTCCTCGCTGTCCATCACTGAAAAGCGCCAGCAGGAAATCGCGTTTACCGACAAGCTTTACGCCGCTGATTCCCGTCTGGTGGTGGCGAAGAACTCTGATATTCAGCCGACCGTCGCGTCGCTGAAAGGCAAGCGCGTCGGCGTGCTACAGGGGACGACGCAGGAGACCTTCGGCAATGAGCACTGGGCGCCGAAAGGGATTGAGATCGTCTCTTACCAGGGGCAGGACAACATTTATTCCGATCTGACGGCTGGTCGTATTGATGCAGCGTTCCAGGACGAGGTCGCGGCCAGCGAAGGTTTCCTTAAACAGCCCGTCGGAAAAGACTATAAATTCGGCGGCCCGGCGGTGAAAGATGAGAAGTTATTCGGCGTAGGAACCGGTATGGGGCTGCGCAAAGAGGATAACGAGCTACGCGAAGCGCTGAACAAAGCCTTTGCTGAAATGCGTGCTGACGGTACTTACGAAAAGCTGGCGAAAAAGTACTTTGATTTTGATGTTTATGGCGGTTAATCACCGTCGGTGCAGATAAAGCCCAAAGAATGTTGACTGTCTGCATTGCCTGATGGCGCTGTGCATGTCAGGCCTACGGAGCATCGTAGGCCTGACAAGGCATAGCCGCCATCCGGCGTGATGTGAGGCAAAAATGCAAAAGAGGCTTCTTACTTCACCACACACAACAGGACAGGCTGCATGTTGTACGGGTTTTCAGGCGTAATTTTACAGGGCGCGATCGTCACGCTGGAACTGGCGCTCAGTTCCGTGGTGCTGGCCGTGCTTATTGGTCTTGTCGGCGCGGGGGCGAAGCTTTCGCAAAACCGGATAACGGGGCTTATTTTTGAAGGATACACCACCCTGATTCGCGGGGTGCCGGATCTGGTTTTAATGCTGCTGATATTTTACGGATTGCAAATCGCGCTTAACGTGGTGACCGATTCGCTGGGTATCGACCAGATAGATATTGATCCGATGGTGGCCGGTATTATCACCCTTGGTTTCATCTACGGCGCCTATTTTACCGAAACCTTTCGCGGCGCGTTTATGGCGGTGCCGAAAGGCCATATCGAGGCGGCGACGGCCTTTGGTTTTACCCACGGGCAAACCTTCCGGCGGATTATGTTCCCGGCGATGATGCGTTACGCCCTGCCGGGGATCGGCAATAACTGGCAGGTGATACTCAAAGCGACGGCGCTGGTGTCGCTGCTGGGCCTGGAAGATGTCGTCAAAGCCACGCAGCTTGCCGGTAAAAGCACCTGGGAGCCTTTCTATTTTGCCGTGGTCTGTGGACTTATCTACCTGGTATTTACCACCGTTTCCAATGGTGTGCTGCTCTTACTTGAGCGTCGCTATTCCGTGGGCGTGAAGAGGGCTGATTTGTGATTGAGATCATTCAGGAGTACTGGAAATCCCTGCTGTGGACGGATGGCTATCGTTTTACCGGCGTGGCGATTACGCTGTGGTTGTTAATTTCATCGGTGGTGATGGGCGGTCTTCTGGCGGTGATTCTGGCGGTAGGCCGCGTTTCCAGTAATAAATTCATCCGTTTTCCCATCTGGCTGTTTACGTATATTTTTCGCGGCACGCCGCTGTACGTACAGCTACTGGTGTTCTATTCGGGGATGTATACGCTGGAGATAGTCAAAGGCACCGATCTTCTTAACGCGTTTTTCCGCAGCGGACTGAACTGTACCGTACTGGCGCTGACGCTGAATACCTGCGCGTACACCACGGAAATTTTCGCGGGGGCGATTCGTTCGGTACCGCACGGTGAAATTGAAGCGGCACGGGCCTATGGCTTCTCGTCATTTAAAATGTATCGCTGCATTATTTTGCCGTCGGCATTACGCATCGCCTTGCCTGCCTACAGCAACGAAGTGATTTTAATGCTGCACTCTACGGCGCTGGCGTTTACCGCGACGGTGCCGGATTTGTTGAAAATCGCCCGCGATATTAACTCAGCGACTTACCAGCCGTTTACCGCGTTTGGCATTGCCGCCGTGTTGTATTTACTCATTTCGTATGTCCTGATAAGCCTGTTCCGTCGGGCGGAAAGACGCTGGTTGCAGCACGTGTCCTCTAAATAATTCGAGTAACATGATGTCAGAAAATAAATTACACGTTATCGATTTGCACAAACGCTACGGCGGTCATGAAGTGCTGAAAGGGGTATCGCTGCAGGCCCGCGCCGGAGATGTGATTAGCATCATCGGCTCGTCCGGCTCCGGTAAAAGCACTTTTTTGCGCTGCATTAACTTCCTCGAAAAACCGAGCGAAGGCGCGATTATCGTGAACGGTCAGAACATTAATCTGGTGCGCGACAAAGACGGGCAGCTCAAAGTGGCGGATAAAAATCAGCTACGCTTGTTGCGTACCCGCCTGACGATGGTGTTTCAGCACTTTAACCTCTGGAGTCACATGACGGTGCTGGAAAATGTGATGGAAGCGCCGATTCAGGTACTGGGATTAAGCAAGCACGACGCGCGCGAGCGGGCGTTGAAATATCTGGCGAAGGTGGGGATTGATGAGCGCGCTCAGGGCAAATATCCCGTTCATCTCTCCGGTGGCCAACAGCAGCGCGTTTCTATTGCGCGCGCGCTGGCGATGGAACCTGACGTTTTACTGTTCGATGAACCCACATCGGCGCTCGATCCTGAACTGGTCGGCGAAGTGTTGCGCATCATGCAACAACTGGCGGAAGAAGGCAAAACGATGGTGGTGGTCACGCATGAAATGGGCTTCGCTCGCCATGTCTCTTCGCACGTTATTTTTCTGCATCAGGGGAAAATTGAAGAAGAGGGCGATCCGGAGCAGGTGTTCGGCAATCCGCAAAGCCCGCGTTTACAGCAATTCCTGAAAGGCTCGCTGAAATAAAAGAAGCCCGGCGGCGCATCGCTCACCGGGCAGGATACGGCGCTTTGGGAACTAGCGAATCACATCCGCCAGCGCCTCTTCTAAATCATACCAGCGAAATGCGAACCCGGCGGCTTCAAGCCGTTTTGGCAGCGCCCGCTGTCCGCCCAGCACCAGCACTGACGACTCTCCCATCAATAAGCGAATTGCCGTCGCCGGAATGCGAATAATCGCCGGACGACGCAGCGCGCGACCCAGCGCATGAGCAAAATGCTCATTATGGACGGGATACGGCGAGACCATATTGAAGGGACCGCGAAGATCGTTATCCAGCAGCCACAGGATGCCGTTGACCATATCGTCGATGTGAATCCAGGCCAGATATTGCCGACCATTACCCACCGGACCGCCGAGTCCGAGGCGAAACGGCGGAACCATTTTCCCCAGAATCCCGCCTTGCGGCGCCAGGACAACGCCGGTACGCAGCAGGCAGACGCGGGTCTGGTCGCTCTGCGCACGACAGGCAATCTGTTCCCAGCGGGCGCAAAGTTTATGCGTAAATTCGTTGTGCGGCGGTTCGTCTTCAGTGACGACAACGTCACCCAGATCGCCGTAATAGCCCGTGGCGGAGCCGGATATCAACACCGAGGGCGGCGTTGCGCTGGCATGAATTAAATCCACCAACTTTTGCGTGATAGCCCAGCGGCTTTGGCACAACCGTTCTTTTTGTTGCGACGTCCAGCGCTTGTCGGCAATCGGTTCGCCCGCCAGATTGATGATGGCATCAATCTCATTGAGGTGCTCACGTTCCGCCAGCCCTTTCCATAATGTCACTCTGGAATCGAGAATCTGACGCGCGTTATCGGGATTGCGCGTAACGACCGTCACCTGATGCCCCAGTGTTAACAGCCGGGGAATGAGATGACGCCCTATCAGGCCCGTACCGCCGGTAATCAGAATCTGCATATGACCTCCAGAGTAGGGAGGATTTCCTCTTCCCTAATGTCAGGTTTTTAATACGAATAAGGGTGCCGGACGCAGGTTTTTTCCGTGTATACACCTCTACATCATACATGATGTATGCTACCGCGTTACGCTTTCGTACTGTTACAGTGCAGTTGCGCTTGTAACAGTGCGCGCGCTGTCGCAGGACGCGTGCGAATGCGTTCAAACCAGTTATACACCGCCGGGTAGCTATCAAGATCGATTCGCTGACGCTGATGTGCGTTAACCCACGGCCAACTGGCGATATCCGCAATACTGTAGTGGTCGCCGCCCAGCCACGGGGAGGTTTCCAGGCGTTTATTCAGGACGTTGTATAAGCGTTGCGTTTCAACCTGATAGCGTTCAATCGCATAGGGGATGGCCTGCGGCGCAAAATGGTTAAAGTGATGATTCTGGCCCAGCATCGGCCCTAACCCGCCGACCTGCCAGAACAGCCATTGCAGCGTGGTATGGCGTTCACGCAGCTCCCCGCTAAGCAGTTTGCCGCTTTTTTCCGCCAGGTAGAGAAGAATTTCGCCGGATTCAAAAAGACTAAGCGGTTGACCGCCGTCTGCCGGGGCGTGATCGACGATGGCAGGAATTTTATTATTGGGAGAGATAGCCAAAAAATCAGGGCGAAACTGATTGCCCTTGCTGATATCTACTTTTAGCAAACGATACGCCAGCTCCGCCTCTTCCAGAAACAGCGTTATTTTATGCCCGTTGGGCGTGGGGGCGTAGTAAAGGTCAATCATTTTGGCTCCTGCATGTGCGTAAAGAGTCTGGGCTGAATTAAGTATAGAAAGCCTCCTGATGTGTGTGAGTTTTCATCAGGTGACAGCAGGCGAAAGACGCTATATTTTGGGAGGAAACTTAATACGCCCTCAAGAGGACATTATGAGTAAGCCTGTTATTGTGCTGTGGTCGGATGCGAACTTTTTCTCTCCCTACGTCTTGTCCGCCTGGGTGGCATTACAAGAAAAAGGGCTTTCCTTTACTCTGAAAACCCGCGATCTGGACCAGGGAGAACATCTGCAACCTGGCTGGCGGGGATATGCGCTGACGCAGCGCGTACCGGTGCTTGAGGCCGACAATTTTGAGCTGAGCGAGTCGTCCGCTATTGCGGAATACCTGGAGGAGCGTTTCGCGCCGCCGCAGTGGGAGCGTATCTACCCGCACGATTTACAAAAACGCGCCCGCGCGCGACAGATTCAGGCGTGGCTACGCAGCGATTTACTACCGCTTCGCGAAGAACGGCCTACCGACGTGGTGTTTGCCGGGGCGAAAAAAGCGCCGCTAAGCGAGGCTGGAAAAGCCAGCGCGGCAAAACTGTTTGCGACGGCTGAAGCGCTATTGGGGCAGGGGACGCAAAATTTATTTGGTGAATGGTGCATTGCCGATACCGATCTGGCATTGATGATCAATCGTCTGGCGCTGCATGGCGATGACGTGCCGACGTCGCTGGCGGCGTATGCGACATTCCAGTGGCAGCGTGCTTCCGTACAGCGTTTTATTGCGCTTTCCTCGAAGCGTTCAGGCTGAAAATCTATTCATATTCCAGTATCATAACGCCGTTTTTCACAACGAGGAGTGAGCGATGAAACTGATGTTCGCATCGGACATTCATGGTTCTTTACCCGCCACGGAACGCGTGCTTGAGCGGTTCGCGCAAAGCGGCGCGCGTTGGCTGGTGATATTAGGCGATGTCCTTAACCACGGGCCGCGAAATGCGCTGCCTGAAGGCTATGCGCCCGCCCAGGTCGCCGAACGCCTGAACGCGGTGGCGACGCAAATCATTGCCGTGCGCGGCAACTGCGATAGCGAAGTGGATCAGATGCTGCTGCATTTCCCGATAACTGCGCCGTGGCAGCAAATATTGACGCAAGAGAGGCGGCTATTTTTAACGCATGGGCACCTCTTCGGGCCGACGAATCCGCCCGCTCTGCATACTGGCGATGTGTTGGTTTATGGTCATACGCATCTGCCAGTGGCGCAACAGCAGGAAGGGCTGTATCACTTTAATCCTGGGTCAGTGAGCATTCCGAAAGGCGGGTATGCGGCAAGCTACGGTATTCTGGATGATAATGTGTTGAGCGTAATCGCACTCAATGATCAAAGTATCATTGCGCAGGTTGCAATTAACTCGTAATTTACCTCACAAACGTAAATGCGCCGTAAGAGCGCCAGAAATAAGAAGGTTTCCTGATGGTGGAACAGCGTCGTTTGGCAAGTACGGAATGGGTGGATATTGTGAATGAAGACAATGAAGTCATTGCACAGTCCAGCCGGGAACAGATGCGTGCGCAACGCTTACGGCATCGTGCGACGTATATCGTCGTTCATGATGGTATGGGTAAAATTCTGGTGCAGCGTCGTACCGAAACAAAAGATTTTTTGCCCGGTATGTTAGATGCTACCGCAGGCGGCGTGGTCCAGGCTGATGAGCAGCTACTGGAATCTGCCCGCCGCGAAGCAGAAGAAGAGTTGGGTATTGCAGGCGTGCCGTTTGCCGAACACGGTCTGTTTTACTTTGAAGACCAACATTGCCGGGTTTGGGGCGCGCTGTTTAGCTGCGTTTCCCACGGGCCTTTCGCGCTTCAGGAAGATGAAGTCAGCGAAGTGTGTTGGCTGACTCCGGAGGAGATCACCGCGCGCTGTGATGAGTTTACGCCGGACTCGCTCAAAGCGCTGGCGCTGTGGATGACCCGCAACGCCAAAAACGAAGCTGCGCTTCAGGAGAAACCGGAAGAGACGGAATAAGCGTTTTAGCAGCTTTCCCGCATACATAAACTGGAGGCGATGGATTTTCGATCGCTCCAGTTTCCCTGATTTAACCTTTCCAACAGCGCCCGTCCGGCTTCACTGCCAATCTTACGGTGCGGTACGGCCATGGTGGTTAACGGCGGCTGGCAGACCCGGCTGACATCGCTATCGCCAAACCCGACCACCGCTAAATCGTCCGGAACTTTGATCCGCCGTCGTTGGCACTCGTATAACGCGCCGCAGGCCAGCTCATCCGATACGCATACCAGCGCGTCCAGCTCCGGCCACGCCAGTAAAAACTCCGGCAGTTGCGACGCGCCGGTAGAAAAATTGGGCGGCAAAGCGGCATTAATCACCCGGTTTGGCGACATATGGTGGCGAAGCATCGCTTTGTACCAGCCGTGCAGATGTTGCTGAAAAATCCACTGCTCCTGATTGGCGCATAGCAGCCCGATATTCTGATAACCGCGCTGAATCAGCATTTCCGTCAGCTCATACATTGCCGCAACGTTATCAATACCGATATTCATATCAATAGGATCGCTGCGAATCGCGCCCATCTCCATCACCGGGATAGAGGCATTTTTCAGCCACTGGCGCACGGTAGTGCTATGTTCGACGCTAAGCAGAATCGCCGCGGCAATGTTGGAGGCCAGCAGCGTTTCGAGCAGCTTCTCCTCTTGTTCCACGC
Source organism: Salmonella sp. NW722 (assembly GCF_051702785.1). NCBI lineage: Bacteria > Pseudomonadati > Pseudomonadota > Gammaproteobacteria > Enterobacterales > Enterobacteriaceae > Salmonella > Salmonella sp. NW722. Next base: position 112,916 of record NZ_JAMMIN010000007.1, read on the forward strand.
GATGCTGCGATTCCGCCAGCATAATCTGGTAGCCTGCGGGCTGTAAAATTTGTTGCAGCCCGGCGAACATTTCAGAACACCCCGCTTCCGCAAGGTTCGGTACGACCATTGCGATGGTGTGCGAGGAGGCAGACGCCAGCGCGCTGGCGGCGAGATTAGGCATATAGCCCAGCTCATGCACTGCCGCTTCGATTTTTTCCCGGAGTTTATCAGAGACCTGTTCCGGCGTGCGTAAGGCTCGTGATACGGTCATCGTGCCTACACCGGCAAGTTGGGCTACATCGGCGATAGTCACTTTACCGGTACTGCGCCGTTTACGGGGTATCGACATACAAATTCCTGCGTCATTACAACATGTTGAGATGCTTTTTTATTGTCGTTCTTTGCTTCGCATGACTGGCAGTATACGCCTTAAATCCGCTTTTTTGCTGTGATTTCACACCATGATTTTAATTTGATAGCGCTATCACAATTCTGAGTAATAGTCGCTGGTAGCGCTATCTTTGTGATAACGATCGCAGCTAATATCGAATGGCTTGAATAAAGTTTGTTCATAATTTCATACACCGTGGGGGCGAATAACATGCTGGGAACCTGGTTATCTGACGCAACCATCACGCTACAGGAGAGCGTGGAAACGTGGCCGCAGGCGCTGGAAATTTGCGGCAAACCCCTGCTGGACGCAGGTGTTATCGCACCGGAATACATTACGGCGATTGTTCAGCAGCACCAAAAGCTTGGGCCGTATTATGTATTAGCGCCAGGGTTAGCGATGCCGCATGCGAGGCCGGAAGAGGGGGCGAAAGGGTTAGGTTTATCGTTACTGAAACTACAGCGCGGCGTTTCATTTGGCGCAGACGAATTCGATCCGGTTGACATCATTATTATGCTGGCGGCGCCTGATAAGCACAGTCATATCGAAATGATATCGGCGCTGGCGGAATTATTTTCCAGTGATGTAGATATGGAAAAATTACATCAGGCAAAAAACCTGGAGGACATTAAAACGATTATTGACCGTTTCTGATTTTATTCCATTTTCTTGCGGTAAATAACATTACGCCCGTGCGTGATGCAGACCAACTCTACTTTTAAAAGGTGACAATAATGAAAATCATGGCAATTTGCGGTTCCGGCCTGGGTAGTAGTTTTATGGTAGAAATGAACATTAAAAAAGTATTAAAGAAACTCAATATTGACGCCGAGGTGGAACACTCCGATCTTTCATCGGCCACGCCCGGGGCTGCCGATCTTTTTGTAATGGCCAAAGATATCGCGGCCAGCGCCAGCGTACCGGAAAGCCAACTGGTGGTGATCAATAACATCATCGACATCAACGAACTGGAAACGCAGCTGCGCGCATGGTTCGCTAAACAATAATTATTGCTGGCGAGGTGGATATGTTTATCCTTGAAACGCTGAATTTTGTTGTTGATATTTTAAAAGTGCCCTCGGTGCTTGTAGGGTTAATTGCGCTGATTGGTCTGGTGGCGCAGAAAAAAGCGTTTTCAGATGTGGTAAAAGGCACGATTAAAACCATTTTAGGTTTTATTGTGCTTGGCGGCGGCGCAACCGTACTGGTGGGTTCATTAAATCCACTAGGGGGTATGTTTGAACACGCTTTTAATATTCAGGGCATTATTCCTAATAATGAAGCGATAGTCTCAATCGCGCTGGAAAAATATGGCGCGTCCACGGCGTTAATTATGGCATTTGGTATGGTGGCCAATATTGTCGTGGCGCGCTTTACGCGTCTTAAATATATCTTTTTGACCGGGCATCACACCTTTTACATGGCCTGTATGATTGGCGTAATCCTGACCGTGGCGGGGTTTGAGGGCGTAGGGCTGGTCTTCACCGGATCGCTGATCCTGGGGCTGGTGATGGCCTTCTTCCCGGCGTTGGCCCAACGTTATATGAGGCGGATTACCGGTACCGATGACATTGCGTTTGGTCACTTCGGTACCCTGGGATATGTGCTTTCCGGCTGGATTGGCAGCCTGTGTGGTAAAGGCTCCCGCTCCACGGAAGAGATGAACCTGCCGAAAAACCTCAGTTTTTTACGCGACAGTTCTATCTCGATTTCGCTGACCATGATGATTATCTATCTGATCATGGCAGTCAGCGCAGGGCGTGAGTATGTCGAAGCGACGTTTAGCGGCGGGCAAAACTATCTGGTGTACGCCATCATCATGGCAATCACCTTCGCCGCCGGCGTATTCATCATTCTGCAAGGCGTCCGTCTGATTCTGGCGGAAATTGTTCCGGCCTTTACCGGCTTTTCAGAAAAACTGGTGCCAAACGCGCGTCCGGCGCTGGACTGCCCGGTGGTGTATCCCTATGCCCCTAACGCGGTACTGATTGGCTTCCTGTTCAGTTTTCTCGGCGGGCTGGTGGGTCTGTTCCTGCTTGGACAGATGAAGCTTGTGTTAATCCTGCCAGGCGTTGTGCCGCACTTCTTTACCGGCGCGACCGCAGGCGTCTTTGGCAATGCCACCGGCGGTCGCCGCGGGGCGATGATCGGCGCATTTGCTAATGGTCTATTAATCACTTTCCTGCCAGTGCTGTTACTGCCGGTTCTCGGCGCGATCGGCTTCGCCAATACCACGTTCTCGGATGCTGACTTTGGCGTAATCGGTATTTTGCTGGGCAACCTGGCGCGTTATCTGTCGCCGATGGCTATCACGGGGCTGGTGGTGGCGCTATTCGCGCTACTGGTGGCGTACAACGTGTTGGCCAAAAACAAAAAAGCGAATGCCGAAGTGCAGGAAAATAGCGGAGCGAAAGAATGAACGTAACCGAAATCACCCAACTGGCGCGCGACATTCGCGTCGCCACGCTCAAATCCTTAAACCATCTTGGCTTTGGTCACTATGGCGGCAGCATGTCGGTAGTGGAAACGCTGGCGGTTCTGTACGGCGCGGTGATGAAAATCGACCCTGCCGACCCGGACTGGCCGGAGCGCGATTACTTCGTGCTGTCGAAAGGCCATGCGGGCCCCGCGTTGTACAGTACCCTGGCGATTAAAGGCTATTTCCCGCTCGAAGAGCTGAATACGCTTAACCAGAACGGCACCCGTCTGCCCAGCCATCCGGATCGGCTAAAAACGCGCGGCGTGGACGCCACGACCGGCTCACTGGGACAGGGCATCTCTATTGCGGGCGGAATGGCGTTGTCGCATAAACTGGCGCGGCGACCCAACCGGGTATTTTGCATTGTCGGCGATGGCGAGCTCAATGAAGGGCAGTGCTGGGAGGCGTTTCAGTTTATTGCCCACCACCGCCTGAATAATCTGACCGTTTTCATTGACTGGAATAAACAGCAGCTTGACGGCGAACTGGAGGAGATTATCAATCCGTTCGATCTGGAAGGGAAATTCCGTGCGTTTGGTTTCGATGTCGTCACCGTCAAAGGCGATGATATCGCCGGACTACTGGCGGTGGTTCAGCCTGTGCCGCCCGCCGATGCCCGGCCACGGGTTGTGATCCTTGACAGCATTAAAGGGCAGGGGGTGCCATGCCTGGAGCAGTTAACGAATTCTCACCACTTACGCCTGACGGATGGCATGAAGCAGACGCTCAATGAGGCCATTCATCAACTGGAGGTCATGCATGATTAAGCTTGCGCCCGCAGGGCTTAAAGACGATATCGAAATGCGCAAAGTTTACGCCGGTTTTGTCGCCGGGCAGATTGAGGCTGGAAGCCCAATTATTGCGCTTGAGGCTGATTTAATGAGCTCAATGGCGATGGACAGCGTGGCGCGTGACTACCCGCAGCATGTCATTAACTGCGGTATTATGGAGGCGAATGTGATTGGCACGGCGGCGGGACTGGCGCTGACCGGTCGCAAACCGTTTGTGCATACCTTTACCGCTTTTGCCAGCCGTCGCTGTTTTGATCAGCTCTTCATGGCGCTGGATTATCAGCGTAACAACGTCAAAGTGATCGCCTCCGATGCCGGAGTGACGGCGTGCCATAACGGCGGCACCCATATGTCTTTTGAAGATATGGGGATTGTTCGCGGGCTGGCGCACTCCGTAGTACTGGAGGTGACGGATGCGGTGATGTTCGCGGATATTTTACGCCAGCTAATGGACCTGGACGGTTTTTACTGGCTGCGTACCATCCGTAAGCAGGCGACGAGTATCTATGCGCCAGGCTCTACCTTTACCATTGGCAAGGGCAACGTACTGCGCGAGGGCGATGATATTACGCTTATCGCCAACGGCATTATGGTGGCGGAGGCGCTGGAGGCGGCGCGCCAACTGGAGCAGGAAGGTGTGAGCGCCGCGGTCATTGATATGTTCACCTTAAAGCCTATCGATCGCATGTTGGTGAAAAACTACGCGGAAAAAACGCGGCGTATCGTCACGTGTGAAAACCACAGCATCCATAATGGACTGGGGTCAGCGGTGGCGGAAGTGCTGGTGGAAAACTGCCCGGTGCCGATGCGCCGTGTTGGCGTCAAAGAGCGTTATGGGCAGGTAGGAACGCAGGATTTCTTACAACAAGAGTACGGACTCACCGCCGCAGCGATTGTAGAAGCCGCGAAATCACTGCTTTAATCATGGAGATATTGCCGGATGGCGCTGGTGCTCATCCGGCATTTTGGATCAATGATATCCCATCATCTGCGCGCCAATGACGACCACGCTGGACATAATAAACAGTAGTCCCAGCAGCGACGCCCCCACTTTCAGCCAGTTGCGAAAATCGACCCGGCACACGCCCAGCGTGGCCATCAGCGAGGCCGATGTCGGATAGATAATATGGCTGAAGCCATCGCCAAACTGGAAGGCCAGAACAGTCACCTGACGGTTAACGCCGACCAGATCGCCGAGCGGCGCCAGTAATGGCATGGTTAACGCCGCCTGGCCCGAACCGGACGTGACAAAGAAATTAAATACCGCCTGGAAGAGCAGCATAAACCAGGCGGCGATAGCATTATTAAGCCCGCTGATGCCATGCGCGATACTGTTAAGCAACGTATTGAGCACGCTGGGTTCCCCGGCTTCGCCGTTGCCGACCAGCAGCAGAATGCCTTTGGCAAAACCCACCAGCAAGGCGGGTGCGATCATCATCCTCGCCCCTTCGGTGAATGAGGACGCCATCACGTTGACCGTCATACCGTTGAGGCGGAAGATAACGCCGATGAGGCCGATCACCACGCCCATGGTGAAAAACTGGCTGGCGATCTCCGGAATAAACCAGGCGTGGACAATCACGCCCCAGACGACCCAAATCATTACGCCGGTCAGGACCAGCAGTACCAGCCAGTCACCAAAGGTGAAAGGGCGCTGGACGACTTCATCCTGCTGTTCGCGGAAATAGCGATCGGATTCGTGGACGCGGGACAGCAGCGGATTCTTTTTCACGCGTGAGGCGTAGACCAGCGTAAAAACCAGCCCAATCAGCGTGGCGACAATCCAGACCACAATACGCAGCCCGGAGCCGGAAAGTACCGGCACGCCGGCAATCCCCTGGGCGACGACTACGCAGAAAGGGTTCATCCACGAACTGGCAAAGCCAATTTGGGTGGCGATATAGGTCACCAGGACGGTGGTAATGCTGTCATAGCCCAGCCTGACCATCAGCGGGGCTATGATAATTGCAAAGGCGACCGCCTCTTCGCCCATGCCAAATACGGCGCCCCCTAACGAAAAGAGGACAAATAGCACCGGAATAAACAGGACTTCGTTGCCCCGTGTGTGGCGAATAAGCGCCAGAATGCCGTTATCCACGGTGCCGGTACGCATCACGATGCCGAATGCGCCGCCAATCACCAACATAAACATAATGATGCCGACGGCAGTGCCGAATTTCGATCCGGATGTTAACCCTTCAAACGGAAAATTCATCAGCCCTGGTCTTTCATCGCCGGTAGTGAAAAATTGTACGCGATGATACTGCGCTTCCCCGGCCTCATTGGTCACAATGCGAAAAGAGTGCGGATCGACGACTTTGCGGGTTTTTGTCTGACCATCGACCTGATACTGCACTTCCTGGCTATCAAACATCCCAACGGGGACGACCCAGGTGGCGATACTGGTTAAAATGGCGACAAAAAAGATGATGACCAGCGTATCGGGCATTGCCCATTTTCTGGCTGTTTTTGATTCTGTAACGACAGACATGACAGACTATCCCTGTTGCAAAGCAAAGAGGCTAAGTATGAGAAGAAGGGAATAGTTATTCATTGATGCAGCGCAGTTAAGCAAAAAATTCCGCTTTGCAGGGTAAATAGCAGAATGCCGGATGGCGATGCTAACGCGTCTTATCCGGCCTACAACGGTATTTCACCTGTAGGCCGGACAAGGCGTTCACGCCGCCATCCGGCATTAGCTTTTACTGTTACTGCTGCTGTTGAGAAGCCTGGATTGCCGTCAGGGCGATGGTGTAGACGATATCGTCAACCAGCGCGCCACGGGACAGGTCGTTCACCGGCTTGCGCATACCCTGCAGCATCGGCCCGATGGAGATCAGGTCGGCAGAACGCTGTACCGCTTTGTAGGTGGTGTTACCGGTGTTCAGATCCGGGAAAATGAACACGGTAGCGCGACCCGCAACCGGCGAGTTCGGCGCTTTGGATTTCGCTACGTCAGCCATGACCGCGGCGTCGTACTGCAACGGACCGTCGATCATCAGGTCAGGACGTTTTTCCTGCGCCAGACGCGTCGCTTCACGTACTTTCTCTACGTCGCTGCCCGCGCCAGAGGTGCCGGTGGAGTAGGAGAGCATTGCCACACGCGGTTCGATGCCGAAGGCAATGGCGGAATCCGCAGACTGAATCGCGATTTCTGCCAGCTGCTCTGCAGTCGGGTCTGGGTTGATTGCGCAGTCGCCGTAAACGTAAACCTGCTCCGGCAGTAGCATAAAGAACACAGAAGAGACCAGGGAGCTACCTGGCGCCGTTTTAATAAGCTGCAGCGGCGGACGGATGGTGTTGGCGGTGGTATGAACCGCGCCGGAAACCAGGCCGTCGACTTCGTCTTGCTCCAGCATCAGCGTGCCGAGCACCACGTTGTCTTCCAGCTGCTCGCGGGCAACCGGTTCGGTCATGCCTTTGCTCTTACGCAGCTCAACCAGGCGAGCGACATAGCTTTCACGCACCACTTCCGGATCGACGATTTCAATACCTGCGCCCAGCTCAACGCCCTGAGATGCCGCGACGCGGTTGATTTCATCCGGGTTGCCCAGCAGTACGCAAGTGGCGATGCCGCGTTCAGCGCAGATTGCCGCCGCTTTGACGGTACGCGGTTCGTCGCCTTCCGGCAGCACTACGCGTTTACCGGCTTTACGCGCCAGCTCAGTCAGTTGGTAGCGGAACGCCGGCGGAGAGAGACGACGGCTACGCTCGGAAGTGGCGGTCAGCGACTCGATCCACTCAGCGTTAACGTAGTTCGCGACGTATTCCTGAACTTTCTCGATGCGCTCATGGTCATCAACCGGGACTTCCAGATTGAAGCTTTGCAGGCTCAGCGAAGTCTGCCAGGTGTTGGTGTTCACCATAAAGACCGGCAGACCGGTGGCGAATGCGCGTTCGCACAGTTTAGAAATGCGCGCGTCCATTTCATAGCCGCCGGTCAGCAACAGGGCGCCGATTTCTACGCCGTTCATCGCGGCCAGGCAAGCTGCGACCAGTACGTCCGGACGGTCAGCGGAGGTCACTAACAACGATCCTGCGCGGAAATGTTCCAGCATATGCGGAATACTACGCGCGCAGAACGTAACGGATTTAACGCGGCGGGTTTTGATATCGCCTTCGTTAATGATGGTGGCGTTCAGGTGACGCGCCATATCGATAGCGCGGGTCGCAATCAGGTCGAAGCTCCACGGCACCGCGCCCAGAACCGGCAGCGGGCTGGATTCCTGCAGTTTAGCAGGATCGATTTTGATCACCTGCGCTTTGGAAGAGTCGTCAAAAATCTCCGACAGATCCGGGCGAGTACGGCCTTGTTCATCAACCGGCGCATTCAGTTTGTTGATGATAACACCGGTGATGTTGGTGTTTTTCGCGCCGCCGAAGCTGCTGCGCGTCAGTTCGATACGCTCGTTAAGCTGTTCTGGCGTGTCGGTACCCTGAGACATGACAAAAACGATTTCCGCATTCAGCGTTTTCGCGATTTCATAGTTCAGAGACTGAGCGAACTGATGTTTACGGGTCGGAACCAGACCTTCAACCAGCACCACTTCCGCGTCTTTGGTATTCGCATGGTAGTTCGCGATGATCTCTTCCATCAGCACGTCTTTCTGGTTGCTGGAGAGCAGAGATTCAACGTGGCTCATCTTCAGCGGTTCAGCCGCCGGCAGGGTAGAGTTCGCGCGAACGATAGTGGTGGTCTGGTCAGGCGCATCGCCGCCAGCGCGAGGCTGGGCGATAGGCTTAAAGACGCTCAGACGAACGCCTTTGCGTTCCATAGCACGGATGACGCCGAGGCTGACGCTGGTCAGGCCGACGCTGGTTCCGGTAGGGATCAGCATAATAATACGGGACACGGTTTATCCTCTTTCGTTACCGTCTTTTGGGGACGGGTTACAAAACAGCACCGCCAGCGAGGCTGGCGGTGTGAAATCAGGCAGTCAGACGGCTCGCGTCTTGCGCGATAACCAGTTCTTCGTTGGTTGGGATCACCACCGCCGGACGGGTACCTTCTTTGTTGATGAAACCAGATTTGCCGAAGCGGGCCGCCAGGTTACGTTCGTGGTCGACTTCAAAGCCCAGCACGCCCAGTTTACCCAGAGACAGTTCGCGAACCATCGCGGCGTTTTCACCGATACCGCCGGTGAACACGACTGCATCCAGACGACCGTCCATCAGAGCGGTGTAAGAACCGATGTACTTCGCCAGGCGGTGGCAGTAAACATCCATCGCACGTTTTGCGTCTTCTTTGGTGGTGTAGTTGTCTTCAACATAACGGCAGTCGCTGGTCACTTCAGTCAGACCCAGCAGACCGGACTCTTTGGTCAGCATTTTGTTGATCTGATCCACGCTCATGCCCAGAGTGTCGTGCAGGTGGAAGATAATCGCAGGGTCGATATCGCCGGAACGGGTACCCATGACCAGGCCTTCCAGCGGGGTCAGACCCATAGAGGTATCCACGCATTTACCGTTACGGATAGCGGAAACAGAACCGCCGTTGCCCAGGTGGCAGGTGATAATGTTCAGTTCTTCTACCGGCTTGTTCAGCATTTTTGCCGCTTCCTGAGTTACATAGAAGTGGCTGGTGCCGTGTGCGCCATAGCGACGAACGCCGTGTTCTTTATACAGGCTGTACGGCAGGGCATACAGGTAAGATTCTTCCGGCATGGTCTGATGGAAGGCGGTGTCGAATACTGCAACGTTTTTATCTTTCAGCTGCGGGAAAGATTTCAGCGCTTCGGCGATACCAATCAGGTGAGCCGGGTTATGCAGCGGTGCGAAAGAGGCGGAATCTTTGATGCCCTGAATGACGGACTCATCAATGACTACGGAGCTGGTATACTTCTCGCCGCCGTGTACGATACGGTGACCAATTGCAGTTAACTGCGCAGACAGTTCTGGTTTTTGTGCCAGAATAGTGTTAACGATAAAGTTCAGCGCTTCACTGTGAGCGGCGCCTGCACCTAAAGCCGCTTCTTGTTTACTGCCGTCCATTTTCCATTTGATGCGTGCTTCTGGCAGATGGAAACATTCGGCTAAACCAGAAAGGTATTCATCACCATTAACTGCATCAATAATTGCAAATTTCAGTGAAGAACTACCGCAGTTCAGAACCAGTACTAACTTACTCGACATGGAAGTACCTATTTATGATACGTGGCTAAAAAAACGTCAGTGAGCCATAGAGCGTAGCGCATGATAGCCCTGACATTTATGATTAACATCATGCGCAGGAGTTTTTTTGGGCATGATGGAAGAAATACCTTTGAGTCTATGCCATTTTGCGTATTTTTCAGCCAATGGCATACTATGTGTAATATTGACGACTCAATGATTTTAAACTACCGGCCTTTGACAGGCCGACACAGGATACCTGATAGTGGGTATCGAAGACAAAATGTTTTGAACGTTGTCCCTCGCAGTTGTTGTTTTGCACAAATTTTTTAAATTTTATATGTGAAGTTGAGGTAGGCCATGTCGACACCGGATAATCGCTCCGTAAATTTTTTTAGCTTATTTCGCCGGGGGCAGCACTACGCGAAGACGTGGCCGATGGAAAAGCGGCTGGCGCCCGTTTTCGTCGAAAACCGCGTCATTCGTATGACGCGCTATGCCATACGATTTATGCCGCCTGTCGCCGTCTTTACATTATGCTGGCAGATAGCGCTGGGCGGTCAGTTAGGTCCGGCCGTGGCGACCGCCCTGTTCGCCCTGAGCTTGCCTATGCAGGGATTATGGTGGTTAGGGAAACGTTCTGTGACGCCATTGCCGCCTTCAATCCTTAACTGGTTTTACGAAGTTCGCGGTAAATTGCAGGAGGCTGGACAAGCGCTGGCGCCGGTAGAAGGAAAGCCGGATTACCAGGCATTAGCTGACACGCTTAAGCGCGCCTTCAAACAACTGGATAAAACTTTCCTGGATGATTTGTAATTGACCCCGGATTACGCATATAAAAGAAGGCATACCAATGCCTTCTTTTTTTCATCGCCATAGCGTGATACAGGAGTTCAAAATGGAAATGACCAACGCGCAACGTCTGATTTTGTCTAACCAGTACAAAATGATGACGATGCTCGATCCCACCAACGCCGAGCGTTACCGTCGCTTACAAACAATTATTGAACGCGGCTACGGCCTGCAGATGCGCGAGCTGGATCGCGAGTTTGGCGAGCTGACGGAAGAGACCTGTCGTACCATCATCGATATTATGGAGATGTACCATGCGCTGCACGTCTCCTGGACCAACCTCAAAGATACGCAAGCCATCGACGAACGTCGCGTCACCTTCCTGGGGTTTGACGCCGCGACGGAAGCGCGTTACCTCGGCTATGTCCGTTTTATGGTGAATATAGAAGGACGCTACACTCACTTTGACGCCGGGACGCACGGCTTTAATGCCCAGACGCCGATGTGGGAAAAATACCAGCGGATGTTGAATGTCTGGCATGCCTGCCCGCGTCAGTACCACCTGAGCGCGAATGAAATCAATCAAATCATTAATGCCTGAGGAGGCTCGCGTGCAGTGTAAAGGTTTTCTGTTTGATCTGGATGGAACGTTGGTTGACTCATTACCTGCCGTCGAACGCGCGTGGTGTAGCTGGGCCGATCGTTTTAACCTTGCTCATGATGAGGTGCTGGGCTTTATTCATGGCAAACAGGCGATCACCTCGTTGCGGCATTTTATGGCGGGTAAATCGGAGGCGGAAATTGCCGCTGAGTTTACGCGCCTGGAGCAAATAGAAGCCACTGAAACCGCAGGGATCACCGCGTTGCCGGGGGCAGTCGATTTACTCAATCACCTGAATAAAGCGGGCATTCCGTGGGCTATCGTCACCTCCGGTTCAATGCCGGTCGCGCGTGCGCGCCATCAGGTCGCGGGCCTTCCAGCGCCAGAGGTGTTTGTCACCGCCGAACGAGTCAAACGCGGCAAACCGGAGCCGGATGCGTATTTGCTGGGCGCACAACTGCTTGGCCTGGCCCCTCAGGAGTGCGTCGTAGTAGAAGATGCCCCGGCTGGCGTGCTGTCCGGACTGGCTGCGGGCTGCCACGTCATTGCGGTCAATGCGCCGGCCGACACGCCGCGTCTGGCGGATGTTGATTTTGCGTTGGATAGCCTGACGCAATTATCGGTCGCTAAACAACCAAACGGCGATGTGGTGGTGTTAAGAAAGACCTGATCATGATATCGCCCCGCTTTGGCGGGGCATATTTATGGCAGAATCGCGTTATCTTCTCATCTGACAAGGATATGTTGTGAACGGTGAATTGATTTGGGTTCTCTCTTTACTGGCGATTGCCGTCGTGTTGTTTGCGACGGGCAAAGTACGTATGGATGCGGTGGCTTTATTCGTCATTGTTGCTTTTGTCCTTAGCGGTACCTTGACCCTTCCGGAAGCCTTCTCCGGCTTTAGCGATCCGAATGTCATTCTTATCGCCGCCTTATTTATTATTGGCGACGGCCTCGTGCGCACCGGCGTTGCGACGGTGGTCGGTACCTGGCTGGTTAAAATGGCGGGCAGCAGTGAAATCAAAATGCTGGTTTTACTGATGATCACCGTCGCCGGACTTGGCGCTTTCATGAGTTCAACCGGCGTGGTGGCGATTTTTATCCCCGTTGTTCTTAGCGTTTCTATGCATATGCAAACCTCGCCTTCGCGCCTGATGATGCCGCTGAGTTTTGCCGGGCTTATCAGCGGAATGATGACGCTGGTGGCGACGCCGCCGAACCTGGTGGTTAACAGTGAACTGCTGCGTGAAGGCCTGCACGGGTTCAACTTTTTTAGCGTGACGCCGCTGGGGATAGTGGTGTTGGCGCTCGGCATTGTTTATATGCTGGTGATGCGCTTCATGCTAAAAGGCGATGCGCCCGGACAACAGGCCGGTAAGCGGCGCACTTTCCGCGATCTTATCCGCGAGTACCGTCTGACAGGGCGCGCTCGCCGTCTGGCGATTCGCCCCGGTTCGCCAATGGTGGGACAGCGGCTGGACGACCTTAAACTGCGCGAACGTTACGGCGCCAATGTCATCGGCGTTGAACGCTGGCGGCGCTTTCGGCGGGTTATCGTCAATGTGAACGGCGTATCGGAGTTTCGCGCTCGCGACGTTCTGCTGATTGATATGTCGGCGGCGGAGGTTGACCTCAGAGAGTTCTGCGCCGAGCAACTGCTGGAACCGATGGTATTGCGTGGAGAATATTTTTCCGATCAGGCGTTGGATGTCGGGATGGCGGAAATTTCGCTTATTCCGGAGTCTGAACTGATTGGCAAGTCGGTGCGTGAAATCGCTTTCCGTACACGTTACGGGCTGAATGTGGTCGGCCTGAAACGCGACGGCGTCGCGCTGGAAGGGTCGCTGGCCGATGAGCCGTTATTGATGGGCGATATCATTCTGGTCGTGGGGAACTGGAAGTTAATCAGCCTGCTGGGGCAAAAAGGCCGCGACTTTGTGGTGCTGAATATGCCGGTCGAGGTCAGCGAAGCCTCTCCTGCGCACAGCCAGGCGCCGCACGCCATTTTCTGCCTGGTACTGATGGTGGCGCTGATGTTGACCGATGAAATTCCCAACCCGATCGCGGCGATTATCGCCTGCCTGCTGATGGGAAAATTTCGCTGTATTGATGCTGAAAGCGCATATAAAGCGATCCACTGGCCGAGCATTATCTTGATTGTGGGTATGATGCCGTTTGCGCAGGCGTTGCAAAAAACCGGCGGCGTCTCTCTGGTCGTGCAAGGGTTAATGAATATCGGCGGCGGCTATGGGCCGTATATGATGCTGGGATGCCTGTTCGTGCTGTGCGCCGTCATAGGACTGTTCATTTCTAACACGGCAACGGCGGTGCTGATGGTGCCGATTGCGCTGGCGGCGGCGAAATCGATGGGGGTGTCGCCCTATCCGTTTGCGATGGCGGTGGCGATGGCGGCATCCGCCGCCTTTATGACGCCGGTTTCATCGCCGGTGAATACTCTGGTTCTGGGGCCGGGAAACTATAGCTTTAGCGATTTTGTGAAGCTTGGCGTGCCGTTCACGCTTATTGTGATGGCGGTTTGTATTGTGATGATTCCGATGTTGTTTCCGTTTTAACCCCAGACAGGAAAAGGCCTGATGGCGCTACGCTTATCAGGCCTACGGGAAGAACGGTAGGCCGGATAAGGCGTTAGCAGCCATCCGGCAACTAAAGCGGTGAATCCTGGCTTATCTCGTCAAGAGAGAGATGGAAACTTGGTACGAACACCGCCATAAAATAGTCCATCTCCTGGCTGCGACGTAATTCCAGCGTTTTTTCCAGCCGCGTTTTTGCCAGGCCAAACTCATTGTTTCCCGCTGAGAGCTCCTCCAGGCATTTCAGGTAGGCGCAAAGCGCATCGGCCTGTTTTACGATTGCCTGTTCTTCTTCGCTCCAGGCATTCTCATCAATAAGCGGTGCGAAAATATCGCGTAATTCATCCGGCGCCATATCAACCAGCTTTTGCTGGGCGATTTTTTCGATCGCTTTATATTCCTGGGCTATCTGGGAATTAAAATATTTTACCGGCGTCGGCAGATCGCCGGTCAGTACTTCCGAGGCATCATGATACATCGCCAGAAGCGCGATGCGTTCAGCATTGAGCTGACCGCCAAATTTACGGTTTTTTATCGCCGCCAACGCATGGGCGACCATCGCCACCTGCAGACTATGTTCGGAGACGTTTTCTGTACGCACGTTACGCATCAGCGGCCAGCGGTTAATCAACTTCATGCGGGAGAGATGGGCGAAAAAATGGCTCTGCTTCATAGATTACCTTTTGTTTTCACTGCGGCAGACTTCATTGTGCGGGGAGGGGGATGAAGATGCAATTCAGGCTACCGAAGTAGCCTGAATTTAAGATTATTGATGGTAACCTGAGAGGAAACGCCCAAAACGGTTGATGGCCATCTCCAGGTCATCTTCACGCGGTAGCGTCACAATGCGGAAGTGATCCGGCCACGGCCAGTTAAAGGCGGTACCTTGCACCAGCAGCACCTTTTCCTGTAGCAGGAAGTCCAGCACCATCTTCTGGTCGTCGTGAATATTAAAACGTTTAGCGTCGATCCTGGGGAACATGTACAACGCGCCGCGCGGTTTTACGCAGGAAACGCCGGGAATATCGTTAATCAACTCCCAGGCGCGGTTACGCTGTTCATACAGTCGACCGCCCGGCAGAATAAATTCGCTAATGCTTTGATAGCCGCCGAGCGCGGTCTGAATAGCATGTTGCGCCGGGACGTTGGCGCACAGGCGCATTGAGGCTAACATCTCCAGCCCTTCAATATAGCCCTTCGCATGTTTTTTCGGCCCGTTCAGCACCATCCAGCCCTGGCGGAAGCCGGCGACGCGATAGGTTTTAGACAACCCATTAAAGGTGATGGTCAGCAGATCAGGCGCCAGTGCGGCGATAGAGTGATGCTCGGCATCGTCATAGAGAATCTTGTCATAAATTTCATCGGCGAAGATGATGAGATTATGCTCGCGCGCAATGTTGACAATTTCCATCAACAATTCTTTAGAATAGACGGCGCCAGTAGGGTTGTTTGGATTAATAATGACAATACCACGCGTACGTGGGGTGATTTTGGCGCGGATATCGTCAAGGTCCGGGAACCAGTCGGAAGATTCATCGCAAAGATAATGTACCGCCTTGCCGCTGGAGAGCGATACCGCCGCTGTCCATAACGGATAATCGGGCGCGGGAACCAGCATTTCATCGCCACTGTTAAGCAACGCCTGCATCGCCTGAACGATCAGCTCGGAAACGCCGTTACCGATATAGATATCTTCCACGGTTACATCGCGCATTCCACGGGCCTGATAATGCTGCATAATCGCTTTACGGGCGGAATAAAGCCCTTTCGAGTCGCAATATCCTTGCGCCGTCGGCAAATTACGAATGACATCGACCAGAATTTCGTCCGGCGCTTCGAATCCGAAGGGGGCGGGGTTGCCGATATTCAGTTTAAGAACTTTATTACCTTCTTCCTCAAGGCGTTTCGCTTCTTTCAGAACGGGGCCACGAATGTCATAACAGACATTTTCGAGTTTGCTGGATTTTTCAATGGGGGACATGAATCTTGACCTTTTAGCTGTTATTGCCACTCCCTGCCGTGGAAGTCAGCACGAAACAATGTACTCCCACGACGGTGAGTTTTGAAGAGTGAACAGAAGAAGATTTTGTTTATTTTTAACGCGCTTTCGTGCTGTTTAAAACTTCATAAAATCATTTGGTTAGATGCATTTTCTATTTTTGTCTGTATGTATAGTGTTTTATTCTATATGATTGCGCGTAATGTGGTTTTTTATGTTGTCAGAAATTATCTGTTTTATGAGAGATAAGCATTCATCATTAGTGTCGCGCTGGCTATTTCGGAAATACTGAGTATTAAAGGTAAAATGAGAAGGTTAGACCTTTCCGGCGGCGGGGGGTGTGAAACTATTGTTAAGTATAATTAATGAATGGTAGAAATCTTAATTAATTATTATTTAATATTTAAAAAGCATTTACTAAAGTCGTAATAATATCTTTCTGGTCCGATTAGTATAACATATCCAAGATTAAGATTATTCGTAATAATACTTATAAATATAGCGGTTTTAGGTTAAGATAATGATCCGAAACGGGGGCGTAGTCTGCGTTGTCTGCTAATTTTCATGACGCGATTTTATACATAACCTATTGTTCAATATATTGTTTTTTGTATCTGTGCGTCTCGGTAAACTATTTGACGCTTGTTACAAGATTTACACGTCCATCATTAGCAGAAATCTGTAGACGCCTAAAGGTATGACACATTCTCTTTGATATATCCCAATCAGTTGCATTTGGTATTATATCAGTAAGTAAGAGAAGTGTTTTGGTCGTATTTTCAATTACATTCTAACATTTACCTGGGTAACCAGGCGGTACTGCGAAGGATGCACATTACAAATGGAATTGCTTGTTTCTGAATGCACAGCATTAACCAGGTCAGCCCGATATGACCCGCCAGTAAGTGAAAAATTATGATAAATGCAAATCGTCCGATAATTAACCTCGATCTCGATCTGCTGAGAACGTTCGTGGCCGTTGCCGATCTGAACACCTTCGCCGCGGCGGCGGCGGCGGTATGTCGTACTCAGTCTGCGGTCAGTCAGCAAATGCAGCGTCTTGAGCAACTCGTGGGAAAGGAATTGTTCGCCCGCCATGGCCGTAACAAACTTTTGACCGAACACGGTATCCAGCTTCTGGGGTACGCCAGAAAAATCCTGCGTTTTAATGATGAGGCGTGTTCATCATTAATGTTCAGTAATCTTCAGGGAGTGTTAACAATCGGCGCTTCTGATGAATCAGCTGATACTATCCTGCCTTTTTTGCTTAGCCGAATCAGCTCGGTTTATCCGAAACTCGCGCTTGATGTACGGGTAAAACGCAACGCCTATATGGTGGACATGGTTAAATCGCAGGAAGTAGATTTGGTGGTGACGACTAACCAACCTCATTCGCTGGACTGTCTGAATTTGCGGACCTCGCCCACCCATTGGTATTGTGCGGCTGAGTATGTTTTGCAAAGGGGAGAGCCCGTACCATTAGTCCTGCTGGACGATCCCAGCCCATTCCGCGATATGGTGCTGGAGACGCTAAATGCAGCGGGTATTCCCTGGCGGCTGGCCTATGTGGCGTCTACATTACCGGCGGTACGCGCGGCCGTTAAAGCCGGTCTTGGCGTAACGGCTCGACCTGTCGAAATGATGAGTCCCGACCTTCGCGTGCTGGGCGCCGCAGACGGATTACCGCCTTTGCCGGATACGGAATATCTGTTGTGCCGCGATCCCAATAGCCAGAACGAGCTGGCGATGGTGATTTTCCATGCGATGGAAAGCTATCAAAACCCATGGCATTACAACCAGTTTTCTGCAGAGGGCGGAGATGATCCGCTGATGGTGGAAGGGGGTTTTGAGTAGCTCGCAGGCAAAAGGCGCTAAGTCGTAAATGTAAAAAAGAGCCGCTGGCGATGAAAAAACGCTCAGTGGCTCTTTTTTTGTGCCCATCTGTACGCGCTTAACCGCACAAATTGTAAAAGTTGCGGTAAATCAGCCAGTAGCAATTCGCAGGTCAATGTGGGTAAAAAATAACCAGAACATCCATTTTATGAATTTGCATGTTAAAAAACTAGAGAAATTGTTGCTGTTTTAGGGGGTGAATTAACAAAAGCGTGTCACAGATCAAGAAAATACTCCCATTTAGGGGGAGGCATCTTCACAAATTCCTGTCAAAATAGGTGTGTGTTATTTCTTTTGCTTCACAACGGACACGATTCAACAACATAAAATCCCCCCTGGTCGAAGAGTCATTTTCTCCAGGATGGCACTTAATGTTAATGGTGATGAATTGATGTAAATTAATGTGAAGGAACTTTTGTTAAAGTTGACAAAAGGTTATAGAAAGGAGTAAAAAACCACATCAATTAGCTGTTTTTATCATTTTCTACAGTAATTGTAGGGTTTTTTTTATTCCTCCCCATGAATCGATGTGGCGCCCATCTGCCGTAAAGAGCAGAGAAACTGGCGCTACTTTTGATGAGTAAGCAATGAGTATGTCAACATCCACTGAAGTCATCGCTCATCACTGGGCATTCGCTATCTTTCTTATCGTTGCCATTGGCCTGTGCTGCCTGATGCTGGTAGGCGGTTGGTTTTTGGGCGGTCGCGCACGCGCGAGGCACAAGAACGTTCCGTTTGAATCAGGTATCGACTCGGTCGGCACCGCCCGCTTACGCCTGTCTGCCAAGTTTTACCTGGTAGCCATGTTCTTCGTTATCTTCGACGTTGAAGCGCTGTATCTGTTCGCATGGTCGACTTCTATCCGCGAAAGCGGCTGGGTTGGCTTTGTGGAAGCTGCAATTTTTATTTTTGTGTTACTGGCTGGTCTGGTTTATCTGGCGCGTATTGGCGCGTTGGACTGGACGCCCGCGCGTTCACGCCGCGAGCGTATGAACCCGGAAACGAACAGTATCGCTAATCGTCAACGCTAACCGCGAGGCATTAAGATGGATTATACGCTCACCCGCATAGATCCTAACGGTGAGAATGACCGTTACCCCCTGCAAAAACAGGAGATCGTAACCGACCCCCTGGAGCAGGAAGTTAACAAAAACGTGTTCATGGGCAAACTGCATGACATGGTTAACTGGGGCCGTAAAAACTCAATTTGGCCCTACAACTTCGGCCTTTCTTGCTGCTATGTAGAGATGGTGACCTCTTTTACCGCAGTGCATGACGTTGCCCGTTT
Source organism: Salmonella sp. NW722 (assembly GCF_051702785.1). Classification (NCBI taxonomy): domain Bacteria; kingdom Pseudomonadati; phylum Pseudomonadota; class Gammaproteobacteria; order Enterobacterales; family Enterobacteriaceae; genus Salmonella; species Salmonella sp. NW722. The sequence continues at coordinate 131,834 of NZ_JAMMIN010000007.1, forward strand.
CGGCGCGGAAGTGCTGCGTGCGTCGCCACGTCAGGCTGACCTGATGGTGGTGGCCGGTACCTGCTTTACCAAAATGGCCCCGGTTATTCAGCGTCTGTATGACCAAATGCTGGAGCCAAAATGGGTCATTTCTATGGGCGCCTGCGCCAACTCCGGCGGCATGTACGATATTTATTCGGTAGTGCAGGGCGTTGATAAGTTCATCCCGGTGGATGTGTATATCCCTGGCTGTCCGCCGCGTCCGGAAGCGTATATGCAGGCGTTGATGCTGCTGCAAGAATCGATTGGCAAAGAGCGCCGTCCGCTCTCATGGGTGGTGGGCGATCAGGGCGTGTATCGCGCCAATATGCAGCCAGAACGCGAACGTAAACGCGGCGAGCGTATTGCCGTCACGAACCTGCGTACCCCGGACGAGATTTAATTTGCGCCTGTCGGCAGCAGCACTTCACTTCGCTAACCACTATTTTAATAGCGCGAAGCACTGCCGACCACCACGGACCATTTGCAATGGTGAACAATATGACCGACTTAACCGCGCAAGACGCTGCATGGAGTACCCGCGATCATCTTGATGATCCGGTTATCGGCGAACTGCGCAACCGTTTTGGGCCGGATGCCTTTACCGTTCAGGCGACCCGCACCGGTATCCCCGTTGTTTGGGTCAAGCGTGAACAACTACTGGAGGTTGGCGATTTCTTAAAGAAACTGCCGAAACCTTACGTCATGCTGTTTGACTTACACGGCATGGATGAACGCCTGCGTACGCACCGTGACGGGTTACCCGCCGCGGATTTTTCCGTTTTCTACCACCTGATTTCCATTGAGCGTAATCGCGATATCATGCTCAAGGTGGCGTTGTCTGAAAACGACCTGCGCGTGCCGACCTTCACTAAACTTTTCCCTAACGCCAACTGGTACGAGCGTGAGACCTGGGAGATGTTTGGTATTGATATCGAAGGCCACCCGCACCTGACGCGCATCATGATGCCGCAAACCTGGGAAGGCCATCCGCTGCGTAAAGATTATCCGGCGCGCGCGACCGAATTCGACCCGTTTGAGCTGACCAAAGCCAAGCAGGATCTGGAAATGGAAGCGCTGACCTTTAAGCCGGAAGACTGGGGGATGAAGCGCGGGACTGACAACGAGGACTTTATGTTCCTCAACCTCGGCCCGAACCACCCGTCTGCGCACGGTGCGTTTCGTATTATCCTGCAACTTGACGGTGAAGAAATCGTCGACTGCGTGCCGGATATCGGCTATCACCACCGCGGCGCCGAAAAAATGGGCGAGCGCCAGTCCTGGCATAGCTACATTCCCTATACCGACCGTATCGAATACCTCGGTGGTTGCGTCAATGAAATGCCGTACGTGCTGGCGGTAGAAAAGTTGGCAGGGATCACCGTCCCGGATCGTGTGAACGTCATCCGCGTGATGCTCTCCGAACTGTTCCGCATTAACAGTCATCTGCTGTACATCTCGACCTTTATTCAGGACGTCGGCGCGATGACGCCGGTCTTCTTTGCCTTTACCGACCGGCAGAAAATTTATGACCTGGTGGAAGCCATTACCGGTTTCCGTATGCACCCGGCCTGGTTCCGTATCGGCGGCGTCGCGCACGACTTGCCGCGCGGTTGGGATCGCCTGCTGCGAGAGTTCCTTGAGTGGATGCCGAAGCGTCTGGACTCTTACGAGAAAGCCGCGCTGCGTAACACCATTCTGAAAGGGCGTTCGCAGGGCGTTGCCGCTTACGGCGCGAAAGAGGCGCTGGAGTGGGGCACCACCGGCGCAGGGCTGCGCGCGACCGGGATCGACTTCGACGTACGTAAATGGCGTCCATACTCTGGCTACGAAAACTTTGACTTTGAAGTGCCGGTGGGCGGCGGCGTTTCCGACTGCTATACCCGCGTGATGCTGAAAGTGGAAGAGCTGCGCCAGAGTCTGCGCATTCTTCAGCAGTGCCTCGATAACATGCCGGAAGGCCCGTTCAAAGCGGATCACCCGCTGACCACGCCGCCGCCGAAAGAGCGCACGCTGCAACATATCGAAACCCTGATCACCCACTTCCTGCAGGTCTCCTGGGGCCCGGTGATGCCGGCGCAGGAGTCCTTCCAGATGGTGGAAGCGACGAAGGGGATTAACAGTTACTACCTGACCAGCGACGGTAGCACTATGAGCTACCGTACCCGCGTGCGCACGCCGAGCTTTGCGCACCTGCAGCAGATTCCCTCGGCGATCCGCGGTAGCCTGGTCTCCGACCTGATTGTCTATCTGGGTAGTATCGATTTTGTTATGTCAGATGTGGACCGCTAATTATGCACGAGAATCAACAACCACAAACCGAGGCTTTTGAGCTGAGTGCGGCAGAGCGTGAAGCGATAGAGCACGAGAAGCACCACTACGAAGACCCGCGTGCGGCGTCCATTGAAGCGCTGAAAATCGTTCAAAAGCAGCGTGGCTGGGTGCCGGACGGCGCGATCTACGCTATTGCCGATGTGCTGGGTATTCCGGCGAGCGACGTCGAAGGCGTCGCCACATTCTACAGCCAGATCTTCCGTCAGCCGGTCGGTCGCCACGTGATTCGCTACTGCGACAGCGTGGTGTGCCATATCACCGGCTATCAGGGGATTCAGGCCGCGCTGGAAAAAAATCTCAACATCAAACCGGGGCAGACGACCTTTGATGGTCGCTTTACGCTGCTGCCGACCTGCTGCCTGGGGAATTGCGATAAAGGGCCGAACATGATGATTGATGAGGATACTCACAGCCATCTGACCCCGGAAGCCATTCCTGAACTACTGGAGCGGTATAAATGAAAAACGTTATCCGTACTCCCGAAACCCATCCACTGACCTGGCGTCTGCGCGATGACAAACAGCCGGTCTGGCTGGATGAATATCGTAGCAAAAACGGCTACGAAGGCGCGCGTAAGGCGCTGACCGGCCTGTCTCCGGATGAAATCGTCAGCCAGGTAAAAGACGCCGGTCTGAAAGGGCGCGGCGGCGCGGGCTTTTCCACCGGTCTGAAGTGGAGCCTGATGCCGAAAGATGAATCCATGAACATCCGTTACCTGCTGTGTAACGCCGATGAAATGGAACCGGGCACCTATAAAGACCGTCTGCTGATGGAACAGCTGCCGCACCTGCTGGTGGAAGGCATGCTGATCTCCGCGTTCGCGCTGAAAGCGTATCGTGGTTACATCTTCCTGCGCGGCGAATATATCGAAGCGGCTGTACATCTGCGCCGTGCGATTGCTGAAGCAACCGAGGCCGGGCTGCTTGGCAAAAATATCATGGGCACCGGGTTCGACTTTGAACTGTTTGTCCACACCGGAGCAGGGCGTTACATCTGTGGTGAAGAAACGGCGCTGATTAACTCCCTCGAAGGCCGCCGCGCGAACCCGCGTTCCAAGCCGCCCTTCCCGGCGACCTCCGGCGTATGGGGCAAGCCGACCTGTGTGAATAACGTCGAAACGTTGTGCAACGTCCCGGCAATCCTCGCCAACGGCGTGGAGTGGTACCAGAACATCTCGAAAAGCAAAGATGCGGGTACCAAGCTGATGGGCTTCTCGGGCCGCGTGAAGAATCCGGGCTTGTGGGAATTACCGTTCGGCACCACCGCGCGCGAGATCCTCGAAGACTACGCGGGCGGTATGCGCGATGGCCTGAAATTCAAAGCCTGGCAACCGGGCGGGGCGGGAACCGACTTCCTGACCGAGGCGCATCTTGACCTGCCGATGGAGTTCGAAAGCATCGGTAAAGCAGGCAGCCGTCTGGGCACCGCGCTGGCGATGGCGGTAGACCACGAAATCGGCATGGTGTCGCTGGTGCGTAACCTGGAAGAGTTCTTTGCCCGCGAATCCTGTGGCTGGTGTACGCCATGCCGCGACGGGCTGCCGTGGAGCGTGAAAATTCTGCGCGCGCTGGAGCGTGGCGAAGGCCAGCCGGGGGATATCGAGACACTTGAGCAACTGTGTCGTTTCCTCGGACCGGGTAAAACCTTCTGCGCGCATGCGCCGGGCGCGGTTGAGCCACTGCAAAGCGCAATTAAGTATTTCCGCGAAGAATTCGAAGCTGGCATCAAGCAGCCGTTCAGCAATACCCATTTAATCAATGGTATTCAGCCGAACCTGCTCAAAGAGCGCTGGTGAGTTAACGATTTTTAATTTGGAAGCATGCTAATGGCTACGATTCATGTAGACGGCAAAGAATACGAGGTCAACGGCGCGGACAACCTGCTACAGGCATGTCTGTCCCTCGGCCTTGATATTCCGTATTTTTGCTGGCACCCGGCGCTGGGAAGCGTCGGTGCTTGCCGCCAGTGTGCGGTGAAGCAATACCAAAACGCGGAAGATACGCGTGGTCGCCTGGTGATGTCCTGTATGACGCCAGCCACCGACGGTACCTTTATCTCTATTGACGACGAAGAAGCGAAACAGTTCCGTGAAAGCGTGGTGGAGTGGCTGATGACTAACCACCCGCACGACTGTCCGGTCTGTGAAGAGGGCGGTAACTGCCATCTTCAGGATATGACCGTGATGACGGGTCACAGTTTCCGCCGCTACCGTTTCACCAAACGTACCCACCGCAACCAGGATCTGGGGCCGTTCATCTCGCACGAAATGAACCGCTGTATCGCCTGCTACCGTTGTGTGCGTTACTACAAAGATTATGCCGACGGCACCGATCTGGGCGTCTATGGCGCGCATGACAACGTCTACTTCGGGCGTCCGGAGGACGGTACGCTGGAAAGCGAATTCTCCGGTAACCTGGTCGAGATTTGCCCGACCGGCGTCTTCACCGATAAAACGCACTCCGAGCGTTACAACCGTAAATGGGACATGCAGTTTGCGCCGAGCATCTGCCAGCAGTGTTCCATCGGCTGTAACATCAGCCCGGGCGAGCGCTATGGCGAACTGCGCCGTATCGAAAACCGTTACAACGGTACCGTTAACCACTACTTCCTCTGCGACCGCGGTCGTTTCGGCTATGGCTATGTGAACCTGAAAGACCGTCCGCGTCAGCCGGTTCAGCGCCGCGGCGATGACTTTATTACTCTCAACGCCGAGCAGGCGATGCAGGGCGCGGCGGATATTCTGCGCCAGTCGAAGAAAGTGATCGGTATCGGTTCGCCACGCGCCAGCATTGAGAGCAACTTTGCGCTGCGTGAGCTGGTTGGTGCGGAAAACTTCTACACCGGTATCGCGCGCGGCGAGCAGGAACGTCTGCAACTGGCGCTGAAAGTGTTGCGTGAAGGCGGAATTTACACCCCGGCGCTGCGGGAAATCGAATCTTATGACGCGGTACTGGTATTGGGCGAAGACGTTACCCAGACCGGCGCGCGCGTTGCGCTGGCGGTACGCCAGGCGGTGAAAGGTAAAGCGCGTGAAATGGCGGCGGCGCAGAAAGTAGCCGACTGGCAGATTGCGGCCATCCTTAACATCGGCCAGCGTGCCAAACATCCGCTGTTCGTGACCAACGTGGACGGCACCCGTCTGGATGATATCGCCGCCTGGACCTATCGCGCGCCGGTGGAAGATCAGGCGCGCCTGGGCTTTGCGATTGCTCATGCGCTGGACAATACAGCGCCTGCGGTTGACGGTATCGACAGCGACTTACAAAACAAAATTGATGTCATTGTGCAGGCGTTGGCCGGCGCGAAAAAACCGCTGATTATCTCCGGCACTAACGCCGGTAGCAGTGAGGTGATTCAGGCGGCCGCCAACGTGGCGAAAGCGCTGAAAGGCCGTGGCGCCGACGTCGGTATTACTATGATTGCCCGCTCCGTGAACAGCATGGGGCTGGGTATGATGGGCGGCGGTTCGCTTGACGATGCGTTGGGCGAGCTGGAAACCGGCAGCGCGGACGCGGTGGTGGTGCTGGAAAACGATCTCCACCGTCATGCAAGCGCTACGCGCGTGAACGCCGCGCTCGCCAAAGCGCCGCTGGTGATGGTGGTTGACCATCAGCGCACGGCGATTATGGAAAACGCGCATCTGGTGCTTTCCGCGGCAAGCTTCGCCGAAAGCGATGGTACGGTCATCAACAACGAAGGCCGCGCGCAGCGCTTCTTCCAGGTTTATGATCCGGCTTACTACGATAACAAGACGATTATGCTGGAAAGCTGGCGCTGGCTGCATTCGCTGCACAGCACCGTCGAAAACCGCGAAGTGGACTGGACTCAGCTTGACCACGTGATCGACGCGGTCATTGCCGCCATGCCGCAATTTGCCGGCATTAAGGACGCCGCGCCGGATGCGACCTTCCGCATTCGTGGGCAGAAGCTGGCGCGCGAACCGCATCGTTACAGCGGTCGTACGGCGATGCGCGCCAATATCAGCGTGCATGAACCACGTCAGCCGCAGGATAAAGACACCATGTTCGCCTTCTCAATGGAAGGGAATAACCAACCGACTGCCCCGCGATCTGAAATTCCGTTCGCCTGGGCGCCGGGCTGGAACTCCCCGCAGGCGTGGAACAAATTCCAGGATGAAGTGGGCGGCAAACTGCGTCACGGCGATCCGGGCGTGCGTTTGATTGAAGCGACTGAGGGCGGTCTGGATTATTTCACTACCGTGCCGGCAAGCTTCCAGGCGCAGGACGGTCAGTGGCGTATTGCGCCGTATTACCACCTGTTTGGCAGCGACGAATTGTCTCAGCGTTCTCCGGTCTTCCAGAGCCGTATGCCGCAGCCGTATATCAAACTTAACCCGGCGGATGCCGCGAAGTTGGGCGTCAATGCCGGGACGCGCGTCTCCTTTAGCTACGATGGCAATACGGTGACGCTGCCGGTTGAAATCTCTGAAGGGTTAGCGGCAGGGCAGGTAGGGCTGCCGATGGGTATGCCTGGCATCGCGCCGGTTCTGGCTGGCGCGCGTCTTGAGGATCTGCGGGAGGCGCAACAATGAGTTGGATTACACCGGATCTGATTGAGATCCTGCTGAGCATTCTCAAAGCGGTGGTGATTCTGCTGGTGGTCGTCACCTGCGGGGCCTTCATGAGCTTTGGCGAACGTCGTCTGCTGGGTCTGTTCCAGAACCGTTATGGACCAAACCGCGTTGGCTGGGGCGGCTCGCTCCAGCTGGTCGCGGATATGATCAAGATGTTCTTTAAAGAAGACTGGATCCCGAAATTCTCGGATCGCGTCATCTTTACCCTGGCGCCGATGATCGCGTTTACTTCGCTGCTGCTCTCCTTCGCCATTGTGCCGGTTAGCCCTAACTGGGTGGTGGCCGATTTAAACATCGGGATTTTGTTCTTCCTGATGATGGCCGGTCTGGCAGTTTACGCGGTGCTGTTCGCCGGTTGGTCGAGTAACAACAAATACTCGCTGCTGGGCGCGATGCGCGCGTCTGCCCAGACGGTGAGCTACGAAGTGTTTCTTGGTCTTTCCCTGATGGGCGTAGTGGCGCAGGCCGGTTCATTTAATATGACCGATATCGTCAATAACCAGGCGCATCTGTGGAACGTGATTCCGCAATTCTTTGGGTTTGTTACTTTCGCCATCGCGGGCGTAGCGGTCTGTCACCGTCACCCGTTTGACCAGCCGGAAGCCGAGCAGGAACTGGCGGACGGTTACCACATCGAATATTCCGGGATGAAATTCGGTCTGTTCTTCGTGGGGGAGTACATCGGTATCGTCACCGTTTCCGCGCTGATGGTAACGTTGTTCTTCGGTGGCTGGCATGGCCCGTTCTTACCGCCATTCGTCTGGTTCGCGCTGAAAACCGCGTTCTTCATGATGATGTTCATTTTGATTCGTGCGTCGTTACCGCGTCCGCGTTATGACCAGGTAATGTCCTTCGGCTGGAAAGTTTGCCTGCCGCTGACGCTCATCAACTTGCTGGTAACGGCGGCTGTCATTCTGTGGCAGGCGCAATAAGGGACACAAAGACCATGACCTTAAAAGAATTATTAGTAGGTTTCGGCACTCAGGTACGCAGTATCTGGATGATCGGCCTGCATGCGTTCGCCAAACGCGAAACGCGGATGTATCCGGAAGAGCCGGTCTATTTACCGCCCCGTTACCGTGGTCGTATCGTGCTCACGCGCGACCCGGACGGTGAAGAGCGCTGCGTTGCCTGTAACCTGTGTGCGGTAGCCTGTCCGGTAGGCTGTATCTCTCTGCAAAAAGCGGAGACCAAAGATGGCCGCTGGTATCCGGAATTTTTCCGCATTAACTTCTCACGCTGCATCTTCTGCGGCCTGTGCGAAGAAGCGTGCCCGACCACGGCGATTCAGTTGACCCCGGACTTCGAACTGGGCGAATACAAACGTCAGGATCTGGTGTACGAAAAAGAGGATCTGCTGATTTCCGGTCCGGGCAAATACCCGGAATATAACTTCTACCGGATGGCGGGTATGGCAATCGACGGCAAAGATAAAGGCGAAGCAGAGAACGAAGCCAAGCCTATCGACGTCAAGAGCCTGTTACCGTAAGGAGAGGGCAATGGAATTCGCTTTTTATATCTGTGGCCTGATAGCCATCCTCGCGACCCTGCGAGTGATCACCCATACCAATCCGGTACACGCGCTGTTGTATCTGGTGATATCGCTACTGGCGATTTCCGGGGTGTTCTTTTCGCTGGGCGCTTATTTTGCCGGTGCGCTGGAAATTATCGTCTACGCAGGCGCCATCATGGTGCTGTTTGTGTTCGTGGTGATGATGCTCAACCTCGGCGGCAGCGAAATCGAACAGGAACGCCAGTGGCTGAAGCCGCAGGTGTGGATTGGTCCGGCGGTTTTGTCGGCCATTATGCTGGCGGTCATTGTGTACGCCATTCTGGGCGTTAACGACCAGGGCATCGACGGCACGCCGATTAGCGCGAAAGCGGTGGGCATCACGCTGTTCGGGCCTTATGTTCTGGCGGTCGAACTGGCGTCTATGCTGCTGCTGGCAGGCCTGGTGGTGGCGTTCCACGTCGGTCGTGAAGAGCGTGCGGGCGAAGTGCTAAGCAACCGCGCCGATGACCGCGCGAAAAGAAAAACGGAGGAGCGCGCATGATCCCCTTAACACACGGACTGATCCTCGCTGCGATTTTATTCGTCCTGGGTTTAACCGGTCTGGTTATCCGCCGCAATCTGCTGTTTATGCTGATCGGGCTGGAAATCATGATTAATGCCTCCGCGCTGGCCTTTGTGGTCGCCGGGAGCTACTGGGGCCAGACCGATGGTCAGGTGATGTACATTCTCGCCATCAGCCTTGCGGCTGCGGAAGCGAGTATTGGACTTGCGCTGTTGCTGCAACTCCATCGCCGTCGCCAGAACCTGAACATCGATTCAGTAAGTGAGATGCGTGGATGAACATGCTTGCCTTAACCATTATTCTGCCATTGATTGGCTTTGTACTGCTGGCGTTCTCTCGCGGACGCTGGTCGGAAAATCTCTCCGCGACCATTGGCGTGGGCTCCGTTGGTCTGGCGGCGTTGGTGACAGCGTTTGTCGGGATGGATTTCTTCGCCAACGGCAAACAGGCGTTCAGCCAGCCGCTGTGGACGTGGATGTCGGTCGGTAACTTCAACATCGGTTTTAACCTGGTGCTGGACGGCCTGTCGCTGACCATGCTCTCTGTGGTCACCGGCGTCGGCTTCTTGATCCACATGTTCGCGTCCTGGTACATGCGTGGAGAAGAGGGTTACTCCCGCTTCTTCGCTTATACCAACCTGTTTATCGCCAGCATGGTTGTTCTGGTGCTGTCCGATAACCTGTTGTTGATGTACCTCGGCTGGGAAGGCGTGGGCCTGTGCTCTTATCTGTTGATCGGCTTCTATTACAGCGATCCGAAGAATGGCGCAGCGGCAATGAAAGCCTTCGTGGTGACTCGTGTCGGTGACGTGTTCCTCGCCTTCGCGCTGTTCATCCTCTACAACGAACTGGGCACGCTGAACTTCCGCGAAATGGTCGAGCTGGCGCCAGCGCACTTTGCTGACGGCAACAACATGCTGATGTGGGCGACGCTGATGCTGCTGGGCGGCGCGGTCGGTAAATCTGCGCAGCTACCGTTGCAGACCTGGCTTGCCGACGCGATGGCCGGCCCGACGCCGGTCTCCGCGCTGATCCACGCCGCTACCATGGTCACCGCCGGTGTCTACCTGATCGCTCGTACCCATGGTCTGTTCCTGATGACCCCGGAAATTCTGCATCTGGTGGGCATTATCGGGGCGATTACGCTGGTCATGGCGGGTTTCGCCGCGCTGGTGCAGACCGACATCAAACGCGTGCTGGCCTATTCCACCATGAGCCAGATTGGCTACATGTTCCTGGCGCTTGGCGTGCAGGCGTGGGATGCGGCGATTTTCCATCTGATGACGCACGCCTTCTTTAAAGCGCTGCTGTTCCTGGCCTCCGGCTCGGTGATTCTGGCCTGTCATCACGAACAGAACATCTTTAAGATGGGCGGTCTGCGTAAGTCGATTCCACTGGTGTATGCCTGCTTCCTGGTGGGGGGCGCGGCGCTGTCGGCGCTGCCGCTGGTCACTGCTGGCTTCTTCAGTAAGGATGAGATCCTGGCTGGCGCGATGGCGAACGGCCATATCAATCTGATGGTGGCGGGTCTGGTCGGCGCGTTCATGACCTCGCTGTACACCTTCCGGATGATTTTCATCGTATTCCACGGTAAAGAACAAATTCATGCTCATGCAGGGAAGGGGATTACCCACCATCTGCCGCTGATTGTCCTGATGATTCTGTCTACCTTTGTTGGCGCGCTGATTGTGCCGCCGCTGCAGGGGGTACTGCCGCAGACAACTGAACTGGCGCATGGGCGCGTCATGACGCTGGAAATTACCTCTGGCGTAGTGGCGATTGCCGGCATCCTGATTGCCGCATGGCTGTGGCTGGGTAAACGCACGCTGGTGACGTCGATCGCCAACAGCGCGCCGGGCCGTCTGCTGGGGACCTGGTGGTATAACGCCTGGGGCTTTGACTGGCTGTACGACAAAGTATTCGTCAAGCCATTCCTCGGTATCGCCTGGCTGCTGAAGCGCGACCCGCTTAATGCGTTGATGAACATTCCGGCTATCCTTTCCCGTTTTGCAGGCAAAGGCCTGGTACTAAGCGAGAACGGTTATTTGCGCTGGTATGTGGCATCCATGAGCATCGGCGCGGTTGTGGTGCTGGCGCTGTTGATGGTACTGCGTTGATCGTAAAGTGAATTTTATCCAAATTCGTTGAAAATCAGGCCTCTGTCAGAGGCCTTAAAAAGGAATAAAAATCGCCATGTTACTACCCTGGCTAATATTGATTCCCTTTATCGGCGGCTTTCTGTGCTGGCAGACCGAACGCTTTGGCGTGAAGGTGCCGCGCTGGATAGCGCTGATTACCATGGGGCTGACGCTGGCGCTCGGTCTGCAATTGTGGTTGCAGGGCGGCTACTCACTGACGCAATCCGCCGGTATTCCGCAGTGGCAATCTGAATTTGTCCTGCCGTGGATCCCGCGTTTTGGCATCTCTATCCATCTGGCGCTCGACGGACTGTCGCTGCTAATGGTGGTGCTGACCGGCCTGCTCGGCGTTCTGGCGGTGCTTTGCTCCTGGCGAGAAATCGAAAAATATCAGGGCTTCTTCCACCTGAACCTGATGTGGATCTTAGGCGGCGTTATCGGCGTGTTCCTGGCCATCGACATGTTCCTGTTCTTCTTCTTCTGGGAAATGATGCTGGTGCCGATGTACTTCCTGATAGCGCTGTGGGGCCACAAAGCTTCTGACGGGAAAACGCGTATCACGGCGGCGACCAAGTTCTTCATCTACACCCAGGCGAGTGGTCTGGTGATGTTGATTGCCATCCTGGCGCTGGTCTTTGTGCACTACAACGCGACCGGCGTGTGGACCTTCAATTATGAAGAGCTGCTGAACACGCCGATGTCCCACGGTGTGGAATATCTGCTGATGCTGGGCTTCTTCATCGCCTTCGCGGTGAAAATGCCGGTGGTGCCGCTGCATGGCTGGCTGCCGGATGCGCACTCCCAGGCGCCGACCGCCGGTTCCGTCGACCTGGCCGGTATCTTGCTGAAAACCGCCGCTTACGGTCTGCTGCGTTTCTCCCTGCCATTGTTCCCGAACGCGTCGGCGGAGTTTGCGCCGATCGCTATGTGGCTTGGCGTTATCGGCATTTTCTACGGCGCGTGGATGGCCTTTACCCAATACGACATCAAGCGTCTGATTGCTTATACCTCCGTTTCCCACATGGGCTTCGTGCTGATCGCTATCTACACCGGCAGTCAGCTGGCGTACCAGGGCGCGGTGATTCAGATGATTGCGCACGGTTTGTCCGCAGCCGGTCTGTTCATTCTGTGTGGCCAGTTGTACGAACGTCTGCATACGCGTGACATGCGTATGATGGGCGGCCTGTGGGGCAAGATGAAGTGGTTGCCTGCGCTATCTATGTTCTTTGCGGTGGCGACGCTCGGGATGCCGGGCACCGGTAACTTTGTCGGCGAATTTATGATTCTGTTCGGCAGCTACCAGGTGGTGCCGATGATTACCGTGATCTCCACCTTTGGGCTGGTATTCGCCTCTGTATACTCGCTGGCGATGCTGCATCGCGCTTACTTTGGTAAGGCGAAGAGCCAGATTGCCAGTGTAGAACTGCCAGGGATGTCGCTGCGCGAGCTGTTTATCATTCTGTTGCTGGTGGTGCTTCTGGTACTGCTTGGCTTCTATCCGCAGCCGATTCTGGATACCTCGCATTCTGCGATGAGCAACATCCAGCAGTGGTTTGTTAATTCCGTTACTACTACAAGGCCGTAAATCGCCATGACAATAACTCCACAACACCTGATTGCGCTGCTACCGCTGCTGATCGTCGGCTTGACGGTGGTGGTTGTGATGCTCTCCATTGCGTGGCGACGCAATCACTTCCTCAATGCCACGCTGTCGGTCATTGGGCTTAACGCTGCTCTGGTTTCGCTTTGGTTTGTCGGCCAGGCCGGGGCAATGGACGTCACGCCGCTGATGCGCGTTGACGGCTTTGCGATGCTCTACACCGGGCTGGTGCTGCTGGCGAGCCTCGCCACCTGTACCTTTGCCTACCCGTGGCTGGAAGGCTATAACGATAACCAGGAAGAGTTCTACCTGCTGGTGTTAATCGCCAGCCTGGGCGGAATTCTGCTGGCGAACGCCAACCATCTGGCGGCGCTGTTCCTCGGTATTGAACTGATCTCACTGCCGCTGTTCGGCCTGATTGGTTATGCTTTCCGCCAGAAACGCTCGCTGGAAGCCAGTATCAAATACACCATCCTCTCCGCTGCCGCCTCGTCTTTCCTGCTGTTCGGGATGGCGCTGGTCTATGCGCAGTCCGGCAACCTGTCTTTCGAAGCGCTCGGTAAGAGCCTCGGCGATGGTATGCTGCACGAGCCGTTGCTGCTGGCGGGCTTTGGCCTGATGATTGTCGGTCTGGGCTTTAAACTCTCTCTGGTGCCGTTCCACCTGTGGACGCCAGACGTTTATCAGGGCGCGCCTGCGCCGGTTTCCACCTTCCTGGCGACGGCGAGCAAAATTGCTATCTTCGGCGTGGTGATGCGTCTGTTCCTCTATGCGCCGGTAGGCGATAGCGAAGCGGTACGCGTGGTGCTGGGCATTATCGCCTTTGCTTCTATCATCTTTGGTAACCTGATGGCGCTGAGCCAGACCAACATCAAACGTCTGCTCGGTTACTCTTCTATCTCTCACCTCGGCTATCTGCTGGTGGCGCTGATTGCCCTGCAGAGCGGCGAGATGTCGATGGAAGCGGTTGGCGTTTACCTGGCCGGTTATCTGTTCAGCAGCCTCGGCGCGTTTGGCGTGGTCAGCCTGATGTCCAGCCCGTTCCGCGGCCCGGATGCCGATTCCCTGTACTCTTACCGTGGTCTGTTCTGGCACCGTCCGGTTCTTGCCGCGGTGATGACGGTGATGATGCTGTCGCTGGCAGGTATCCCGATGACGCTGGGCTTTATCGGCAAATTCTACGTGTTGGCGGTCGGCGTTCAGGCCAGCTTGTGGTGGCTGGTCGCCGCCGTGGTAGTGGGTTCCGCGATTGGTTTGTACTACTACCTGCGCGTTGCGGTGAGTCTCTACCTGCACGCGCCGCAGCAACCGGGACGCGACGCGCCGACAAACTGGCAGTACAGCGCAGGCGGTATCGTGGTGCTGATCTCCGCGTTGCTGGTGTTGGTACTGGGCGTCTGGCCGCAGCCGCTGATTAGCCTTGTGCAACTGGCGATGCCGCTGATGTAATGCCGCGTTGATGATGTCAATAACCGCCGATTTATCGGCGGTTGAGGCTGATGAGCAACACCGGAGCCTCTAAATGTTGGGTTGCATCCAACTTATGAAAACCTGTGACGTATAGAGACCCTGGACTCGTTGGGTGAGGCGTAGCCGAAACCCAACACTTTTCCAACGAACACAGAACCAGATGCCGGATAAGGCGTAGCCGCCATCCGGCATCAACGTTGTATTCTCCTTTGTCAGCCATCCGACAGCGCCGCCAGGCGCTATTATATTCACATCTCCTCTATATTCCCCCTGAATAATAGACCTAAGCGATAAAATTCAAAATCAGTCAGCTTTGTTAATATAATTCGCAGTAATGTTATTTTGATTTATTTAATTTGCATGAATCCAAACGGTAGAATTACTAATTATTACCGCAACCTCTAAGTACATATAATCGTTAAATAAATTTATTTACACACCATGTCATGCTAATGTTCATTTATAAATTTTAATAAAATGACAAATTCCGATTTATTATGTCGTAAACGTTACTCCGATATAGCCGGGTTTTGTGCTGCTCCACGGAGGTAAACAAAAAGGACAAAAAGAAAATAAGGACATAGTAAGTGAACAAAACCTACAATATTATATGGAACGCCGCCCGCGGCATGTATATTGTCACCTCCGAACTGGCGCGCCGCGGTAGCCGCGCTATCGTCAGCGTCAGCGCCTCGTGCGCGGTAACTCTGCTGGCGATGGATGCTGCCCCCGCCGTCGCAGAGGAAACGCGAGTTTCCATTCCCTCCCAGACCACCACCTACACCCTGTCAGGCGCTACGCCGTTCGTCGTGGAAACGGACAATACCATCGCCACCGACACAGCGGCCAGCGCCGCCATCGTCGGCGATAACAGCAACGACTGGGATCTGCTGATTGAAAGCGGCGCTGTCGTGGGGAGCAGCCTGACCGACAGCCAGGCGATGAACCTGGATTCGTCAACGGGCGCCACCAGCGTACATAACCAGGGGACGATCACCGGTTCCAACGAAGATGGAACGATAATGCTTCAAAACGGCGGCAGCGTGATCAACGATGCCCGGATCGAAAACAACGCAACGTATGAGCATGATCCTGAGGATATCCCCCAGGAATATGCCGGCGTTTATATGCTCAATGGCGGCAGTTACGTCAGCAGCGAAAGCGGGGTGCTGGAGGGCGTTTCCGGGGTGATAGTCCAGAGCGGCGAGGCCCACATCACCAACGGCGGGATGATTAGCTCCGATGGCTCCTGGCGCTCTTATGGCGTCGAGTTTCGCGACGGTACTTACGGTACGATTGTCAATACCGGCACCATTATCACCACGGCCAGCGATGGTTCAAACAAGATCGAGGATGCGGCGATTTATGTCCACACCCTGAATGATATGGCGGTGAGTGGTTCTGTTTCTGTTGATAATAGCGGCCTTATGCAGTCTGATTTTATTACCGTTGCGCTCTATCACGGTTCTCATTTTGAAGTGGTCAACCGTGTCGGCGGGGTGATCACGGCGGGAAACAGCAGCCTCGTCGGCATCAAGTCCACCGCCATGGAACTTAAAGTGGGCGTCGACAACCTCGTCACCAATGACGGCACGATTTCCGCGTATGGCACCGCCAATACTTACGGCATCCATTATGGCGAAAGTACCTCCGGCGGCGTTATCACCAATACCGGCTCCATTACCACCACGGGCGGCGGCGCGGGAGACGCCAGCGTCTATGTCCACGGCAACGGCGACGGCACCGTCGTCAACAACAGCGGAACCATGAGTTCCACCGTCTATGGCGTCTATCTCGACTCGGCACGTTCCAAAGGCCATACGCTCAATAACCAGGCCGGGGGCGCAATTTCGGCCAACACGGCGGTGGCGATTAATGGCAACGGCAATACCATCACCAACCAGGGGAAGATGACCGGCGTAAGCGACGGCCTCCTTATCAGCGGCAATAATAATATCGTCATCACCTCAGGCGGTGAAATTTCAGGCAAAAATGGTATCCGCGTCAGTAAAGGCAGCGGCAACCAGATCACGGCCAAAAGTGGAAGTAAGATCACCACCACCAGCACCGGCATCAGTATCGCTGGCGGCAATAACCAGATAACGACCGAAAGCGGAAGCGCTATCGTCGCCAAAGACAACGGCATCCTGATTAACAGCGGCGCCAACAACGTCACCAATGGCGGCAGCATCACGGCGACCGGCTCCAATATGTCTTACGGCATCCAGTACAATAGCGGCGCCAGCGGCACTATCACCAACACCGGCACCATTACCACAACGGGTAAAGGCGCCGGGGACGCGAGCGTCTATGCCCACGGCGGCGCCGTCACGATTAACAACAGCGGCACGATGGACTCCTCGGTATTCGGCGTCTACGTCACCACGGGCCACACGCTCAATAACCTGGCTGGCGGCTCCATCTCGGCAAATACCGCCGTTCAGTTCCACGGCAACAATAATAAGCTCGCCAATGCGGGCGCAATCTCCGGCGACACCAATGGCGTAACCATTAGCGGCTCCGGCAACACTCTGACCAATCAGGGGAAAATAACCGGCGGAACCAACGCCGTTCTCATCAATAGCGGCAGCAAGAACAACACCCTCACCCTCAATACCGGTACGGAGATGTCCGGCAGCATTACCGACGGCAACAATAGCGCCAGCGCCAACAATAATCTGATTCTGGACGGAGAGGGTACGCTGGGCAGCAGCATCAGCGGCCTGAACAGCGTGACCAGCAGCGGTGACTGGACGCTGTCGGGCGCGACGATGAACCTCTCGGGAACAACCAACAGCGCGCTTTGGGTAAAATCCGGCACGCTGATACTGAACGGCGCGATGACCGCCAAAGGCGCGACCGTCGATAGCGGCACGACGCTACAGATTGGCAACAGCGGCACGCTGGGCGCGTTTAACGGCGACATCGTTGACAATGGCACGCTGACGTTTAACCGCAGCGATGCTGCCGCCTACGGCAGCGTCATCAGCGGCAGCGGCAACGTGATAAAACAGGGCGGCGGCGAGCTGACGCTCAGTAACAACAACAGCTACAGCGGCGGCACCACCATTGCAGAGGGAACGCTGACCGCCACCGCTGGCGGCGCGCTGGGCAGCGGCAATATCGACAACCGCGCTTACCTCAAACTGGAAGCGGCAAGCGCCAGCGATCCCTTTATCGTGGCGGATCTCACCACCCACAGCGGCGCCACCGTTGAAATCGGCGCGGGCAGCACGCTACAGGCCAATACCCTGACCCAGCAGGACGGCAGCACGCTGACGGCCGATTTGACGGCGACCAGCGGCCCCGCCATCCGCGCAAAAAACGTTAATCTGGACGGCACGCTGAATGTCGCCTCGCCCGCCAGCCAGGAGCCGATACGCAGCACCGACGATCTGATCTCCCTGGCGCTTATCGAATCGGACAACGCCATTAGCGGCGACTTTGACGGCATCACTATCAACGGCAACGCCATGAACCCGGACGCGTTCATTACCGTCGTGGGGCAGAAAAACGTCAATGACACACACTATGATCTGGTCGAGACGTTGACGTGGTATGCCGATCGCTACAACGCCGCCATCGACGCCCACGGCACCTTCAACCTGGCGGATGCCGACGACAGCTTTACGGTCAACACGGTGCTGGAAAATGTTGACGCCAACAGCGGCTGGAACGGCCAGTCGCTTACCAAAACCGGCGCAGGCACGCTGATCCTGAATGCGGAAAACACCTATACCGGCGGCACCACCATCAGCGACGGCACGCTGGTCGCCACCAACGTTGAGGCGCTGGGGACCGGCAACGTCACCGACAACGCCACGCTGGAGCTGAACACCGGCGGCGATTTTGACAACGCCATCAGCGGCAGCGGCCAGGTGGTGAAATCCGGCGACGAGACGCTCACGCTCTCCGGTGCCAATTCTTACACCGGCGGCACCACCATCAGCGGCGGTACGCTGGTCGCCAGCAACGTTGAGGCGCTGGGCACTGGCGACATCACCGATAACGCCACGCTGGAGATGAATACCGGCGGTGACTTCGCCAACAATATCGGCGGTACGGGCAGCGTGGTGAAATCCGGCGATAAAACGCTCACACTCTCCGGCGCCAATTCTTATACCGGCGGCACCACCATCAGCGGCGGCACGCTGGTCGCCAGCAACGTTGAGGCGTTGGGCAGCGGCGACGTTACCGACAACGCCACGCTGGAACTGAACACCGGCGGTGACTTCGCCAACAACATCGGCGGTACGGGCAGCGTGGTGAAATCCGGCGACAAGACGCTCACGCTCTCCGGAACCAATTCTTACACCGGCGGCACCACCATCAGCGGCGGCACGCTGGTCGCCAACAACGTTGAGGCGCTGGGTACCGGCGACGTCACCGATAACGCCACGCTGGAGCTGAACACCGGCGGCGATTTTGACAACGCCATCAGCGGCAGCGGCCAGGTAGTCAAATCCGGCGACAAGACGCTCACGCTCTCAGGCGCCAACAGCTACAGCGGCGCTACCACCATCAGCGGCGGCACGCTGATTGCCACTCACGTCAACGCGCTGGGTACGGGCGCTATCGACAACCGCGCCAGCCTGTTGCTGGACGCCAGCGGCCAGTTAACGGTAACGGATCTCACCACCGAAAGCGGCGGCAACACCGAAATCGGCGCAGGCAGCACGCTACAGGCGACCACGCTGACTCAAAAAAGCGATAGCACGCTGACCATCAACCTGAACAGCAACACCGTCGATCCTGTTATCCACGCTGCTTCTCAGGTCTCGCTGGCCGGTACGCTGGACATCACCGGCGTCGGCGATGTGCTGGACAGCGATCCCGCCAGCACGGACGATCTGGATACCTTCACCCTGATCGCGTCAGACAAAACCATTGCGGGCGATTTCGAAAAGCTTACCGTCGCCGGAATGGACGCCGATCTGGCCGACTTTATCACCGTCGATGGCCGCATTGATGACACGGGCAAGCAGTACGAACTGACCACCGCCCTGACATGGTATGCCGACCGCGACGACGCCGTCACCGACGCCCACGGCACGTTTAACCTGACCAATGCCGACGGCAGTTTTGCGGTCAACACGGTGCTGGAAAACGTTGACGCCACGCTCGATCCCGCCAGCGCCACCGGCTGGGACGGCACATCGCTGATCAAACAGGGCGCAGGCACGCTGATCCTGAATGCGGAAAACACCTATACCGGCGGCACCACCATCAGCGGCGGCACGCTGGTCGCCACTAACGTTGACGCGCTGGGCAGCGGCGACGTCACCGACGACGCCACGCTGGAGCTGAACACCGGCGGCACGTTCGACAACGCCATCAGCGGCAGCGGCCAGGTGGTCAAATCCGGCGACGGCGCGCTGACGCTCTCAGGCGCCAACAGCTACAGCGGCGGCACGCTCATCAGCGACGGCACGCTGGTCGCCAGCAACGTTGAGGCGCTGGGGACTGGCGACGTCACCGACGACGCCGTGCTGGAACTGAACACTGGCGGCGATTTTGACAACGCCATCAGCGGCAGCGGGCAGGTGGTGAAATCCGGCGACGAGACGCTCACGCTTTCCGGCAGCAATACTTATACCGGCGGTACCCTTATCAGCGGCGGCACGCTGGTTGCCAGCAACGTTGAGGCGCTGGGCAGCGGCGACGTCACTAACGACGCCGTGCTGGAACTGAACACCGGCGGCACGTTCGACAACGTCATTAGCGGCAGCGGCCAGGTGGTGAAATCCGGCGACGACGCGCTCACGCTCTCCGGCGCCAATACTTACACCGGCGGCACCACCATCAACGACGGCACGCTGGTTGCCACTAGCGTTGATGCGCTGGGTACCGGCGACGTCACTGACAACGCCACTCTGGAGTTGAACACCGGCGGCACGTTCGACAACGCCATCAGCGGCAGCGGTCAGGTGGTCAAATCCGGCGACAAGATGCTCACGCTTTCCGGCGCCAACAGCTACAGCGGCGGCACGCTCATCAGCGACGGCACGCTGGTCGCCAGCAACGTTGAGTCGCTGGGGACTGGCGACGTCACCAACAACGCCACGCTGGAACTGAACACCGGCGGTGACTTTACCAACAACATCAGCGGCAGCGGGCAAGTGGTGAAATCCGGCGACGAGACGCTCACCCTCTCCGGCAGCAATACTTATACCGGCGGCACCACCATCAACGACGGCACGCTGGTTGCCACTAGCGTTGAGGCGCTGGGCAGCGGCGACGTCACCAACGACGCCGTGCTGGCGCTGAATACCGGCGGTGACTTCGCCAACAACATTGGCGGTACGGGCAGCGTGGTGAAATCCGGCGACGAGACGCTCACGCTTTCCGGCACCAATTCTTACACCGGTGGCACCACCATTAGCGGCGGCACGCTGGTTGCCACTAACGTTGAGGCGCTGGGCACCGGCGATGTTACCAACAACGCCACGCTGGAGCTGAACACCGGCGGTGACTTTACCAACAACATCAGCGGCAACGGGCAAGTGGTGAAATCCGGCGACGACACGCTCACGTTTTCCGGCAGCAATACTTACACCGGCGGCACCACCATCAACGACGGCACGCTGGTTGCCACTAGCGTTGAGGCGCTGGGCAGCGGCGACGTCACCAA
>NZ_JAMMIN010000007.1:152792-153455 GCF_051702785.1 Salmonella sp. NW722
CGGTGACTTCGCCAACAACATTGGCGGTACGGGCAGCGTGGTGAAATCCGGCGACGAGACGCTCACGCTTTCCGGCAGCAATACTTATACCGGCGGTACCCTTATCAGCAGCGGCACGCTGGTCGCCAACGATGTAAACGCGCTGGGTACTGGCGACGTTACCGACAACGCCACGCTGATGCTGAACACAGGCGGTGACTTCATCAATAACATCGGCGGTACGGGCCGTGTGGAAAAATCCGGCGACGACACGCTCACCCTCTCCGGATCCAATTCTTATACCGGTGGCACCCTTATCAGTAGCGGCACGCTGGTTGCCACTAACGTTGACGCGCTGGGAAGTGGCGACGTCACCGATAACGCCACGCTGGAGCTGAACACCGGCGGCACGTTCGACAACGCCATCAGCGGCAGCGGCCAGGTGGTGAAATCCGGCGACGAGACGCTCACACTCTCCGGCGCCAATTCTTACACCGGCGGCACCCTTATCAGCAGCGGCACGCTGGTCGCCAACGATGTAAACGCGCTGGGCACCGGTGACGTCACCGATAACGCCGTGCTGGAACTGAACACCGGCGGTGATTTTGACAACGCCATCAGCGGCAGCGGCCAGGTGGTGAAATCCGGCGACGAGACGCTCACACTCTCCGGCGCCAATTCTTA
>NZ_JAMMIN010000007.1:153555-226948 GCF_051702785.1 Salmonella sp. NW722
CACCGGCGGCACCCTCATCAGCGGCGGCACGCTAGTCGCCACTAGCGTTGAGGCGCTGGGAAGTGGCGACGTCACCGACAACGCCGTGCTGGAACTGAACACAGGCGGCACGTTCGACAATGCCATCAGCGGCAGCGGCCAGGTGGTAAAATCCGGCGATAAGACGCTCACGCTTTCCGGCGCCAATTCTTACACTGGCGGCACCACCATCAGCGGCGGTACGCTGGTCGCCAGTAACGTTGAGGCGCTGGGCAGCGGTGATATCGACAATTACGCCAGCCTGCAACTGAACGCCAGCGGCCAGTTCGTTACGGCAAATCTCACCACTCACGATAACGCCATCACCGCAATCGGCGCAGGCAGCGCATTGCGGGCAAATACGCTAACGCAGGAGGCGAACGGCACCCTGGCCGTACACCTGACCGACAACAACAGCGGCGCCATCGTCACCGCCGACCGCGCCAACCTGGGCGGCACGCTGGATATTACCGGCATCGGCAACGTGACGAAATCCTGGACCCGCGACGCGTACGCCTACACGCTGATTGACACGGACAGCGCCATCGATAGCGATTTTGCGCAATTCACCGTAGCCGGTATGGACGCCAAACAGGTGGATTTTCTCACCGTCGATGGGCGCGTGAACGCCGACGACGACACCCGCTATGACGTAACCGCCTCGCTGTCCTGGTATGCCGACAGCGACAACGCCGCCACCGACGCCCACGGCACCTTCACCCTGAGCGAGCAAGGCCACAGCTTCACGCTGAACACCGCGCTGACGGACGTTGACGCCACGCTCGATCCCGACAGCGCCACCGGCTGGGACGGCAAATCGCTCATCAAACGGGGCGCTGGCGCGCTGATCCTGGGGGCGCAAAACACCTACAGCGGCGACACCGACGTGCAGGAGGGCGCGCTATGGCTGACCGAAACGGCGACTATCGGCTCAGCGGGGAGCGCGCAGGCGGTTAATATCGCCGCGAACGCCGCCTTTGGCGGCCACAACGCCACGGTGAACGGCCATGTTAACAACCTGGGCAGCCTGTACTTTGCCGATACGTTCACCGTCAACGGCGATGTCGTCAACAGCAGCGCGATGATAAGCGGCAGCGACCAGCCCAACAATACGCTGACGATCGCGGGAAACTATACCGGCAACGACGGTCATCTCTATCTCAATACCCAACTGGGCGATGACAGCTCGCCCACCGATAAACTGATCGTCACCGGCGACACCGCCGGCAGCACCACGCTGCATATCACCAACGTCAATGGCCTGGGCGCACAAACGGTTAACGGTATTGAAGTCATTGAGGTGGGCGGTCAGTCCGACGGTGATTTTAGGCTCTACAAAGGGCATGTTGATATTAACGCCTGGACCTACACGCTGAAACAAGACGGCGGCGACTGGTACTTGCGCTCCGAGTCTGATGACGTGCCGGACGACGGCGGTGAGGTTACTCCGCCTGACGATGGCGGCGAGGTCACTCCGCCTGACGATGGCGGTGAGGTCACTCCGCCGGACGACGGCGGTGAGGTCACCCCGCCTGACGATGGCGGTGAGGTTACCCCGCCGGACGACGACGGTGAGGTCACTCCGCCTGACGACGGCGGCGATATCACTCCGCCTGACGATGGCGGCGATATCACTCCACCTGACGGCGGCGACGTCACGCCCGTGGCGCCGCAGTACCGCGCCGACATTGGCGTTTATCTCGGCAACCAGTGGATGGCGCGCAACCTGCAAATGCAGACCCTCTATGACCGGGAAGGCAGCCAGTACCGTTCCGCCGACGGCAGCATCTGGATGCGTTTTAAGGCCGGTAAAGCCGAATCGCAGGCGGTTAACGGCAATGTAGATATCGACAGTGACTACTCGCAGTTCCAGCTCGGCGGCGACATCCTGACCTGGAGCGACGGCGCGCAGAGCGTCACCGTTGGCCTGATGGGCAGCTACATCAACGCCAGCACCGACAGCACCGGCAACCGGGGGGCGGACGGCAGCCAGTTCTCCGCCAACGGTAGCGTGGACGGCTACAACCTCGGCCTCTACGCCACCTGGTTTGCCGATGCTCAAAGCCATCGCGGGGCTTACATCGATAGCTGGTATCAGTACGGCGCTTACAACAACAGCGTGGATAACGACGGACTCAGCGCCAGCCGTTACGACTCCGCCGCGCACGCCGTCTCGCTGGAAACGGGTTATCGTTATGATATTGCGTTAAGCAACCGCAACACGGTCAGCCTGACACCGCAGGCGCAGGTCACCTGGCAGCGCTACAGCGCCGACACGGTTATTGACGATGGCGGTACCCGCATCAGCGGCCAGAACGATGATAGCTGGACGACGCGCTTAGGCGTGCGTGTGGACGGTAAACTGTACAAAGAGAGCGGCAGGATCCAGCCGTTTATGGAGGTCAACTGGCTGCACGCCAGCGACAATGCCTCGGCCACCTTTGGCGACACGAAGGTATCGCAGGATTTGCCGAACGACCGCGTGGAAGTGAAAGTGGGGATTCAGGCAAACGTCAGCGAACGGCTAAGCGTCTACGCCCAGGCCGCCGGTCAGAAGGGAAAGAACGACTACGGCGACGCCAGCTTTAGCCTGAACATGCGCTATAACTGGTAGGTTGCTGACCAGGCATAGTACAACATTTATGCCGGATGGCGGCTACGCCTTATCCGGCCTGCAGGGTTATCAATATGTGATAATTCGTAGGCCTGATAAGCGAAGCGCCATCAGGCGTTGGGTGAGGCGTAGGTTGGGTAGAGCGCAACGCAACATTCGGTATCCGGTTCCGCAAGCAGGCAGTGGAACAACTCTCCCAACTGTTTTCGTGACCCGTTTCCCGGATAAATGTTTATTCATCGACTTCAATGGGAAAAATTTGATCTGAAGCGTATTTCTGTCAGCGTTTTTCAGGGCGTCAACGATCGCGCTCAGTTCATTATTTCATGTGACGGCGGCATATAATATCTTTCCATCAATAACGTGAGTGTCGGCACGGCTTAATGGATTGCTGTTTGGTGGGTTGTAAAAGGAAGTATCGGCGAGGGCACAGTGCAGATAGTCCCCCATCTTATATATTCACTTTTGGTAAATCGGTCACTGTAAATAGTGTTCTTCACGCAGAATCTGTGGGTCGAACGCCAGCAACTGATTAAGCCTGTCATCTTAAACGTAAATATTATTTGCCTCAAAAATATAATTATCTTTTTTATTATGGGTGGTTATTAACGCAGGTAATATTATTTTCTACTTTCGCCATGCAGATAATAAAAGTAAAGCGGAATATAATGCAGGACATCTGCAGAGAGTTACCCGAATATAATTGAAAAGGAATTTGTATGCTTAATGGAAAAACATTAATGCTGTTGTTGGGTGGAGTTGTTCTCTCGGGCTGTGGGCCGGAGCCCTCCGACCCGCAGGGAAATAATCCGGCTGAGTTAAAACAGGAGCAGGCTATCCAGAAAGAAAATAGCGCTCAGGCCGGGGATGACACTGTCCAGAAAAGACAAGCCGAGGCCGCCCAACAGGCTGCGAAAAAAGCAGCCGAATATGCTGAAGCCAAAGCCCTGGCAGATGCCAAAGCGGGATCTCTGGCAACAGCCGAAGCACCGCAATAAGTAATGCAGACACGTGCCGCGGCACCAAAAGCGTTCGCTGCACAAGGCGGTAATGTAATGGGGACCGCGCGTTACGAACACTACGATGAAAATCCAATTAAACAGGTAAGTCAGGCGCCGCTCGCCACGTTTAGTCTGGATGTAGACACTGGCAGCTACGCTAACGTGCGGCGCTTTCTGAATCAGGGGCAACTGCCGCCGCCGGAAGCCGTGCGGGTAGAAGAGATGCTCAACTATTTTCCCGCGCCTCAGCCCGTTGCGGATAAGCAGGATAACACTAAACCCATTGCGGCCTGTATACCGATGCCATTTGCGGTTAAATACGAACTGGCTCCCTCGCCGTGGAACGCGCAGCGTACGCTATTAAAAGTTGATGTTCAGGCCCGGGACATGCAGACCAGAGATCTACCACCTGCCAACCTGGTTTTTCTCATTGATACTTCCGGCTCTATGCAGCCAGCGGAACGCCTGCCGTTGATCCGGTCGGCGCTAAAACTGTTGGTGAACGATCTGCGTGCGCAGGATAACATCACGATTGTGACCTACGCGGGCGGCACTCACGTCGCGCTGGCGTCTACAGCGGGAAATAACACAACCGCGATTAAAGCGGCAATTGATAATCTGGATGCTTACGGGAGTACCGGTGGTGAAGCGGGATTACGACTAGCCTACGAGCAGGCCGAAAAAGGGTTTATCAAAGGCGGCGTTAACCGCATTTTGTTGACCACCGACGGTGATTTTAACCTCGGTATTACCGATCCCAAAGACATCGAAGCGCTGGTAAAAAAAGAGCGCGAGAAAGGTATTACCTTATCTACGCTGGGCGTCGGCGATGACAATTTCAACGAAGCCATGATGGTGAGAATTGCTGATGTGGGTAACGGCAATTACAGCTACATCGACTCCCTCTCCGAGGCGCAAAAAGTCCTCAAAGATGAGATGCATCAAACGCTGGTCACCGTTGCCAAAGATGTAAAATCGCAAATCGAATTTAATCCGCAGTGGGTGACTGAGTACCGGCAGATTGGTTATGAAAAACGCCAACTGCGCGACGAGGATTTCAATAACGATAAGGTTGATGCCGGTGATATCGGCGCGGGTAAACACGTCACGCTATTCTTTGAACTGACGCTTAACGGGCAGAAAGCCTCGGTGGATAAACTGCGCTACGCTCAGGATAAAGCCGCCTCAAAGCCAACAAAATCAAGCGAGCTGGCGTGGATCAAATTGCGCTGGAAAGCGCCGCAGGGCAGCGAAAGTACATTAGCCGAGTTCCCGGTCGTTATGGGAAAAATGCCGATCTTTGCTGACGCCTCTGAAGATTTTCGTTTCCGCGCGGCGGTAGCGGCTTTCGGGCAAAAACTGCGTGGCTCAGAAACGCTGGCAGATACGACCTGGCCGCAAATTATTAAATGGGGTGAACAGGCGCGCGGGGAAGATAGACAAGGCTATCGCGCGGAGTTTATTAAACTGGTAAAACTGGCGGAAGGCTTGTCTCACTAAGCGTCAGGGGATGCCTGTACTGTAGGCATCCCCTGTTACGTCAGGCGCTTTTGCGGCTGATCAGTGGTCCCTGGCTGTTTGTTGCTGCGCGCTCCAGCACTTCCTGAATGACCGAAGAGAGTTCGTTAATCTCAAACTTGGCCACGTAGCCGTCGGCCTGCACTTTACGTATATGATCTTCGTTGGCGCTGCCGGAAAGGGAAGAGTGAATAACGACCGGGATCTTTTTCAGCCGTTCATCGGTTTTAATTTTACGCGTTAACGTAAAGCCATCCATCTCCGGCATCTCAAGATCTGTCAGGACCAGCGCGATTTTCTCGCTAATTGGCTTACCTTCGGCCTCCGCTTCCTGCGCCAGTTGCTGGATTCTCTCCCATGCATCCTTGCCGGTCACATGCATCTGATGCGGAATTCCCATCGCGTTCAGCCCTTTTTCCAGCATCGCGCGGGCGACTTTGGAGTCTTCCGCCACAATGGCTACCGCGCCTGGGGTAATATAAAATTTATTGGTCTTCAGATTGGTGGCGCGCAGATCGTGGCTGGAGGGGACAATATCATAAAGGATCTGCTCAACGTCGAGCACCAGCGCCAGGTTGTTGGTTTCTTTGTTGTCATCCAGGCAGGCAATACTGGTGATGTAGCGACCGTTGACGGCTTTCTCGGCGGTATGCACCTGTTGCCAGTCAAGACGCATAATATTTTCCACCGACTCGACGGCAAATGCCTGTACGCTGCGCGCATATTCGGTGATCAGCAAAATATTCAGCCCGGTTTCCGGCTTGCAGCCCGCTACCGCTGGCAAATCAATCACCGGAATGACCTGATCCCGAATATTGACCATGCCCAATAGCGGCGCTTTCATGCCTGCCGGGCGCGTAAAGGCGGGCATTGGTACGATTTCGCGCAGCTTAAATACATTGATGCCGAACAGCTCTGACTTTTGTTCATGCAGCGATGTACCAAGACGGAATAACAGCAGTTCAAAACGGTTGGACAGGGTTAAATTGGCCCTGTCATCAATATCTTTCTGAAAATTGTCCATCCTAACCTCATTATGAAAGCCTGCCTTTTTTAGTGTTATCGGCAATGAGGACAAAAAATGGAGCGCTAAACCGGGAAAACAGAAAAATCGTAAGCCAGCTCCGTCGCCGGGAAAATAGCACGGCATTCCGCCAGTAAGCGCTGACAGCCTTTATCGTCATAGCGTGAGCTAATATGGGTCATAATCAGCCGACCGACGGCAGCTTCCCGCGCCAGCGTCGCGGTTTGACGGGTGGAGCTGTGTCCGCGAGCGTTGGCTTTCTCCTCCATTGACGCATCCAGCGTGGTTTCATGGACCATCACATCCACGCCTTGCGCCAGCGCGAGGGCGGCCTCGCAGGGCGCGGTATCGCCGAAAATCGCCACTGATTTCCCGGCCACGGCGGGAGCAAGGTAGTCGGCGCCATTGATCTGCCTTCCATCGGCAAGCGTGACGGTTTTTCCTGCCTTCAACGTCTGAAACAGCGGGCCGGGCGTAACGCCTGCGGCTTTTAACGCCCTGGCATTCAGCGCGCCAGGCTTGTCATGTTCAACAACGCGATATCCGTAGCACTCCAGTGGATGCTCCAGCCTGAATGCGGTCACTTTACGCAGACCGTCGTCAAGAATATCGCCTGCGCTAATTTCTTCAATTTGCAACGGAAAATCGGTCCATGAACCGCTAAGGCGCAGTGTGGTTGCAATAAACTCACGCACGCCTTGAGGTCCGTATACGGTTAGCGGATGGGGATTCCCCGCCATCGACCGGCTGCATAGCAGACCCGGCAGGCCAAACAGATGATCTCCGTGAAGATGGCTGATAAAAATGCGCTCAAGCTTACCGGGATGAAACGCGGTATTAAGCATTTGATGCTGTGTCCCTTCGCCGCAATCAAAAAGCCATACTCCCGGCTGCGTTGGATGTTGCAGATGTAATAAAATTGCCGTTACATTGCGTGAGCGCGTGGGAACGCCTGCGGACGTACCTAAAAAAATTAATTCCATCTTGTCCATACACGTTTGGTTATCGTTTAACCCAAGATTACCACAACACAGGAGCGCATCATGATTGACTGGCAGGATCTCCACCATAGCGAACTTACCGTTCCTCAACTTTACGCGTTACTCAAATTGCGCTGCGCAGTCTTTGTGGTAGAACAGCGCTGTCCTTACCTGGATGTGGATGGCGATGATTTAGTCGGCGACAATCGGCATATTCTGGGCTGGCACCAGGATGAGCTGGTGGCGTATGCGAGGATTCTGAAAAGCGATAACGAATCAGACCCGGTTGTCATTGGCCGGGTGATCGTCAGCGATGCCTGGCGAGGGGCGAAACTGGGCCAGCAATTAATGGCGAAAACGCTGGAATCTTGTGGGCGGCACTGGCCGGATAAGCCGCTATATCTGGGAGCGCAGGCGCATCTGCAACCTTTTTATGCGCGGTTTGGTTTTATTCCGGTCACCGATGTTTATGACGAAGACGGCATTCCGCACCGGGGAATGGCGCGGGAGGTTCATCAGGCATAAACCGAAACCGTTGACTATAGTTAGGAGCAGGTGTTAACACAACGGAGAATGAGAATGTCATATCAATTTGGTGAATCACGTGTTGATGATGATCTGACTTTGCTCAGCGAAACGCTGGAAGAGATTTTACGTTCCTCAGGCGATCCCGCCGATCAAAAATACATTGAGCTGAAAGCCCGCGCGGAACAAGCGCTGGAAGAGGTGAAAAACCGCGTAAGCCATGCGTCGGATAGCTATTATTACCGGGCAAAGCAGGCCGTTTATAAAGCGGATGACTACGTTCATGAAAAACCCTGGCAGGGTATTGGCGTAGGCGCGGCGGTAGGACTGGTACTTGGACTGCTGCTGGCGCGGCGCTAAATCCCCCCACTGAACAGAATTGCAACCCTCCCTAAATGAGGTACTGCTTTTTTAGGGCAGTACCCCGTATAATGTGGGGTTTTTAACAGGGAGGGTCCGCGTGCATTCTATTACTACTGCGCTGGAAAATCTGACGCGTCAGCTATCGCAAGAGATACCGGCGACGCCAGGGCTTTGCGTTTTCGATGCGCCTTTCCCTTTAAACGATGCCTTCGATGCATTGAGCTGGCTGGCCAGCCAGTCATCCTTTCCGCAATTCTACTGGCAACAGCGCAATGGCGACGAAGAAGCTGCCGTTCTCGGGGCAATCACCGTTTTTTCATCGCTCGATCTGGCGCAACGGTTTTTACGTCAGCACGCGCAGCCTGACTTACGTATTTGGGGGCTGAATGCGTTCGAGCCGAAAGAGGGCTACTTATTGCTGCCGCGGCTGGAGTGGCGACGTAGCGGGGGTACGGCGACCTTACGCTTACATCTGCACAGTGACGTTTCGCTACGCGATGATGCGCGCCAGGCGAAAGCGTTTCTCGCTTCTCTGGTCGGCATTAAGCCTGTTCCGGCGCTACGCCTTTCGCTCACGAGCGAACAACACTGGCCGGACAAAGACGGTTGGGTGAAGCTGATTCAGCAGGCCACCCACACCATTGCGCAAGAGGCGTTTGATAAAGTTGTGCTGGCGCGGGCCACCGACTTACAATTCTCCCGTCCGGTCAATGCCGCCGCGATGATGGCGTCCAGTCGTCGTTTAAATCTCAACTGCTACCACTTTTTTATGGCTTTTTCCGCCGATACCGCCTTTCTGGGATCATCGCCGGAGCGGCTCTGGCGGCGGCGTGAAACGGCGCTGCGTACCGAAGCGCTGGCCGGGACGGTGGCGAACCATCCGGATAACCATAAAGCCTGGCAGCTTGGCGAATGGTTAATGAAAGACGATAAAAACCAGCGAGAAAATATGCTGGTTGTCGAAGACATCTGCCAGCGACTGCAAAACTGCACCCACTCGCTGGATGTGCTGCCGCCGCAGGTGCTCAGACTGCGCAAGGTACAGCATTTGCGCCGCTGTATCTGGACGGCGCTTAATCAGGCGGACGACACGCTCTGCCTGCACCAGTTACAGCCTACCGCAGCGGTCGCCGGGATCCCTCGTGAACCCGCGCGTTGTTTTATAGAACAATATGAGCCGTTCGAACGTGAATGGTATGCCGGGTCGGCAGGCTATCTCTCCACGCGGCAAAGTGAGTTTTGCGTGACGTTACGTTCAGCCAAAGTGACGGCCAATGTGGTGCGATTGTATGCCGGCGCGGGAATCGTCCGCGGCTCCGATCCGGAACAGGAATGGCAGGAAATAGATAATAAAGCGGCCGGGTTACGTACCTTATTGCAGATGGATGCGTAATGAGTCACATATTCCCGACCCATATCAATAATCCATTTTTGCAGCTCTTTATACTTAGTCCCAATGATTGATACCGGACAAACTCATGTCAGTAAGTGCATTTAACCGGCGCTGGGCGGCGGTCATCCTGGAAGCCTTAACCCGTCATGGCGTCAGGCATGTTTGTATCGCCCCTGGTTCCCGTTCCACGCCGCTCACGTTGGCGGCGGCAGAGAATCCTGCTTTTATTCACCATACGCACTTTGATGAGCGTGGGCTTGGTCATCTGGCGTTAGGGCTGGCGAAAGTCAGCCAGCAGCCGGTTGCCGTTATTGTCACTTCAGGTACCGCCGTGGCGAACCTCTATCCGGCGCTGATTGAGGCGGGTCTGACGGGCGAGAAGCTCATTTTACTTACCGCCGATCGCCCGCCGGAGCTGATTGACTGCGGCGCCAACCAGGCGATCCGTCAGGCGGGGATGTTTGCCTCGCACCCCTCCCAAACTCTGTCGTTGCCGCGTCCCACGCAGGATATTCCGGCGCGCTGGCTGGTGTCGACCATCGACAATGCGCTCGCCATGCTTCATGCGGGCGCGCTGCACATTAACTGTCCTTTTGCCGAACCGCTGTATGGCGATATGAATGACACCGGTCTGGTCTGGCAGCAGCGCCTCGGCGACTGGTGGCAGGATGAAAAACCCTGGCTGCGCGAAGCGCGTCGACTGGAAAGCGACAAACAGCGCGACTGGTTCTTCTGGCGACAAAAACGCGGCGTCGTTGTCGCCGGGCGTATGAGCGCGGAAGAAGGCAAAAAAGTGGCGCAGTGGGCGCAAACTCTGGGATGGCCATTAATTGGCGACGTATTGTCGCAAACCGGGCAGCCGCTGCCGTGCGCCGACCTGTGGCTCGGCAACGCCAAAGCGGTGACCGAACTGCAGCAGGCGCAGATTGTCGTCCAGCTTGGCAGTAGCCTTACCGGAAAACGCTTACTGCAATGGCAGGCAACCTGCGAGCCGGAAGAGTACTGGGTAATCGACAATATTGAAGGTCGTCTGGACCCGGCGCACCATCGTGGACGCAGACTGGTAGCGAAAATCGCCGACTGGCTGGAGATGCATCCGGCGGAAAAACGTAAACCGTGGTGTGTAGAGATCCCGCGTCTGGCGGAACTGGCGTGGCAACGGGTGGTCGCGCAGCGAGACACCTTTGGCGAAGCGCAGCTGGCGCACCGTATCCGCGACTATCTGCCGGAGCAGGGGCAATTGTTCGTGGGCAATAGTCTGGTGGTGCGTCTGATCGACGCGCTGTCGCAGTTGCCGGCTGGCTATCCGGTATACAGCAATCGCGGGGCGAGCGGCATTGACGGCCTGCTTTCCACGGCGGCGGGTGTGCAGCGCGCCAGCGCCAAATCGACGCTGGCTATCGTCGGCGATTTATCCGCGCTGTACGATCTTAACGCGCTGGCGTTACTACGTCAGGTATCCGCGCCGTTTGTGTTGATTGTGGTTAACAATAACGGCGGGCAGATCTTTTCCCTGCTGCCGACGCCGCAAAGCAAACGTGAGCGCTTTTATTTGATGCCGCAAAACGTCCATTTTGACCATGCGGCCGCCATGTTTAACCTGCGCTATCATCGCCCGGAAAACTGGGAAGAGCTGGAGTCTGCGCTGGCTGGCGCGTGGCGAACCCCGGCGACAACGGTGATTGAGCTGGTGGTAAACGATACGGATGGCGCGCAGACGCTGCAGCAACTTTTGGCTCAGGTAAGCCATCTATGATGTTGCACGCGCAGCACATGCCCGGACAGCCTGGGGCGCCCTCGCTGGTTTTCCTGCACGGTTTTTCTGGCGATTGCCGCGAATGGCAGCCGGTTGGCGAACAGTTTCACGGCTGTTCGCGGCTTTATATTGACTTACCGGGACATGGCGGATCTGCGGCTATTCCGGTCGGCGGATTTGCCGATGTCATCAGATTGCTGCGCGCTACGTTAATTAGTTACAACATACTAAAGTTTTGGTTGGTGGGATACTCTCTTGGCGGCCGGGTGGCGATGATGGCAGCCTGCCAGGGAATACTAGGCCTGTGCGGCCTGGTGGTCGAAGGCGGTCATCCGGGGCTGCAAAATGAACAGGCGTGCGCTGAAAGACGGTTGTCTGACGGGCGCTGGGCAGAGCGTTTTCGTCGTGAACCCCTGACTGAGGTTTTTCACGACTGGTATCAGCAGCCGGTGTTCGCCTCGCTGACGGCGCAGCAAAGGCAGACGCTGACGGCGCTGCGTAGCCAGAATAACGGCGAAACGCTGGCTGCGATGCTGGAGGCGACATCGCTTGCCGCCCAGCCGGATTTACGCGAGGCGCTCAACGCGCTGGCATTTCCGTTTTATTATTTATGTGGCGAACGCGACAGCAAATTCCGCGCCCTGGCGCAGGAAGTGGCGGCGACATGCCATGTTATTCGTAACGCCGGACACAACGCGCATCGGGAAAACCCCGCTGGCGTGGTAGACAGTCTGGCTCAGATTCTGCGTCTCTGACTAAAGGACACACTATGATCTATCCTGATGAAACAATGCTTTACGCACCGGTAGAATGGCACGACTGCTCGGAGGGTTACACCGACATTCGTTATGAAAAATCCACCGACGGTATTGCAAAAATCACCATTAATCGTCCACAGGTGCGCAATGCATTTCGTCCGTTGACCGTCAAAGAGATGATTCAGGCGCTGGCGGATGCCCGTTACGACGACAACGTGGGCGTGATTATTCTGACCGGCGAAGGCGATAAAGCGTTTTGCGCGGGCGGCGACCAGAAGGTGCGCGGCGATTACGGCGGTTATCAGGATGACTCCGGCGTGCATCACCTGAACGTGCTGGATTTCCAGCGCCAGATTCGCACCTGTCCAAAACCGGTTGTCGCGATGGTCGCGGGATATTCCATTGGCGGTGGTCATGTGCTGCACATGATGTGTGACCTGACCATCGCGGCGGAAAACGCCATCTTCGGCCAGACTGGTCCGAAAGTTGGCTCCTTTGACGGCGGTTGGGGCGCTTCGTATATGGCGCGTATCGTTGGTCAGAAGAAAGCGCGTGAAATCTGGTTCCTGTGCCGCCAGTACGATGCGCAACAGGCGCTGGATATGGGGCTGGTTAACACCGTCGTTCCGCTGGCGGATCTGGAAAAAGAGACCGTGCGCTGGTGCCGCGAAATGTTGCAAAACAGTCCGATGGCGCTGCGTTGCCTGAAAGCGGCGCTGAATGCCGATTGTGACGGTCAGGCCGGGCTGCAGGAGCTGGCGGGCAACGCTACCATGCTGTTCTACATGACCGAAGAAGGGCAGGAAGGCCGTAACGCCTTTAACCAGAAGCGTCAGCCTGACTTCAGCAAATTCAAACGGAACCCATAATGCGTAGCGCGCAGGTATACCGCTGGCAGATCCCCATGGACGCGGGGGTGGTTCTGCGCGACAGGCGGTTAAAAACTCGCGACGGGCTGTATGTTTGTCTGCGTGACGGCGAGCGTGAAGGGTGGGGAGAGATCTCCCCGCTGCCGGGCTTCAGTCAGGAAACGTGGGAGGAGGCGCAGACGGCGTTACTAACATGGGTGAACGGCTGGCTTCAGGGGAGCGAGGGATTACCGGAGATGCCTTCGGTCGCGTTTGGCGCAAGCTGCGCGCTGGCGGAACTGACTGGCGTCTTGCCGGAGGCGGCGGACTATCGCGCCGCGCCGTTATGCACTGGCGATCCTGACGATTTGGTGCTACGGCTTGCCGATATGCCCGGCGAGAAAATCGCTAAGGTCAAAGTGGGTCTCTATGAAGCGGTACGCGACGGCATGGTGGTTAATTTGCTGCTGGAGGCGATCCCGGATCTGCATCTGCGTCTGGATGCGAATCGCGCCTGGACGCCGCTAAAAGCCCAACAGTTCGCAAAGTATGTTAATCCGGACTACCGCGCTCGTATCGCCTTTCTCGAAGAACCGTGTAAGACGCGGGATGATTCCCGCGCCTTTGCCCGTGAAACCGGCATCGCGATTGCCTGGGACGAAAGTCTGCGCGAAGCGGATTTCACCTTTGAAGCCGAAGAGGGCGTCAAGGCTGTGGTTATCAAACCTACGCTGACCGGATCGCTTGATAAAGTGCGTGAGCAAGTCGCTGCCGCCCATGCGTTGGGACTGACGGCGGTCATCAGCTCTTCGATCGAGTCCAGCCTCGGCCTGACGCAACTGGCGCGGATTGCCGCCTGGTTGACGCCGGGAACGCTGCCCGGACTGGATACCTTGCATCTGATGCAGGCGCAACAGGTTCGTCCCTGGCCCGGTAGCGCGTTGCCTTGTCTGAAGCGTGATGAGCTGGAACGACTGTTATGACATTCACGGACTGGCCGTGGCGCCACTGGCGTCAGGTTCGCAGTCAGGCGCCCGCTCTGCGCCTGAACGATGAAGTGCTAAGCTGGCGCGCCCTTTGTGAGCGTATTGATGCGCTGGCGGGCGGGTTTGCCGCGCAGGGCGTACGCGAGGGCGATGGTGTCCTGCTGCGCGCCGGGAATCAGCCGCGCACTCTGTTGGCATGGCTTGCGCTGATGCAGTGCGGCGCGCGGGTTCTGCCCGTCAATCCGCAGTTGCCCCAGACATTGCTGGAGGCGCTGGTGCCGAAGTTAACGCTGCGTTTTGCGCTGACACTGGAAGGCGAAAACGTATTTTCCGGGTTAACCGCGTTGCAGATACAAAAGAGCACAGCGGCGTATGCCGTGGCCTGGCAACCGCAGCGTCTGGTTTCTATGACGCTGACATCGGGTTCCACAGGATTGCCAAAAGCGGCTGTACATACGTGCCAGGCGCATCTTGCCAGCGCGCAGGGGGTGCTTTCGCTAATGCCGTTTGGCCCGCAGGATGACTGGCTGCTATCGCTGCCGCTGTTTCATGTATCCGGGCAGGGTATTATGTGGCGTTGGCTCTTCGCCGGGGCGCGCATGACGGTACGCGATAAGCAACCGCTGGAGCAGATGCTGGCAGGGTGTACTCATGCTTCGCTGGTGCCGACGCAGCTGTGGCGGCTGCTGGCGAATCGGGCGGCGGTGACGCTGAAAGCCGTTTTGCTCGGCGGCGCGGTGATTCCGGTTGAACTCACCGACCAGGCCAGCAAACAAGGGATTCGCTGCTGGTGCGGGTATGGGCTCACGGAGTTCGCGTCTACGGTATGCGCCAAAGAGGCCGATGGTTCGGATGATGTTGGCGCGCCGCTTCCCGGCAGAGAGATCAGAATCGTCGATAATGAAGTCTGGCTGCGCGCCGCCAGTATGGCGGAAGGTTACTGGCGTGATGGCAAACTGATCCCGCTGGTTAATGACGAGGGCTGGTTTGCCACGCGCGATCGCGGCGAGCTGAACCACGGCAGGCTAACCATCGCCGGGCGGCTGGACAACCTGTTCTTTAGCGGCGGCGAAGGCATTCAGCCGGAGGAAGTCGAACGCGTTATTAACGCGCATCCGCTGGTGCAACAAGCCTTTGTCGTGCCGGTAGAAGATAAAGAGTTTGGCCATCGTCCCGTTGCGGTTGTGGAGTATGCATCGCAGGCCGGAGACGTGAACCTCGCTGAATGGGTTCGCGATAAGCTGGCGCGTTTTCAGCAGCCGGTTCGCTGGTTGACGCTGCCTTCAGAACTGAAAAACGGAGGGATTAAAATATCTCGCCGTGCGCTCCAGCAGTGGGTGTGTAAGATCTGTAAAAATTAATGTTAGGTTAATATACAACCATTCCATCGCTATTGCCGTTTTGTTTATCCGTTGATGTGTAACGTGTTATGAACAATCAGCGTGAAACGGGGGCGCTATGGAATGGTTGGTTAAGAAATCGCATTATGTCAAAAAGAGGGCGTGCCATGTTCTGGTGCTGTGCGATAGCGGCGGTTCGCTAAAAATGATCGCCGAGGCGAATTCCATGATATTACTGAGTCCCGGCGATATCCTGTCGCCTTTACAGGATGCGCAGTATTGTATTAATCGGGAAAAACACCAGA
Organism: Salmonella sp. NW722; assembly: GCF_051702785.1. Classification (NCBI taxonomy): domain Bacteria; kingdom Pseudomonadati; phylum Pseudomonadota; class Gammaproteobacteria; order Enterobacterales; family Enterobacteriaceae; genus Salmonella; species Salmonella sp. NW722. The sequence continues at coordinate 168,985 of NZ_JAMMIN010000007.1, forward strand.
CCTTAAAAATCGTTGATGCACGCTGTTATTCCTGCGACGAATGGCAGCGGTTGACGCGCAAGCCTTCATGATCTGGCGGGCAGAAAAATCAGCATTACCCCCGCCATAATACACAATACGCCGAGCATCGCTTTTAGGCTGAAGGCGCCTTGCAAACCGGGTAACAACATTGAGGCTACCCAGACAAGCACATAGCTGAGACTCAGCAGCGCATAGGCTTTGCTGAGCGCGAGCGTGTGTAATGTTTTATGCCAGCAGAAGACGGAAACCAGATACCCCGCCAAACCGGCGAATAGCGCCAGGGTCGCGGCATTAAATGCGCCCAGCCCGGAAATAAACGCCAGTGGATGCGCTATCGATGGCAGTCGCATCATGGCGAATCCTAAACTCAACTGGGCGAGGGAGGCAATCGCAACGCTTATCAGTCCCCACATTACGCCCATTATGCCGCACTCCCCAGAATGATAATGCCGCTGATAATCAATGCGACGCCAAACCAGTGGCGGGGCGGAACCTGTTCATGCCAGATTTTCCAGGCCGCCAGCGTGACCCAGACAAAATTCAGACTCAACATCGGGTAAGCAATTCCCACCGGCAGGGTTTGTAGCACCAGCAGCCACAGCACCATCGCTGCGCCCATGCATATCAGCGCCAGGCCCAGCCACAGCATCAGGTGACGGCGGCGTCCGCCCGCCGTCAATGGCCGTGTCGCTTGCTTCTGGCAGAGCTGACCGCCAACGCTGAGCAGACTGGCAAGCACCAGAACGACGCCGATCATTTAGGCCGATACTGAATTAACACCAGACGCCCCTGATAATCAATATTGTCCGCAGGGGGAAGGGAAAGAGCGCTGATGTCTTCATCTTTGGCTATTGAAAGTACTAGCGTAATAATGCCCTCCTGACGATGCTGGTTGAGCCAGGCGTTAAAATCGTCGGCTTTAACGAATTTATCCTGCACATCAGGATAGCTAAGACCATACCTGAGTTCGCCCGCGTGTCCGTAGAGCATAATATCGTCTCGTTTCAGACTCCAGGCCAGCCCGGCGGCGACGCCGACGTTGTCGGCAAGAATATAGCGGCTTGATGCCAAAGGCGCCTGGGTCATTTCGACAAAAAACTGTGGCTGTTTGGACTCCATCACCCTGTCGGGGATGGAAAAGCCGAACAGCAGCGCCAGTCCCAGCGGACAAAACGCGGGTAATAGGTATTGTTGGCTATGACAGAGGCTATACCAGCCCACAAACGCCCAAACAGTAAAGACGCCCCAGACGCAAAAAACTTTATAGGTTTCGATATGCGTCCACACCGGCGATTTCAACGGGCCCCATGAGGAGACGACAAACGCCGCGACGATCCCGACTAACCCGAACACCAGGTTGATCCCGCCGTTGACACGTAGCGCGGCGACGCCTTCTTTTACGTTATGCAGGACGAAGCGCGCCATGAGTATCGCTATCGGTGCGAAACAGGAAAGAACATAGGTGGGCAGTTTCCCTTTCGCAATGCTGAAAAAGAGAAGCGGCATGATCGTCCATCCGAGCAAATAGAATGCGCCGTTTCGCTCGCGCCAGCCCAGTTTAAGCGCGCCAGGCAGTAACCCCAGCCACGGTAAACTTCCCGCGAGCAGTACCGGCAGATAGTACCAGAAAGGGGCTTTATGCTGGGCATCGCTCATGGCGAATCGCTGGATATGCTCCACCCAGAAAAAGTAATGCCAGAAATCGGCTTCGCGTCGCGCAATGGCGATCGCCCAGGGAAGGACAACCACAAAGCAGCTCAAGACCGCCAGCCAGCCGTATAGCAAAAAGTCCTTCCAGCGTTTCTGGACAATGACCCACGGCAGCACGCTCACTACCGGTACGGCCAGGGCGAGGAAGCCTTTAGTTAATACACCCAGACCGCAGGTTGCGCCCAGTAGCAAAAACATCCCAATCTTGCCCGTTCGGGTCGTGGCCTGCATCCCCTGCCAGAAACAACACATCCCGGCCGTAAGCCAAAGCGCGATCATCGGGTCGAGTACCGCATACGTCCCGATACTGTAAACGGCAAAGAGGGAGAGAAAGATAACGGAGGCGAGCAACGCGGTACGTTTATCCCGCCATAAGCGGAACGTCAGCCACGCCACCAGCGCTGCGGCCAGCAATGTCGTTAAAATAGCGCCAGCCCGCACGCCAAAATTGGTAGCGCCAAAAAGCCACTGACCCAGACTGTTTATCCAGTAACCGGCTATCGGTTTTTCAAAATAACGTAATCCCAGAAAATGCGGCACGATCCAGTCGCCAGACGCCAGCATCTCCCGACTTATTTCGGCATAGCGCGTTTCATCCGGCTGCCAGAGCAGGCGGCTATTGACAGGAATAACATAGTAGAGTGCGATAAATGCGGCGAAAGCCAGATAATAGCGTATCGATTTCATCATGAGGCGCTCGCGGTCTGTTGGCACCCCAGCCAACCTTCACGGCCAGGGATGTGTCCACGTACAATTTGCCCCAACGGCAGAGACTCAGGCGATGCCGGCAGCAGTTCGCCCAGAGGGCAAAAGGTGATCCCCGCGTCGCGTGCACGAACGAGCAAATCTTCAAACAGCGGCTGATGGACAATACCTTCGACTTCCGCATGGATGGTATATACCGGCGTGCCTTTGTCCTGCAACATACGGGAGATAATCCAGGTATTGAACGACTGCGCCTGAACGGCGGGGCCGATAACCTCATCCCACGTGGGTAAGGTGACCGGGATTTGCGGCGTCCCTGTCTGGCCCGGCATCAGTAGCGGACGGAATAAGGTGGTTCCACGGCAATCGCTGTTATACCGCAGGTTGAACGGCTCTTTCGCACGAACAACGCGCCCATCCGCTCGCCAGCCGGCCGCGGCTGAGCAGGTGACGGGTTTTCCGATAATGGCCTCAAGCGCCGTTATGCCGCGCGCGATATCTTCTTCAAGCTGGCGGATACTCCAGTGGCCGCTGTGAGTCTGCCACGCATGGTGATCCCAGGCGTGTAGTCCCGTCTCATGGTATGTTGCCGTTTCACGAATAATCCCGGCATTGGCGTTGCCGATATTTTTTCCCGGCCAGGCGGTACCGGCCAGCAGGATATCCCAGCCGTAGAGCGAAGCGGCGTTTGAACGTAGCATTTTCCATAAAAATCGCGGTTTTATCAGACGCCAAAGATGACGTCCCATATTGTCCGGCCCGACGCTGAAGAAAAAGCTGGCCTGAACGCCGTGGCGATGCAATGTCGCCAGCAGCCGGGGAACACCTTCACGCGTTCCTCGCAAGGTATCAACATCAATGCGTAAACCGACTTTCGTCATGATGCGCGTTCCGCGACATCTACGCTGCGCAGGAAGAAGTCCAGCGTTTCTTCAACCGTATCACACATCGCAATAGACGGTTCCCAGTCCAGACAGCGCCTGGCATTGTCGATACTGGGTTTCCGGTGTGCGACATCCTGATAACCCTTGCCGTAATAACTACGGCTTTCGACGACCTGGAAACCGGCAAACGGTGGGAAATGGCAGCGCAGCGGATGCTTATCAAAACTGTCGAGCAACAGCGTCGCCAGTTCCTGAATACTGGCTTCGTTGTCAGGATTGCCGATATTAATGATTTTGCCATCGCACCGATCGCCATCATTCACAATAATGCGGAATAATGCTTCGATCCCATCGCGAATATCGGTGAAACAGCGCTTCTGCTGACCACCGTCGATAAGCTTGATCGGCGTCCCTTCTACCAGGTTCAGAATCAACTGCGTTATCGCGCGTGAACTGCCGATACGCGCCGCGTTCAGGCTATCCAGCCGCGGCCCCATCCAGTTAAAGGGACGGAAAAGCGTGAAGCGCAATCCCTCTTTTTCGCCATAAGCCCAAATCACCCGGTCGAGAAGCTGTTTGGAAACGGAATAAATCCAGCGCGGCTTATTCACCGGCCCGACGATCAGATTCGATTTGTCCTCGTCAAAAGAGGCGTCCGTACACATGCCGTACACTTCAGAGGTAGACGGAAAAACCACGCGTTTACGGTATTTTACGCAATAACGGATAATCCGCAGGTTTTCTTCAAAATCAAGTTCAAAGACGCGCAGCGGGTTGCGGGTGTATTCAATCGGGGTAGCAATTGCTACCAGCGGCAGTACGACATCGCATTTTTTGACATGATATTCGATCCATTCTGAGTGGATGCTGATATCTCCCTCCACGAAATGAAAGCGAGGGTGGAGCAGGAATCGGCTAATGGCGTTGCTGCCGATATCCATACCGTAGACCTCGTAATTCTCTTCATTCAGTAACCGTTCGGTCAAATGATTGCCGATAAAACCGTTGACGCCGAGGATGAGAACGCGAATGCGACGTTTACCGCTGGTCGCTGGTGGACGGTTCAAACGCGCGCCCGCCACCAGACCAAGCGTCTGTGCAAGCTGCGAGCCCTGTACAGTAATACCGTCTCCGGCCTGGCCGGTAATAATCTCCAGCGCGCCATCGGCGCAGGCGATCCGCAGCGGAGAGACCGAAATTACCGAGCCGGGAAGCGCGCCCTGCGCATCCGGACAAATTCGGGAAGACCAGATAGTGAATTTTTGCGAGCCGTTATAGCTGAACGCGCCGGGCCAGGGGGCGGCTACCGCCCGCACCAGGTTATGCACCGTGGAAACCGGTTTGTGCCAGTCGATAAGGCCATCTTCCGGCCTGCGGCGACCATAATACGTAGCGTCAGACTCACGCTGGGGAACAGAAGGTATATCGCCGCATTTCATGGTGGGCAGGATGCTATTAAGCAACTGGCGCGCGGCCTGACATAGCTTATGATGCAGGGTAAGCGCAACATCGTCCTGCGCAATAGCGACGCGTTGACTGGCGACAATCTCTCCGGCGTCGGCACGTTTGACCATACGATGCAGCGTTACGCCCGTTTCGCTTTCGCCGTTAACCAGAACCCAGTTTAGCGGCGCACGGCCACGATAGGCAGGCAATAGAGAACCGTGCAGATTGAACGCGCCAGCCGGGGCGAGGTGCAGAATTTCTTCGCTTAACAGGTTGCGGTAATAGAACGAAAAAATAATATCCGGCGCAAGCTCAGCGATGCGGTCGACCCAGATAGGATGGTTTACGTTATCCGGTGCATAAACCGGAATCCCTAATTCTGCCGCCAGCCGGGAGACGGAGCCAAAAAAGGTGTTTTCCGCAGGATTGTCGGCATGAGTAAAAATCGCGGCAATCTCATACCCGGCATCCAGTACGGCCTGCACGCCCTGACATCCCATATCGTGATAGGCAAAAATAACGGCTTTCATTGGTGACTTTCCTCAGTAAACGGCGTGCTTTCCGGGTAGATAACTTGTTGAACAAAATAGCGGGGGCGGGCGCGGACATCGTTATAAATGCGACCGATGTATTCGCCCAGCAGTCCCATACCGATGAATTGCGCGCCGATGAAGGTAAACAGGACGGCAAAGAGCATAAATACGCCTTCCGCCGCCCACTGCGGCCCCAGCGCCAGGCGAAGTACAATAAGCAATACCGACAGGCTAAACCCGCCGATGGCGATAACGCTGCCCAGCAGACTCAACAGGCGCAGCGGCGTCGTCGTCAGGCAGGTCACCAGGTCATACATCAGGTTAATGAGACGCATAAAACTGTATTTAGAGTCGCCAAATTCACGTTCAGCGTGATGCACCGGGATCTCGGTAGCCCGACGAGCGAAAATGTTGGCCAGAATAGGGATAAAGGTGCTGCGTTCATGGCAGCGCAACATAGTATCGATAATAGGGCGGCGATAGGCGCGTAACATGCAGCCGTAATCGCCCATCGCTTTGCCCGTTGTGCGCTGGATCAGCAGATTAATGATTTTTGACGCCGATTTGCGAAACAGGCTGTCCTGTCGGTTCTGGCGCACGGTGCCTACCACATCGAACCCTTCATCGGCTTTCGCCACCAGGCGCGGGATCTCTTCCGGCGGGTTTTGCAGATCGGCATCCAGCGTAATGATGAGATCGCCGCTTACATGGCTAAACCCCGCCATAATTGCTGCATGTTGACCGTAGTTACGGTTGAGTAAAATAGAGATGATATGGCTATCGGCCTCCTGGGACGCCTTAACCATCAGCTCCGCCGAGCTATCGCTGCTACCATCATCTATCAATAAAATCTCCCACGCTTTGCCCAGACTCTCGCAGGCGGTGGTGGTGCGTCTTATCAATTCCGGCAGGCTTTCCTGTTCGTTATAGACAGGAATAACCACCGAGACTTTTTTTATGGGGGCGGCGTCAAACATGCTTATTGTCCTGCTATCTGATGAAGGGCGGTAATGACCCGATCAAAGTCACTCTCGGTCATGTCCGGGAAGAGCGGCAGTGAGCAGATCCGCTCGCTGTTCCACTCGGTGTCAGGCAGCGTGAGCGTTGGGAAACGTTCGCGATAATATTTTTGCGTATGCGCGGCGCGGAAATGCAGTCCTGTGCCGATGCCTTTCGTTTTCAGCGATGCCATCAGAGCATCCCGGGTAATACCGCAGCGGGCTTCATCGACCCGGATAATGAATAAATGCCAGGCGTGAATATGTTCCCACGCCGGAAGGCTCAGAGGCTGAAAAGGCAGGTCTGCCATTGCCTGGTGGTACTGCGCTGCGATGGCGGCGCGTCGAGCGTTAAGCGCATCCAGTTTCTGTAACTGAGCAAGCGCGATAGCGGCGTTGAGGTCGGGCAAATTATATTTGTAGCCCGGCGCCAGGACTTCCGCTTGTGGCGCGCGTCCTCCGCTCTGTCGATCCCAGGCATCAACGCCAAGCCCGTGAAACTTGAGACTGCGCAGTTTATCGGCGAATTGCGGGTTATCCGTGACGACGATACCGCCTTCAGCGCAGGTGATGTTCTTAATGGCGTGGAAGGAGAAAATCGCGGTGCCCCGGGCGCCAATGTGGCGACCTTTGTAGCTGGTTCCTGTCGCGTGCGCCGCGTCTTCAATCACCGGAATGCCATAACGCTCGCCAAGAGCGTAAATAGCGTCCAGATCGGCGGGCGCGCCAGCGTAGTGGACGGGGATAATTGCTTTGGTTTGTGGCGTAATCGCGGCTTCGATATGTTCAGGCGTGACCATCAGCGTATCGCGATCGACATCGACCATGACGGGGTTCGCGCCGAGTAAAACGATCATATTTAGCGTAGAAACCCACGTCATTGACGGTGTAATGACCTCGTCGCCTTCACCAATGCCCAGCGCCATCAACGCGATGTGCATACCGGCAGTGGCTGAACTGACGGCAACGGCATATTGATTGCCAGTTAGCCGACAAAACGCCGCTTCCAGTTCCTGATTTTTCGGGCCGGTTGTTATCCAACCTGAGTCCAGTACGGTCTTAACGGCAGCAAGCTCTTCCGCGCCCATTGCCGGACGGGAGAAAGGCAAAAAGTCCGACATCATTTTTCCTTCAGCCATTGAAAGCCGCTTTTCAAATATTTCGGCAATAGAAAAGGGCTTATTTTTTAACGCATTTAGCTGAACCCTACTGGATGAATATTAAATTAACATTAAGAAATTAAGGTGAAGTAAAAAGATAATTTTTAACGGAATTATGCTTTGCTTTCGCCGAAAGTTTAAGGCATTTTATGCATGCCCAAAAGCTGTTTTTATGTTTCTGGCCTGGTCTTCCGTTGCGGAATTTCATTTTAATCGTATTGCTATTAAGTTAGCTGCACTGTCTGCCTGAGAGGTTAATGTGCTGGCATTTACCCTACGCTTTATTAAAAACAAACGCTATCTCGCGACTCTGGCGGGGGCGTTGGTTATTATCGCCGGGTTGACCTCACAACATGCCTGGAGTGGTAACGGTCTACCGCAGATTAACGGTAAAGCGCTGGCGGCGCTGGCGAAGCAGCATCCGGTAGTCGTGTTATTCCGCCATGCCGAGCGGTGCGATCGTTCCGATAATACCTGCCTGTCAGACAGCACGGGGATTACGGTCAACGGTGCGCAAGATGCCAGAGCGCTGGGTAAAGCCTTCAGTGCTGATATACAAAATTACAATCTCTATTCCAGTAATACGGTGCGCACCATCCAGTCGGCAACCTGGTTTTCTGCGGGCAGGTCGCTTACGGTGGATAAAAAAATGATGGATTGCGGCAGCGGTATTTATGCTTCAATCAATACGTTGCTGAAAAAGTCGCAGAATAAAAATATAGTCATTTTTACCCATAATCATTGTTTGACGTATATTGCAAAAAATAAGCGCGGCGTAAAGTTTGATCCGGACTATCTTGATGCGCTCGTTATGCATGCGGAAAACGGAAAACTCTTTTTAGATGGTGAATTTGTTCCCGGCTAGCCGCATGTTAAAAGCGTAAAGACAGCCTGAAGCGGCTGTCGTCATTATAATAACCCTTTCAATGCTAATGTGTGGCGTGTCGCTACATTCAAATCATACAGCGCCAGTTCTTCTGGCTTGACCCAGGCGTAGTCCTGAAATTCGTCGTTAATACATATATCGCGATTAGCGGAAACACAGTCGAAGATGAGATAAATCATATAAATCTCTTCTTGTCTGCCATCAGCGTAGGTTTTAACGCGGATATCGTCGCGGAAGGTCCACGGCGTAATATCGCTCAGAATCAGTTGTTCGCCGAGTTCTTCCCGAACCTCCCGACGCAGCGCCTCTTCAATGCGTTCGCCCGGCTCGACCCCGCCGCCCGACAGCGCCCACTGACCGGGAAAGACGCCGCGGTTGTCGGCCATTTTGCACAGCAGATAACAGCCATCATTTTGAATTAATGGGCAAACTATAGTTCGTTGACGCATAAGTCGCTTCCTTAAACCACCAGGTCGTCAGCTTAACAAATCATTCTGCGAAATTCTTTGTGAAAAATGGAAGCGATAACGCAGACTGCGTTTTTTGTTAATCCAGTTGATGCAGGCGTCGCCATGTGATGGCGCAATGATGCGGCATGGCGAAAGTAGTATTTCGTTACAATATGTTTTTGGAATGGTTTTTTAGTGCATTGATTCCTCAGCGTCTGGCAGTACAATTCTGCCGTTTTGGGGAGTTTTTCTTTATGTGCTTGCTGGAAAGGGTAAAAATGAAAAAAAGCATATTATTAGGTTTTGCCGGAATGCTGTTCGTTTCTGCATCGGCGCAGGCCATCAGTATTAGCGGCCAGGCGGGCGAAGATTACACCAACATTGGCGTGGGTTTTGGTACGGAATCGACGGGACTGGCGCTAAGCGGCAACTGGATGCACAACGATGATGATGGCGACGCTGCGGGCGTGGGTCTGGGGCTGAACATTCCGGTGGGACCGCTGCTGGCGACGGTCGGCGGTAAAGGTATTTATACCAATCCGAAAGACAGCGATGAAGGCTATGCGGCGGCTGTCGGCGGTGGGCTACAATGGAAAATCGGCAACAGCTTCCGTCTGTTCGGCGAGTATTATTATTCACCAGATTCGCTGTCCAGCGGTATCGACAGCTATGAAGAAGCGAATGCAGGCGCGCGTTTCACCATTATGCGCCCGCTGAGCATTGAAGCCGGTTATCGTTACCTGAACCTGGCGGGTAAAGACGGCAACCGCGATAATGCGATTGCTGACGGCCCTTATGTTGGCGTAAACGCCAGCTTTTGATGCTAACGGCGCGGCAATCGTCGCGCCATATTCCTCCTTTTCCCGTCATTCTTCTTTCCACGTCCTATTCCTCTTTGCGTTATAGTGTTTTCATCATAAGAGCAGGAGAACACAATGCTAAATGTGGAAATGCTATCCACCGGGGATGAGGTGTTGCACGGACAAATCGTTGACACCAATGCCGCCTGGCTGGCTGATTTTTTCTTTCATCAGGGCGTTCCGTTATCACGGCGAAATACGGTAGGCGATAATCTGGACAGTCTGGTCGCTATCTTGCGTGAACGCAGTCAACATGCTGATGTTTTGATTGTTAATGGCGGGTTAGGGCCGACCAGCGATGATTTAAGCGCGCTCGCCGCGGCAACGGCAAAAGGCGAAGGATTAGTACTACACCAGGCGTGGCTGACCGAAATGGAACGTTACTTTCAGCAGCGCGGTCGCGTGATGGCGCCGAGCAACCGTAAACAGGCGGAACTGCCTGCCAGCGCGGAGTTTATTAATAATCCGGTCGGCACGGCCTGTGGATTTGCGCTACAGCTCAACCGCTGCCTGATGTTTTTCACCCCCGGCGTACCGTCGGAATTTAAGGTTATGGTGGAGAAGGAAATCTTACCGCGGTTACGCGCGCGTTTTTCGCTGCCGGAGCCGCCGCTTTGCCTGCGGTTAACGACTTTTGGACGTTCAGAAAGTGACCTCGCGCAGCGTCTCGATTCACTGCCGTTGCCGCCCGGCGTGACGATGGGGTATCGCTCATCAATGCCGATCATTGAACTGAAGTTGACCGGCCCGGCGACGCAACGGGAGGCGATGCTGGCGTTATGGCCAGAGGTCAAACGGGTCGCCGGACAGAATCTGATTTTTGAAGGTACGGAAAACCTGCCGGCGCAAATAGCCCGCCGACTGCAGGAAAGGCAGTTGAGTCTGACGTTGAGCGAGCAATACACCAGCGGTTTACTGGCGCTACAGCTTTCCCGCGCCGGGGCGCCTGTTCTTGCCAGTGAAGTCGTTCCTTCTCAGGAAGAGACGCTGGCGCAAACGGCACACTGGACGACAGAACGGCGCAGCAATCATTATGCCGGTCTGGCGCTGGCCGTGTCGGGGCTGGAAAACGAACATCTTAATTTCGCGCTGGCGACGCCGGATGGCACGTATGCCTTACGCGTGCGTTTTAGCGCCAATCGGTATAGTCTGGCAATACGTCAGGAGGTCTGCGCGATGATGGCGCTAAATATGCTGCGCCGCTGGCTTAATGGCGAGGACATTATCAGCGAGCATGGCTGGATAGACGTGGTTGAATCATTGACATCATAATCCCTTTCTCTTATCTGCGATGGGAACGACATCGTGAGCCGGATAAGGCCGCTATGCCATTATCCGGCAATATTATCTGCTTTTTTGTCCAGCCAATTGTACTGAATACAAAGTAATACGTGCGTTAATTCACATTTATATGGTTAACCCTTCCACTCCGTTGGAAGGCGGATAAGCTTTGACGCGCTTCACAATTTTTTCCCTACTGACCTTTCACACTGATTCCAGTGTCTCAGACTGGAGTCCAATATGTTGGAATCAAGTAAAGTCCCGGCTCTTACTCGCGCAATCGACATCCTCAATTTGATCGCGCGTATTGGCCCATGCAGCGCGGCAATCATTATTGAAACGTTGCGTATTCCAAAAAGCACCGCGTACCTGCTGTTGAATGAATTAAAACGTCAGCGATTTATTAGCCTCGATCATCAGGAGAACTACTGCCTGTGGACTAAGCTCGTTGAATTGTCGGGTCATGCGCTCAGCAAGATGGATCTGCGGGAGCTGGCGCGTCCTCGTCTAACACAACTGATGGATGAAACCGGGCTGCTGTGTCACTTGGGGATCATCGACCACGAAAATGCGTATTACATACTGAAAGTGGAATCCTCATCCACTATCAGCGTGCGCTCGCATGAGGGGAAAAGCCTCTCTCTTTATCGTTCCGGCATCGGCAAATGCCTGCTGGCATGGCAGCCGGCCGCCGTACGCAAAGCCATTATTGAAAAAATGGTATGGGAGCGAGCCACGCTGACTACCATCACCGAGCCGCAACAATTGAATGATGAGCTGGAACGCATTCGCCAGCGTGGATGGAGCTTTGATAACGGGGAGGATTATCCGGATGTCCGCTGCGTTGCCGCACCGGTATTTAATGCCAGAAACGAACTGACCGCGGCAATTTCAGTGGTCGGCACGCGCCTGCAAATCAACGAAGAGAATCTTGATTATTTGGCCGGTAAAGCTATTGCCTGTGCCAAAGATATTTCACGCCTGTTGGGATGGAAAAGTCCCTTCGACTCACTCGCATCTTAAAATGGAGAATATTATGACTCTTCCTAAAATTAAACACGTTCGAGCCTGGTTTATTGGGGGCGCTACCGCAGAGAAAGGGGCTGGCGGCGGGGATTATCACGACCAGGGAGGAAATCACTGGATTGATGACCATATCGCCACTCCCATGAGCAAATATCGCGACTATGAGCAGTCTCGTCAGTCTTTTGGGATCAACGTGTTAGGGACGCTGATTGTCGAAGTAGAGGCGGAAAATGGGCAGACGGGGTTCGCCGTTTCGACAGCAGGGGAGATGGGCTGTTTTATCGTAGAAAAACATCTTAACCGGTTTATTGAAGGCAAATGCGTAAGCGATATCAAACTTATTCACGATCAGATGCTCGGCGCGACCATGTACTACTCCGGTTCCGGCGGTCTGGTGATGAACACGATTTCCTGTGTGGATCTGGCGCTGTGGGATCTGTTTGGCAAGGTGGTTGGGCTGCCGGTTTATAAATTGCTGGGCGGAGCGGTGCGCGATGAAATTCAGTTTTACGCCACCGGCGCACGCCCGGATCTGGCTAAAGAAATGGGCTTTATCGGCGGTAAAATGCCGACTCACTGGGGACCGCACGATGGTGATGCGGGGATCCGTAAAGATGCCGCGATGGTGGCGGATATGCGTGAAAAGTGCGGGCCGGATTTCTGGCTGATGCTCGACTGCTGGATGAGTCAGGATGTGAACTATGCGACTAAACTGGCTCACGCCTGTGCGCCATTTAATCTCAAATGGATTGAAGAGTGTCTGCCGCCGCAGCAGTATGAAGGCTATCGCGAATTAAAACGCAACGCGCCTGCAGGGATGATGGTTACCAGCGGCGAACACCATGGTACGCTGCAATCCTTCCGCACTCTGGCAGAAACCGGCATTGATATTATGCAGCCGGATGTTGGCTGGTGCGGCGGATTAACCACGCTGGTTGAGATCGCCGCGCTTGCCAAATCGCGCGGGCAACTGGTGGTGCCGCACGGTTCGTCTGTCTATTCGCACCATGCAGTTATTACTTTCACTAATACCCCTTTCAGCGAGTTCCTGATGACCAGCCCGGACTGCTCCACCCTGCGTCCGCAATTTGACCCGATTCTCCTGGATGAGCCGGTGCCGGTGAATGGACGCATCCATAAATCAGTGCTGGATAAGCCGGGCTTCGGCGTCGAGCTTAACCGTGACTGTCACTTGAAACGCCCTTATAGCCACTAATAACTCGTGCGTTGCCTTTGTACGGCAACGCCCTCATCCTGTTGAGGATATTGCTATGAGCATCACTTTACTTGACGGCGTAGTGAAGAAAAACCGCGCACGTTTAATTCCTTTTATGTTGGCGCTGTATGTACTGGCGTTTCTGGATCGTTCAAATATTGGTTTTGCCAAAGAGACCTATCAGATAGATACCGGGCTAAGTAATGAAGCCTACGCGCTAGGGGCCGGTATTTTCTTTGTGGTTTACGCTTTCCTTGGCGTACCGGCTAACCTGCTGATGCGCAAATTTGGCGCAAGAACCTGGATCGGCACGACTACCCTGCTGTGGGGCTTTCTCTCTGCTGCGATGGCCTGGGCGGATAGTGAAGCAAAATTTCTGATAATCCGCACGCTATTGGGCGCGGCGGAGGCTGGATTTTTCCCCGGCATGATCTATCTAACTTCACAATGGTTCCCGCAGCGTAACCGTGCCAGCATTATGGGGCTATTTTATATGGGCGCGCCGCTGGCGTTAACGTTGGGTTCGCCGCTCTCCGGCGCTCTGCTGGAGATGCATGGTTTTATGGGGCACCCGGGATGGTTCTGGATGTTCGTTATCGAAGGCCTACTGGCGATTGGCGCAGGGATATTCACCTTTTTCTGGCTTGATGACACTCCGCAGCAGGCGCGTTTTCTTAGCCTGGAAGAAAAGAACGCGCTTATCAGGCAACTGGCGAGCGAAGAAGAGAAAAAGGTCACGTCAAGGCTTGCGGATGCGCTGCGTAATGGACGCGTCTGGCAACTGGCTATTATTTATCTGACGATTCAGGTGGCGGTATACGGACTCATCTTTTTCCTGCCGACCCAGGTTGCCGCGCTATTGGGCACTAAAGTGGGCTTTACCGCTTCGGTGGTAACAGCGGTTCCCTGGGTGGCGGCTTTGCTTGGCACATGGCTTATTCCTCGCTACTCCGACCGTACCGGCGATCGCCGTAACGTTGCGGCAGTGACGTTACTGGCTGCGGGTATTGGCATTGGCCTGTCAGGTCTGGTTTCTCCGGTGCTCGCTATTCTGGCGCTCTGTGTTGCAGCAGTAGGATTTATTGCCGTTCAGCCCGTATTCTGGACCATGCCGACGCAGCTACTTTCCGGTACGGCTCTGGCGGCAGGAATTGGTTTCGTTAATCTGTTTGGCGCTGTGGGCGGTTTTATTGCCCCAATTCTGCGCGTAAAAGCGGAAACGTTGTTTGCCAGCGATGCGGCGGGCCTGCTGACGCTGGCCGGAGTCGCCATCATTGGCTCATTAATTATCTTCACGCTGAGCGTTAATCGTCCGGTGGCGCAATCCGGCGCTGCGCATCATTAATCTTATCTACGTTGTAAGGATCGCTATGAACGCATTGTTATCAAATCCTTTTAAAGAAGGATTACGTAAAGGGGATACGCAAATTGGTTTGTGGCTCAGTTCAACCACCTCTTATATGGCGGAGATTGCGGCGACGTCGGGTTATGACTGGTTGTTAATAGATGGCGAGCACGCGCCTAATACGGTGCAGGACTTGTATCATCAGTTACAGGCCATCGCCCCATACGCCAGCCAGCCGGTGATTCGCCCGATCGAGGGAAGTAAAGCGCTCATTAAACAGGTACTGGACATCGGGGCGCAAACGCTACTGATCCCGATGGTTGACACCGCAGAACAGGCGCGCCAGGTCGTTTCCGCTACCCGATACCCGCCGTTGGGGCAACGAGGCGTTGGCGCGAGCGTGGCGCGTGCGGCGCGCTGGGGGAGAGTCGACAACTATATGGCACAGGCCAATGAGTCGCTCTGCCTGTTGGTGCAGGTTGAAAGCAAAATGGCGCTGGAAAACCTTGACGCGATTCTGGAGGTTGAAGGCATTGATGGCGTCTTTATCGGTCCGGCAGATCTCTCTGCTTCATTGGGTTACCCCGATAATGCCGGACACCCGGAAGTGCAGCGGATCATTGAAGCGTGTATTTATCGTATTCGCGCCGCCGGAAAAGCGGCGGGTTTTTTGGCGGTCGATCCGGCAATGGCGCAGAAATGTCTGGCGTGGGGCGCGAATTTTGTCGCGGTCGGGGTAGATACGATGCTCTACACCGAGGCGCTGGATAGCAGGTTGGCGATGTTTAAATCTGTTCAGTCAGTAAGCACGGCAAAACGTAGTTATTGAGAAAAATGCCGGATGGCACGTATGCCTTACGCGTGCGTTTTAGCGCCAATCGGTATAGTCTGGCAATACGTCAGGAGGTCTGCGCGATGATGGCGCTAAATATGCTGCGCCGCTGGCTTAATGGTGAGGACATTACCAGCGAGCATGGCTGGATAGACGTGGTTGAATCATTGACGGCATAGAACTTTTAGTGGGAAGGCCTGGCCTTCCCATCCTTATATACTTATAAATTCTTCGCAGAGCATCATTTCAGGATAAGAGCCTATCCCACCAGGCGTAATTGTTGAAGCCAGTTTGGGGCTGGCCAGCGCGCAGAAACCGGAGCGTACACGTAGTACGTGAGGATTTTGAGCACTGCCCGGTCCCAAAATGGCGAATAAAATAGTCTAATGGGATAGGCTCTAAGTACTCACCATTACTGGAGACTGTATTCATATATTTGTCGCCGGGTTTGGGTGTTAAATAGTGTTTGTTCCTCTACTGAAAGCGTTAAGAAATTTTCCGCAAATTCTCGTAGTGTGGTAGCAGGATCGTTTTGTCCGGCATTCGATAAGAGTTGAATTGCATGGTAACAAAATAGACCACAGCCGTTGGGTACATTATTCTGTAAATTCATTTCAATAAAATTAACCTCATCGCTTTCTGATATACCTGCAATCTTTGCTGCTTCTATAATCTCTTGCTTAGTATTTTCATTTAAATCATGATAACTGTTAAATATGAGACATTTTATTTTTTCTGCAAGTTTATAAAATAAACAGAGAAGCCAGTGATCTCCTGTATTTATCAGAAAGATTTCATTTTCACATAATCCTGATTGAGCAATCTTTTCAAGTAGCTGAGTGCTTAATATATTTTCTTTGGTGGTAGGATGAATAAGTCCAATGGGATAGTTTACCGAGAGAAAAGGTGATTCTTGAACCAGACCTTGCGTTGCAGCTGCCAGCTCATCTGACGACATCATTCGCACACCACACCAAAGATTTTCAACTCCAACCTGTTCTTTATCTGTCTGAGCGAACTGGTTGCCCATAATTTTATGTGCTATTTCTATTTTTTTAGAAAGGTCGGTTGTCGCGGAACCGGCCATATAAAGTAATCTGGAAGGGGTATGTAGCTTTTTCCACTCAGTATTATTTTTTGTTATATCGTTATTGGCAATTTGATGTAATACAAGGCAAGCCTGATTGATTTTTTTATCTATATCTGGTGAGCCCGATCTTTTTCCGCTAAAGAATTCAAAAAGAAATTTCTCAACTCTATGTCCCAGGTCATCGTTGCGTAACGCAAGATTGCATAACAGATCAATACAATTCTGATCACCGTTCTCTACTGAGCTAAGCAACAACGTAAGCGTCTCATCGCTCACCTCTCCTGCATATAGGCTGTGAAATTGCGATATGCTCAATCGGTAAAGTGAATTTACACATATATTCATTTTGCTCTGTTTCCTGATAGGTGAAAGTAGCGAATATGATGTCATGTATAATTATTTGTAAAAATATTATTATTAGTGGGGGATATATTAAATCAGGCATAGACCTGATTTTCTTATTATTCACATAACACTCAATTATTATTGGGGATATTCAGTTATCCCCCTCTTTAAAGGGGGCTGGTAACGCGTCGATACAAGAGATATTGCTCTATACACAGTAACGTCGTTATCTGTCATGCCACCATGGGTTAGCGGTCATGGTTAACCAAATAGGGCAGGTTATTGCAAAGAGACATCCGCGTTTATACCCAAAATAATCCGTAGCCAACACATAAGCAACTTGAAGTATGAAGGATATATGTCTGATGGAAAATCGTCCCTGGTGAGTAGGGTAATAGCGCCGGAGGGGCTCCGGCGCTTTTTACTTAGCCGAGCGCCTGGGCCAGTAGCGTAATGGGGTGTTCGCAGCGTTTGCTTGTAGACATCTCAATTTGCCACTTACAGGTTTCACAATCGGTGACGACAATGTCGGCGCCGCTCTCTTCAATCTGGCGGAACAGCGGCGCGCCGATGGACTGTGATGTCGGATAGTTTTCCTTTTTAAATCCATACGTACCGGCAATGCCGCAGCACTGTGAATCAAGTACCGTCAATTCAAGCCCCGGAATTTGCCGCAATAATTCAAGCGTGTAAAGCGTCCAGCCCATTTTTTCCATATGACACGGCGTATGGTAGACCACTTTCAGCGGCAAAGGATTAAGCGGCAGCGTTTTCCCGGCATCCAGTTTGCGCCATAGCCAGCGGGTGGCCAGCTCGATATGTTCGCGCAGCCCGGCGTTGTCCACGTCCAGCACTTCAGGATATTCATCGCGCAACGCAAACGTACAGGTGGATGACGTGGCGATGACCGGAATACCTTTGACGGCAATCGCCTCGCGTAGCGACTCCACATTGGTGATAGCCTGCTTGCGAGCTTTATCCGTAAAACCGTTAGCGATCAGCGGTACGCCGCAACACTTCTCTTTACTCAGCAGCTGTACGCCGGTACCCATTGCGTTCAGCACCTTAATCAGATCTTTTCCGAGCTGCGGATGGTTGTAATTCACAAAACAGCCATGGAAAAAGGCGACCTGATCTTTGTATTTAGCCTGCTGCGCCGCCACGCTACGATACCAGCGGCGGAAGGTGCCGAAAGAGTATTTTGGTAAGGTGCGGCGATGATCGATTTTAAGCGCGTAATCAAGCAACTGGCGCACTGGCTTTAATGCGGTGGCGGTATTGACCACCGGCGCGAACGGCGTTGAAACGCTGCCCATCAGATCGGTATGGCTGAGAATAAAGTTACGCAATGACGGGCGCGTCGTATCGTATTTCGCGCGGGCGCGCTGGATGATATCGCCAATCTTCACGTCCGACGGACAGGCGACCTCACACCGTTTGCAGTTAATGCAATATTTCAGCGCCTCATCATACAGCGCGCCGTCTTTCAGACGCAGGCGTTCGCCATCCGGTCCGGCCTGTTTAGGGCCAGGGTAGCCAGGATTAACGCGGCTGACCGGGCACGCGGTGGTGCACACCGTACATTTAATACAACTTTCAAAACGTGTGTCGCTCATTGCTGTTCTCCTGCACGCTCAGCGATATGGTGCGCGGCCTGGAGGGCGCTGACTGCGCAGACGCCGCCGCCGCATCCCTCAGCTATAGGATCGAATCCCGCCAGCACAGAACCTATTGCATACAGATTTTCTACCGTGTTGCCCGCAAGGGAGGGGCGGAAGGCGTCATCCGTCACGACGCCAAACTGCTGCCAGGGCTGTGGGTCGAAGAAATGTTGTTGATACCATTCGGCGCGGGTGGCCGTTTGCTGTACGTCGAGCCCTAAAATAGGTTCGCGGATCCCTTCGCGCTCGGCAACCAGACCGCTACTAAAGAAGCTACCGCTGGCAAGTACGGCAAAACGCGGGCGCAGTGGGATATCGGCATGGTTGCGGGTCCATATTTCGCTCACGGTACCGCGACGGCAGGTGACTTTCTTCACTTCATCGCCCGGCATCCAGATGCCGCCCTGACGGACAAACTGGCGCTGGAGCTGATTGTGCAGACGAATACCGAGCACCGATGGCGGCAGCGTCGGCAGCAGCGTGAGCGCGCAGGGCAGACGTTCGTTAAGCCAGCGCCACAGCGTATCGTTCGCCAGCCCGAAGCAGGCGGGCATGATGATCATGTCGCAGTTTGTCGCTATTGGCGACAGCGCGTCGTACAACAGTGGCCATTTTTCTTCGTTATCAAGCAGACGCGCAATATTGACCGCGCGAAATTCCGTCGGGTTATCACGCAGTACGTCCAGTTCCGGAAGGTCGATTTCTGCGGTTTCCACGTTGAGGTCGCGTTGGCGCAGCGACGCTGCCGCAAGGTGCGCCTGGAAATCCAGTAATCCGCTAACGCCGACGACGCAAATTCGCTGTGCGGATAACGGCCAGACCGGTACTTCCGGCGAGCTAAGCCAGGTTGAACGCAATGTGCCAAGCGGCGTGACACGCTGGTGCGCCTGCTGTACGTCGCCGTATAACTGCGCGCCGCTGGCGTTAAGTAGCGTTTGCGCCTGTTGCGCCAGCGTAAGGACTTTTTGCGCGCCTAAACGCGAATAAGGATGTTCAGGCGCCTGGCGGCACAGCGCATCAAGCCCGGCGGTAATGTCGGTCACCGGTTGGCCGTCGGGCAGGGCGCTGAGCAGATCCAGCGAGCCGGAGGAAAAATGCAGCGCGCTTTGTCCGCGGGTGACGATGGCGCAGCGTAATCCATGCTGCTGGAGCTGCAGTCCGCATAGCAAACCGGCGAGACCGCCGCCCATAATAACCGTATCAAATTTCATCCTGGTGCTCCTTCTCCAGACCGCATAATCCCTGATAAACCCAGCGCGTGAATTCGCTTTCGCGCAGCGCGTCTCCCCAGGCGACAGGTTGTACGCCTTTCCAGCGCTCATTCAGAAATTCAGAGAGTTGCGTAATAGATTGCGCCGCGGTCGTCACATTAAAACGCTGCAATAGCCCGGCCGCGCGGCAGGCGCATAGCTCGCCCTGGCAAGTGCCCATCCCTACGCGGGTGCGACGGCGCAGATCCAGCAGGCTATTCACGGTTAAGTTTTCGACGGCATACTGCACTTCCCCCGCCGTGACGGCCTCGCATTCACAGACCAGGCTACGGTGTTGGCGGCCTTCGCTCAGCCACCCCGGCGTGCGATCGCCATGCCGATAAACCGCCGATCCGCGTAGCGGCGCGGGAAGCGAGATAATGCGTTTCAGCGTATGTTCCGTAGACTCTTTTGAGCCAGGCAACGGCGTATCCGCCGTGATGCAGGGGCGAGTATTGCCCAACTTGCGGCACACGGCGTCGGTCGCCCATTCCGCCATCAGGCGGTAAGTCATTAGCTTCCCGCCGGTAATGGTAATGAAGCCATCAAGCCCGTCGCGTTCGGCGTGGTCGAACAACACAATACCGCGGCTGACGTTACGACCGCTGGGATCGTCATCGCTGGCCACCAGCGGGCGGACGCCGGAATACGCGCGCAGAATACGCGTCTTCGCCATGACAGGGGCCAGTTTTTCCCCTTCACGCAGCAGGATATCGACTTCATCTGCGGTGACGCGGTTGCTGTCTATCTCATTGTAATCAATATGGGTAGAGGTGGTGCCGATCAGTGAAATCGTATCGCCAGGTACCAGAATGTCGGCATCCGATGGTTTCCGGCAGCGGTTAATGACATGCTGGTTGATCCGATGGTCCATGATCAACAGCGAGCCTTTCGCCGGGAACATGCGAATACTCAGGTCGGCGTATTCGGCGATCCGTTGCCCCCAGATACCAGCCGCATTGACCACCACCGGCGCGTGAAGCGTCTGGGTTTCGCCAGTGAGATGGTTGCGCACATGGACGCCGCAGACCGTTGCGCCTTCACGAATGAGCCCGGTCACTTCATGCGCCGTTAACACGATTGCGCCATGTTCTCTGGCATCCAGCATATTGGCGGCGGTAAGGCGGAAAGGGTCCACGGTGCCATCCGGCACTTTTACCGCACCGATGAGCGCAGGGTTAACGGAAGGTTCGATGATGCGAGCCTGCTGCGGATCGATGGCTTCAGCGCGAATGCCTGCCGCTTCACAGGCGCGAATAAAGGTGGCCTGAAACGCAAGATCATCTTCCGGCAACGTAATAAACAGACCATCCGTCGGTTCGACGCAATGGCGGGCGATCCGTTTTAAAATCTGGTTTTCACTAATGCACTCGCGCGCGGATTCCGCGTCGGTAACCGCATAACGAGCGCCGCTGTGCAGCAGCCCGTGGTTACGCCCGGTTGCGCCGGTCGCTATATCATGCCGCTCCACCAGAATGACACGTAAACCGCGCAGCGCGCAGTCGCGGGCGATCCCTGCGCCTGTTGCTCCACCGCCAATGATAATCACGTCACTTGCTTGCGAGTCGCGAGTTTTCATTGTTTTTCCTCACAGTTCGTTTTTTATCATTTAGCCATACAAATCATATGGAATGTTTGATTTCGCGCATAATCGCTCACTATTCGAAAATGAAACGTGATTTCGTGCGCCTTTCTGAACATTGGTCATAAAACTGTAACAATATGTGCTGTAATTCACATTAACGTGACGTATCTTTACTTAACATCGCGGCCACACTGGGAGCAGCGGGGTTGTTTGAACAAACTGCGGTGTTTACCTCTAAATAAAATACGGGCCACGGAGGCTACAATATGTTGAGTATTTTTAAACCAGCGCCGCATAAAGCGCGCTTGCCAGCGGCGGAGATTGATCCGACCTATCGCCGATTACGCTGGCAGATTTTCCTGGGGATATTCTTTGGCTATGCCGCGTATTATCTGGTGCGCAAGAACTTTGCCCTCGCGATGCCCTACCTGGTAGAACAGGGTTTTTCACGCGGCGATCTGGGCTTTGCTCTGTCCGGGATTTCCATCGCTTATGGTTTTTCGAAATTTATAATGGGTTCGGTGTCCGATCGCTCGAATCCGCGCGTTTTTCTGCCGGCAGGGTTGATTCTGGCCGCAGCAGTCATGTTGTTTATGGGCTTTGTACCGTGGGCGACATCCAGCATCGCCGTGATGTTTGTACTGTTGTTCCTTTGCGGCTGGTTCCAGGGGATGGGGTGGCCGCCGTGCGGACGTACGATGGTTCACTGGTGGTCGCAGAAAGAACGCGGCGGCATTGTGTCGGTCTGGAACTGTGCGCATAACGTCGGCGGCGGGATCCCGCCACTGCTGTTCCTGCTGGGGATGGCGTGGTTTAACGACTGGAAAGCGGCGCTCTATATGCCAGCCTTTGGCGCGATTGTGGTGGCGCTGTTCGCTTTCGCAATGATGCGCGATACGCCGCAATCCTGCGGTCTGCCACCTATCGAAGAGTATAAAAACGACTATCCGGACGACTACAACGAAAAAGCGGAAGAAGAGCTGACTGCGAAGCAGATCTTCATGCAGTACGTACTGCCAAACAAACTGTTGTGGTACATCGCTATCGCCAACGTGTTTGTTTATCTGCTGCGCTACGGCATCCTCGACTGGTCGCCGACCTACCTGAAAGAAGTGAAGCATTTCGCACTGGATAAATCCTCCTGGGCCTACTTCCTGTATGAATACGCGGGTATTCCGGGCACGCTGCTGTGTGGCTGGATGTCGGATAAAGTCTTCCGCGGCAACCGCGGTGCGACCGGCGTGTTCTTTATGACCCTGGTGACTATCGCGACCATCGTTTACTGGATGAACCCGGCAGGAAACCCGAACGTTGATATGGCTTGTATGATTATCATCGGCTTCCTGATCTACGGCCCGGTAATGTTGATCGGTCTGCACGCGCTGGAACTGGCGCCGAAAAAAGCGGCGGGTACGGCGGCGGGCTTTACCGGTCTGTTTGGTTACCTGGGCGGTTCTGTCGCTGCAAGCGCCATTGTGGGTTATACCGTTGACTTCTTCGGTTGGGATGGCGGCTTTATGGTGATGATTGGCGGCAGCATTCTGGCGGTAATCCTGCTGGTGGTCGTGATGATTGGTGAAAAACGCCATCATGATGAGCTGCAGTTAAAACGCAACGGAGGCTAATAACATGAAAACCACACTGAAAAACCTTAGCGTGGCGTTAATGTTGGCAGGAATGACCATCGGAAGCGGCGCCGTGGCGGCTGAAAAAGTCGTTATCGCCCACCGTGGCGCCAGCGGTTATCTGCCGGAGCATACGCTACCGGCGAAAGCGATGGCGTATGCGCAAGGGGCAGATTATCTGGAACAAGATTTAGTGATGACAAAGGACGACCATCTGGTCGTCCTCCATGACCACTACCTTGACCGGGTAACTGACGTCGCTGATCGTTTTCCGGACCGGGCGCGTAAAGATGGGCGCTATTACGCTATCGATTTTACGCTGGATGAAATTAAATCCCTGAAGTTTACCGAAGGGTTTGATATTGAAAACGGCAAAAAAGTACAAACTTATCCGGGCCGTTTCCCGATGGGAAAATCTGATTTCCGCATTCATACCTTTGAAGAGGAAATTGAATTCGTTCAGGGATTAAATCATTCTACCGGTAAAAATATCGGTATTTATCCGGAAATTAAAGCACCGTGGTTCCATCATCAGGAAGGGAAAGATATTGCCGCGAAAACGCTGGAAGTGCTGAAGAAGTATGGTTACACCGGCAAGCAGGACAATGTCTATTTGCAGTGTTTTGATGTCGCTGAGCTGAAACGTATTAAGAATGAACTGGAACCCAAAATGGGGATGGATCTCAATCTGGTTCAACTTATTGCGTATACCGACTGGAATGAAACACAGCAGAAACAGCCGGACGGTCGTTGGGTAAATTACAACTACGACTGGATGTTTAAGCCGGGCGCTATGAAGCAGGTGGCGGAATATGCGGACGGTATTGGTCCGGATTACCATATGCTGGTTGCGGAAGGCTCAACGAAAGGGAATATCAAGCTGACTGGAATGGTGCAAGACGCGCATCAGAATAAGATGGTAGTGCATCCTTACACTGTGCGTGCCGATCAATTGCCGGACTATGCCACAGACGTCAATCAGTTGTACGACATCCTGTATAACAAGGCGGGCGTCGACGGGCTGTTCACTGACTTCCCGGATAAGGCGGTCATGTTCCTGCAAAAAAATGACTAAAGGTTTGCCATAGTCGAAGTGACGCGCCGGATAAGGGCATAAACGCCTCATCCGGCCTGGCGCAACGTTTGCCAGCGTAAGTCTGGTAAACGCAATGCCATCAGGCGGGGTTGTTTTATAGCAACCCCTCATCGGTCAGTGTTTCCATACATTTTTGTAATAAAAATAGCGGACTTCCTTCTACCGGCGGTTCTTTTGCTAACAGGGAAATTTGTCGATAAAAGGTGGGTTCCAGCGCCACGGAGCATAATTTTCCTGCCGTGGCTTTTAAGGTTAATTCTGGCAATAAGGCGATACCTAATCCCTGGCGAATAAAATTCAGCGCAGTATCGGGATGGTTAAATTCATATTTAAATATCGGCTCAATACCCTTTTCTTTAAACAACGCCATAATGCTTAATTCATAACGACCTTTACTGACAATAAGGGGTTCGTCCATCAGTTCTTCGACCGTTACTGTACTATTGGCCGCCAGGGGATGATTTTCAGGCACCACTACGGTGAATTTATCCCGGTAAATGGGGACGCAATACATACCGTTGACCGGAAAAGGAACGAAACCGGCATCAATACTTCCGTCCTGCAGCGAATCAATAATAGCCGTACTGTTCTCTTCATAGGGGATAATTTTTACATTTGGATGATGGCTTTCAAAATAGCGAATGACGCCGGGTAAAATGCAGGCGCAGGCGCTGGGAAAACAGCCAATCCGTAGCGTACGGGCCGGGTTCTTTTTTTCTTGTTCGGCAATCTCTTTTACCGCGTTGACGTCGCGCTGGATCGCGCGTAAGTGCCTGACGATGCGGCTACCGGCGGCGGTAAGCTCAATCTCTTTACGACGCTCACGAATCAATATGTCAACGCCGAGCTCCTCCTCAAGCGCGGAGATGGCCTGGCTGACGGCGGATTGCGTCATGTATAGCCGTTTGCTGGCCTCGGTAAATCCGCCGTACTCCAGTACGGCAAGCAGGGCATGGATTTGGGTTAGCGTCATTAGTAAAACCTAATCAATATAATTAAAACGATTAATTTTTCTAATAGAGTGCACTTGTTTATACTGCGATTCTATCGAATACATCACATTTTGACGCACCTGATAGGTGTTCAGTTGAGCTGAGCGTTGCCTGCGTGCGCCATCTGAGCGGGTCGTTAAGAATGAAAGAAAAATTATGGACGAAGGATTTTTGGGCAATCACCATAGTCAGTTTTATTATCTTTTTTGTTTTTTATGTACTGCTAACTTTATTACCCATTTATATCGCTGACCGCCTGCATGCTTCTGCAGATAAGGCCGGGCTGTTAGTGACATGTTTCCTGGCCGCGGCAATTGTTATTCGGCCATTTGCCGGACAGTGGGTGGGAAAATATTCGAATAAAAAGATTCTGGTGCTCTCTTCTCTGGCTTTTTTGGTGATTACCGCGCTGTATCCGGTTTGCCATTCTATCGAGTCGCTGCTCTTTATCCGCGTACTTCATGGGATTACGTTTGGTGTTATTACCACGGTAAAAGGAACTATTTCAGCGCGGTTAATTCCGGCCTCCCGACGTGGAGAGGGCATCAGCTTTTTCTCTTTAGCGATGGGCCTGGCGATGGTCGTAGGACCGTGGATCGGTTTGAATATGGCCCGCTGGAACGCGTTCACTGCCGCATTCTGGCTTTGTTCCGCTGTAGCGGCGTTAGGGATTGTACTTTCCCTGATTGTGACGGTCCCTCCGGTAATTCGTCATGCCGATGGTTCGAAACCGAATCTGGGTTTTGCCGCGATGTTTGACCGCGCCGCCTTGCCTTTTGCGCTGGTCACCTTTTTTATGACTTTCTCCTATGCCGGCGTTTCGGCTTTCCTGGCGCTGTATGCGCGTGAGCTGGATTTAATGGCGGCGGCCAGTAATTTCCTGCTGTGCTACGCGATTTTCCTGATGATATGCCGTACCTTCACCGGGAATATTTGTGATAAAAAAGGGCCGAAATATGTTGTTTTCCCATGCCTGTTGGCTTTTACCATCGGTCTGGTGGCGCTGGGCTACACCAATGGCAGCATCATGATGATTATTTCCGGCGGTCTCATCGGTATCGGCTACGGTTCGGTCACGCCGGTTTTCCAGACGCAAATTATCAGCTCGGTTGAACCGCATAAAATCGGCGTGGCGAATTCACTGTTCTTTAACGCGATGGATGCCGGAATGGCGATTGGCGCCTTTATCATGGGAATGATGGTTGAGTCGGTTGGCTATCGTATGATTTATGTCGCTGGCGCGGTGCTGGTGGTACTCGCTGGCGCACTGTATGCCGTGCAGATGAAAAAACGTGGCGTGATGCCTTTGGTTTCCACCAGCGAGTTGCACTGAGTTACATCTCGATTTCGATATCGCCTTTTGCCCTGCAGCAGCAGGGCAAAATCTCTCCCGGCTGGATAAACGCTAAAGGTTCCGTAATCCAGTCAACCTGACCGGCAACCAGTCGGGTACGACAGGAGCCGCAATAACCTTCGCGGCACTGATACTCCACCTCAACGTTATGCGATTCCAGCGCGGCCAGCAGAGAAGGGTGTTCATCCTGGCACAGCAGTTGTGTGCCAGTGATACGCAGCGTGACGCGTCCCATCAGAGCTGGAAATTACTCAGATCGTCGGTATCGACTTCCGAATCGATTTGTCCGACCAGATAAGAGCTAACTTCCACTTCCTGTGGCGCGACCTGAACGTTATCGGACACCAGCCAGGTATTGATCCACGGGATTGGGTTGGAGCGGGTCTGGAACGGCAGATCCAGTCCTACCGCCTGCATACGAATATTCGTAATATATTCAACGTATTGACACAGGATGTCTTTATTCAGGCCGATCATCGAACCGTCGCGGAACAGATAGTCCGCCCACTCTTTTTCCTGCTGCGCCGCCTGCACGAACAGGTCATAACATTCCTGTTTACACTCTTCGGCGATTTCCGCCATCTCCGGGTCGTCCACGCCGCTACGCAACAGGTTCAGCATATGTTGCGTGCCGGTCAGATGCAGCGCTTCGTCACGGGCGATCAGACGGATAATTTTGGCGTTGCCTTCCATCAGTTCACGCTCGGCAAATGCGAAAGAGCAGGCGAAGCTGACGTAGAAGCGGATGGCTTCCAGCGCGTTCACGCTCATCAGGCACAGATACAGTTTTTTCTTCAGCTCACGCAGATTCACGACAACCGTTTTGCCATTAACGGTATGGGTACCTTCACCGAGCAAATGCCAGTAACTGGTCATCTCAATAAGTTCGTCGTAGTAGGCGGAGATACCTTCGGCGCGCTTCTGAATTTGCTCATTGGTCACGATATCGTCAAAAACGACAGCCGGATCGTTGACGATGTTACGAATAATGTGGGTGTAGGATCGTGAGTGAATCGTCTCAGAAAACGCCCAGGTCTCTACCCACGTCTCCAGCTCCGGGATGGAAATGAGCGGCAGCAGGGCGACGTTCGGGCTACGTCCCTGAATGGAATCCAGCAGCGTCTGGTATTTGAGGTTGCTGATGAAGATATGTTTTTCGTGCTCCGGCAACGCCTGATAATCGATACGATCGCGGGAGACGTCGACCTCTTCCGGACGCCAGAAGAAAGAGAGCTGTTTTTCGATCAGTTTTTCGAAGATGTCATATTTCTGCTGGTCATAGCGTGCAACGTTGACCGGCTGGCCAAAGAACATGGGTTCCTTGAGCTGATCGTTTTTCGTCTGTGAAAAAGTGGTGTATGCCATTGAAGTGAATCCTTTATGGGATGAGCGCCGGATGGCGGCGCAAGCGCCTTATCCGGCCTACAAACCGTACAATCGTAGGCCGGGTAAGCATAGCGCTACCCGGCACTATTCATCAGATCTTACAAGCGCCGCTTTCGCAGCCATCGTCCTGAATAGAAGGCGCCAAATCGTCCTGCGCATCTTCCGCGCCGTCGCGGGTATTTTGATAGTACAGAGTTTTCACGCCAAACTTATACGCGGTGAGCAAATCTTTCAGCAGTTGCTGCATCGGCACTTTTCCTGACGGGAAACGTGACGGATCGTAGTTGGTATTGGCGGAAATCGACTGATCGATAAACTTCTGCATGATACCCACCAGTTGCAGATAACCGTCGTTGTTCGGCATCTCCCACAACAGTTCGTAAGCGTCTTTCAGATGCTCATAATCCGGCACGACCTGACGCAAAATACCGTCTTTCGAGGCCTTGATGCTGACGTAGCCGCGCGGCGGCTCAATGCCGTTGGTGGCGTTGGAGATCTGGGACGACGTTTCCGACGGCATTAGCGCCGATAGCGTGGAGTTACGCAGACCGTGGGTTTTGATCGACTCACGCAGCTGTTCCCAGTCGTAGTGCAGCGGTTCGTTGACGATCGCATCCAGATCTTTTTTGTAGGTGTCGATCGGCAGAATGCCTTTTGCATAGGTGGTTTCGTTGAACCAGGGGCAGGCGCCTTGCTCTTTCGCCAGTTCGTTGGACGCTTTAAGCAGATAGTATTGAATGGCTTCGAAGGTTTTATGCGTCAGATTATTGGCGCTGCCGTCGGAATAACGCTTACCGTTTTTCGCCAGCCAGTAGGCGAAGTTAATCACGCCAATGCCCAGCGTACGACGGCCCATTGCGCCGCGTTTGGCAGCCGGAATCGGGTAATCCTGATAATCGAGCAGAGCATCCAAAGCGCGTACTGCCAGAATAGCCAGTTCTTCCAGCTCGTCCAGAGTTTTAATGGCGCCCAGGTTGAATGCAGACAGCGTACACAACGCAATTTCGCCGTTTTCATCGTTGACATCGTTCAGCGGTTTGGTCGGCAGGGCAATCTCCAGACACAGGTTAGACTGGCGTACCGGGGCGACAACCGGATCGAACGGACTGTGAGTATTGCAGTGGTCAACGTTCTGGATATAGATACGACCGGTAGAGGCGCGTTCCTGCATCATCAGCGAGAACAGTTCGACCGCTTTCACACGCTGTTTGCGGATGCTGTCGTCGTTTTCATATTTCACGTACAGGCGTTCGAATTCGTCCTGGTCGGCGAAGAACGCATCGTATAGCCCGGGTACATCGGACGGACTGAACAGCGTAATGTCGCCGCCCTTCAGCAGGCGGGTATACATCAGTTTGTTGATCTGTACGCCGTAGTCCATGTGACGTACGCGGTTGCCTTCCACGCCGCGGTTGTTTTTCAGTACCAGCAGGCTTTCCACTTCCAGGTGCCACATCGGATAGAACAGTGTCGCCGCGCCGCCGCGCACGCCGCCCTGCGAACAGGATTTCACCGCCGTCTGGAAGTGCTTGTAGAACGGAATACAGCCGGTGTGGAAGGCCTCGCCGCCGCGAATCGGGCTGCCCAGCGCACGAATGCGGCCAGCGTTGATGCCGATACCGGCGCGCTGAGAAACGTATTTCACGATAGCGCTGGAGGTGGCGTTGATGGAATCCAGACTGTCGCCACACTCGATCAGTACGCAGGAGCTGAACTGACGGGTTGGGGTACGCACACCGGACATGATGGGCGTCGGCAGCGAGATTTTGAACGTAGAGACCGCATCGTAAAAACGTTTTACATAGTCAAGACGCGTTTCACGCGGGTAGTTCGAGAACAGGCAGGCCGCTACCAGAATGTAGAGGAACTGTGCGCTTTCATAGATTTCGCCGGTCACGCGGTTTTGCACCAGATATTTCCCTTCCAGCTGCTTAACGGCAGCGTAGGAGAAGGTCATATCGCGATCGTGAACGATAAACGAATCCATCTGCTTGAACTCTTCTTCCGTGTAGTCTTCCAGCAGATGATTGTCGTATTTGCCAAGCTCAACCATTTTTACCACATGGTGGTAAAGTGCGGGCGGCTCAAACTGGCCGAAGGCTTTCTTACGCAGGTGGAAAATCGCCAGACGCGCAGCCAGGTATTGATAATCCGGCGCATCGCGAGAGATCAGGTCTGCGGCGGCCTTAATGATAGTTTCATGGATATCGGAGGTCTTAATCCCATCATAAAACTGAATATGCGAGCGTAGCTCGACCTGAGAAACCGATACGTTATTCAGTCCTTCTGCCGCCCAATCAAGCACGCGATGAATTTTGTCGAGATTGATGCGCTCAGTACGGCCGTCACGCTTTGTCACCAGCAGACTCTGATTCATGTGGTTTTCTACCTGTTTACCTGTCCGTGAAAGAAAAATATCCCCCCGCTTATCCACAACGCCACGTTGTGACTAACTCTGTGGATAAATACTATATATAGGGGGTAATCGATAAGTGAAACGCTATATGGTGAGTATTCTAGTAGGGATTCTTTTGAGTACAAGAGTTGATTTTGGCGTTAAATTGCGGTTGCAAAAGCGTAAGAATCGCTAAATGCGCGTCTGATAAGGCCTGGAGAGGATGTCAACAATTCATAAAAAAAAATCAAAATTTGATCGAATGCTGATTTCTTCATCGAAGAGAAAGGTTGCGCCCGATGATCTAACGCAACCCTTATAGGAAAATTCTTTGATGTCAGGCTTTTTTAGCGCGGGTATGCAACATGTAGTTAACGTCTACTCCGGGACCGAGTTTGAAAGTATTGGTTATCGGGTTGTAGTGCAGCCCGGTGATATGTTGCTCTTTCAGGACGGTTTCATCTACCCAGCTTAACAGTTCAGCAGGCTTAATGAATTTCTTCACGTCGTGCGTGCCTTTTGGCACCATGCGCAGAATATACTCAGCGCCGACGACCGCCATCAGCCAGGATTTTCCATTGCGGTTCAACGTTGAGAAGAACACCTCGCCGCCGGGTTTAACCAGTTGGGCGCAGGCGTGGACGACCGATTGCGGATCGGGAACATGCTCCAGCATTTCCATACAGGTGACGACGTCGTATTGCTGGGCGTGTTTTGCCGCATGTTCCTCAACCGTCTCCTGCACGTACTCTACCTCAATGCCGCTTTCCAGCGCATGCAGTTTGGCGACCTGCAAAGGCTCAAAGCCCATATCCAGCCCGGTAACGGTAGCGCCTTCGCGCGCCATGCTCTCCGCCAGAATACCGCCGCCGCAGCCGACGTCGAGTACCTTTTTACCAAACAGGCCGCCTGAGCGCTCAGTAATGTAGCCAAGGCGTAGAGGGTTGATGCGATGCAATGGCTTGAATTCGCCCTCCAGATCCCACCAGCGCGACGCGACGGCTTCGAATTTGGCGATTTCATTATGGTCAACGTTGTGAGCTACCGACGGTTTTTCAGTGTTCATGAGTACATGAGATTCCGCTATTGATCTATCGGGGCAGTATAGCAGGTGCAAAGTCGCTGCGTTATATCTACTGCCGTCTTTATTACGCTTTCAGCGCAAGAAGTTTTCTTGCGCGTTCTGTAAAACCGCTACCGATGTGGTGCGTGATAAAATTACAAACGCCCTCGACGTTGTTGTTTTTTAACATATCCAAAATAGTGGCATGTCCACGGTTAGAGCTGGTGATATATTCAGCGGTAAAATCCAGTCTGTAGCGAATTGCCAATAAACGTGCTGAGATCAACAGGTGTGCTTGTGAAATGTATTTATTATCGGCATATTTCACAAAAACATAATGAAAATCATGATCCAGTTTGAGGTAAGCTTGCGTATCTCGCTCTGCATTAATTTTTGCTGACTTCGATAAAATATTGCTTAATTCGACTATGACATTGTTAGCATTTTTCTCCATCGCTTCACGAATTGCGCCCTGTTCAAGGATAACCCTCATTTTGATGAGATCATTGATATCCTCGTCGGTGACAGAAAAAACAAATGTCCCACTGCGGGGAATGATGTTGACCAGGTTTTCATTATAGCTCAGCCAAATAAAAGCTTCACGAATTGGTGTTTTACTTACCATCAGAATATTTGATAGTTCATTTTCACTGATCGCTTGCCCAAGATCGAAATCGCCATGGATAATCATCTCCCTTATTTTCTCTTTAATCACCTGGGTGATGGATTTGGGTATTTCAATTGATATGTGACTAAAGTCACGCTTTAATCTATTTTTCATTTTCTTCTCCTCCATGGTTAAACCCGGTTCCATTGTAATTAATTTATTCAAAATTAATGGATCTAATATATCAGATATAAGAAAATTTACATACTTTATTGTTGTTATTGTATATTTCATTAAGTTTGCTTGCTGATATATCAGATATGACACATTAGCTTTTGAATTGTATTGTTTTTTACGTAACATCGATTCCGGTCAATACCCTTATTCATTGAATCATAAAAGGTGATGCAAAATGAGTAGTCCACAAGAAAATTTATACGATGCAATTCGTATTGTAAAAAGGAAAATCATTCCTTTGGCCTTTATTCTTTACTTTTTTAACTATATGGATCGTGTCAATATTGGGTTTGCTGCATTACGCATGAATGAATCTCTCGGTATTACGCCTGAGGATTTCGCTAATATTTCTTCTATATTCTTCATATCATATTTAATCTTTCAAATTCCGAGTAGCATTGGCTTGCAAAAGCTTGGTGCAAGAAAATGGATTAGTTCCATTATTATCGGCTGGGGAGCGGTAACAGGGCTGATTTTTTTTGCTAAAGATACTCAACATATTTTGCTGGCTCGCATTTTTTTGGGGGTATTTGAAGCTGGCTTTTTCCCGGGCATGGTTTATTATCTTGCATGCTGGTTCCCGGCTCGTGAACGCGGAAAAGTCAATAGTTTCTTCATGTTATCTATTGCTGTTGCATCGGTATTGGCTGCACCGATGTCTGGTTGGATCATCGAGCATTTGAATACCCCGGATTATGAAGGCTGGCGCTGGCTTTTTGCTATTGAAGGTATCCCTACCGTATTCCTTGGCATCCTGACATTTTATTTACTGCCTGACAGTCCAGAAAAGGCTAAATGGCTTACGCCACAGCAGATATCGGCCTTAGTTAATAAATTACGCACTGACAATGAAACTGCAGCTGCATTAAATAAAAATACCAACTCATCCTTTCTTTCCGTAATCAAAAATCCAGTTTTGCTTCAGCTTTCTTTCGCCTACATGTTGATTCAGGCGGCTGCTCTGGCGGCAAACTACTGGTTGCCGGGGTTGGTGAAGGGATTTTCAGCTGATTTTACGGATACTGACGTTGGTTTAATCATGAGTATTCCGTTTATTTTCGCTATGTTCAGCATGCCCTGGTGGGGCTGGCATTCCGATAAAAAGAATGAACGAAAATGGCATGCTGCATTACCCATGTTTCTGGCAGGCTGTGGTTTTCTGATGATTGCTCTTGTCCCCTCAATGTCGCTGAGAATGCTGGGGCTAACGTTCTATGGTGTTGGGATCCTCAGCTATTACGGACCTTACTGGGCGCTGCCTTCTGCATTATTGTCGCCGTCAGGGTTGGCTATCAGCATTGCGTTTATTAACTCATGTTCAAGTCTTGGCGGATTCCTGATTAATAAGTCACTGGGATTCGTTTCTACTCATTATGGTGCGACAGGAATATTTATTGTAGAGGCAATACTTTGCTTCGCTGCGGTAGCCGTTCTGGCGTTAATGAAAATTGATGTGAAAAAAGAAAAAAGCCAACAAACAAATGTTGTATCACGAACCTGATAAATGGAGAAATTATGAAAATTACGTCTATTGAAGTTTTTGACTGTGAATTAAAAAAAAGAGATCAAACGATGTCCTCCTATAATCCAGTACTTATTCGGGTGAATACCGACTCAGGATTAAGTGGTATTGGCGAAGTAGGACTGGCCTATGGCGCAGGCGCTAAAGCTGGCGTAGGGATCATCAGAGATCTGGCGCCATTGATTGTGGGTGAAGATCCACTAAATATCGAAAAAATTTGGGAGTTCTTTTTCAGAAAGACTTTTTGGGGGATGGGGGGCGGGAACGTTTTTTATGCCGGAATGAGCGCTATTGATATTGCTCTTTGGGATATCAAAGGTAAATATTTAGGTGTACCTGTTTATCAGCTCCTTGGCGGGAAAACTAATGAAAAATTAAGAACCTATGCTAGTCAGTTACAATTTGGTTGGGGGGATAAACGCCAGATATTAGTGACACCTGATGAATATGCTGAGGCGGCGCGTGCGGCTCTTGACGATGGATATGATGCGATTAAAGTGGATCCACTCGAAATCGATCGTAATGGTGATGACTGTGTTTTTCAGAATAAAAATCGTAACTATTCAGGATTGTTACTGGCCGATCAATTAAAAATGGGGGAAGCGCGAATTGCCGCTATGCGTGAAGCAATGGGGGATGATGCTGATATTATCGTGGAAATCCATTCTCTTCTCGGTACAAACTCAGCTATTCAATTTGCGAAGGCGATAGAAAAGTATCGTATCTTTCTTTATGAAGAACCGATCCATCCATTAAATTCTGATAATATGCAGAAAGTTTCCCGTTCAACAACGATTCCAATCGCCACTGGCGAGCGTTCCTACACAAGATGGGGATACAGGGAATTACTGGAGAAGCAGTCTATTGCCGTAGCGCAACCTGATTTGTGTCTCTGCGGCGGAATTACCGAAGGAAAGAAAATCTGTGACTATGCTAATATTTATGACACCACTGTACAGGTGCATGTTTGCGGCGGTCCTGTTTCCACGGTAGCCGCGCTGCATATGGAAACAGCAATTCCCAACTTTATTATTCATGAGCATCATACCAATGCGATGAAAGCATCTATTCGGGAACTTTGTACCCACGATTATCAGCCGGAAAATGGCTATTATGTCGCGCCGGAACAGCCCGGATTGGGTCAGGAATTAAACGATGAGGTAGTGAAAGAATACCTGGCCTATGTGATTAAATAGCATCTGGTGATACTGATTATGGTTTATGCCTCCCGGCATATCCCCTAAATAATTCGAGTTGCAGGATAAAATGGTTAACCGTCTTGAACAGCGCTTGCGCTAACCGCGACGGGGGGAGGCCCAGGGATGGGCCGAGTAACTCGCCGCCAACGCACATGAAACTTGAAGTATGACGGGTATACACGGGAGGTATTGATTTTCTAACCTCTTGCTGGCCAGGCCCCGATCTCCCCTGTGTCGCCTCTGAAGCCGATCGCCAATAAACGCCGGGACCACGCTTATAAATGAAGAGAGCATGCGGCACCCGAATAAAGCATTGTCTGGCTGCATTCCGTTTACCAGTACGTGGGCGAATGTGTTATAATTTGCGACCTTTGAATCCGGGATACAGTAGAGGGATAGCGGTTAGATGAGCGACCTTGCGAGAGAAATTACACCGGTCAACATTGAGGAAGAGCTGAAGAGCTCCTATCTGGATTATGCGATGTCGGTCATTGTTGGCCGTGCGCTGCCGGATGTCCGAGATGGCCTGAAGCCGGTACACCGTCGCGTACTTTACGCCATGAACGTATTGGGCAATGACTGGAACAAAGCCTATAAAAAATCTGCCCGTGTCGTTGGTGACGTAATCGGTAAATACCATCCCCACGGCGATTTCGCAGTGTATGACACCATCGTTCGTATGGCGCAGCCATTCTCGCTGCGTTACATGCTGGTGGATGGTCAGGGTAACTTCGGTTCTATTGACGGCGACTCCGCGGCGGCAATGCGTTATACGGAGATCCGTCTGGCGAAAATCGCCCACGAACTGATGGCCGATCTCGAAAAAGAGACGGTGGATTTCGTGGATAACTATGACGGTACGGAAAAAATTCCGGACGTCATGCCGACCAAAATTCCGAATCTGCTGGTGAACGGTTCTTCCGGTATCGCAGTAGGTATGGCGACGAATATCCCGCCGCACAACCTGACGGAAGTGATTAACGGCTGCCTGGCGTATATCGACAACGAAGACATCAGCATTGAAGGGCTGATGGAACATATTCCGGGTCCGGACTTCCCGACCGCCGCGATCATCAACGGTCGTCGTGGTATCGAAGAAGCCTACCGCACCGGTCGTGGCAAAGTGTACATTCGCGCCCGCGCGGAAGTTGAAGCTGACGCGAAAACGGGCCGTGAAACCATCATCGTCCATGAAATTCCCTACCAGGTGAACAAAGCGCGCCTGATCGAGAAAATCGCCGAGCTGGTGAAAGATAAACGCGTGGAAGGCATCAGCGCGCTGCGTGACGAATCCGATAAAGACGGGATGCGCATCGTGATTGAAGTGAAACGCGATGCGGTGGGTGAGGTGGTGCTTAATAATCTCTACTCCCAGACCCAGCTACAGGTTTCCTTCGGTATTAACATGGTGGCGCTGCATCATGGTCAGCCGAAGATCATGAACCTGAAAGATATTATTTCAGCGTTCGTGCGCCACCGCCGTGAAGTGGTGACGCGTCGGACTATTTTTGAACTGCGTAAAGCCCGTGACCGCGCGCATATCCTTGAAGCTCTGGCGATTGCGCTAGCTAACATCGACCCGATTATCGAACTGATTCGCCGCGCGCCGACGCCGGCGGAAGCGAAAGCGGCGCTGATTTCGCGTCCGTGGGATCTGGGCAACGTTGCTGCGATGCTGGAGCGCGCTGGTGATGACGCCGCGCGTCCGGAATGGCTGGAGCCAGAATTTGGCGTGCGTGACGGTCAGTATTACCTGACTGAGCAGCAGGCGCAGGCGATTCTGGATCTGCGTTTGCAGAAACTGACCGGCCTGGAGCATGAAAAACTGCTCGACGAATACAAAGAGTTGCTGGAGCAGATTGCTGAACTGCTGCACATTCTGGGCAGCGCCGATCGCCTGATGGAAGTGATCCGCGAAGAGATGGAGTTAATTCGCGATCAGTTCGGCGATGAGCGTCGTACCGAAATCACCGCCAACAGCGCCGATATTAATATCGAAGATCTGATTAGCCAGGAAGATGTTGTCGTGACGCTGTCTCACCAGGGTTACGTCAAATATCAACCGCTGACGGATTACGAAGCGCAACGTCGTGGTGGGAAAGGTAAATCTGCCGCGCGTATTAAAGAAGAAGACTTTATCGACCGCCTGCTGGTGGCCAACACCCATGACACCATCCTCTGCTTCTCCAGCCGGGGCCGTCTGTACTGGATGAAGGTCTATCAGCTGCCGGAAGCCAGTCGTGGCGCGCGCGGTCGTCCGATCGTTAACCTGCTGCCGCTGGAAGCCAACGAACGTATCACCGCGATTCTGCCGGTTCGTGAGTACGAAGAAGGCGTCAACGTCTTTATGGCGACCGCCAGCGGTACCGTGAAGAAAACGGCGCTGACCGAATTCAGCCGTCCGCGTTCCGCCGGTATTATCGCGGTGAACCTCAACGACGGCGACGAGCTGATTGGCGTTGACCTGACTTCTGGCTCTGACGAAGTCATGCTGTTCTCGGCCGCGGGTAAAGTGGTGCGCTTCAAAGAAGACGCTGTCCGTGCGATGGGGCGTACCGCGACCGGTGTGCGCGGTATTAAGCTGGCGGGAGACGATAAAGTCGTCTCTCTGATCATCCCACGCGGCGAAGGCGCTATTCTGACCGTAACGCAAAACGGCTACGGGAAGCGTACCGCAGCGGACGAGTACCCGACCAAGTCTCGTGCGACGCAGGGCGTTATCTCTATCAAAGTGACCGAGCGCAACGGTTCCGTTGTCGGTGCGGTACAGGTAGACGATTGCGACCAGATCATGATGATCACGGATGCCGGTACTCTGGTGCGTACCCGTGTGTCCGAGATCAGCGTAGTGGGACGTAATACCCAGGGCGTTATCCTTATCCGCACGGCGGAAGATGAAAACGTGGTGGGTCTGCAACGCGTTGCTGAACCGGTAGATGACGAAGAACTCGACGCTATCGACGGCAGCGTGGCGGAAGGGGATGAGGATATCGCCCCGGAAGCGGAAAGCGATGACGACGTTGCGGATGACGCTGACGAGTAATGTTATTGCTGTGCGAGGGCCGGATATCCGGCCCTTTTTCTTTGCCGTTGCGGGCTACGTCATTTACCGCTACCTTAGTCACACTCTATTTACATCCTGAGGCGGAGCTTCGCCCCTTTGAAATACCTTGCTTCCTTTCGAACTACGCTGAAAGTCTCGCGCTACTTATTCAGAGCGTTAGCGTTACTCATTTGGCTCTTAATCGCCTTTGTTTCGGTGTTTTACATCGTCAATGCCCTGCACCAGCGGGAATCTGAAATTCGTCAGGAGTTCAACCTTAGCTCCGATCAGGCGCAGCGTTTTATCCAGCGCACGTCGGATGTGATGAAAGAGCTCAAATATATCGCCGAGAACCGTTTAACGGCGGAAAACGGCGTCATGTCGTCGCGTGCGCGTGATGACAAAATGGTGGTGCCGGACTTTGAACCGCTATTTGCCGACTCAGACTGTGCGGCGATGGGCTCCGCCTGGCGCGGATCGCTGGAGTCGCTGGCCTGGTTTATGCGTTACTGGCGCGACAACTTTTCAGCGGCGTATGATCTTAACCGCGTTTTCCTGATTGGCAGCGATAACCTCTGTATGGCGAATTTCGGCCTGCGTGAAATGCCCGTGGAGCGCGATGATGCGTTAAAAGCGTTACATGAGCGGATTATGAAATACCGCAACGCGCCGCAGGAAGAAAGTGGGAATAACCTTTTCTGGATAAGCCAGGGCGCGCGTCAGGGCGTGGGCTATTTTTATGCGCTGACGCCGGTGTATCTGGCCAATCGTCTGCAGGCGTTGCTGGGCGTCGAGCAGTCCATCCGTATGGAAAATTTTTTCACGCCCGGCAGTTTGCCGATGGGCGTCACTATTATTGATGAGAACGGCCATTCGCTGATTTCGTTGACCGGTCCTGACGGCAATATTAAAGCGGAGCCGCGCTGGATGCAGGAGCGCTCCTGGTTTGGTTATACGCCAGGTTTTCGCGAACTGGTACTCAAAAAAAGCCTGCCGCCATCCTCGCTCAGTATTGTCTATTCTGTGCCTGTAGATTTAGTCCTGGAGCGTATTCGTATTCTTATCCTGAACGCTATCCTGCTGAACGTGCTGGTGGGCGCAGGGCTGTTTACGCTTGCGCGGATGTATGAGCGGCGAATTTTTATTCCGGCGGAGAGCGATGCTCAGCGTCTGGAAGAGCATGAACAGTTCAACCGTAAAATCGTCGCCTCCGCGCCGGTGGGGATCTGTATTCTGCGCACTATTGATGGTGTCAATATTCTGAGTAACGAACTGGCGCACACCTACCTGAACATGCTCACGCATGAAGACAGACAGCGCCTGACGCAAATTATTTGCGGCCAGCAGGTCAACTTCGTTGATGTATTGACCAGTAATAATACCAATTTGCAAATTAGCTTCGTCCATTCCCGCTATCGTAATGAAAACGTCGCGATTTGCGTGTTGGTAGATGTGAGTACGCGCGTCAAAATGGAAGAGTCGCTGCAAGAGATGGCGCAGGCGGCGGAGCAGGCAAGCCAGTCTAAATCCATGTTCCTTGCAACGGTCAGCCATGAATTGCGCACACCGCTGTACGGTATCATTGGCAATCTCGATCTGCTGCAAACCAAAGAGCTGCCAAAAGGCGTGGATCGTCTGGTCACGGCGATGAATAATTCCTCCAGTCTGTTGCTGAAAATTATCAGCGACATTCTCGACTTCTCGAAAATTGAGTCGGAACAGCTAAAGATTGAGCCGCGCGAATTTTCACCGCGAGAGGTGATGAACCATATCACCGCCAATTATCTGCCGCTGGTGGTGCGTAAGCAGCTCGGCCTGTATTGTTTTATTGAGCCTGACGTGCCGGTATCGCTGAACGGCGACCCGATGCGTTTACAGCAGGTCATTTCAAACCTGTTGAGCAACGCCATTAAGTTTACCGATATTGGCTGCATCGTGCTGCATGTGCGCTGTGATGGGGATTATCTCAGCATTCGCGTGCGGGATACCGGCGTCGGTATTCCGGCAAAAGAGGTGGTTCGCCTGTTCGATCCCTTCTTCCAGGTGGGAACCGGCGTACAGCGTAACTTTCAGGGGACCGGTCTGGGGCTGGCGATTTGCGAAAAATTGATCAGCATGATGGACGGCGATATTTCCGTCGATTCGGAGCCGGGCATGGGAAGCCAGTTTACGCTGCGTATCCCGCTTTATGGCGCGCAATACCCAGTGAAAAAGAGTGTGGAAGGACTCGCCGGAACCTGCTGTTGGCTGGCGGTGCGCAATACTTCTTTGTGCCAGTTTATTGAGACCAGTCTGGCGCGTAGCGGCGTTCATACGCAGCGTTATGAAGGGCAAGAACCCGCCGCGGACGATATTTTGATTGTCGATGACGCGCTGGAGCATACCTGGCAGGGGAGGGCGGCGGTCGTCTTTTGCCGCCGTCATATCGGGATTCCGTTGGAAAGAGCGCCGGGCGAGTGGGTGCATAGTGTGGCGTCGGTGCATGAGTTGCCCGCACTGTTGGCGCGTATTTATAGTATTGAGCTGGATAGTGAAGCGCTTTCCAGCGCATTGCCGACGACGGATAAAACCGCAGATTCAAATGAAGACATGATGATTCTGGTCGTTGACGATCATCCGATCAATCGCCGTCTGTTGGCCGATCAATTGGGATCGCTGGGATATCAGTGTAAGACAGCCAATGATGGTGTGGACGCTCTGAATGTTCTGAGTAAAAATGCTATCGATATTGTTCTGAGCGATGTGAACATGCCGAACATGGACGGCTATCGCCTGACGCAGCGTATCCGTCAGCTTGGGCTGACGCTGCCTGTCGTCGGCGTGACGGCGAACGCGCTGGCGGAAGAGAAACAACGTTGCCTGGAGTCCGGTATGGACAGCTGTTTGTCGAAGCCTGTGACGCTGGATGTGTTGAAACAGACGCTGGCGGTGTATGCCGAGCGGGTACGTAAAACGCGGGCATAAAAAATGCCGGATGGCGGCGTCGCCTGTCCGGCCTGTAAAAGATGAGTCGACTGGTAGGCCTGATAAGCGTAGCGCCATCAGGCTGGGTAACATAAAAGCGATTTATTCTTTGTCTGTCGGACTCAGGGTGACGGAAGAGAGATAGTTGAGCAGCGCGATATCATTTTCTACGCCCAGTTTCATCATCGCCGATTTCTTCTGGCTGCTGATGGTCTTAATGCTGCGGTTGAGCTTCTTGGCGATTTCGGTGACCAGGAAACCCTCGGCGAACAGGCGTAATACTTCGCTCTCTTTTGGCGACAGGCGCTTATCGCCGTAACCGCCTGCGCTGATTTTTTCCAGCAGACGAGAAACGCTTTCCGGGGTGAATTTTTTGCCTTTTTGCAGCGCGGCCAGCGCCTTAGGCAGATCGGTTGGCGCACCCTGTTTGAGTACGATCCCTTCAATATCAAGATCCAACACGGCGCTCAGGATCGCCGGATTGTTGTTCATGGTCAGAACGATAATAGACAGGCTCGGAAAATGACGCTTGATGTACTTGATCAAGGTGATCCCATCGCCGTATTTATCTCCCGGCATGGAGAGGTCAGTGATCAACACATGCGCATCTAATTTCGGCAGGTTGTTGATCAATGCTGTGGAATCTTCAAATTCGCCGACAACATTCACCCACTCGATTTGTTCAAGTGATTTGCGAATACCGAACAGTACAATCGGGTGGTCATCGGCAATAATTACGTTCATATTGTTCATGTATTGGGCTACCTTGCTACAGCAAGCTTTTGACGTAGGCGTCAATGTCGCTGATATATTTTTCTATACCTGGAGCATCTTTCTCACGAATCAGATGTTCCAGCGTTTCACATAACTGCTTGCCGGGTACCAGATTAAGCATGGCAAACACCCCTTTCAGGCGGTGGGCCGTTTGGGCCAGCGCAGCGAAATCGCTGGTTGCCGCCTCAGTATACAACCTCTTAACATCATCCGGTACTGTGTCTACAAATAGCGCATAATAGCCGCTGGCATGAAGCTCGGCATTTTCATCTCCGCCGAGCGGGGAGGCGGGAATCTCTTCCTGCGCCAGCTGCTCTTCGATAAGTTGTAGTACAGCTTCCTGCATAGCATTGCTCATATTAAAGTTGACGCGCAACTGACCCGGGCCAATTTTCCGCACGCCTGACTCATCATCGCTTAAAAGCAAGCCCGAGGCAGTAAGATTAGACGGATTATCCGTTAAAAAGAGATCATATTCTTGACTTATCTGCCTTTCATCCGGCGTGATGCAGGTGGCGCCCCAGTTTTCTAACTGACGCAGCACAATCGCGCGAACCTCGTTGGACGTCACATCGACCATCACGCTCACGTCGTCCAGCAGGCGCTCTTCGACCTGAGTATGCTGATCGTGAGGAAGCATTTTGACATGAACGGTATAGCGCGTGCCCAGCGTTTCTCGCGCTTTAATGTTGAGATGACCGCCCAGTTTGCGCGCCAGTTGATTGCACAGCCAGAAGGTGAGCGGATTCGCTTTGCCGTAACGATCGCCCTGCGTTTCATTCATATACGGGAAATGCAGATTATCAATCTCGTTTAACGTTACACCTTCGCCCGTATCCAGAATACGGAAAGTCAGACGCTCCGCGATAGATTCATCCTGCTCGACTTCAAGCGTAATTTTACCCATAGCGGTCGTTGTGACGGCATACTGAATCAACAGCAGCAAAATTCGGCGCAGGGCGTCGCGATCGCCCCAGCGTTCATCGTTGCCGCTAAGATG
The DNA here is from genome assembly GCF_051702785.1 of Salmonella sp. NW722. Lineage (NCBI taxonomy): Bacteria > Pseudomonadati > Pseudomonadota > Gammaproteobacteria > Enterobacterales > Enterobacteriaceae > Salmonella > Salmonella sp. NW722. The sequence goes on from NZ_JAMMIN010000007.1 coordinate 211,525, forward strand.
GTTATTAATCAGCAGTTGCAGCCCTTTACGCTTAATGGCGGGCAGCACTTCCGGCACGACTTCGTCAATAAGATCCTGAAGGGAGAACAGCGTTGCTTCGCTTTTCCATGCGTCACTTTCCAGCATATTCGCCAGTTGGATTTCATCGATCATACGTACTAATACATCCGCCTGATCCGCCAGTTTCAGGCTTTCCGGCGTGGTGACTGCCGCGGCGTTAACCGCCAGTTGGCGTACGGGCTCTTTAAGCGTGTTGCTGATATTTTGCATAAAGGCGGCGCGGCCCTGCTGATTCTTCTCATACAAACGCTGCGCCTGTTTAAGCTTCTTATTCACCAGCACTTCCCGGTCCTGATCGCGAATAATAAAGATCTGCGTGCGGGGAGCGATCTGGCTGCGAAACAGACGGATCTCATACAGTTCGTTATTAATTGTCGCCTGAATCACGCCCTGATGCTGCTCCGCCATGCTGGTAATATTTTGCAGGTTAAGATGCGGCAACAGATGATCGGCGATTTTATTGCTGATCACGGTGCGGTTGCCTTCCTGATCGTAGACCAGCAGACCCAGCGGCAGCAGAGAAACGATCTCTTCATTAATGGCGCGTAAGACGCGAAGCTCATTATTCGCCGCGTTGCCGGATGTCGATTCCGTCGACCGTCCCGGCTGATGACGGAACGTGGCGTAGCCAAATAACGCCAACGCCAGCAGCCCGATGTTCAGCAGTAAAGGCAGCAAAATATTTTGCAACGTATCAAGCAAAAGCGTACCGAACGGTACCTGCCAGATCAGGCGCATTCCGGTAGAGTTAAGCGCTGAGGAGATCTCAATTTTTGAACCGTTAAAGCTAATCGTGACGCTATCAGGCGCTTCCTTTTCACTGCTTCGCCCCGTCGCCTGGGTTGCGTCAGGCTCTATCCGAAAACTGTCCAGCGGCATTCCCGGCGGGATTAAATCATTAATGGGCAGATCAAACGCCACCACGGTTGCCAGATGTCCTGGCTGATTGAAGGTCGTGCGCAGCGTAAAATAGTGACCGTTTTGCCAGGCCAGTTTTCGCAATGAGGAGAAACTTTCGCGCTCATCCAGTGCATTCGCCTGCTGCAACATCTCTGCCCGGCGGGAATCGACGATATTGCCAATAGTGGACTCTTTAAAGCCGGAAGAGAGATCTTTCAACGGTAGGGTAGAGATAAGAATCAGGCTGTTATCCTGTCCGTTGAGGTAATACATTGACCACGGCACGTTTTCCGCGCCCCACAGCGTATCCAGATAGGTTGACATACGCTGCGTCATTTCCAGCGTGGCGCTGTCATGGGAACCGAAAATCAGCGCTTCAGTTTTACGTCGCGGCTTTTCAAGATAATACACATCCTGCTTCAGACGCGTTTCCTGAAGTCCTTCACCTGTCGATGGCGTAGTGGTCGCGGCGATGTTGTCATAAATTTGCCAGGTAACATACCGCCAGGTATCCACGCGTTTATGAATAGCGTGGGTGATATCGACAATTTGATAGCTTTTGTCTTTCAACCAGGCGTTGACGGCGCTCTGTACCATAACGCCCATCGTTACCAGCAGCACAATGATCAGCAATAAGAAGAAACGGGTAATGCTTCCCGGTAGAAGGGAGAATCGGGTAGAGACCGTTGTGTCAGACTGACTCATTTATGTTTACGACCTGTAAAAGCAACGCTGAAGGTGAAGGGCAGTATAAAGGGTAATGAATGAATTTCCAGACTCTTACGTCATGCCGGGCAACTTAACACGCGCTCCGTCGGCGGGACGGGAAAAGCGTACAACCTTCGCAGAACGGTACAAATATAAAGACTACTTATAAATGTTTAGCACTAAATATCAAGAAATTATTTGCTAATGTCTTACGAACGGTCGAGCAGGGGAGTGTAGTGAATAACCGTGATAGTTTTAGGCAGGTAGCATAAATCAGCCGGGTGTGTCTGAAAAAGGGTAAAAAAAACCGAATGCGAAGCATCCGGTTGAAATAGGGGTAAACAGACATTCAGAAGTGAATGACGGTAATAAATAAAGTTAATGATGATAGCGGTCACTATTTTAGTTGCGAATGAAGATTCTGTTTTATCATTCAGTGCTATGAATTTCATCAATTTAACCCGTTGATTTTAAAAGTTTCGTGAATATATTTTGTCTATTTGTGCTTATTTTTACTTGATTTTTGCTTTAAAAAAGTTCCGTAAAATTCATATTTTGAAACATCTATGTAGATAATTGTAACATCTTAAAAGTTTTAGTATCATATTCGTGTTGGATTATTCTGTATTTTTGCGGAGAATGGACTTGCCGACTGGTTAATGAGGGTTAACCAGTAAGCAGTGGCATAAAAAAGCAATAAAGGCATATAACAGAGGGTTAATAACATGAAAGTTAAAGTACTGTCCCTCCTGGTACCAGCTCTGCTGGTGGCGGGCGCAGCGAATGCGGCTGAAATTTATAATAAAGACGGCAACAAATTAGATCTGTTTGGTAAAGTTGATGGCCTGCACTACTTCTCTGACGACAAAGGCAGCGACGGCGACCAGACCTACATGCGTATCGGCTTCAAAGGCGAAACGCAGGTTAACGATCAGCTGACCGGTTATGGCCAGTGGGAATATCAGATTCAGGGCAACCAGACTGAAGGCAGCAACGACTCCTGGACGCGTGTGGCGTTTGCGGGTCTGAAATTCGCTGACGCAGGCTCCTTCGATTATGGTCGTAACTACGGCGTAACCTATGACGTGACCTCCTGGACCGACGTTCTGCCGGAGTTCGGCGGCGACACCTACGGCGCTGACAACTTTATGCAGCAGCGTGGTAACGGCTATGCTACCTACCGTAACACCGACTTCTTCGGCCTGGTGGATGGTCTGGACTTCGCGTTGCAGTATCAGGGCAAAAACGGCAGCGTGAGCGGTGAAAACGATGGTGGTCGTAGCCTGCTGAACCAGAACGGCGATGGTTACGGCGGATCGCTGACTTATGCAATCGGCGAAGGCTTCTCTGTCGGTGGCGCTATCACCACGTCTAAACGTACTGCCGATCAGAACAACACCGCTAACGCTCGCCTGTATGGTAACGGCGATCGCGCCACGGTCTACACCGGCGGCCTGAAATACGATGCGAACAACATCTATCTGGCAGCGCAGTATTCTCAGACCTATAATGCAACCCGTTTTGGTACCTCTAACGGTAGCAACCCGTCCACCTCTTACGGTTTTGCCAACAAAGCGCAGAACTTTGAAGTGGTTGCTCAGTACCAGTTCGACTTTGGTCTGCGTCCGTCTGTGGCTTACCTGCAGTCTAAAGGTAAGGACATCAGCAACGGCTACGGCGCCAGCTATGGCGACCAGGACATCGTAAAATATGTTGATGTCGGCGCGACTTACTACTTCAACAAAAACATGTCCACCTATGTTGATTACAAAATCAACCTGCTGGATAAAAACGACTTTACCCGCGATGCGGGCATCAACACCGACGACATCGTAGCGCTGGGTCTGGTTTACCAGTTCTAATCAGCAAAAGATGTTGCTAAAGGGCCTGCGGGCCCTTTTTTCATGCCTTATTCCGGCGTACAAATACGACGTTTTGATATACGCTTGCGTCCATTCGAATGAGGATAAACAGCGATGAAAATGACTTTTTGCCGGGCCGTGTGTCTGGCGGCGGCTTTTTTACTTATGGGCTGCGATGAGGCTCCCGAAACGACAACAGCGTCACCTGCCGCTCAGGTGCTGGAAGGTAAAACGATGGGGACCCTCTGGCGGGTGAGCGTGGTTGGTATCGATGCGAAACGCGCCGCAGAGTTACAGACTAAAATCCAGACTCAGCTTGATGCTGATGATTGGTTGCTTTCTACCTATAAAAATGACTCCGCGCTGATGCGTTTTAACCATTCACGCAGCCTTGCGCCCTGGCCGGTCAGCGAAGCCATGGCGGATATCGTGACCTCGGCGCTGCGTATTGGCGCGAAGACGGATGGCGCGATGGATATCACCGTGGGCCCGCTGGTCAATCTGTGGGGGTTTGGACCGGATCGGCAGCCGCTGCATATCCCAACACCAGCACAAATCGATGCGGCAAAAGCGAAAACAGGCCTGCAACATTTGCAGGTTATCGACAGGGCTGGACATCAGTTTTTGCAAAAAGATCTGCCGGATCTTTATGTTGATCTCTCCACGGTCGGGGAGGGCTATGCGGCGGATCACCTGGCGCGTCTGATGGAGCAGGAGGGCATTGCGCGTTATCTGGTCTCGGTGGGCGGCGCATTAAGCAGTCGCGGGATGAATGCGCAGGGGCTGCCGTGGCGCGTCGCGATTCAGAAGCCGACCGACCGGGAAAACGCGGTGCAGGCGATTGTGGATATCAACGGGCATGGCATCAGCACCTCCGGCAGCTACCGTAACTATTATGAGCTGGATGGCAAGCGTATCTCGCACGTTATCGATCCGCAAACGGGGCGCCCCATTGAACACAACCTGGTATCGGTTACGGTCATTGCGCCAACGGCGCTGGAAGCGGACGGCTGGGACACCGGCCTGATGGTGCTTGGTACGCAAAAGGCGCAAGAGGTCGTGCGGCGGGAAGGGCTGGCGGTCTTTATGATCATGAAAGAAGGTGAAGGCTTTAAAACCTGGATGTCGCCGCAGTTCAAAACGTTCCTGGTGAGCGATAAGAATTAAAACGCAAGATTACGGGTTTTTGTGGGCGGATTTACGGACACACTGCATGTAAGCAAGCACTATGCTTAATGAAGGAGTCTATGATGAAAAAAGCGTTACTTACCGATGATGAATGCTGGCTGCGGGTGCAGGCGCGCGATGCCAGCGCGGATGGGCGTTTCGTTTTTGCGGTGCGAACCACCGGCGTTTTTTGCCGTCCTTCTTGTCGCTCGAAGCGGGCGTTACGTAAAAATGTTCGCTTTTTTGCCAACGCGCAGCAGGCGCTGGACGCCGGTTTTCGCCCCTGCAAGCGCTGTCAGCCGGATAATGCGCGAGCGCAGCAACGGCGGTTGGATAAGATTGCCTGCGCCTGCCGTTTACTTGAGCAGGAGACGCCGGTAACGCTGGCGTCTCTGGCGCAGGCGGTGGCGATGAGCCCGTTTCATCTGCACCGTTTGTTTAAAGCGAGCACCGGTATGACGCCGAAAGGGTGGCAGCAGGCGTGGCGCGCCCGGCGGCTGCGTGAGGCGTTGGCGAAAGGAGAGCCGATCACGGCGGCTATTTACCGCGCCGGCTTCCCGGATAGCAGTAGCTACTATCGTCATGCCGACCAGACGCTGGGCATGACGGCAAAACAGTTTCGCAAAGGCGGCGATAATGTCTCCGTTCGCTATGCGCTGACGGACTGGGTTTACGGACGGTGCCTGGTGGCGGAGAGCGAGCGGGGGATTTGCGCGATTCTCCCCGGTGATAGCGACGAGGCGCTACTGGCTGAATTACACACCCTGTTCCCGGCGGCCCGCCACGAACCTGCTGACGCGCCTTTTCAGCAACGGGTGCGGCAGGTTGTCGCGGCTATCAACACACGCGATGTGCTGCTCTCGTTGCCGCTGGATATCCAGGGAACCGCGTTTCAACAGCAGGTCTGGCAGGCGTTATGCGCGATTCCCTGCGGCGAAACCGTAAGCTATCAACAGCTTGCCGCGACTATCGGCAAACCCACGGCAGTACGCGCGGTCGCCAGCGCGTGCGGCGCGAATAAACTGGCGATGGTGATCCCGTGTCATCGGGTCGTGCGTCGCGATGGCGCGCTCTCCGGTTATCGTTGGGGCGTGCGTCGAAAAGCGCAGCTATTAAAGCGAGAAGCGCAAAAAGAGGAGTAGCAATGCTGGATCTATTTGCTGATGAAGCGCCCTGGCAAGAGCCCCTGGCGCCTGGCGCGGTGGTGTTGCGCCGCTTTGCGTTTCGCGCGGCGCAATCGCTATTAGACGATATCGGGTTTGTCGCCAGTCAGTCTCCGTTTCGTCAGATGGTGACGCCGGGCGGCTACACCATGTCGGTGGCGATGACCAACTGCGGCGCGTTAGGGTGGACTACCGATCGTCACGGTTATTGTTATGCCGTGCGCGATCCGTTGACCGATAAACCCTGGCCTGCGCTGCCGTTATCGTTTGCCAGCGTATGTCGTCAGGCGGCAATCGCGGCAGGGTATGCGAGCTTCCAACCGGACGCCTGCCTGATCAATCGCTACGCGCCCGGCGCAAAACTGTCGCTGCATCAGGATAAAGACGAGCCGGATCTGCGCGCGCCTATCGTCTCAGTTTCGTTGGGGGTGCCGGCGGTTTTTCAGTTTGGCGGCCTGCGTCGCAGCGATCCGCTCCAGCGGATCTTACTGGAGCATGGCGATATCGTGGTCTGGGGCGGCGAGTCCCGGCTGTTTTATCATGGTATCCAGCCGCTTAAAGCGGGCTTTCATCCCATGACCGGTGAATTTCGTTACAATCTCACCTTCCGTCAGGCGGCTGAAAAAGAATAAAAATAAGAATTATTATTGCTGTGCAGGTGGAGTTAGTTAAACTGCGGGCTGTTATTATCGGTCCGGGTTGTATGCATGGAACTTCTTATTCTTGTCTGGCGGCAGTACCGCTGGCCATTTATTAGCGTGATGGCGCTGAGCCTCGCCAGCGCGGCGCTGGGGATTGGCCTGATCGCGTTTATCAATCAGCGCCTGATTGAAACGGTGGACACCACCGTCATGGTGCTGCCGGAATTTCTCGGTCTGCTCCTGTTACTAATGGTCGTCACATTAGGTTCCCAACTGGCGCTCACCACTCTGGGACACCATTTCGTTTACCGCCTGCGCAGCGAATTTATCAAGCGCATTCTGGATACGCACGTTGAACGCATTGAGCAACTGGGCAGCGCCTCTTTACTGGCCGGTCTGACCAGCGATATTCGCAATATTACTATCGCCTTTGTGCGTCTGCCTGAGCTGGTGCAGGGCATTATCCTCACCGTCGGCTCGGCGGCGTATCTGGCGATGCTATCGACAAAAATGCTGCTGGTTACGGCTATCTGGATGGCGGTCACTATCTGGGGCGGATTCGTGCTGGTGGCGCGGGTTTACCAGCATATGGCGACCCTGCGCGAGACCGAAGATAAGCTGTACAACGACTATCAGACGGTGCTGGAAGGACGCAAAGAGCTGACGCTAAACCGCGAGCGTGCGGAGCAGATTTTTCAGCAATGCTATATCCCGGACGCCAAAGAGTATCGTCATCACATTATCCGTGCCGATACTTTTCATCTGAGCGCCGTTAACTGGTCGAATATCATGATGCTGGGAGCGATAGGCCTGGTCTTCTGGATGGCGAATAGTCTCGGCTGGGCGGATACCAACGTCGCGGCGACCTATTCACTGACGTTGCTGTTCCTGCGCACGCCGCTGCTGTCTGCGGTGGGGGCGTTGCCAACGCTACTGACCGCCCAGGTGGCGTTTAATAAACTGAATAAATTCGCGCTCGCCCCGTATAAGCCTGATTTTCCACAGCCGAAAGCCTTTCCCGACTGGAAGACGCTGGAGCTGCGCAACGTGGTTTTCCACTATCAGGATAACGCGTTTTCCGTGGGGCCCATCAACCTGACGATTCACCGCGGCGAACTGCTGTTTTTAATTGGCGGCAACGGTAGCGGGAAATCGACGCTGGCCATGTTATTGACCGGTTTATACCAGCCGCAATCGGGAACGATTTTACTTGATGGTCAACCTATTGCCGCCGGACAGCCGGAAGATTATCGCAAACTGTTTTCTGCGGTGTTCACCGATGTGTGGTTATTCGACCGCCTGCTGGGGCCGCAGGGGAAACCCGCCAATCACGCTCTGGTCGAAAAGTGGCTTGAGCACCTGAAAATGACGCACAAGCTGGAGCTAAACGATGGGCGCATTTTGAATCTTAAACTGTCGAAAGGGCAAAAAAAGCGCATTGCGCTGCTGCTGGCGCTGGCGGAAGAGCGCGATATTATTTTGCTGGATGAGTGGGCCGCCGATCAGGACCCGCATTTCCGCCGGGAATTTTATCAGGTACTGTTGCCGTTAATGCAGGAAATGGGCAAAACCATTTTCGCCATCAGCCATGATGATCACTATTTTATTCACGCCGATCGTCTGCTTGAAATGCGTAACGGGCAGTTAACCGAACTCACCGGCGACGAACGTGACGCCGCTTCGCGTGATGCGGTTGCGCGTACTGCGTAATGGATTATGGCGCCGGATAAACCGCCTGATGGCAGTCCTACGTCCGCACGCGGGTAGGCCTGATAAGATGCTACGCGTCGCCACCAGGCATCGGGCGAGCGGATTTCCAGACGTGTTTTGAAAAGAACCCCGGAGCGCTGCGTGAGCCGGCGTGTTCAGATGCCCGGTAAGTGTGACCGGGCAGCGTAACATTATCGCGCGACGGCGTTCTGTACGTTAGCGTCCGCTTTCCAGATGCGGTATTTCACGTCCACATTCGCCGGGGTATACACCACGATCGGCAGCTTGCTGTTGTAGCGCAGCATCCCGTCTTCACCCAGCCAGGCGGTGACGAATTTTTGCTCTTTCTTACCTTCAGGGCAGGCCATCATGGTTGATACCGGAGAGGTGACGTTATCAAAGACATAATAGTCATAGCCCCAGCCTTCCAGCGTTTTTGTTTCCAGCGTGCCGCCGAGGCGATGCTGGTTACAATCCACATTCAGCGTTTGGCCAATCAACAGTTCCACTTTGAGGGTAGATTCATCCTGCTGAGGGGTAAGGGTTATCACTTGCCGCTTCATTCCTTTTTCCGCCTGCGGATAGGGGGCGATTTTTTCCAGCGGCTGGGCGGTATCGCCATTGTTAGCCCAGGCAGAGGCGCTGGCGAGGGCGGCGAAGACGACGGCAGGGACAAACATCTTCATTTGATTGTTCACAGTATTTCCTTTCTGCTGTTTTCGGTATTCACTGACAACAGATTAACACATTCATATTATCTATTAATCTGTATTTACTCATATTTTCAAGATTATTAATAAAATAGCGTCTTTTTATATAGTGGAATATTCTGATATTGATAATGTAAATGAAATTATCAGCTATTAGTGGTTTTCGTTATATAAATATCTATATAACTCATTGAAATGTGAGAAAAAGCACGTTTACGGGTCTTTACCCGGCACTCTTTTGATCCGGCAACAGCATTTACCTCTATCGGGGTATGCATCTCTTACACATCCTGAAATATCTTATTTACAAAAACAACTACTCATAAATTGTACGGTTTTTATTGGTATTCACTCCCTATGGAAGCGTGTCGTTATGGAAGGGCGATATCATGGTTGATTTATCCCGTCGAAGCATGTTGACCGGCAGTTGGCGCAACGCCAGCAATGGGATTCTTCCGCCGTGGGCCAGAGAAACGACCTATTTTCTCGCACATTGTCTGCGTTGCGACGCCTGCATCCAGGCGTGTGAGGCCGACATCCTGCAGCGAGGGGCGGGGGGATATCCGAGCGTAGATTTCAAACGGGGCGAGTGCAGCTTTTGTTATGCCTGTGCGCAGGCCTGTACCGAATCGCTTTTTCTTCCGCGCCACACCAGGGCCTGGGATCTGGTTTTTACGCTCACGGAAAACTGCCTCGCCAGGCAATCGGTTGAATGCCATCGTTGCCAGGACAGTTGTGAACCTATGGCCATTACCTTTCGTCCCACGTTATCCGGTATTTACCAGCCGCAGCTTGACTCGCAGGCCTGTAACGGATGCGGGGCGTGTGTGGCTATCTGCCCCGTGTCAGCCATCAAAGCGGAGAACCACCATGCGCACTAACTGGCAGGTCTGTAGCCTGGTCGTGCAGGCCAAAAGTCAGAACATCGCCGCCATTGGCACACAGTTGAACACGTTGCCGGGTTGCGAAGTCGCGTTAAGCGATGTTGAAAGCGGGCAACTGATCGTGGTGGCGGAAGCAGATCAGAGTGAAACGCTGATGCAAACAATTGAGTCAGTACGCAATGTCGAGGGCGTACTGGCGGTGTCGCTGGTTTATCACCAGCAGGATGAGCAAGGTGAGGAAACACCATGAAACTCAGTCGTCGTAGCTTTATGAAAGCTAACGCCGTTGCGGCCGCTGCGGCGGCTGCCGGTCTGAGCGTGCCGGGCGTCGCCCGCGCCGTTGTCGGGCAGCAGGAAGCCATCAAATGGGATAAAGCGCCGTGCCGTTTTTGCGGAACGGGTTGCGGTGTGTTGGTGGGAACGCAGCAGGGCCGTGTGGTCGCCTGCCAGGGCGACCCCGACGCGCCGGTCAACCGTGGTCTGAACTGCATTAAAGGCTACTTCCTGCCCAAAATCATGTACGGTAAAGATCGTCTGACGCAGCCGATGCTGCGCATGAAAGACGGCAGCTATCACAAAGACGGCGAGTTTACGCCGGTGAGCTGGGAACAGGCCTTCGATGTGATGGAAGAGAAGTTTAAAACCTCCCTGAAAGAGAAAGGACCAGAAGCGATCGGCATGTTTGGATCGGGTCAATGGACCATCTGGGAAGGCTATGCCGCCGCAAAACTGTTCAAGGCTGGTTTCCGCTCTAACAACATCGACCCGAATGCGCGTCACTGCATGGCCTCGGCGGTGGTGGGCTTTATGCGCACCTTTGGCATGGATGAACCGATGGGCTGCTACGACGATATTGAGCAGGCCGATGCGTTTGTGCTGTGGGGTTCCAACATGGCGGAGATGCACCCGATTTTATGGTCGCGCATCACTAACCGCCGTTTGTCCGACCCGAATGTGAAAGTCGCTGTCCTCTCCACCTTCCAGCACCGTAGCTTTGAGCTGGCGGACAACGGTATTGTCTTTACCCCGCAAAGCGATCTGGTGATCCTTAACTATATCGCGAATTACATTATTCAGAACAACGCGGTAAATCAGGATTTCTTCACAAAGCATGTGAACCTGCGTAAAGGGGCGACGGATATCGGCTACGGCTTACGCCCGACGCACCCGCTGGAAAAAGCGGCGAAGAATCCGGGCTCCGATGCTTCCGAGCCGATGAGCTTCGACGAGTATAAAGCCTTCGTGGCGGAATATACGCTGGACAAGACCGCTGAAATGACCGGCGTGCCGAAAGATCAGCTGGAACAGTTGGCGCAGCTCTACGCCGATCCGAATAAGCGCGTGATCTCTTACTGGACGATGGGGTTTAACCAGCATACTCGCGGCGTGTGGGCGAATAACCTGGTTTACAACCTCCATCTGCTGACCGGAAAAATATCCCAGCCTGGCTGCGGTCCTTTCTCGCTGACCGGCCAGCCTTCCGCCTGCGGTACGGCGCGTGAAGTGGGAACCTTCTCACACCGTCTACCCGCCGACATGGTCGTGACGAACGAAAAACACCGTGATATCTGCGAAAAACACTGGCAGATCCCCGCTGGCACTATTCCGGCAAAAGTGGGTTTACACGCGGTGGCGCAGGATCGCGCGTTGAAAGACGGCAAGCTGAACGTCTACTGGGTAATGTGTAATAACAATATGCAGGCCGGGCCGAACATCAAAGAAGATCGGATGCCGGGCTGGCGCGATCCGCGTAACTTTATCATTGTCTCCGATCCTTACCCGACGGTGAGCGCGCTGTCTGCGGATCTGATCCTGCCGACCGCCATGTGGGTTGAGAAAGAAGGCGCTTACGGCAACGCCGAACGCCGCACGCAGTTCTGGCGTCAGCAAATTAAAGCGCCGGGCGAAGCTAAATCCGACCTCTGGCAACTGGTGCAGTTCTCCCGTCGTTTTAAAACCGAGGAGGTCTGGCCGGAGGCGTTGCTGGCCCAGAAGCCGGAGCTGCGCGGTAAAACGCTGTATGACGTTCTGTTCGCCACGCCGGCGGTCAGCAAATTCCCGCTGAGCGAGCTGAAAGAGGATCAGTTAAACGATGAGTCTCGTGAGCTGGGCTTCTATCTGCAAAAAGGACTGTTTGAAGAATACGCCTGGTTTGGACGTGGCCACGGGCACGATCTGGCGCCGTTCGACGATTACCACAACGCGCGCGGTCTGCGCTGGCCGGTCGTCGAAGGCAAAGAGACGCAATGGCGTTACAGCGAAGGCAACGACCCGTATGTAAAAGCGGGGGAAGGGTACAAATTCTACGGTAAACCGGATGGCAAAGCGGTGATCTTCGCGCTGCCATTTGAACCTGCGGCGGAGTCGCCGGACAACGAGTACGATCTGTGGCTTTCCACCGGTCGCGTGCTGGAACACTGGCATACCGGCAGTATGACGCGCCGCGTGCCTGAATTGCATCGCGCCTTCCCGGAAGCGGTGGTCTTTATTCACCCGCTGGATGCGAAAGCGCGCGATCTGCGTCGCGGGGATAAGGTTAAAGTGTCGTCCCGCCGCGGTGAAGTGATTTCGATTGTCGAAACGCGTGGACGTAACCGTCCGCCGCAGGGACTGGTGTATATGCCGTTCTTCGATGCCGCTCAGCTAGTGAACAACCTGACGCTGGATGCGACGGACCCGCTCTCTAAAGAGACGGACTTCAAGAAGTGCGCCGTTAAGCTGGCGAAGGTGTAACGCGTTATGTCCCGTACAGCGAAACCCCAAAATGGCCGCCGCCGCTTTCTGCGTGATGTTGTGCGCACTGCGGGCGGGCTGGCAGCGGTTGGCGTGGCGCTGGGCTTGCAACAGCAAACCGCGCGCGCATCGGGCGTGCGGCTGCGTCCGCCTGGCGCGCTGAATGAAAATGCCTTCGCCAGCGCCTGTGTGCGCTGCGGGCAGTGCGTTCAGGCGTGTCCATACGACACGCTAAAACTGGCGACGCTGGCCTCCGGGCTATCGGCAGGTACGCCCTATTTCGTCGCTCGCGACATCCCCTGCGAAATGTGTGAAGACATTCCGTGCGCCAAAGTCTGCCCCAGCGGGGCGCTGAATAAAGATATCGCCTCCATTGATGACTCGCGCATGGGGCTGGCGGTGCTGCTGGATCAGGAAAACTGCCTCAACTTTCAGGGGCTGCGCTGCGACGTTTGCTACCGCGAATGCCCGAAAATCGATGAGGCCATCACGCTGGAGCTGGATCGCAACATGCGCACCGGCAAACATGCGCGCTTTCTGCCCACCGTACACAGCGACGCCTGTACCGGCTGCGGCAAATGCGAAAAAGTCTGCGTACTGGAGCAACCAGCGATAAAAGTGTTGCCGTTGTCATTGGCGAAAGGGGAGTTAGGACACCATTACCGCTTCGGCTGGCTGGAGGGGAAAGATGGCAAATCGTAAACGCGACGCCGGGCGAGAAGCGCGGGCGAAAAAAGGCTGGTGGCGTAGCCACCGCTGGCTGGTGTTACGCCGTATCAGCCAGTTTATGGTGCTGGGGATGTTTCTCAGCGGCCCGTGGCTGGGCTTTTGGGTTTTGCATGGCAACTACAGCAGTAGTTTGCTGTTCGATACCCTCCCGTTGACCGATCCGCTGATTACCCTGGAAAGTCTCGCCAGTGGGCATCTTCCCGCTACCGTGGCGCTGACGGGAGCAGTGATTATCGCTGTGCTGTATGCGCTGGCGGGAAAGCGATTATTTTGCAGTTGGGTTTGCCCGCTAAACCCCGTTACCGATTTGGCTAACTGGATGCGCAGGAAATTTGACCTGAACCAGTCTGCGACGATTCCACGCCATATACGGTACGTCCTTCTGGTGGTGGTGTTAATCGGTTCGGCCCTGACCGGCACGCTGCTGTGGGAATGGATTAATCCCGTGTCGCTGTTAGGCCGTAGTCTGGTTATGGGATTTAGTAGCGGCGCGTTGCTGATTATTGCTTTGTTTTTATTTGATTTATTAGTCGTTGAGCACGGTTGGTGCGGTCATATTTGCCCGATGGGCGCGCTGTATGGCGTGCTGGGCAGTAAAGGCGTAGTGACCGTGACGGCCAAAAAACGTGAGAAATGTAATCGCTGTATGGATTGTTTTCATGTTTGCCCGGAACCGCATGTGCTACGTGCGCCGGTGCTGGATGAGCAAAGCCCGGCGCAGGTCACTCACCGCGACTGCATGACCTGCGGTCGCTGCGTGGATGTCTGTTCTGAGGATGTTTTTACAATAACGATACACAACATCATTCGGGATGCATCGCGGCGGTAAGCGAGGAAATCCCCAGGAGCATAGATAACGATGTGACTGGGATTTTGGAGCGCAGCCAACAAAGAGGCAGCTCGAAGGATGAAGTGTAAATGCGATGGAGTTCGGGAGCGAAACAATGAAAAGCCATGACCTGATGAAAGCGCTGTGTCAATGGATGGCCACGCTTGCCCTGGTGGTAAGTGGTGCGGTTTGGGCGGCAAACGGAGTGGATCTGAGCCAGTCGCCGGAAGTATCCGGGACGCAGGAAGGGGCGATTCGTATGCCGAAAGAGCAGGAACGTATGCCGCTAAATTACGTCAACCAGCCGCCGATGATCCCGCACAGCGTCGAGGGCTACCAGGTGACGACCAATACCAACCGCTGTCTGCAATGCCACGGCGTGGAAAGTTATCGTACGACGGGCGCGCCGCGTATCAGTCCGACGCACTTTATGGACAGCGACGGTAAAGTGTCGGGCAACGTCGCGCCGCGTCGTTATTTCTGCCTGCAGTGCCACGTACCGCAGTCTGATACCGCGCCGATTATCGACAATACCTTTACCCCCTCGCAAGGTTACGGGAAATAAGAGGTCATTATGGAAAATTCTAACCGTAAACCCGGCTGGATAAAGCGCGTCTGGCGATGGTGGCGCAGCCCCAGCCGCCTGGCGTTGGGGACGCTGCTGTTAATCGGTTTTATCGGCGGCATCATCTTCTGGGGCGGCTTCAATACCGGAATGGAAAAAGCTAACACCGAAGAGTTTTGTATTAGCTGCCATGAAATGCGCAACACTGTGTATGAGGAGTATATGGAAACCGTCCACTACAACAACCGTAGCGGCGTTCGTGCCACCTGTCCTGACTGCCATGTGCCGCATGAGTGGGGGCCGAAGATGATCCGTAAGATCAAAGCCAGTAAAGAGCTGTACGCGAAGGTATTTGGGCTGATAGATACACCGCAGAAATTTGAAGCTCATCGCCTGACAATGGCACAAAATGAGTGGCGGCGCATGAAAGACAACAACTCGCAGGAATGCCGTAACTGCCACAATTTCGACTTTATGGATCTGACCGCGCAAAAAGGCGTCGCGGCGAAAATGCACGATCAGGCGGTAAAAGATGGACAGACCTGTATCGATTGCCACAAAGGGATCGCGCATAAACTGCCGGATATGCGTGATGTTAAACCAGGTTTCTGACAGGACGTTGATGAGTGGGAATGCTTGAAGCCAGAGATCTGTACTGCGAGCGGGACGAGAGGACGCTGTTCAGTGGGCTGTCGTTCACCGTGGACGCCGGGGAGTGGGTGCAGGTCACCGGCGGCAACGGCGCCGGAAAAACCACCCTGCT
>NZ_JAMMIN010000008.1:0-210333 GCF_051702785.1 Salmonella sp. NW722
TTGGAGCGGGAAACGAGACTCGAACTCGCGACCCCGACCTTGGCAAGGTCGTGCTCTACCAACTGAGCTATTCCCGCAAATTTGTTGCTGTCGTAATTCGCATTTCTGCGTCGTTACGGGAGGCGCATTATACGAGAAATCCATTTAGCTGCAAGCCCCTGAACGCATTTTTTCGCGATTTTTGTTTGAATGCTGATTAAATCACCAAACAAGACAAAAAACGAGCAAAGCGTGCGCTATGCAACAAAAAACTTTTCACGCCACGCCTAAAGGCACAGAATCAGAATAGCACCCTGCGCCAAAAAAAGAATAGCACGGTGACCACAACATCCAATTGATATCAGGGATCAAGATGAAAAAAAAACTTATTGTCATGCTGTTAGCCAGCCTCTCCGTTCACGCCGCTTCCGTTTCCGCCAGAACATTACATTTTGGCACCTCCGCCACCTATGCGCCCTATGAGTTTGTCGATGCCGATAATAAAATTGTTGGTTTCGATATTGATGTCGCCAACGCGGTCTGCAAAGAGATGCAAGCGGAGTGCTCATTTACTAACCAGAGCTTTGATAGTCTGATCCCCAGCCTACGCTTCAAAAAGTTTGATGCGGTGATCGCCGGTATGGATATGACGCCCAAACGTGAGCAGCAGGTCTCCTTTAGCCAACCCTATTACGAAGGTCTATCGGCGGTAGTCGTCACGCGTAAAGGGGCTTATCACACTTTTGCCGATCTGAAAGGCAAAAAAGTCGGTCTGGAAAACGGTACAACGCATCAGCGCTATTTGCAGGATAAACAACAAGCCATCACGCCTGTCGCCTATGACAGCTATCTAAACGCCTTTACCGATCTGAAAAACAACCGTCTTGAGGGCGTGTTTGGCGATGTCGCCGCGATTGGTAAGTGGCTAAAAAACAATCCGGATTACGCCATCATGGATGAACGCGCCAGCGATCCTGACTACTACGGAAAAGGGTTAGGCATTGCGGTACGCAAAGGCAACGACGCGCTATTGCAAGAAATTAATGCCGCGCTCGACAAGGTGAAAGCATCGCCGGAATATGCACAAATGCAGGAGAAATGGTTTACGCAGTAATTCAATGGCGGGAGAGCTGCCGGATGAGACGCTCTGGCGTTGCCATCCGGCATGTTACGCCTCACAGCTTAATGAAATGCTCGCGGTAGTAAGCCAGCTCCGCCACCGACTCGCGAATATCATCCATCGCCTGGTGCGTGCCCTGCTTGGTAAAGCCGGCCAGAATCTCCGGCTTCCAGCGGCGCGCCAGTTCCTTGAGCGTACTGACATCCAGATAGCGATAGTGGAAGTAGGCCTCCAGTTCCGGCATATATTTAAACAGAAAACGACGATCCTGACCGATGCTGTTACCGCAAATCGGCGACTTACCCGCAGGCACCCATGTTTTCAGAAATTCAATCGTCGCCAGTTCAGCGTCTCGTTCGCCCATCGTACTTGCCTTAACGCGATCTACCAGGCCGCTGCCGGTATGGGTGCGCACGTTCCAGTCATCCATTAACGCCAGTTGCGCATCGGATTGATGTACCGCAATCGTCGGCCCTTCCGCCAGAATGTTCAGGCTGGCATCCGTCACCAGCGTGGCTATCTCAATAATGCGATCGCGCTCGGGGTCCAGACCTGTCATCTCCAGATCGATCCAAATCAGGTTGTTTTCATCGGCACTCATGCTATTTTCCACCCTTCAGAGGTCACATTCACTGTGACTATATTCATCTACAATTGCGTGTATCATAGATGTTTTGCCCACTATGGGCGACCAGGAGCCAGTACGATTGAGCAAAAATAAACTCTCCAAAGGCCAGCAGCGCCGTGTGAACGCCAATCACCAGCGTCGTTTAAAAACGTCCGCGGAGAAAGCCGACTACGATGACAACCTGTTTGGCGAGCCTGCAGAAGGTATCGTCATTAGCCGTTTTGGTATGCATGCCGATGTGGAGTCTGCTGACGGCGAGGTTCACCGCTGCAATATCCGCCGCACTATCCGTTCGCTGGTGACGGGCGATCGCGTCGTCTGGCGTCCGGGCAAAGCCGCCGCAGAGGGCGTCAACGTAAAAGGCATCGTTGAAGCGGTGCATGAGCGCACCTCGGTATTGACGCGCCCGGACTTCTACGACGGCGTGAAGCCTATTGCCGCCAACATTGACCAAATCGTTATCGTCTCCGCGATTTTGCCGGAGCTGTCGCTGAATATCATCGATCGCTATCTGGTCGGCTGTGAAACCCTACAGGTTGAGCCGCTTATCGTACTCAATAAAATTGATCTGCTGGACGACGAAGGTATGGACTTCGTTAATGAGCAGATGGATATCTACCGCAATATCGGCTATCGCGTGCTGATGGTCTCCAGCCATACGCAGGATGGTCTGAAACCGCTGGAAGAGGTATTAACCGGTCGCATCAGTATTTTTGCCGGGCAGTCCGGCGTCGGAAAATCCAGCCTGCTAAATGCTCTGCTCGGCTTACAGAACGAGATTCTGACGAACGATGTGTCGAATGTCTCCGGTCTGGGTCAACATACCACTACCGCTGCTCGTCTGTATCATTTCCCGCATGGCGGCGATGTCATTGATTCCCCCGGCGTGCGCGAGTTCGGCTTATGGCATCTGGAGCCGGAACAAATCACCCAGGGCTTTGTCGAATTTCATGACTATTTGGGACATTGCAAATACCGGGACTGCAAGCATGACGCCGATCCAGGCTGCGCCATTCGCGAAGCGGTAGAGAACGGCGCTATTGCGGAAACCCGTTTCGAAAATTATCACCGAATTCTTGAAAGTATGGCGCAGGTAAAAACGCGTAAAAACTTTTCTGATACGGACGACTGACAGATACGCTAGGCGTCGTTAGAATCGTCCCCTTTTTTCAGGATACCGGTATAACTGCCGGTTCAGGAACAACAATGGCCTGGAGGCTACCTTGTTAAACTCATTTAAACTTTCGCTACAATACATTCTGCCGAAACTATGGCTCACTCGCCTGGCGGGCTGGGGCGCAAGCAAACGAGCAGGATGGCTGACAAAACTGGTTATCGATCTCTTCGTAAAGTATTACAAAGTCGATATGACCGAGGCGCAAAAACCGGATACCGCCAGCTATCGTACGTTCAATGATTTCTTTGTTCGTCCGCTGCGTGATGACGTACGTCCGCTCAATACCGATCCTAACATCCTGGTGATGCCTGCCGACGGCGTGATAAGCCAGTTGGGTCGTATCGAAGAAGATAAAATTTTGCAGGCCAAAGGCCATAATTACAGCCTTGAAGCGTTGCTGGCGGGTAACTACCTGATGGCGGATAAGTTCCGCAACGGCACGTTTGTGACCACTTACCTCTCCCCTCGCGACTACCATCGCGTGCATATGCCATGCAACGGCATCCTGCGTGAAATGATCTACGTACCGGGCGATCTGTTCTCCGTTAACCATCTGACCGCGCAAAACGTCCCCAACCTGTTTGCCCGCAACGAGCGCGTTATCTGCCTGTTTGATACCGAGTTCGGCCCTATGGCGCAGATTCTGGTCGGCGCAACTATTGTCGGCAGTATCGAAACCGTCTGGGCGGGGACCATTACCCCGCCGCGCGAAGGCATCATCAAGCGCTGGACCTGGCCAGAAGGCGAACATGAAGGGTCTGTCGCCTTGTTGAAAGGCCAGGAGATGGGGCGCTTTAAACTGGGTTCCACGGTCATCAACTTATTTGCGCCGGGGAAAGTGAATCTGATCGCGTCGCTGGCAAGCCTGTCCGTTACCAAAATTGGCCAACCGCTGGCGACGTCGACCGAAACATTCGTCGCGCCGGAGGTAGAACCTGCTCCGCTGCCGGCAGAAGAAATTAAAGCCGAACACGACGCCAGCCCGCTGGTTGACAATAAAAAAGACGACACCTAATCAAGAGAGAATGCTGACGTGCGCCTGATTATCGCTTTTCTGATGGCCTGGTGCCTCAGCACGGGGGCGTTCGCCGCAACGGCCCCCGACGCCAAACAAATCACGCAGGAACTGGAGCAGGCAAAAGCGGCGAAGCCCGCTCAGCCGGAAGCCGTTGAGGCGCTCCAGACTGCGTTAAACGCGCTTGAAGAGCGAAAAGGCTCGCTTGAGCGCGCGAAACAATATCAACACGTTATTGATAACTTCCCTAAGCTATCCGCCACCTTGCGCGCCCAGTTGAATAATCTGCGCGATGAACCTCGCAGCGTACCGCCAGAGATGTCCACCGAAGCGTTAAATCAGGAGATCTTGCAGGTTAGCAGCCAGCTACTGGATAAAACCCGCGAGGCGCAACAGGAGCAGGAGCGCGTCAGGGAGATCGCCGACTCGCTCAGCCAGCTTCCCCAACAGCAAAACGACGCCCGCCGCCAGCTTAATGAGATTGAGCGACGGCTCGGCGCCGCAGGCGGAAGTGCCGCGCTTAGCCAGGCGCAAAGTCTCAATATGCAGGCGGAGTCCGCCAAACTAAAAGCGTTAGTCGACGAACTGGAGTTGGCGCAACTGTCCGCCAACAACCGTCAGGAACTGGCTCGTCTGCGTTCCGAGCTGGCGGAAAAACAGAGTCAGCAATTGGATGCGTATCTTCAGGCGCTGCGCAATCAGCTCAACAGCCTGCGCCAACGTGAAGCGGAACGCGCGCTGGAAAGCACTGAGCTGCTGGCGGAAAACAGCGCCGGTTTGCCGGAAGGCATCGTCGAACAATTTAAAGTCAACCGCGAGCTGTCACAGGCGCTTAATCAACAAGCGCAGCGGATGGATCTGGTCGCCTCGCAGCAGCGACAAGCCACCAGCCAAACGTTACAGGTGCGTCAGGCGCTCAATACGCTGCGGGAGCAGTCGCAATGGCTTGGCGTGTCCAACATGCTTGGCGAAGCGCTGCGCGCGCAGGTCGCCCGTCTGCCAGAGATGCCTAAGCCGCAGCAGCTTGATACGGAAATGGCGCAGCTACGCGTCCACCGTATGCGCTATGAAGAGTTACTCAATAAACAGCCGCAGCTACGGCAAATACGTCAGGCCAATGGACAGCCGCTGACCGCCGAGCAAAACCAGATTCTTGACGCCCAGCTTCGCACTCAGCGCGAGCTGCTCAACTCGTTGTTACAGGGCGGCGATACGCTGATCCTGGAGCTGACCAAACTGAAAGTCTCCAACAGCCAACTGGAGGATGCGCTTAAAGAGGTTAATGAAGCGACCCACCGTTATCTGTTCTGGACCGCTGACGTTAGCCCGCTATCGCTCTCCTGGCCTGTTGATTTGGTTCAGGATTTACGTCGGCTTATCTCATTAGATACGTTTAATCAGTTAGGTAAAGCCAGCATCATGATGCTGACCAGCAAAGAGACGCTACTGCCGTTATTCGGCGCGCTGGCGCTGGTCGGGTTTAGCCTCTATTCACGTCAACACTTCAACCGGTTCCTTGAGCGCTCGGCCTCGCGCGTCGGGAAAGTCACTCAAGATCACTTCTCGCTGACGCTGCGAACGGTGTTCTGGTCGATTCTGGTCGCCTCGCCGCTGCCGGTCTTGTGGGCGACGCTCGGCTATGGTCTACAGGAAGCCTGGCCGTATCCGCTGGCCGTCGCCATCGGTGATGGCGTGACGGCGACAGTACCGCTGTTGTGGGTAGTCATGATTTGCGCCGCTTTTGCCCGTCCTAATGGTCTGTTTGTGGCGCATTTCGGCTGGCCGCGAAACCGGGTAGCGAAAGCGATGCGCTACTACCTGATGAGCATTGGGCTGATCGTGCCGCTCATTATGGCAGTGATCATGTTTGATAATCTTAACGATCGGGAGTTTTCCGGCTCGTTGGGCCGCCTTTGCTTCATCCTGATATGCGGCGCGCTGGCGCTGGTCACGCTGAGTCTGAAAAAAGCGGGCATTCCGCTCTATCTTGATAAAGAAGGCAACGGCGACAACATGGTCAACAGCCTGCTGTGGAATATGTTGATGGGCGCGCCGCTTATCGCGATTCTGGCGGCGGCGGTGGGTTATCTGGCCACAGCGCAGGCGCTACTGGCGAGACTGGAAACCTCGGTCGCCATCTGGTTCCTGTTGCTGGTCATCTATCACGTCATTCGCCGCTGGATGCTGATCCAACGACGCCGACTGGCTTTTGACCGCGCCAAACATCGTCGGGCGGAAATGCTGGCGCAGCGCGCGCGCGGCGAAGAAGAACCGGCGCACTCCTCCAGCCTGGAAGGCGCGGTCGACATCGATGAAAGTGAAATCGATCTTGACGCTATTAGCGCCCAGTCGCTGCGTCTGGTCCGCTCAATTCTGATGCTTATCGCCCTGCTATCGGTAATTGTACTGTGGTCGGAAATCCACTCGGCATTCGGCTTCCTGGAGAATATTTCGCTGTGGGATGTCACCTCTACGGTGCAAGGCGTGGAAAGCCTGGAGCCAATTACTCTGGGGGCGGTGCTCATTGCGATTCTGGTCTTTATCATCACCACGCAGTTGGTGCGTAATCTGCCTGCGCTGCTGGAACTGGCGTTATTACAGCATCTCGATTTAACGCCTGGTACCGGTTACGCCATCACGACCATCACCAAATATCTGTTAATGCTGATTGGCGGGCTGGTCGGTTTCTCGATGATCGGCATTGAGTGGTCGAAGCTACAATGGCTGGTGGCCGCGCTCGGCGTTGGGCTTGGTTTTGGCCTGCAAGAAATTTTCGCTAACTTTATCTCCGGCCTGATTATTTTGTTTGAAAAGCCGATTCGTATCGGCGATACGGTGACCATTCGCGATCTCACCGGCAGCGTGACCAAAATCAATACCCGCGCCACCACTATCAGTGACTGGGATCGTAAAGAGATTATCGTGCCGAATAAAGCCTTTATCACCGAACAGTTTATCAACTGGTCGCTGTCTGACTCCGTTACGCGCGTGGTGTTAACCATCCCGGCACCGGCGGATGCCAATAGCGAAGAGGTGACGCAAATTCTGCTGACGGCGGCGCAGCGCTGTTCTTTGGTGCTTGATAACCCGCCGCCTGAAATCTTTCTGGTGGATCTCCAGCAGGGTATTCAAATTTTCGAACTGCGTATCTATGCCGCGGAAATGGGACACCGTATGCCATTACGCCATGAGATCCACCAATTGATTCTGGCGGGCTTCCGCGAGCACGGTATTGATATGCCGTTCCCGCCGTTCCAGATGCGTCTGGAGAGTCTCGGAGGTAAACAAACGGGGAGAACGTTAACGTCAGCGGGTAAAACCAGCCGCCCGGCGGGGAGTTTGTAGCGCATGATCCGGGCAAGAAATGCCGGATGCGACCCGTCGGGTCTTATCCGGCCTACGGGCCGGCAATTAATCTGTAGGCCCGATAAGCTTGCGCCATCGGGCATTTCATCGCAGCTCACAGACATTTTCGGACTTATTATGCGTCCAGATCGGCAGCAGGCAGGTTAATTTCGCTATAGCGCATTCGAAATAAATCGCCGTAACCCACCAGTTCTCCGCGAAATACGAGGCACCTTATAACATACGCGCAATAAATATCCGACACATGTTTCCACTTATCCTCATCGCGATCCCTTAACGTGCCAATAGTCATTCCTACTACCATCGCAACCTTTCGACGTGCAACATGAACGGAAGAAAGAATAACCTTTTCTATTTCAAGGATATCTTCCGGAGTAAAATTGAGTGCCCTAACCTCATCTTCCGTGATAATCGGGTCTCTCGAACTATCATTCATAATGTTCTCCATCGGGCAATAAACGCCGGATGCGACCCTTGGGGTCTTATCCGGCATACGGTCTTTACTCCGCCGCCCACTCCGGATCAGCGCTCATGCGGCTGCTGTAATTCTGATAAATCGCCATCGCCAGCAGCGAGAAGAAGATCGGGCCGCCGATCATCCACAAGGCGCTGTCCCAATCCCCAGCTTCAATCACCGGCTGGATGATGGTAAAGACGTTGGCAAACGTCACCACCAGCACCACAACACCCGTCGCGACCAGGGTAGAGGCTTTGGTTTTAAAGAGAACAAATGGCCGCTCCAGATCCTGACGCGCTTTAAAGAAGGGAAATGCCAGCGCAAGGAACAGGTATGGCAAGGTCATTGAGACGTTCGCCATCAGCGTGAGTTTGTTATAAAACGCCGATGCGGTGTCACCGCCAAAAGAGACCAGCAAAATAAACAGACTCACAAGCACGCACTGTAGCCACATAGCGGTCGCCGGCATACCGTTAGCGTTCAGTGTCGTCATCGGCGCGGGCCACAACGCTTTTGGCGTCCCCTGAATAATGGCTTTCAGCGGTGAATAGCTCAACGTAAAAAACGCGCCGGTATAAGCCAAAAACATAGAAAGGCCGGTGATACGCGCAAACCAGACGCCCACCGTCATCGCTGCGTCCGGAGAAAGGTTTAACGCGTTACCTAATGTCGTGCCTAAACTCGACATCAAAATGTAGGTAATATTCCCTAAGTTAACGGCGCTATTACTTAATATCTGTTGCCAGTTAGTGCTGACGCCCCATAAAAAGATCGCCAAAGAATAACCAATTGAAATCACAATAGCCGCGAAAACAATACCTTTCGCAAAATTCTTTTCCGGTTTCTCGGTTTTATCCACCAGTCCGCCGACAGCCTCAATACCGCCGTACGCAAAAATAGCAAATACCACAAATGACAACATTGCCAGGCCGGAGTGATAACCCGGATTCGGTGACGAGGTAAAATTAATTTCTTGTGCAAAATGCCCACCATTTAATAACAAAATAGCGACACTCACTAACAATAAAACTAAATTAAGACACATTACGGCAATACCTCCGACCGCCGTAATTCGCGCAATTTTATTGATCCCTCTGGCGGCGACACACGTCACCAGAATCATCCAGCCAACGGCGAGCAGCCCGACAACCTGCGTAGGCTCAAGCCCCGCAATACGCCAGTGCTGCGTCATATCGGCGCCAAAAACAAAAGTAGAAAACGGTACCCAAATTTTTGCCGCCGTACTTACCATCCATATGACATACGATGAAAACCACATAAACGTGCCAATAAACGCGTAACGTGGCCCCACGCTATTATTCATCCACGAATAGATCCCGCCCTCTTCTTTGCGATAAGCGGAACCCATTTCAGCCATCATTAAGGCGAATGGAATAAAAAACAGCAAGGCAGAAAATATATACCACGGGATTGCGCTATACCCCATTAAATAAAACGCCGACGGGCTATTCGCAAAACCAAAAACAGAAGTAAAAATCATCAGGATAAGCCCAATAAGGCTCATCTTTTTTATCGTGTGGGTCATTCAACCATCCCTTACGCTCGAGCGCGTTTGCCAGACGCCGCTCACCGATTGACGCCGCCTTCTTTTTTACAAAGGTCAGCGATAAAAAAATCAACACAGGATTGATACCTAAATGGCATCAAAGTTCCAGCCTTATATTGTGGCAAACAGAGGATAATTGAAAAAATATGCTACAAAATGGCGCTTATTGCGCCATTTTATCTCGCGAAAGAGTGAATTTCAGATTTACGCCCGATCGACCGTAAAAGCAATCACGTCCGCCAGGCTTTCTGCTCCCAGCGCCAGCATCACCAGACGATCAACACCCAGCGCCACGCCGGAACAATCCGGTAGACCGGCGGCCAGCGCATCCAGTAGATTTTGGTCAATCGGCTGCTGCGGCAGACCGCGAGCGGCGCGCTTACGATTGTCCTGTTCAAAGCGCTGTTGTTGCTCACGTGCGTCCGTCAGTTCGTGGAAACCATTCGCCAGCTCAATACCTTTGTAGTACACCTCAAAGCGCTCGGCGACGCGATGATCCTCGGTACTGATTTGTGCCAGCGATGCCTGACTTGCCGGAAAGTGATAAATAAAGGTCGGCTTTTCTTTACCTATATGCGGCTCAACCCCCATCGTGAACAACAGTTGCAGCAACGTATCACGGTCTTCTTCCGTATCGGCGATATTGCTTAAATCAAGCTTTGCCGCCGCCTCACGCAGCAGCGTTTTATCTGCTGATAACGGGTCAATCTCCAGATGGCGCTGAAACGCCTGTTGATAGGAGAGACTTTCCGCGGGTTGACAATCCAGCACTTGCTGAAGCAAATCATCCACTTCATTCATCAGGCGGTACATATCGTAATGCGGGCGATACCACTCCAGCATAGTGAATTCCGGATTATGATGTCGTCCCATCTCTTCATTACGGAAACTGCGGCATAGCTGGAAAACCGGGCCGCACCCTGCCGCCAGCAGGCGTTTCATATGGTATTCCGGACTGGTCATTAAATAGAGGTTCATCCCCTGGGAATGGCCAGGTCCGACGAAACGCGTTTCGAACGGGAACAGATGAATGTCTGTGACCGTCGCCTGACTCATGCAGGGCGTCTCAACCTCAAGCACTCCACGATCGGCAAAGAAACGACGGATTTCCGCCATAATCGCCGCACGTTTTAATAAATTGGGGATGGACGCGCTCGGCTGCCAGGTTGCCGTTTCGCTCATGATTCTTTCTCCAGTTTAAGACAAGGTCACGAAGTCTACTCGCAACGCGCGGGCGAAACAAATTTTGCGCAGGCGTATCGGGAGCCTTCTGGAGGGTAAAAAAAGTGATTTCAGATGGTTTAGTAATTAAATTAATCAAAATCAATGATAATTCATCCCTCTGATACGCTAAAAAAATCGAACACGTCAAATTTCCCTCACATCCCTGAGACTATACTGTTGTACCCATAAAGGAGCAGTGGAAACGCATTCATACTTCGCAGAACCCAGAGGCTTTATCTGGCTGCGCGAGGGTGAAATTACAATAATCTGGAGGAATGTCGTGCAAACCTTTCAAGCCGATCTTGCCATTATAGGCGCCGGTGGCGCGGGATTACGTGCTGCAATTGCTGCCGCACAGGCGAATCCCAATGCTAAAATCGCACTGATCTCAAAAGTGTACCCGATGCGCAGCCACACCGTCGCTGCCGAAGGGGGTTCAGCCGCTGTCGCCCAGGATCATGACAGCTTTGACTACCATTTTCACGATACGGTAGCAGGCGGAGACTGGCTGTGTGAGCAGGATGTCGTGGATTACTTTGTCCACCATTGTCCCACTGAGATGACGCAGCTGGAGCAATGGGGCTGCCCGTGGAGCCGCCGTCCGGACGGTAGCGTTAACGTGCGTCGCTTCGGTGGTATGAAAATCGAGCGTACCTGGTTCGCCGCGGATAAAACCGGCTTCCATATGCTGCATACCCTGTTCCAGACTTCCCTGCAGTTCCCACAAATCCAGCGCTTTGACGAACATTTCGTGCTGGATATTCTGGTTGATGACAACCATGCGCGCGGCCTGGTGGCAATGAACATGATGGAAGGCACGCTGGTGCAAATCCGCGCCAACGCCGTGGTCATGGCGACAGGCGGCGCAGGCCGCGTATACCGCTATAACACCAACGGCGGCATCGTCACCGGCGACGGGATGGGCATGGCGCTGAGCCACGGCGTTCCGCTGCGTGATATGGAATTCGTTCAGTATCACCCGACCGGCCTGCCAGGTTCCGGTATCCTGATGACCGAAGGTTGCCGCGGCGAAGGCGGTATTCTGGTCAATAAAAATGGCTACCGTTACCTGCAAGACTACGGCATGGGCCCCGAAACGCCGCTGGGCGAGCCGAAAAACAAATATATGGAACTGGGGCCGCGCGACAAAGTATCCCAGGCTTTCTGGCACGAATGGCGTAAAGGCAACACCATCTCCACGCCGCGCGGCGATGTGGTTCACCTCGACCTGCGTCATCTCGGCGAGAAGAAACTGCATGAACGTCTGCCGTTCATTTGCGAACTGGCGAAAGCCTATGTCGGCGTCGATCCGGTTAAAGAACCGATTCCAGTACGTCCGACTGCGCACTACACCATGGGCGGCATTGAAACCGACCAGAACTGTGAAAGCCGTGTCAAAGGGCTGTTTGCCGTTGGCGAATGCTCCTCTGTTGGCCTGCATGGCGCGAACCGCCTCGGTTCCAACTCGCTGGCGGAACTGGTGGTGTTTGGTCGTCTGGCTGGCGAACAAGCAATGGAACGCGCTGCTACGGCAGGCGCCGCAAATAGCGCCGCGCTCGACGCCCAGGTTGCCGATATTGAACAACGTCTGAAAAATCTGGTGAACCAGGAAGGCAACGAAAACTGGTCGAAGATCCGCGATGAGATGGGTCTGTCTATGGAAGAAGGTTGCGGTATTTACCGTACCCCGGAACTGATGCAGAAAACCGTTGATAAACTGGCCGAGCTTCAGGAACGTTTCAAACGCGTACGTATCTCCGATACCTCCAGCGTGTTCAACACTGACCTGCTGTATACCATCGAACTGGGTCATGGTCTGAACGTGGCGGAATGTATGGCGCACTCTGCGCTGGCGCGTAAAGAGTCCCGCGGCGCGCATCAGCGTCTGGATGAAGGCTGTACCGAGCGCGACGATGTGAACTTCCTCAAGCACACCCTCGCCTTCCGCGATGCTGATGGCACGACCCGTCTGGAATACAGCGACGTGAAAATCACCACCCTGCCGCCAGCCAAACGTGTTTACGGCGGTGAAGCGGAAGCAGCCGATAAGAAGGAGAAGGCGAATGGCTGAGATGAAAAACCTGAAAGTTGAGGTGGTGCGCTATAACCCGGAAACCGATACCGCGCCGCACAGTGCTTTCTATGAAGTTCCTTATGATGAAACAACATCGCTACTGGACGCGTTGGGCTACATCAAAGATAACCTGTCGCCAGACCTGAGCTACCGCTGGTCCTGCCGTATGGCGATCTGCGGCTCTTGCGGCATGATGGTCAACAACGTCCCTAAACTGGCGTGTAAAACCTTCCTGCGCGATTACACCAACGGTATGAAGGTGGAAGCGCTGGCGAACTTCCCGATTGAGCGCGATCTGGTTGTCGATATGACGCACTTTATCGAAAGCCTGGAAGCGATCAAACCGTACATTATTGGCAACTCTCGCACGCCAGATCAGGGGCCGAATGTCCAGACCCCGGCGCAAATGGCGAAGTATCACCAGTTCTCCGGTTGCATCAACTGTGGTCTGTGCTACGCCGCGTGCCCGCAGTTCGGTCTGAATCCTGAATTTATCGGACCGGCTGCGATTACGCTGGCGCATCGCTATAACGAAGATAGCCGCGATCACGGTAAGAAGGAGCGTATGGCGCAGTTGAACAGTCCGAACGGCGTATGGACCTGTACTTTCGTGGGCTACTGCTCCGAAGTCTGTCCAAAACATGTCGATCCGGCTGCGGCCATTCAGCAGGGTAAAGTGGAAAGCTCGAAAGACTTTCTTATCGCCACCCTGAAACCACGCTAAGGAGTGCAACATGACGACTAAACGCAAACCCTATGTGCGGCCGATGACGTCCACCTGGTGGAAAAAACTGCCGTTTTATCGCTTTTATATGCTGCGCGAAGGCACAGCGGTGCCGGCAGTCTGGTTCAGTATTGAACTGATTTTCGGTCTGTTTGCGCTCAAACACGGCGCGGAATCCTGGATGGGATTCGTCGGCTTTTTACAAAACCCGGTGGTAGTGATCTTAAACCTGATCACCCTGGCGGCCGCGCTGCTGCACACCAAAACCTGGTTTGAACTGGCGCCGAAGGCGGCCAATATCATTGTAAAAGACGAAAAAATGGGGCCAGAGCCAATCATCAAAGGGCTTTGGGTGGTCACTGCGGTAGTCACCGTAGTCATTCTGTATGTTGCCCTGTTCTGGTAAGGAGTCCCGGATGATTAATCCAAACCCAAAACGTTCTGATGAACCCGTATTCTGGGGACTGTTTGGCGCAGGCGGTATGTGGGGCGCGATCATCGCGCCGGTGATCGTGCTACTGGTTGGCATCATGCTGCCGCTGGGGCTATTTCCGGGCGATGCCTTGAGTTTTGAGCGCGTACTGACGTTCGCCCAAAGCTTTATTGGTCGCGTTTTTCTGTTCCTGATGATCGTGCTGCCGCTATGGTGTGGCCTACACCGTATGCACCACGCGATGCATGACCTGAAAATCCACGTGCCCGCGGGCAAATGGGTCTTCTACGGTCTGGCGGCAATCCTGACCGTTGTGACGGCGATTGGCGTTATCACTCTCTAAGTTGCCACGACGCCCTCTTATCTACCCGATAAGAGGGCGTTTTTTCTTTTCCTGCCTCTCATTTTCCCGCCAGGTTCTACACTTAGAAAAAACACTGGAAGGAAAATTTTATGCGCATTCTGCCCGTCGTTGCTGCAGTTACGGCTGCATTTCTGGTTGTCGCCTGTAGTTCGCCTACTCCGCCTAAAGGCGTTACCGTGGTAAATAACTTTGATGCCAAACGTTACCTCGGCACCTGGTATGAGATCGCACGCCTCGATCATCGATTTGAACGTGGGCTGGAACAAGTCACGGCCACCTATAGTCTGCGTGACGATGGCGGGATTAATGTCATCAATAAAGGCTATAACCCGGATCGGGGAATGTGGCAAAAAACAGAAGGCAAAGCGTATTTTACCGGTAGTCCAAACCGCGCCGCGCTCAAGGTCTCTTTTTTCGGCCCGTTCTACGGCGGCTATAACGTGATTGCGCTTGACCGGGAATACCGTCATGCGCTGGTGTGCGGCCCGGATCGCGACTATCTGTGGATACTCTCTCGCACGCCAACGCTTTCTGAGGAAATAAAACAGCAAATGCTGGCCGTCGCGACCCGGGAGGGGTTTGACGTCAATAAATTAATTTGGGTAAAACAATCAGGTTCGTAGCAATATCAGCGACGAATTAATGCGCACTGAGTTTTAGCCCAATGATACCCGCGACGATCAAGCCAAGACTGAGCAAACGCGCCGGTGAGGCAGACTCGCCCAGCAGAAGGATACCGGTGATTGCCGCCCCGACGGCGCCGATGCCGGTCCAGATGGCGTACGCCGTTCCAACGGGCAGCGTTTTCATTGCCCAGGAAAGTAACGCCATACTGATAACCATGGCCGTAATGGTGATAATACTGGGGGTCAGACGAGAAAAACCGTGGGTATACTTCAGGCCGACAGCCCATACCACTTCAAGTAAACCAGCGATTAATAGAATGATCCAGGACATAGCAGGCTCCAGATAATTAATGGGGCCGTCCCCGGTGAGAATAGCGCTTACAGGTCGTCCTGTAACGTATACGGATGAAAAGCCATTCTTGCCTGAGAGAAAATGAATTTCAACCTTTTTATTTTTTTCCGTCTAAAGGCGGGAATTGGCCCTTTTAAGCCGCGTAGTTTTCGCATTTAGCGCCCACAGGAGTTCTCTATGATGGAACGCCTTCTGGGAAAGAAAGTGCTTTATCTACTTCCGGGTGCAAAAAACTATGTTGAAAATTTTAGTGATAGACCGATGCCACTTTACCCGTACGGGCATGGAGGCCTGGCTTAATCACACTGATGTGCTCAGTTCTTCACTGCTGGTATCCGGGATGAATAACCTTATACTGGCGAAAGAACATATTCTGCAATGGAAGCCCCATCTGGTTATCGCTGATTTATATGGTTTTCTCAACGATGCCTTACCCGAGCAGCCTATCAATGCATTTTTTGCCGCCTGCAGGATGACGCCGTTGGTATTATTACAGTCAGGGAATATGCCGTACAGACCGCAATATGCCAGTCATGCGGTGTTATCTAAACACACGCCTTTACATGAGCTTGCACAACGAATTAAAGGAGCGCTATATACTCATCCACTGCAGGAAGCGCCGGAAAGCGCCACGCCATTGCTCTCTCCGCAGGAGGAAAAAGTGCTCGCGATGTGGACGGAAGGCACCAGCAATAAAGAGATTGCGTATGCGCTTGGCATTCACGGGAAAACGGTTTACACCTATAAGCGTAATATCCGTATGAAACTTCATATGGATAACCGATATTCTCCCTTTCTTATGCTTCCGGAGAAAATCGATTAACGGTACGACGCCATGCCGTACCGTTGATGATTACTGCTGAGCTCTGGTTGCAGCGCCAGAGATCGCACTACCACCGTCCGAGATGTCCTCGCCCACGCCGCGCGTGGTATTACAAGCAGTTAATACAGTGGAAAGTACCAAAACAGAAAAGATCGCTGCAATTGTCTTTTTAACCATAATGTCTTCCTTTTCTAGCCAATGTTGTTTGTGTATAGCAACTTAATAATAGACAACATCCCAGAAAATGACGGGCGATCGACTAATTTTAGGAAGACGAGAAGCGATTAGCTGGCTGCGCGGGAGATGGCGTGGCCAAGATGCTGAATATCTTCGCCGAAGCCGCGGGCGGTATTACATGCCGTTAATAATGTGCTGGTAAGAAGAACCAGCGCGACAAGACCGATAAAGCGTTTCATCATTGAGGCGCGAAAAATAGGATGGCGCAGCATACGCTGCACCATTTTTCCCGATAACGTAAATTATTTTACGCGGGATACGTATTCGCCGGAACGGGTATCGACTTTGATCACTTCGCCAATCTGCACGAACAGCGGAACTTTAACCACTGCGCCAGTAGACAGCGTGGCTGGTTTGCCGCCAGTACCTGCGGTATCGCCCTTCAGACCTGGGTCGGTATCAACAATTTCCAGTTCAACAAAGTTCGGCGGAGTGACAGAGATAGGCTGACCGTTCCACAGGGTCACGATGCATTCCGCCTGATCCAACAGCCATTTTGCGTTGTCGCCGATAGCCTTGGCATCTGCAGACAGCTGCTCGAAGGTTTCGTTGTTCATGAAATGCCAGAACTCACCGTCGTTGTACAGGTAAGTCAGGTTCATATCGACTACATCCGCGCCTTCTGCGGAATCGGTCGATTTGAAGGTTTTCTCAACGCGCGTGCCGGTCAGCAGACGGCGCAGCTTAACGCGGGCAAACGCCTGGCCTTTACCCGGTTTCACGAATTCACTGGATTCAACCGCATAAGGTTCGCCATCCAACATGATTTTAAGACCGGAACGAAAATCGTTGCTATAGTAAGTCGCCATAAGGCCCTCTGAAATTGTTAACTGGTAGCTAAGCCACAAAATGGCGCATATTGTAACCCTAAATACCCCATTGCGAGAAGATTGGTTAGCGCAACTTGCCGATGTTGTGACCAATCCCGACGAACTGCTGCATCTTTTACAGATTGAAGCTGATGAAAACCTCCGGGCAGGACAGGACGCCAGGCGCTTGTTTGCCCTCCGCGTGCCGCGCGCTTTTATTGCGCGCATGGAGAAGGGCAACCCTGACGATCCTCTTTTACGTCAAGTGCTGACGTCCCGGGATGAATTTATTGTCGCCCCCGGTTTCTCCACCGACCCGCTGGAAGAGCAACACAGCGTGGTGCCAGGATTATTGCATAAATACCAAAACCGGGCGCTATTGCTGGTAAAAGGCGGATGTGCGGTAAATTGCCGCTACTGTTTCCGTCGTCACTTCCCGTATGCGGAGAATCAAGGCAATAAGCGTAACTGGACAGTCGCGCTGGAGTATATCGCCGCACACCCGGAACTGGATGAGATCATCTTTTCCGGCGGCGATCCGCTGATGGCGAAAGATCATGAGCTGGACTGGCTGCTCACGCAACTGGAAGCCATAAAGCACGTCAAGCGGCTACGCATCCACAGTCGGTTGCCTATCGTCATCCCGGCACGCATTACTAACGAACTGGTCGCCCGCTTTGACCAGTCACGTCTGCAAATTTTGTTGGTGAACCATATCAACCACGCTAATGAAGTGGACGAGGCGTTCTGCCTGGCGATGAAGAAACTGCGCCACGTGGGCGTCACGCTTCTCAACCAGAGCGTCCTGCTGCGTGGCGTGAATGATAACGCGCGAACGCTGGCGAATCTGAGCAACGCGCTATTTGACGCCGGCGTGATGCCCTATTACCTGCATGTGCTGGATAAAGTGCAGGGCGCCGCGCATTTTATGGTCACCGATGACGAAGCCCGGCAAATCATGCGCGAACTGCTCACGCTGGTATCCGGCTATATGGTGCCAAGACTGGCGCGTGAAATCGGCGGCGAACCGAGCAAAACACCGCTGGATTTACAGCTTCGGCAGTGCTAATCCTCGCGGGCGCGTCAGGGACGACGAAAAATATTACCGCGCAATATTACGAGGAGACTCCCCCGCGATTCTCCTCACCCTTTGGCGAGGATAAACTAACCTTCGTTAAATACACCTTTCCGGTCCTCTCTTTTCAATAAAGTCCGTTTTAGGACTCGCTTAGCGTGTACTGCATTTTCGAATTATACTGGTTCTCCTTTTTATAGGACGGCATAAACAATTTATATATCAAATACATTGCAGTAAAACATTTAATTATTTTATATTTGTGGAGAATTGACATGGCCTTAACGATTAAGGGACTAAATACCGGCGTTATTCGTCACAATGATAAGTTTATCGCGCTGGCGCTTAAGGTGAAGTCACTGAGAAATAAAGAAACACTGCTTTTCTTTCCTGTGCTCGCGCTGCGAGACTTGTTGATCGGCCTTGAACACCGGCTTTATCTACAACACTCGCTTCCGGAACAAGAGCAGGAAAAACGCCAGAAAGCTAAAAGCAGTCATGTGCTTAAAATGCATGAGAATATTCCGGCAATACTCCGTGAAGAGCTGGAAAACGCCGATGTTAATCAGCGTGTTGAATCTGTAGCGTTGAGCGATAATACAGAAAAAGTATTAACCTTTACGTTAAAGCTGCACAATGGTAGCCATCTTGATTTACAGGTCGGTGAGTGGCAGGTTGAAGTTCTGGTGATGGCTATTATTCACGCCATTAATAATGCCGAAATGCGTGAGCTCGCATTGCGTATTTCTTCAATGCTGGACTTTTTACCATTATACGATGCTGACTGCCTGGAAAACGGTAATATCGAATTCGATACCTATAACCAGCCTGACTGGAAACATAATCTGTATAACCATTATTTAGCGCTCGTTTATCGTTATACGGATGAGGCAGGACAATCGCATGATTGCGGCACCATCATTAAGACCCGTAGTCAGTCAGGCTCTAAAGAAGCTGAAGCGATATCACGCCGCTTGCTGAATTTCAGCCCGCGTCTTAAAAAGCTGGAAGGAAAACCGTGTAAGGTTTTTGTCAGAACGCTTGGAACCGGTAAAGCAGCGCGTCTGACGCAAGATCAATGTATGCGCGCGTTGCATAATCTACGCATGGCGTCATCGCAGGAAAAACGCTAACCATATCGCCCTCTGAATCTTTCAGAGGGCGTTACGATTCAGACATATCAGTTCGGACATTTATAAACCTGGCCGTTCATCTCGCTGGCCGTCGGGACAAAACTGGACAACATGCCCTGCGACGGACTACTTACGCCATACAGCACGTTTCCACCCATCGCGGCCGCCTGATTACGCAGATCGTTCGCTGCGCCACGCATTGAGCCACCCTCTTCGCCGTGCTGGCCTGAAAACCAGTTACTCTGTTTACCGGTTGCCGTACCAATTAGCTGGCATTCCGCGCCTGGCTTATCTTCGACAAAGCGTACATTTTGGCCGGCAGCGGTGAGTTCGTTGCTGGAGCTACAACCCGCCATCAGCAGCGCGGCGCCAACGATCCCTGCTAAATATTTCACGTGCATGTTATTCCCCATAATCAATGAGCTGGACGTTTTGTCCGTATCTGAATCTTATACTAAAAAGATGACTAAAAGAAAAACCCCCGGTCATTTCTGCCCGGGGGTTTCTCAATTCTGGGAGATAAGCACCCAAATCATTCTGGTTGCAGGAAGGCGGCCAGTTTGTTAATCCCCAGTCACTTACTCAAGGAAGTGACTGGGGTTAGCCAACGCATCTGCAGCCTGAAGGATGCAGGGTGTGGGCAATGTCGGGTAGCAGCAGCGCATTACTGCGCCGCCGCCCCCTAAGAACCGTACGAGCGAGTTTCCCCGCATACGGCTCAAGCCTTAATAAGTTCAACCGACGGGTTGAACCGGTTGCGCGATTATTTGAAATATCCCGCAATTGTGGCAACGGAACTTAAGACAGCAGTAACAGCCACAATTACTTTCCACCAAGTTTTGAACCAGACTTTCCATGCCGATTCTTTCGGCTTAGCTGTCAGTTGATTCAGAAACTCCCGCCCTCTCAAAGTTATCTTAGGATCAAGATATTCTTTTCCATCAAAGGTACAAGCATCAATGGCCGTCACCATCCCGGAAGAAAGTAACTCTTCAAAGATGTTGATATCCATATCTGATGATTCATTTATAAAGTTACCAAATGAACCATTCGCCAAAGCTTGTAGGATAGTTTTGTGCTGTTCCATAGTATTACCTATCAACCACTGTATGTATTTCCATGTTATCACAATTCACGTGCCACTGGATGTGGCAGCCCGGATGCAGCATCACCAGATTCTCAAGCTCGTCACCGCCGCCCAGATGCTTCTGGTGCTTATGGTGAACGTGCCAGCCTGTTTCCATCGTAATTAACTGGTTACAGAGCGGGCAGCGTTTCTCCTGCCTGAGCCAGAGCGCCAGCAACTTCTTCCTGCCCTGCATGGTTTCCTTCCAGCGACGCTCAAGGCGTTGCTCAAAGTACGGTTCCCATTCAGGCAGATAAGGATTAGCCTCCGCCTTTATCTTGGTATGGCGTTTAATGACGGTGTCTTTTGCATAGACTAAAGTCACCGGATTCTCCTTATCCTCCCGCCATTGAAACGTCCAGTGCCGGTTGCCCACTGTGTGAAAGTATTTCGCCTTCACCCAGCGTTTGTAGCGGTTTTTATGCCGCCTGCAACACCAGCGCCAGAGCAGTTTCCAGACACGGTAATCGACATAGCTGAACGTCTCCTTCGCCACCACATGCCGGTGATAGTTGGCCCATCCCCGCAATACCGGGTTGAGCTGATGTATCAGCCAGTTTTGCGGCTGTGTCGGGTGACGCTTCACAATGTCCCTCACTTTCGCCAGAAACGTTCGCAGGTTCTTACGGGAAGGCTTTATCAGCATTTTCCCGCGATACTTGCGCACGTTCTGGCCGAGGAAGTCAAAACCCTGCTCAATGTGCGTTATCACCGTTTTCTCCGGCGACAGTTGCAGCCCCCGCTCCGCCATAAAGGCTTCAACGAGAGGTTTAACTTCATTCTCCAGCAACTCTTGCGAGATACCGGTGATGATAAAGTCGTCTGCATAACGCACATAGTTGACCTTGGTCTTGTAGCTGGCTTTGGTATTCTTCACCCCAAATCGGGATTCAAGCACCGCTTCCAGCCCGTCGAGCGCCATATTGGCCAGTACCGGTGAGATAATACCGCCCTGAGGCGTACCCGCACCGGTTGTATGGTAATGACCGGACTCCATGTAGCCTGCCTTCAGCCATTTACCCAGCACCTGCTTATCCATCGGGATATGCGCCAGTAACCAGTCATGACTGATGTTATCGAAACACCCTTTGATGTCGCCCTCCAGCACCCACTGCGCCGAGTTGCCCCGACTGAGCACCACAAAGCACTGTTCAATAGCATCCGCCGTTGAACGCATCGGACGAAAACCATAACTGTTGCGGTCGGCTGTTGTTTCCGACACGGGTTCCAGCGCCAGCAGATACAACGCCTGCATGGCTCTGTCTCTCATGGTCGGTATCCCGAGCGGACGCAACTTGCCGTTCGACTTCGGGATATACACCCGCCGTAGCGGTTTAGGGTGATATCCGGTTCTCTTCATATCGAAGATGGCCTCCCATTTGGTTTTCGGGGTACTCCATAACTTTCCATCTACTCCGGGGGTATCCTTGCCCCGGTTTTCCGTGACTCGCCTGACCGCTAATGCCTTAGCCGCCAGCGAACGGGTCAGCATTCGTTGCAGCACTTTTACCCGCCGCCACTCCTGCTGTTGCGCTGCCTTCGCAATGCGTACCTGTAGCTTTCTCACCGCTTCTGAGGTTTTACGCCAGTTAATGGCATGCCACCTTTCCGGGCGGGAAGATGCAGATACCGCCTGCGATTCAACTCGCGTTTCGGTATTCACCTTGCTATCCTCCTGAATGCTCTGTCGAGAGCACCCTGAGGACGAACGTGGATTTCCCCCGAGGGAGAAATCACGTTTCGCCCCTCGGGGTTTTTACATTCAATAAGCTTTACAAGCCTTATTACGATTTAAGACCAGTTGGAAGTCTGCCCCGTTTCCGGTGAAGCCCTGTTTCATGCCTCTATCCACGCCATTACAGCGCGGCATTTGCTTTCTCCAACCTCCCTTACCCGCATACCCAACAGTTCGCCTTACGGCTCCCCTGCCTCAACGAGGCGAATATACGGGCTTACCGAGTTCCGTACGGATGACACGTATCGGTTAGGTTCTGCCTATCCACCGGTGGCGCTCATATCAGCGTATCCCCAGATGTAAAAGGGATAACCTGTCCACCCACCTTTTGGTCAGAGCGTATCAACGACTTACGCTCAATGCGGCTGACGGTGTTTAACAGCAGTTCACGTACGTTAACCTTACGATACAGCCTGGCCTCTCATGATCATGTCGTTAGACCAATCCAGTTAATTTCCTCACGGATATCAACCGCCGCTTGCGCGGGAGTACGTTGTCAGGAAGCTCCGCACCCCACCGTTACCAGTGACGCACTATCCCTAGGCTACCGTTGGCTGAACAACGGGTTCTTCTTCGCTGTTTCTGCTCAGAAAAGCGACAGAACAATCACCCGTACAGCTTGCGCTGCATTCCTCTTGTGAAGATCGCGAGCAAAACGATCCCGTCCTGTTCATGAATCCATGAAAGGATGAATTGATGATGTATGGCAAGCTTCGCCATAATCGTTAAGGATGTAACGTCGATTTGGGAATCACCGACGTCTGCCCTGATGGGCACTCCGCGTAGAGTAAACTACTGCGGATAACTGAGTGAAAGTAATGGGCGCGTTACTGCTCATCACTGAAAGGTAACCCAAATATGGGTGCGTATTCCGCCGCCGAAGCGACTCCACCTTATGCTACGCTAAAGGGTTTTGGGAGCGGGGCAAGCCCCGCTCACCGGGCACGTAAGCTAACTGCAAGAGAAAAATTCTCTATTTTATTCAGTTAGTTACGCAGAGGAATGCGACTCTCGTCGCATTACATCATGCCGCCCATACCACCCATACCACCCATGCCGCCAGCAGCACCTAAATCAGGAGCATCGCTTTTCGGCAGGTCGGTCACCATGCACTCGGTAGTGATCATCAGACCAGCCACAGAAGCCGCGTACTGCAGCGCAGAACGGGTAACTTTGGTTGGGTCCAGGATACCCATATCGATCATGTTGCCGTATTCTTCAGTTGCTGCGTTGTAACCGTAGTTACCGTCGCCGCCTTTAACGGTGTTAGCGACAACAGACGGCTCTTCGCCGCAGTTCAGCACGATCTGACGCAGCGGAGCTTCCATTGCGCGCAGCGCAACTTTGATACCCACGTTCTGGTCTTCGTTCTGGCCTTTCAGGTCAGCAATTTTAGAAGCAACGCGGATCAGCGCAACGCCACCACCAGCAACCACGCCTTCTTCTACCGCAGCACGGGTCGCGTGCAGGGCATCTTCAACGCGGGCTTTCTTCTCTTTCATTTCAACTTCGGTCGCAGCGCCAACTTTGATTACCGCAACGCCGCCTGCCAGTTTCGCTACGCGCTCCTGCAGTTTTTCACGATCGTAGTCGGAGGTCGCTTCTTCAATCTGCTGACGGATCTGAGCAACACGGCCCTGGATGGCAGCTTCTTCACCCACGCCATCGATGATGGTGGTGGTGTCTTTGTTGATCACAACACGTTTCGCCTGACCCAGGTCTTCCAGGGTTGCTTTTTCCAGCTCCATACCGATCTCTTCAGAGATTACGGTACCGCCGGTCAGGGTAGCGATATCCTGCAGCATCGCCTTACGACGATCGCCGAAGCCCGGTGCCTTAACAGCAGCCACTTTCACGATGCCACGCATGGTGTTAACAACCAGGGTAGCCAGCGCTTCGCCTTCAACATCTTCAGCGATGATCAGCAGCGGTTTGCCTGCTTTTGCAACGGCTTCCAGAACCGGCAGCATTTCGCGGATGTTGGAGATTTTCTTATCAGCCAGCAGGATGAACGGGCTTTCCAGCTCTACTGCGCCAGTTTCCGGCTTGTTGATGAAGTAAGGAGACAGGTAGCCGCGGTCAAACTGCATACCTTCAACCACGTCCAGTTCATCCTGCAGACCGGTACCGTCTTCAACGGTGATGACGCCTTCTTTACCGACTTTATCCATCGCTTCCGCGATCAGTTTACCTACGGTTTCGTCGGAGTTAGCGGAGATAGTACCTACCTGAGCAATCGCTTTAGAGTCGGAGCACGGTACGGACAGGGCTTTCAGCTCTTCAACCGCCGCAGCAACCGCTTTGTCGATACCACGTTTCAGGTCCATCGGGTTCATGCCCGCAGCAACGGCTTTCAGGCCTTCGGTAATGATGGACTGCGCCAGTACGGTCGCGGTGGTGGTGCCGTCGCCTGCAGCATCGTTCGCTTTAGAGGCAACTTCTTTCACCATCTGCGCGCCCATGTTTTCAAACTTGTCTTCCAGTTCGATTTCACGCGCTACGGAAACACCATCTTTAGTGATAGTCGGCGCACCGAAAGATTTATCCAGAACCACGTTACGGCCTTTCGGACCGAGGGTTACTTTCACTGCATCTGCCAGTACGTTTACGCCGCGCAGCATTTTCACACGAGCGTCGTTACCGAATTTTACGTCTTTAGCTGCCATTTTCTCTTTCCCTTAAATTCGTATGTTCAGTGTCGTTCGCGGATTACGCTTCAACAATTGCCAGAATGTCGCTTTCAGACATGATCAACACTTCTTCATTGTCGATCTTTTCAGATTTCACACCGTAGCCATCGTTAAAAATAACGATGTCGCCAACTTTCACGTCCAGCGGCTGTACAGTACCGTTGTCCAGGATGCGACCCTTACCGACAGCGATGATTTCGCCACGAGTTGATTTACCCGCTGCGGAACCGGTCAGTACGATGCCGCCAGCAGATTTGGACTCAACTTCTTTACGTTTGACGATCACACGATCATGTAACGGACGAATACTCATTGATAGCTCTCCTTTGAGAAAGTCATTATCAGTTATGGGTGACGCCGGCCCGTAAACGGTTTCCCGGCTGGTGACCAGAGAGATGGGGATGGGGTTTTGCCCCTTCAAGGGGGGAGATGAAAAAAAATTCTTCTGAGCGAAAAAAGCGGTAAAAACGCTACTTATCTCACGTTTACCCAAGGTTTAGAACATCCTGCTATAAGAAAAGGCGTGTGTGATACGCTTAAAAATGCCTGTCGTCACCTGACGTTACAATGCCGCCGGATAATGAGCTGATGAATGAACTAAAAAAAGAGCTTGGGTTGGTTCAGGGCGTTATCTTGTTAACCACATCATTATTAGGGACTGGCGTTTTTGCGCTTCCGGAGCTGGCTGCGCTGGCGGCAGGCGACATCAGCCTTTGGGCATGGCCGCTGCTCATTATTTTGATTTTCCCTATTGCGATTGTCTTTGCTGTGCTGGGGCGTCATTTTCCACACGCTGGCGGCGTAGCGCATTTTGTCGGGATGGCATTTGGCCCGCGTCTGCAACGAGTGATCAGTTGGCTGTTTTTATCAGTTATTCCTGTTAGTTTTCCCGCAGCCTTGCATATTGCGGTGGGTTTCGGCCAGGCGCTGTTTGGCTGGCAAAGCGAACAGCTCTTATTTGGGGAGCTGGGTACTCTAGGTTTACTATGGTTTATGGGATCGCGCGGCGCCAGCTCCAGCGCCAACCTGCAAGCCATTATCGCTGGATTAATTATCGCGCTTATTGCCGCCATTCTGTGGAAAGGCGCGATTAAACCTGCAGATATCACCTTCCCAGCCGCAAACGAAATCACCTTTTCCCGGCTGTGTACCGCCCTGGCGATCATGTTCTGGGGATTTGTGGGAATTGAGGCTTTTACGCATTTGTCGTCTGAATTTAAAAATCCTGAACGTGATTTTCCGCGCGCATTGATCATTGGCCTGATGCTGGCCGGCGCCATTTATTGGACCTGTACCGCCGTGGTGCTGCATTTTGGCGTCTATAGCGACAAGATAGCGGCAACAGCCTCGCTACCGCTTATTATTGTTCATCTCTTCGGTATCCAGGCGTTGTGGGTAGCCTGCATTATTGGTTATCTCACCTGCTTTGCCAGCCTGAATGTGTATGCTCAGAGTTTTGCGCGTCTGATATGGACGCAAATGCAATATCAGCCCGATCACTATCTGGCTCAACTCTCTCCCGGGCGCCTTCCCTTGCACGCGTTAAACGTTATTCTGGTCTGTTGTTGCGTGAGTTCCCTGGTCGTCTACGCCCTGAAGATTAACCTCAATGCGCTGATCGTCTATGCTAACGGGATTTTTATTATGCTCTATCTGCTTTGTATGCTGGCGGGCTGTCGACTGTTGAAAGGGCGCTGCTATGCACTGGCGGTGACGGGTTGTCTACTGTGCCTGTTATTGCTGGCAATGCTGGGGTGGAAAAGCTTATATGCCATTATCATGCTGGCTGCATTATGGCTATTTTTACCGAAGCGAAAACGCATGGCGTAAGACGCATCCGCTGGCCGGATAGCGCCTCACGCGACTTATCCGACCAACATTTCTACCTTTAATCCCGACGATCGTCTTTATGTTCAATACGATCGCGATCGTCGTCTTTACGCTGATACTCGCCGTCAAATGTTTCGCCACCGCCAGTACCCGCGCTAAACCCGCCGCCCGGCATCCGGGAAAAACGTAAATGCGGCAGCAACTTCAGCGTCAAATGTTTTTGCACCGGCGGTAACAAAAGGAGAAGGCCGAGAAAATCGGTGAAAAACCCCGGCAACAGGAGCAGTAAGCCAGCGATGATCAGCGATACACTCTTAATCATTTCTGCCGCCGGGCTCTCACCGGCCGCCATTTTTTGTTGCATCAGCAAAAAGTTTTTAAAACCCTGGTTACGTACCAGCGACATACCGATAACAGACGTAAAAATCACCAGGATTAGCGTCA
Organism: Salmonella sp. NW722; assembly: GCF_051702785.1. Taxonomy (NCBI): domain Bacteria; kingdom Pseudomonadati; phylum Pseudomonadota; class Gammaproteobacteria; order Enterobacterales; family Enterobacteriaceae; genus Salmonella; species Salmonella sp. NW722. Next base: position 27,009 of record NZ_JAMMIN010000008.1, read on the forward strand.
TCAGGACACCAAGCACATGGGCGACCTGGATAAAGATAGAAATCTCAATGTAAACATAGAGAAAGACAGCTAAAAAGGGTATCCAGCGCAAAGGACTCTCCTGTAAGTCATGGCCGTCTGCGACGACCATTTGAATGGGGTTGCGATTCGCATCGATTCGATATGGTGGTGCGTAGCAAAATTTCAAGTGGTTTGTACACCTATTTTAGGTAGTAATACTAAAGCGGTGACCTATTTCACAAAATAATAAATAAGGGGTAAATTCCCACACTTTAAGTGATCCAGATTACGGTAGGAATTCTGAACCAGCATATGATCTCGTTTATCAGGCCGATGGAGGGGATAATCGTCGGTCAGAAAACATTCGAAATCACATATATCCTGTGTGTTTTAAAGTAAAAATCATTGGCAGCTTGAAAAAGAAGGTTCACATGTCAAACAACATTCGTATCGAAGAAGATCTGTTGGGTACCAGGGAAGTTCCAGCTGAAGCCTACTATGGTGTTCACACTCTGAGAGCGATTGAAAACTTCTACATTAGCAATAACAAAATCAGCGACATCCCTGAATTTGTGCGTGGCATGGTTATGGTAAAAAAAGCGGCGGCGCTGGCCAACAAAGAGCTGCAAACCATTCCTAAGAGTGTGGCGAACGCCATCATTGCCGCATGTGATGAAGTCCTTAACAACGGTAAGTGCATGGACCAGTTCCCGGTAGATGTCTATCAGGGCGGCGCGGGCACTTCCGTCAACATGAATACCAACGAAGTGCTGGCCAACATCGGGCTGGAACTGATGGGTCATCAGAAAGGTGAATATCAGTACCTGAACCCGAACGACCACGTGAATAAATGTCAATCCACTAACGATGCCTATCCGACAGGCTTCCGTGTAGCGGTTTACGCCTCTATCGTCAAACTGATCGATGCCATCAACCAGTTGCGTGAAGGTTTCGAACGTAAAGCGGTTGAATTCCAGGACATCCTGAAAATGGGTCGTACCCAGTTGCAGGACGCCGTACCGATGACGCTTGGTCAAGAATTCCGTGCGTTCAGCATCCTGCTGAAAGAAGAAGTGAAAAGCATCGAGCGTACTGCTGAGCTGCTGCTGGAAGTCAACCTTGGCGCAACGGCAATCGGCACCGGTCTGAACACGCCGAAAGAATACTCTCCGCTGGCGGTGAAAAAACTGGCTGAAGTCACTGGTTTCGCCTGTGTTCCGGCTGAAGATCTGATTGAGGCGACATCTGACTGTGGCGCGTATGTTATGGTTCACAGCGCGCTGAAACGTCTGGCAGTGAAGATGTCCAAAATCTGTAACGACCTGCGCTTGCTCTCTTCTGGTCCTCGTGCCGGCCTGAACGAGATCAACCTGCCGGAACTGCAGGCGGGCTCTTCCATCATGCCAGCCAAAGTGAACCCGGTTGTACCGGAAGTCGTAAACCAGGTATGCTTTAAAGTCATCGGTAACGACACCACCGTTACGATGGCGGCAGAAGCCGGTCAGTTGCAGTTGAACGTTATGGAGCCGGTTATCGGTCAGGCGATGTTCGAATCCATCCACATTCTGAGCAACGCGTGCTACAACCTGCTGGAAAAATGCGTTAACGGCATTACCGCGAATAAAGAAGTGTGCGAAGGGTACGTTTATAACTCCATCGGTATCGTCACTTACCTCAACCCGTTCATCGGCCACCACAACGGCGACATCGTCGGTAAAATCTGTGCTGAAACCGGTAAGAGCGTACGTGAAGTTGTGCTGGAGCGCGGCCTGTTAACGGAAGCCGAGCTGGACGATATTTTCTCCGTACAGAACTTGATGCACCCGGCTTATAAAGCTAAACGTTATACTGATGAAAGCGAACAGTAATCGTACAGGGTAGTACCAAAGAGGCACGTCACGATGACGTGCCTTTTTTCTTACAAGAAGTTACCAAATAACAACAATTTAATATCAACTTGTTAAACAACAAGGAAGGCTAATATGATAGTTGTCGAACTTATCATTGTTTTGCTGGCAATCTTTTTGGGCGCCAGACTTGGGGGCATCGGTATTGGATTCGCAGGTGGGCTGGGTGTTCTGGTACTTGCCGCCATCGGCGTGAAGCCAGGGACAATTCCATTCGATGTCATTTCCATCATCATGGCGGTTATCGCCGCGATCTCTGCTATGCAGGTCGCGGGCGGTCTGGATTATTTGGTAAACCAGACGGAAAAACTGCTGCGTAAGAACCCGAAATACATCACTATCCTCGCACCGATTGTGACCTATTTCCTGACTATTTTTGCTGGTACCGGGAACATTTCCCTGGCAACGCTGCCGGTTATTGCTGAAGTCGCGAAGGAGCAGGGAATCAAACCTTGCCGTCCGCTCTCGACCGCCGTGGTATCCGCGCAGATTGCGATTACCGCCTCGCCGATTTCTGCGGCCGTGGTGTATATGTCTTCTGTTATGGAAGGTCATGGCATTAGCTACATTCACCTGCTGTCCGTGGTTATCCCCTCTACGCTGCTGGCGGTGCTGGTGATGTCCTTCCTGGTCACGATGCTGTTCAACTCCAAACTGTCGGACGACCCGATTTACCGCAAGCGTCTGGAAGAAGGGCTGATTGAACTGCGTGGTGAAAAGCAGATTGAAATCAAACCGATGGCAAAAAATTCCGTCTGGCTGTTCCTGCTGGGCGTTATCTGCGTGGTTGTTTATGCGATTGTCAACAGTCCGAGCCTCGGCCTGGTTGAGAAACCGCTGATGAACACCACCAACGCTATTTTGATCATCATGTTGAGCGTCGCAACGCTGACCACCATCCTGTGTAAAGTGGAAACTGACGCCATCCTCAACTCCAGCACCTTTAAAGCAGGGATGAGCGCCTGTATCTGTATTCTGGGCGTGGCGTGGCTGGGCGATACCTTCGTATCCGCTAACATCGACTGGATCAAAGACACTGCGGGTAGCGTCATCCAGGGTCATCCGTGGCTGCTGGCCGTCATCTTCTTCTTTGCTTCCGCGCTGCTCTACTCTCAGGCGGCAACGGCGAAAGCGCTGATGCCGATGGCGCTGGCGCTGAACGTCTCTCCGTTGACGGCAGTCGCTTCCTTCGCCGCCGTTTCCGGCCTGTTCATTTTGCCGACCTACCCGACTCTGGTTGCGGCGGTACAGATGGATGACACCGGTACAACCCGTATCGGTAAATTCGTCTTTAACCACCCGTTCTTCATCCCAGGCACCCTGGGCGTCGTTCTGGCTGTCTGCTTCGGCTTCCTGCTGGGCAGCTTTATGCTGTAAGTGTTTCACCCGCGGGGCGTATCACGCCCCGCATTCTCCCGCCCTTTGACTAACATCCTGCCCTCGTCCGTTGTATAGTGACCGTTCACTTGCGGGTCTTTTTGTTCTTTCGAGGTGTTTATGCTTGATGTTAAGAGTCAGGATATTTCCATCCCCGAGGCCGTTGTGGTGCTTTGTACCGCCCCGGATGAAGCTACCGCCCAGGATCTGGCTGCCAAAGTGCTGGCGGAAAAACTGGCCGCCTGCGCCACCCTCCTCCCCGGCGCGACATCGCTGTACTACTGGGAAGGCAAACTGGAGCAGGAGTATGAAGTTCAAATGATCTTAAAAACCACCGTTTCACATCAGCAAGCGCTTATCGACTGCCTGAAGTCTCATCACCCGTATCAAACGCCTGAACTTCTGGTTTTACCTGTTACTCACGGAGATACTGATTACCTCTCATGGCTCAACGCATCTTTACGCTGATCCTGCTGCTGTGCAGCACATCCGCCTTCGCCGGATTATTCGACGCGCCGGGTCGCTCGCAGTTCGTCCCGGCAGACCGGGCGTTTGTTTTTGATTTTCAGCAAAATCAACACGATCTTACCCTCTCCTGGCAGGTAAAAGAGGGTTACTACCTTTACCGTAAACAAATCAGTATCACGCCGACGAAAGCGGATATCGCCGCAGTCCAACTCCCGGCAGGCGTCTGGCATGAAGATGAGTTCTACGGAAAAAGCGAAATCTACCGTAAGCGGCTAAACGTTCCGGTAACGGTTAACCAGGCGGCGGCTGGCGCGACATTAACGGTAACGTACCAGGGGTGCGCCGATGCGGGATTCTGTTATCCGCCGGAAACGAAAACGGTGCCGCTAAGTGAAGTCGCCGCGGCAATAGACGCCACGCCGACGCCTGCTGTCACCCAGACGAGTGAGACGTCAAAAACCGCCGCCCAGCTACCGTTTTCCGCGCTCTGGGCGCTGCTGATCGGCATCGGTATCGCCTTTACGCCCTGCGTTTTACCCATGTATCCGCTGATTTCCGGTATTGTCCTGGGGGGAAGGCAACGTTTGTCGACGGGGCGCGCACTGCTGCTGGCCTTTATCTATGTACAAGGGATGGCGCTGACCTATACCGCACTGGGTCTGGTCGTCGCCGCAGCGGGATTACAGTTTCAGGCGGCGCTGCAGCACCCTTATGTGTTAATCGGCCTTGCCATCGTGTTCACCCTGCTTGCGTTGTCGATGTTTGGCCTGTTCACACTACAGCTCCCCTCCTCACTGCAAACCCGGCTGACATTAATGAGTAATCGTCAGCAAGGCGGTTCGCCCGGCGGTGTTTTTGTTATGGGGGCGATTGCAGGATTAATTTGCTCGCCCTGTACCACAGCGCCATTAAGCGCGATCCTGCTTTATATCGCTCAGAGCGGCAACATGTGGCTGGGCGGCGGTACGCTGTATTTGTATGCATTAGGTATGGGTCTGCCGCTAATGCTGGTCACCGTGTTTGGCAACCGTCTGCTACCGAAAAGCGGCCCGTGGATGGCGCATGTTAAAACCGCTTTTGGTTTCGTGATCCTTGCGTTACCGGTCTTTTTACTGGAGCGGATTATTGGCGAGGCTTGGGGTTTACGTCTGTGGTCGCTGCTGGGCGTCGCTTTCTTTTGTTGGGCCTTTATCACCAGCCTTCAGGCCAGACGAGCGTGGATGCGTATCGTACAGATTATCCTGCTGGCGGCAGCGCTCATTAGCGTGCGGCCTCTACAGGATTGGGCGTTCGGATCGCCATCCGCGCAAGCTCCAGCGCACCTCAATTTCACGGCTATTTCTACCGTGGACGAACTCAATCAGGCGCTGGCGCAGGCCAAAGGCAAACCCGTTATGCTGGATTTCTACGCCGATTGGTGCGTGGCCTGTAAAGAGTTTGAAAAGTATACCTTCAGCGATCCGCGGGTCCAGCAGGCGCTCGGCGACACGGTGCTCTTGCAGGCTAACGTCACCGCTAACAATGCGCAGGACGCCGCGCTGTTAAAGCATCTGCAAGTCCTCGGGCTGCCCACCATTCTGTTCTTTAATGCCCAAGGCCAGGAACAGCCGCAATCGCGAGTCACCGGCTTTATGGACGCCGCCACCTTTAGCGCGCATTTGCACGATCGCCAACCGTGAGCGACACTTGCAAAAGCAAAGACGGAGGAGAATACCGTGCAACGTGAAGATATTCTGGGAGAAGCCCTGAAATTACTGGAGACGCAAGGGATAGCCGATACTACGCTGGAAATGGTGGCGGAGCGCGTAAATCGCCCACTCGACACATTACAGCGTTTCTGGCCAGATAAAGAAGCCATTTTATATGACGCGCTACGTTATCTGAGTCAGCAGGTAGATATCTGGCGACGCCAGCTTCTTCTTGATGAGACGCTTTCTGCTGAACAAAAGCTACTGGCACGCTACAGCGCGCTTTCGGAATGTGTCAGTAATAACCGTTATCCTGGTTGTCTGTTCATTGCCGCCTGTACGTTTTATCCCGATCCAACCCATCCGATTCACCAACTGGCTAATCAACAAAAACGCGCGGCACATGATTTTACCCATGAGCTACTGACCACGCTGGAAATTGACGATCCGGCGATGGTTGCAAGGCAAATGGAGCTGGTGCTGGAAGGTTGTCTCAGCCGAATGCTGGTCAACCGCAGTCAGGCTGATGTAGATACCGCTCAGCGGTTGGCGGAAGATATTCTGCGTTTTGCACAGTGCCGCCAGGGTGGGGCGCTCACCTGACGGGGTACTGATTTTATGCATTTTGCCTGAAAAGCAGGCAGTCAGCGCGCTTTTATCACTTTTTTCGTGTAAAGCCGTTGACGACCGCGCCCCTTTACGGTTTAATGCGCCCCGTTGCCCGGATAGCTCAGTCGGTAGAGCAGGGGATTGAAAATCCCCGTGTCCTTGGTTCGATTCCGAGTCCGGGCACCACTTATTCAGAAAACCCAGCCTGTGGCTGGGTTTTTGCTTTTCTGGGAATGGAAATCCATAGCCCCCATCTCCGGCCTGACTAGCTATAACGAGAAGGCCAGATTTTCTCTGGCGCAACGCCCAGCGCTTCGGCGATCAGCTTTTCCCCTTTGGGCCAGGGTCACCACCACTTTTGGGAATTTCCACCCGCCGAACTGGCGGTGGGAAGTAGCTCCCGGATGCCATTCGGTTCCAGAGTTTATAGAGGTTGACCGTCAGGTCATTGAATGAATCTTCATCTTTACGCTCGAATGCCCCTTTTCCAGACTCGGCATCAGCTAAGCTATTACGCCAGTATGAAGTGAATCCCTGAGTATTGCTGTCCATTCTCCATCCCATAACTTCAATAAAACTATCGATTTCATTGATATTGATATTGATATAACTCATGGCTCAACATTGTTCACGATGCGAGCGCGATCACAATGATTTATTTGTGTCTGAAAGGTACTCAGTGCTACTGACAGGATTTAAGAGATCAGTATTACTATTTTATTAACTCGTTTTTTTGCTATGTTCTATTGTTCATCAAGAAGTAATTGGTCCGGGAAGAAGCGAAACGTTTTAGTTGCGCCGGGTTATTGCAACCTTACCTACCAGCAACAAAAAAATAGCAGACTGATTGTCATAGTAAAAATTCCTCTTTAGGTGTATATCTATTGTAGAAATCCCATTGAAACGAAGTGCCGCTTTCAATGTGGTTGTGGTATGTAGCATCAACTTATTCGTTTCATTGTTATGAAATGATCGGTTGTTGATTATAACAATGTATATCATTCCCGTTTACACGATTGGCGTGCTCAATATAGAAATTGCGCTAAAACAACACAAAAGCGCGCGCCAAACATAATACCCTACAAAAAATGTGATCTCCGATGAACAGAAAAGAGAAAATATTTCAGGCAGTTTGTGAGCTTTGTATCACTTTTCCTAATGGATTGACAACTGAGCAGATTGCACTATATACAAATATTGCCAGGCCCAATGTTAGTAATTATTTAAATCAATTTATTAAAGAGAATAAAATAGTCAAATCCGGCACTCGCCCAGTACTTTACTCTATCAAAAAAGAAAACCTTAAAACCATTCATCAGAGTGCTAATCTGCCTGTGCATGATGTACAAAAAGAGCCTTTCCAGTATTTTCTGGGGTATAACGGAAGTATTAAAAAACAAATCAATCAGGCTAAAGCTGCTGTTATGTATCCTCCGCATGGATTGCATACGCTGTTAACGGGGGACACTGGTGTAGGGAAAAGTCTTTTTGCCAGTCTGATGTATAATTACGCTGTTTATCAGAATGCGCTTGATAAAAATTCACCGTTTATCGTTTTTAACTGTGCTGATTATGCCAGTAATCCGCAATTATTGGTTTCTCATATCTTTGGCCATGTAAAAGGCGCTTTTACCGGTGCTACCAGAGATAAATTTGGCCTACTCAGTGAAGCAGATGGTGGAATGTTATTTCTTGATGAAGTTCATCGCTTGCCGCCTGAAGGGCAAGAAATGATATTTTATTTTATGGATACAGGCACTTATGGGTTGCTAGGGGAGACACAGCGTAGTCGTAAGGCACAAATATTACTTATTTGCGCCACCACCGAAGAGCCTAATTCTACGCTGCTTTCCACTTTTCTGCGGCGTATCCCAATCAAAATCAATATTCCTAATCTTGCCGAACGTTCACCTGGCGATCAGGTCGATCTGTTAAAATATCTGCTGGAAATCGAAGCCAGAAAAATCAACTGCGCCATAACTATTGATACCGACAGTGCTAAAGCAATCATCGGCTCGTCTTTCTCTGGTAACGTGGGTAAATTAAAATCGACTATCCAGTCCGTATGCGCCCACTTTTTTATCGAAGATAATAATCCTAACCAGCTTAATATTACTTACGATAAACTCATCTCTGATATCAAAGTGGGAATTTTTAATCTGGCGCGTGACAACGATTATCTGGTTGGGTTGCAGCATGCACTGGCTGGTACTATCACGATCATGCCTGATAACTCACATTCGGGCCTGGACTTATACACAGATATTGATGTAAATAAACATAATACTCCTTTTCAGGTCTATGATGTTATTGATAAGAAAATCCAATTCATGCTGGAGCAAAATTTTTCAGATACTGATATAAATAATTACATCACTTCTGAAATCAACCAGTATATCGACTTGCGTTTACCCAAAAAGCTTGAACATGTTGATCACGGTTTACCGAATGCGACTCTAGTCTTCTGTCAGTCGTTAAAAAATGAATTAGAGCTTCAGTTGAATAAAGAGTTCAGCCATGGATTTCTGCTGTCTTTGGGGTACCATCTGAATAATATTATACAAAAAAGAACCCGCTCACGCACGAATACCTGGATAAGACATTATCGCGTTGATAACCTTGAAGAATATGAATCTGCGCTGACAATCAAAAAACGACTGTATAAAGAATTTGATATTGATATTAATGATGATGAAGTTGTCTATCTGACCATTCTTTTGGCCTCGCTGGTGGTTCGTGAACGTGATAAGCATATCCACGTTATCGTTGCGACCCATGGTGATATGATCGCCAGCAACATGGTCGACATAGCAAAAATATTAATTGCTGAAGATAATATATCAGCCGTCAATATGCCGTTGGATATCCGCCCGAACCAGGCCATTGCGCAAATCAAGCAAACCATCACAGCTTACTCAAATGCAAAAGGATTTTTATTATTAGTGGATATGGGATCGCTCATCCAGGCGGGATATCTCTTATCACAAGAGTGTAATGTCCCCGTCAGAACTCTGGACATGGTTTCTACTCCCTTAGTGATTGAAGCACTTAGACGCTCGGCACTGCTGGATGCCGATCTGGATGACATTTATTTGAGCCTGCAACATTTCAAAGGTTACGGCGTCAGTGAACACAATGCGGTAGTTACTGGCAATAAACCATTGGCAGTACTGGCTATTTGTTCGTCTGGCGAAGGGATTGCCCGGAAACTTAAAAATTTATTAAGCTCAGTACTGGAAGAGATGAATCGTAAAGATATCCATATCATTAACCTGTCGGTTGAAGAGGTGCTCAATACGAAGCATAAAATCACTACTGAATATCAGGTGTTGCTTTCAATTGGCGTGATTAACCCCGGACTGGATGTACCCTATATTTCACTGCCAGATTTCTTTTCACCAAAAGGTGAATTGACATTCCAGACCATTATCGGTGGGGCTTTTCCGGTGATGGTTGAAAATAAAAATCCGGTAACGCTTACTAAACTGGCTGAACAATATCTACAAGAGTTTTTAACTTACCTGAATCCGAAAAAAATCGTGCCCATCGTCATGCTTTTTCTGCAGCAGTTGAAAGAACAACGTCACTTTGATGAATTCGGTTCCAATTTACTCAATATGATTGTGCATACCTGCGTTGCGATAGAGCGTTCGGTTCGTAATGAAACCATAACGTATAACAAACTTAATCGGGAAGCATATTTGATGAGCGAATTATTTAAAATATATCAAAAGGCCAATGAGATATTGGAGGATAAACTTGATGTCAAACTCAATGATGACGAGCTACTTTTCATTATTGATATGCTGGAAAAAGAGTAAAAAGATTATCAGGCGTCGGGATGCCAACGCCTGTTAGAGTCTTATGCCAGCGCTTCTGCCAGATCTCGTTGCATAATCTGCCAGGCTTCACCAATATCTTCTGAGTGACCGAAAAGACCACTGGAACCGACAATCAGCACATCAGCCCCGGCTTCCACTAATGCACTATAGGTGTTTTTATTACAAGAGCCATCAACTTCAATTAAAAATTCCAGTTGATGCTGCTGCCGATATTCTGCAAAGGCAGCAATCTTTTTCAGCATTGCGGATATAAATGCTTGTCCGGCAAAACCCGGATCCACCGTCATAATAGTCACTTTATCCACACGATCCAGATATAACGTAACGATGTCGAGTTGGGTTTCCGGGTTTACAACTAGTCCACATTTCATTCCCGCTGAGCGAATATTGTCAATCAGACGGAATGCCTGCCCATTTGCCGTTTCAGCATGAAAGCTCACCATGGATGCGCCGGCGTCGGCCAGGGTACTGATATAATCTTGCGGGTTAGTCACCATGAGATGGCAATCAATGGGGGCGCTTGCCACCCGCTTCATCTGCGATACAAAAAACGGTGACAGTGTCAAATTTGGAACATAGTGACCATCCATAATATCGACATGGAAATAACCGATTTTATCGTTCAGAAAACTAACTTGCTCTTCAAGCCGTAATAAATCCATGCACATTAGCGAGGGGGCGATTAAAGGGGACTTCATCATATTACTCCTTTGTAACCATCATACCTTTACAGGTAAAACCACGACGATGGTGGAATGTGTCAAAAAGATCTATAACGCTGTCGATTTCTACCTGATGAGAAATTAAGTCATTGACCTGTAATTTCCCTGAACTAATCGCAGCGGCTGCATCAGCCCATTCGTCGTGCGGCATTTGTTTATAAACTGAGTTATAAACACTGGCGATAACCGCTTCTTTACGCATTACTTTGTCATATACTTCACGTGGAATTTGCATATCACCATGCGGATTGCCCATCAGCATCACTTTGCCGTAAACACGACAGGCTAACAGCGCCTGGGTTAATCCGGCGCATGAACCACTTCCTTCAATCGTGACATGCGCACCAAAACCATCAGTCTCTTTCAACACCCACTCAACCGCATCCTCTTCAGTGGCGAGGCACACATGTTCGAATCCCAGTTCGCGGCAGAACTCGACTTTTTTCGGATTCACATCAATCAGCATGACTTTTTGCGCACCGTAAATCGTCGCCCAACGCGCTGCCATTAGCCCTATCGGACCTGCGCCAATAATGACGATACTGTCATTCAGATCCAGGTTAGCACGCCGTATGACATGCAAAGCAATGGTAGCCGGTTCAAGCATAGCCGCTGCGCTGTAGCTGACATGATCAGGGAATTCGACGAGATTAAATTCCGGAACCGTTAAATATTCACTAAAACCACCGTCACGACGGGAACCGTAAGAGCTGTAGTTCAGGCAGCGAGGATAGTGGTGCTGCTGGCAAAACTCGCACGTCATGCACGGTACAATTGGGAATACGGCCATCCGCTTGCCAATCAATGCAGGATCGCCGCCCAAACCAACCGCCTCAACCCGACCGGCGAACTCATGCCCCAGTACGCGCGGAAAACTCAGCGTGCCTGTTTGATACGCCCTTGGCACATCCGAACCACACAACCCGGAAGCCATCACTTTCAGCAACACCTCACCCGCTTGAGGGACTGGCATGTTACGTTCCTGTAACTCGAGGTGACCAATGGCCGTCAATGCAACTACTTTCATTCTGCTTCTCCTCCGTTTTCAACGGCGATTATTCAAGGTTTGCATGATTAAGCTTCACATTAGCCAGCGATAATTGCTTGATAGCCATAATTTCAAGACAAACAAGATCGCCAAACAGGACCAAAGATTGTTCAAATAGCGTGGTCATAGGTTGAATCGAAATATATTCCCCTGTTCCACCTTTTGAGCCACAGTGAAAATCGACAATAACGTCCGCAAGCTGAGCAATTGAACTTGTCGGGCTGGAAGTCAGATGAACAATTTTTGCATCATAGCGTTTAGCGCAGGCAGTAATATGCTTTGGAAAGATTGATTCACCAGACCCCGAGCCCACTACCAAAATATCTTTAGGTCCAATAGGGGGTTCATTAACTGCCCCAACGACACAGGCGTTGATGCCCAGATGGTTAAGACGCTTGACGGTCATTTCAAGTGCGAGTAAAACGCGCCCTACGCCGACAAAGAAAACTTTTTCAGCCTGCAATAGTGTCGAAATATATTCATCAATTTGCCGTTCATCAATTCTGCTCAGAACCATTGAGAGTTCTTTTTCGATTATTCCGACATTTTCACGATAATTTTTCGTTGCCATTTACATCACCATCATTCCCTTACAAAAGGGGACTTTACTGTCGCGAATAAGATTAAATAAGGCAGACAACTCTTCCATCGGAACGGCATGGGTGATCAGATCGCTCACTTTTAGCTTGCCGGACTGAATAGCCGCAGCAGCATCTTTCCACTCATCATGTGGCCGTTGTGAATAAATAGAGTTAAAGACGCCCATAATCTGCGCTTCTTTACGCATAAATTTATCGTAGATTTCGCGCGGAATATTGACGTCAGTGTGTGGGTTCCCCAGCATCAATACTTTGCCAAATACCCGACAGGACATCAGAGAGTTAATGAATCCCGAGGAGGAACCACTGCCCTCAATACAGACATCAGCACCATAACCTTCTGTCTGTTGCATCACCCACTCGACAGGATCTGTCTGGCTTGCGTCGCAGATATCTGTGAATCCCAGGGCGCGACAAAACTCTATTTTCTTCTGGTCAATATCAACCAGCAATACTTTCTTAGCACCATAGATCGCCGCCCAGCGTGCAATCATAATCCCGATGGGCCCCATGCCATAAATCACGACGCTATCATTAAGATCCAGATGTGCGCGACGCATTACATGTAAACCAACAACAGCCGGTTCGAGCATAGCGGCTTCACGTAAATCTGCATCATCATCAAGCAATACCAGGTTAAATTCAGGCACGCTGAGGTATTCGCTAAACCCACCATCCTGACGTGAGCCAAAATAGCTGTAATGTGTACATTTCGCATAGTAACGCTCTTTACAAAATGCACATTCATTACAAGGAATAAGTGGGAAAATAGCAGTTTTACGACCGACCAGATCCTCTTTAACCCCTTCGCCGACTGCCACAATATGACCAGAAAATTCGTGTCCCAAAACAATAGGATAATGATAAGGACCATTGACAAATGCTCTTGGAATATCAGATCCACAGATACCTGCCGCACCTATTTTAACTAAAACCTCTCCAGCTCGTGGCGTAGGAATAGCTCTTTCCTGCAACTCGAATTTACCGAGTTCAGTTAATGATAACACTTTCATACTTTTTTCCTCGGAGACTAGTGCCCGCAGGCACTAGTATTAGTAGTAATCAATTATTTTGTAACAGGCACTGCCAGTATCCCCAGATAAGAGGAGATAATACCGACAATAAAGATAACCGCGATTACAGTATTAGGCTTCATTTTTCTATTTACCATTTTCAGGATACCTAGCGTTATCAATAATGGAATCAGCGATGGCAGCAATGTATTTAAAATATCCTGGAAGACTACCGTAACTCCGTTTAAGTTAATTGAGGCCGGAGTGATAATATTAACTCTGGATGCCGCCATACCACCAACCACCATCAGACCAATGAGTCCAAATGCGTCGGTTAATTTATCCATTAATCCTTTTTTCAGAATATCAAGGATAACGGTACGACCTTTACTGTATCCCAGAAAGAACATATTCAGGCTACAGAATATCATGATGAATTTATAGAAAACTTCAAACAGTATCGGACCCGCTATATTTCCCTGTATAGCAAGATTACAGGCAATGGCCGCCAGAATGGAATATACGATTGCTTGCAGAGTATCACCAATACCGGCTACCGGCCCCATTAAGCCTGAGCGTAGTGACGTAATGGCCTCTGGTGGTAGCTGGGCACCATTGGCCCGTTGTTCTTCCATTGCAACTGAAACACCGGTGATCACATGACCACAAAATGAAGGCTCGGTATTAAAAAAGTTAAGATACTTTTTTAACTCTTGTACTTGCCTGGCTTTGTCATTTGGATACAGTTTACGGATAACCGGCACCATGGCGCTGGTTTGTCCAAGAGCCTGTAAACGTTCATAGTTATAACAGGTTTCGGATGAATAGTTTAAAGCCCATGTTTTAAGCAACTCTTTACGGGTAAGCGTAGAGGTATTTGGAGTTTCGTTGGGCTGAGATTCATTTAGAGTCTGATATGTTGCCATTTTAATTTCTCCCTTATCCCTTCGTTGCAGAAACTTTTTGTTCAGCATTGATGTTCATAATCACCGCAGCGATAACCGCAAATACAGCAATTGCCATGATTCCCAGATTCAGATATGCAACCAGGAAGAAACCAAGAAAGAAGAATGGCATCAGACGTTTTTTACCGAGGAAAGAGACCAGCATTGCAATACCCAGCGCTGGCATAATACCGCCGATAACCTCAAATGCATTAACCAGGCTCTGCGGAATCATCGTCAGCATGTTCTTCATAAAATCCGCGCCAAAATAGACCATGCAGAATGCAGGAATACCGACCAGCACCATATTTACAAAAAAGGATGGGATATAGTTCATCATCCGCATACCGGTAATATTGCCGCGATCCAGCATCGCTTCTGCTTTGTGAACCCACAGGGCGTTAAAACTCATCGATGCCTGAAAAGTCAGGATCCCCAGCAGAGAAAATGGGACGGCAAATACCACTGCGGTTGAAGGCGCGGCACCACTTAAAATGGTCATCGCCGTACCAAAAACCGATGCTACCGGCAGGTTACCGGGCATCGTACCGCCCACTGTCATCCACCCGAGGTAGGCAAGGTTAATGTAGGCCGCGGCTTTCATCCCCTCGATAGGGGAACCAAGTGCAAGTGCGACAAGAAAACCCGATATAATTGGATAAAGCCACGAACGAGTCAGCAAATGGCTAACCCACCAATTGCTGAGAATAGCAATGAGGGCGACTAAAATAGCTGAGAGAAGCATAATATATTATCCTTTATATTTGTAGAGTATATTTGCGTTATTATGATCGTACTTATAAGTAAGGTATTAGCTCCATTGGGGCATCGCTGGGCAATACCTTTATATTAATTGGTACTCCTAACTGATTGATTTCTCTAAATGCCGCACGTTCAACGTCTGACGCTGCCAGATTACGATATAGTCGAGAGCGCTTTTCATTTACACCCATGCCACCAACGATTAATTCTTCAAAATTAACACCGCCTTGTAGTAGTGCCAGTACCGGAATCGGACTTTTTACAAGAATAATAATTTTGTCATCTTCGCCATCGTCTTTAACATTACTCAGCACGTCGATTGCCTGGGCAACATTAAAAATGTTCAGTGTCATATGGTTGGGTACAGCCATTTCCAGTACAGAAATCATAAAATCATCATGGACGAGCTCATCATCAATAATAATAATTTTAGTTGCATTGATATGTTTTACCCAGCCAGTCATTACCTGGCCGTGAATTAATCTGTCATCAATGCGAAGTAAGGATACAGTAGACATTTTCTGGCCTCTTGGTTTTACAATGGTTTAATTGAAGATTGTCCCACGGTGATGGCAATATCCACGAGGTGATCAAGCGATGTAGACTCCTGACGTTCAAGGAAAATATTAACAAGCATAGGAATATTTACACCTGCGACAACCCTGGTGTTTTTTCGTTGCTTAACAAAGTAAGTAGATGCATTAAACGGACTCCCTGAGAACATATCTACCACAAACAAAACTGGCATATCCCCGGGAACGGCATCCACCACACGTTTCATTTTTAAAATAAGACCTTCAACATTTTCTCCGGGCATAAAATCAAGCGTCCTAACGTCTTCATAACGCCCTACCAGCATTGCGACTGTTTCAATCAATTCGTTTGCCAGCTTTCCATGAGTTGCCACAATTACCGTACAATCCATTCTAATGCCCTCTTTATCTGTCTCTACTTTACCTGACTCATTTAATTGATGGTCTATGGCAAAAGATACTGCTACACGCTGTTCAGCATTATGCGTGCCAACTTTTTTATTTTTATATTTATCATATAGATACGAGTTAGTGTTTCACTGTGTATTTTGTGTATCACTTGGCTAGATGACAGTGTTTCGACAGTTTTGTATCACCTCATAACTGATTTGGTTGATAACAATAACGAAGAATCCTTTTAGGGTCAGAGAGTAGCGGGTCGTGGTGACATTTTTGCTGAAGGCTTACCGTATCAGCGTCGGCGGGGATGCGGGCTGCTGATGCAGAGCAGAACCGTTTACCAGTGGCAGAGCCGGCGTGATGATCGGGCGCTAACTGTAGTGGATAATTTTAGTCGGGAATGCCTGGCGAGCCATGCCGGAAAATCGTTAAAAGGCGAGGATGTGGTCAGAATAATGGAGGCACTGCGGGTGTCGGATAAGCGGGTGCCGGTACGAATCCAGACGATTAACAGCAGCGAGTTTATCTCAAAAAGTCTGGATAAATGGGCGTATGAACACGGCGTCACAATGGACTTCTCGCGCCCCGGAAAGCCGACAGATAACCCGTTTATTGAATCATTTAACGGCAGTCTGCGGGATGAATGCCTGAACATTCACTGGTTCCTGTCACTGGAAGATGCGCAGGAAAAACCCGACAACTGGCGCAGGGAATACAATCATGAGAGAACGCATTCATCATTAAATGACATGACTCCGGCTGAATTTATCCGAAGTCTCCGGAAAGACGAAGATCTCTGATTTAGCACTGTACTGATTTTGGGCCAGGGTCAAAAGCTTACTTAGCTACAGGGAGATTATTATCAGTAATAACGCGTATCACTCCATCTGACGGTTCGCTAGCCTCGACAAGTGAATCCAATATTTCCGCCATGAACTTTTCCATCACTGACAACAATAATCCCTTCGCCAATTTTGGCATTTTTTCTTTTTCGGTTTCTTTATTCTTAAATATTGTTTACGACTCTTGTTCATAATCATGAATTAATACTCAGCACATCATGACTGGTGGTAGTTGTCGGGGTAACAGGGCACATAGCTTAAAATACTTATTCATAGTTTGTTATTACGTAAACATTTTAACCTAATGCGTGTCAGTCAGGCACGCAGATAAAAAACAACCGGGGAGAAAAGTTAAACAAAATGCTGTTAGCCGGAAGTACCAGTATTGTTCTGTTGTCCGTTGCAGTCAGTCCGGTATGGACAGACGATAATGCCAGTACAGCGTCCTGCTTTTTTACCTGTATGTTGAATAACCATTGCAATAAATCATTATAGGATTACATCTGTTTATTATTGCCTGATCCGGAGTGAGTCTTTATGAAAAGTCGTTATTTAGTATTTTTTCTACCACTGATCGTAGCTAAATATACATCAGCAGAAACAGTGCAACCCTTTCATTCTCCTGAAGAATCAGTGAACAGTCAGTTCTACTTACCACCACCGCCAGGTAATGATGATCCGGCTTTCCGCTATGATAAGGAGGCTTATTTTAAGGGCTATGCGATAAAGGGTTCCCCACGATGGAAACAAGCTGCTGAGGATGCAGATGTAAGCGTGGAAAATATAGCCAGAATATTCTCGCCAGTAGTGGGTGCTAAAATTAATCCCAAAGATACGCCAGAAACCTGGAATATGTTACAGAATCTTCTGGAAATGGGCGGCTACTACGCTACTGCTTCGGCAAAAAAATATTATATGCGTACTCGTCCCTTTGTCTTATTTAATCATTCTACCTGCCGTCCTGAAGATGAGGATACTTTGAGAAAAGATGGCTCTTACCCTTCCGGGCATACTGCTTATGGTACACTTCTGGCATTAGTATTATCCCAGGCCAGACCGGAACGCGCGCAGGAGCTCGCCAGACGAGGATGGGAGTTCGGGCAAAGCAGAGTGATATGCGGTGCTCACTGGCAAAGCGATGTTGATGCTGGCCGTTATGTGGGAGCAGTAGAGTTTGCAAGGCTGCAAACAATCCCGGCTTTTCAGAAGTCACTGGCAAAAGTCCGTGAGGAGCTGAACGACAAAAATAATTTATTGAGTAAAGAAGAACGCCCCGAACTTAATTACTGAAGGTGAAAGTCTTCCCGCAAACTGGCCACAGCAAATGAAAGGAAGTGCAACTGCGTAGGGACGACCGGGCGTGAGACTGTAATTAAAATTGTGTAATTGCCTGTTTTTGATATGTTCACTCCAACAACAGAGACAGGCAATTATGGACGAAAAGAAACTTAAAGCCCTTGCGGCTGAAGTGGCTGAAGGCCTTAAAACCGAAGCCGATCTCCATGCTTTTTCCCGCATGTTGACGAAGCTTACCGTCGAAACAGTGCTCAATGCGGAGCTGGCTGACCACCCCGGGTATGAGAAAAATGCGCCCAAAACAGGCTCAAACACCCGCAATGACTACTCGTCAAAAACGGTGTTATGCAATAACAGCGAGATCGAACTGAACACGCCGCGTGACCGTGAAAATACCTTCGAACCACAGCTGATTAAGAAGCACCAGACGCGCATTACGCAGATGGACAGCCAGATTTTATCCCTCTGCGCCAAAGGCATGACTACCCGCGAAATCGTTGCCACCTTCAAAGAAATGTACGACTCCGATGTGTCGCCCACGCTGATATCTAAAGTCACCGACGCCGTAAAAGAGCAGGTCACTGAGTGGCAAAACCGACAAATGGATACGCTGTATCCCTTTGTTTATATGGACTGTATGTTGTCAAAGTTCATCAGAATGGCAGTGTGATAAACAAAGCAGTTTTCCCTGCGCTGGGGATCAATACCGAAGGTCAGAAAGCGTTGCCGGCATGTGGCTGTCCGGAAATGAAGGCACAAAGTTCTGGCTAAGCGTGCTGACGGAGCTGAAAAAGCGGGGCCTTCAGGACATCCTGATTGCTTGTGTGGACGGTCTGAAGGGCTTCCCGGATGCGATAAACAGCGTCTTCCCGAAATATCCGCAAATCAGCAAAAGCTGGCGTGCGCACTGGGAAAACCTCAATACGCTCTTCAGTTATCCGCCGGATATCCGCAAGACCATCTACCATCTACACTACAAACGCAGTCGAATCCCTGAACAGCGTGATCCGTGCCACGATTAAGAAACGCAAAGTGTTCCCGACGGATGACTCGGTACGAAAAGTTATTTATCTGGCAATCAAGGATGCATCAAAAAAATGGAGTATGCCGATCCAGAACTGGCGACTGGCGATGGGCCGCTTTATTATCGAATTCGGTGACCGCCTGAGCAATCACCTTTAATATATTGGCAGTTATATAGAATTACTGACAGGCTCAAAAAAAGAGACCAGATTTCAGTCTCTTTTTTATCACTCATAATAATAGTCAGTTATTTTCTTTTATTTAGCTCTTCCATAAAATTTACCCAATTTTTATATTGATAATCAAGATTGCGAATCTCGTCTGAGATGGTTGATTGCTGCTGTATGAGACCACGTTTCTTTGCTATCAACTCTTGTAAACCATCATCGAGCACCTTCATTTTCGCTTTTATCTTCTCATTAATTTCATTATATTTTACGGAGTATTCTTCTTTATGTTTTTCTAATACAGCACGTTTCTCCGCCCTTATGTCATCAAAATCACTCAACCTGTAATTCTTTAATTTTTCCCGGCGAGCCTTCATTGCTGGGTCGAAAACTTCAGTATTGTACTTCTTCTCAAAATAATAAGGAGCATTTTCTTTATTAAAGAGTTCCAGCTCTTTATTCAAATCACGCTGAACAAAATAACGGCTTTGTGTTTTTCCATCTTCCCCTTTCCCCCAATACTCATCGATTTCTTTATTAATAACTAATATATTAGTTTTAATTTTTGCGATATCATTATTTAATTCGTTTAGTTTTGATTTCTTCCTGGCATATTCATCTTTAATTGCATTTATTTTATCATCAAAACCTGCTCCATCCATGATGATATATTTACCGTCAGTTTCAACATTAGGAATTGGATTGCCTTTTGGTGTTTCTGACATTTGTAATGAAGAAAATATTGTTTTCCATCCAGTATCTTTATTACCAAGACTGTTCAAAGTTGCTGAGAATTTAATATCTTTGCCTTTATCCCACGATTTTTGAACAACAATATAATCAGTTAACGAGGCAACTGGCGTATACAGATCGTAGCCAGTAGAAAGTAAGCCATCAGCAGCATATGTTCTCTTATTTCCATCAACCGATGTTTCCTTGATATCAATTGAATCAAGGATAAGACGCCCATGAAATTGATTACTAAATTGTTCTTTCAAGACTTTCTCTGTAGGGGTGTTATCGTCACCGCATCAGCTAATTAATAGCGAAACCAATAAACCACACAAAAATTTTCCATTCATAACATTCATCCCAGAAATTAATAATATGCAATAAAATCATTTCAGCATCACACAACGAGTTAGCAAATTCAATATTTAATGATGTGTTATTTTCATTATAATACTGTGTCTTTATTTTTAAACCACCAGGACTCGCTATCTTAATGAAAGACAATACCTCTAATAAATCAGATAGTTGGAAAGTAATTTTTTAATGGGCTGGCTGAAGCCATTAAAATGATTTTTTCAATCATCCTTACTGTAGCCGGAGGTAAAGCTGTTACTTCAACTGACGATGAAGAACAACAGGCAGACTACAGAAATGGACTGATCCTACCCGCGTAATATGGACACAACCCTAAGCAAGGTTCTGGTTTTCAAATTGTTCCGGACTGAGACTGCCACAGGCACTGTGACGACGCCATTGATTGTAATCACACTCGATATCATTAAACACTGCTGTCCGCATTATTTCCCAGCTGGCAAAGTCCTCTCCGTGGATACGTTCCACCTTCAGCGTGTGAAAGAAGCTTTCTGCACAGGCATTGTCATAACAACAGCCTCTGGCGCTCATACTCCCCCGCAGATTATGTCGTTTCAGTAAGCTCTGCTAATCCGTTGAATAGTACTGACCACCTCTGTCTGTATGCACGCTGACTTTTCCCAGTCGTTTACGCCGCCATTGCACCATCTGTAACGCATCTCAGGCTGGCCGCCACGGTTTTTATGTTATACATCCGTCAGGCGTGGCGCACCATAGCGCTGTTTGCGTCACTGAATGCCTCCCGGACGACGTTATCACAGACAAGGCGGAACTGCTGACGCTGGTTTATCTGATGACGACGCTGATGCCAGACGTACCAGCCACTACGGGCAACCTGAAGTACACGGCACATGGCTTTGATACTGAATTCAGCCTGATGTTTTTCGATGAAGACATACTTCATTTCAGGCGCTTCGCGAAGTATGTCGCGGCCTTCTGGAGAATGGCCAGTTCCTCATCCCCTTCTGCCAGTGGACGTTTTAGATGGGCGATCTCTGCGGGCATCGCCTGTTCGCGGTCAGAAGAAGAGAGCTGATTTTGCTGTTTGCTTCGTCAGTTATAGAGTTGTGATTCATACAGGTTAAGCTCGCGGACGGTAGCGGCCACCCCAATGCGTTCAGCCAGTTTCAGGGCTTCCTGACGAAATTCAGGCGTGTGCTGCTTGCGTGGCTTTTTGGTGGTTGATGCTGGTTTTTTCATATGAGTCACCTCTTGCTTGAGAGTTTACTCACTTAGTCACGTGACCACTATTGCTGGGTAAGATCAAAGATCCTCAATAACGTGTTACACCGTTTTTCATAAAGCCAACCATACGATTGAATGCTTCCCCTCCCCCTCAAACTTCCGGATATCGCTACACCGTCTATCCGCCGCAGTATATATTTACCGCGTTGTATGCCTTTCCTGGCCGAGAGCGTTAATATTTACCTCCAGGATAAACCTTATCACAAATTAACATCAGATCTTATACCTTATGCTAACTACCTCCATGAAATTAAAGAGCTATTCTCTAAAAGATTAAAGGCAATTATTACTTAATTCAAATTTTAAAGAGATAATTTGATAATAACATGAGCCAATTCTTGTAAATTTCCATCTTTTTTTTATACGCGACATAGTTTTTTAACGATACTATAATATGTAGAAATGCAATATAAAATAGCATTTTCCATAGAAAATGAAAAGATCGCCACCTGATACCTTAAGTTCGCAAATAATTATATAGCTATATATTAGTTTTTTTGAAATATTTTTCAGAATAATTTTTGATATACACGCACATTTAATAAAAGGAAATTATCATGCTAAAAGTATTTAATCCCTCACCTGTCCAGGTGGGGAGCATTGAATGTTTACAATCAGCGCAAAACTGGCAGAGGAAATCCTTATCACTCCAGGGATTAAATTTACTGCAGTCCGTACTCATCAAGCTCACCACGGGTAAAATTTCAATTTCGACATCGTCCGGGGAGTATATTACGGCATCAGGGCCAATGTTAATATTTTTAGCTAAAGATCAAACTATTCATATCACTATGGAAGAGACTCATGAACAGTTAAATTATAATTTAATTGAATTAGATTCAGCATCAATAAAAAATGCTTATAATTTTTTTCTGTATGAACATGCAGACTTTTCGGCCCCATTAACAAAACCGATGACAAAACATCTGTTAGCGCCAATAGAAACAGGCGTAGCAAGAGTATTCAACCTCTTACACTCTTCAAATAAAAGCCAAAAACTATCCCAAGATAAAAAGGAATATTTAATAAGATTTCTACTTTCAGAGTTCATCTATGAACCCGAAGCATTTGCTCTCTTCAGAGAACTATCGCAAAATACATTAGCCGAAAACATTTATAATATTATTATAAGCGACATAAGTCGAAAATGGGCACTCAAGGATATTTCTGACTCACTCTATATGAGTTGTTCCACATTAAAAAGGAAATTGAAACAAGAGAACACCTCATTCAGCGAAGTTTACCTTAATGCGCGAATGAATAAAGCGACAAAACTTCTACGCAATAGTGAATATAATATTACCCGAGTGGCTTATATGTGTGGTTATGATAGTGCTTCTTATTTTACATGCGTTTTTAAAAAACACTTCAAAACTACACCATCAGAATTTTTAGCGTTTTTATCTTCCTCTCGTCATCAATATGTTAATTGAGATATCTGACAATGCAGTATAAGAACAAAGCAAAACATATTAATATAAAAGATGGAATTCTGTTGCTCGCTAAAAAATTCGATCTAACATTGAGTGAGAAAAAAGTTATTTATTACGTGGCAGCAGGATTATCTGTTAAAAGTTGCTCAAATTTATTAGATCGAAATATAAAAACGATTTCAACACAAAAGAGATCAGCCTATAAAAAAATGGATATTACTACTGATGTTGAATTAATCCATTTGATGCTGAATGAGTTTTACATATCAGTCGATATTACGTAATTTTTTCTAAAATGTTGCCAGAGTGGTAGGCAAGGCAATTCTGGATATCATCTTCAGAGATCGGTGTGATATCTATGTTGTTTAATTTAACTGTTCCCGTATAGCAATGACTGGAATTTGATAGTGCTTTGATTAAAGAAGATTTACCTGAACCTGATGTACCGATAATACCCATAAAATCTCCGGGAACAGCAGTGAATGAAAGCTGTTCAATCAGTGTTCGTTCCGCAAACGCTATGGGGTAATTCTTCGCTGTCTATCGGCTGGCTGACGAGCGACTCTACTCCGCCAGTGTTGATAACGATACCGGTAACTGGCATGTTTCTGTTCCGCAATCCGCTATTCTGTCGGGGGCGAATCAGTACACCATAACGGCCACCGATCCCGCCGGTAATAGCGCCACAGCCAGTGGAACATTTACAGGTACATCGCCGACGGAAAACCCGGTTAACAAGAGTTCCGGCGTAGATGAAATGATTTCGCTTAGCGAGGCGACATGGCATTCGGTAAGTGTTGATGAAGAATATTATGCCTGATAACTAAACATCACCATGCGAGGTCTCTTCGGAGGCCTCCTGAAAAAAACAGAATAATATTTATTGTCTGTTAATTATTACAGAGAGAGTTAATTTATAAAAAAAAGCGGCAGACTACGCTGCCGCAAATATGAGGAGGACAATTACCGTTACGCTACACCACAAAGTAATCCGTTACTGAGGTAAGTAAAACATAAATATCCCCAACAATGAATCAACGAATCAAGCAATCGTCAAATCATGGTATTAATAACCTTGTTCTGTTTTAGCATACTGTGACAGTAAAAATACATTTTAGTCATTCTGTATATCACACGAAAATTTATAAAACAGATTTGGTTCACTCACAATATACAAATTATTTTCATTATCCATGGCAATCCCTTCTGGTTGGGGGATATCATCTCTGAGCCCTGACCACTCCGCCGTCAGGAACAATCGATCGCGCACCCGCCACTCGGAACTGACCTCCAGAATCATTTTTGACTCGTCCGACAACACCAGCAGCGAATCCGTTGGGGCATGGTATTCAAGTCCGGAGACATCGCTCACACTTGCAGTGATGGCAGAAGGCAACGCTCTGGTGATACCATTTTTGCTCATCTCTACTTCTTTGATCATAATGGGTTTTCTTTCTTTTGCGACATATAATCTCTCATTTTTCGCATCCCATGCCGTACCTTCCAGCCCTTTATTTTTTGCTTTGTCATAACCCTCAAGCTTCACCATGGAGATTATCTGCATGGTGCCGCGCTGAATATCCACCTGTGTTTTATAAACCGCGCCATCTTTCTCACTGCCTATCTGGAACTGGTTGCCCCCACTCCATGCAATAGACTCCGGGTCGTGGATGCCCTGGAGCGGCATCCGCCCTACCAGCTGCCCTTCTGTCGTTAACCAGACCAGTTCAGGGGGATTATTAATAACGGCGAAAAGCATCCTGTCTTCGGCGGAGTAGGTCAAACCTGAAAGGTTACTCTTAACTCCTGCGACTGGTTTTTGCTGAATAACCGCTTTATAGCTACTCAGTGCTAGCGCCGAGGGTTTATCACCATATTTGAGGATCAGTTGATAAACATAGCGTATATCGTCCCTGACCATAAATAAAATCACGCCCAAGAGTACAACCACAATAACGCGTTTTAGTAATCTCATAAAAAATCCATAGCAGATCGCGTCACGACTGATGTCGTAACGCATTTCTTAAAAATAAAGCCGATGTCCGATAGAATCGTTATTCGGTTATGGCGAGCGCCATTAGCATAGGCAAAATGAAATAGTGAGGGTTATCACAAAAAGCCCGATTTTAATCACTAACGTACCCTTTTTGTAAATTGACATAATCAAGAGGAGGGTAGTTTCGGCTAATTATTTAAATAGTACGTCTGCAAATTCGCCCCTGTATGCAGGGCAAATGACAAAAAGTGATAATTAATGAGATGTAACACCGCAATTTGATCTGCTATTGCTGCTCCCACTTCTATTCAACCGGGCAGCAAAAAAAATGAAACTCAACCTTATTACCGTCAGCCTGGCTACGCTCGTTGCCGCTGGCGCATTCCCGGCCCATGCCGGTCCTCAGGCGCATGTCGTGTGCGGCTATCACCACACGCTGGGCGATGACGCGATTATGATGTTTGGTAAAGCGAATCAGGCGATGTGGCATGACTTTTTTGGCAACACCCACACCGACGCGGTCTCTACCTACCAGACGTTGCGCGCGCAACCCGATACCACCTGTGATAATAAAGCCGACAGCTCCGCTTACTGGGCGCCGTCCATGAAATTACCTGATGGTGAAATCGTAAATCCGGCCTACCAAAAGACCTATTATCAATCCACAAATGTAGCGCAATATCCGCTCCATCCATTCCCGGCCGGGCTGGAGTTACTGGCAGGCGATCATCACGGTACTGGCCCCAGTTCCGCAATCACCTTTTTATGTGCCAACGGCAAAGGTTACACCAACAAGGTAGGCGAAATATGCGGCCTGCGTAAAGCGGGCGATGCCGTCCAGTTTAATATCGGGATCGCTTTCCCCAACTGTTGGGATGGCGTCAACCT
This sequence comes from Salmonella sp. NW722, assembly GCF_051702785.1. Lineage (NCBI taxonomy): Bacteria > Pseudomonadati > Pseudomonadota > Gammaproteobacteria > Enterobacterales > Enterobacteriaceae > Salmonella > Salmonella sp. NW722. The sequence continues at coordinate 52,914 of NZ_JAMMIN010000008.1, forward strand.
GAAACCGACCCATAGCCACAATAACGCTATCTATGCCGACCACGGGAAATGTTCCGCAGACTATCCGGTAAAAATCCCAACGGTGAATATGAACATCGCCTGGGTACTCCCGCAGATCTCCTCGCTGGATACGTCTAAAGTGGAATTGTCGATGGACCCGGTAATGCATGGCGAAACCCGGGAAGAGCGCTGGGGAAGTCTTTATACTGCCCATGCCGATTTTATGAATGGCTGGACGGAAGATGGCGCGCAGTTTATGACGGATCTGTGTATGAATCAGGGACTGGATTGCGGCACTACGGTTCCTTACGCCTACAGTAAAGCGGAAGAAAATACCTGGGTAAGCAGCGAAGACGACAAGCCTCATGCCAGCGTCGATACCTTGTACGTACAGGATGACTGGACAAATGGCGGACGCACGCAGCACCCGGAAACGCTCACGCTGGTGAAATTTAAGATCCCGCCCCTGCCTGCCAATATGGACGCTTCGCTATTCAAATACCGTATTCGCCTTTTTGGCGGCAAAACGGAAACGAACGGCGCCGATCAAATTTTCTTTTACCCGACCAGCAGTGACTGGCACGTCAGTACCGTGTCCTGGAACAATAAACCGGCGATCAACTACCGTTCCGATGCCGTGTTATATCTGGACCATTCACATGAGTATCGCATGGTTGATGTCGATAAAGCGGTGCGCAAAGCGCTGGCGGAAGGGAAAACGGAAATATCCTGGTATATCGGCGGCGACCGTCAGGGAAATCACTACGACTTCACGCCAGCGGACTCAAAACAGAGCCTGGTGCTGATGCTGACCGGTTTCAAAAAGACGCCGGAGCTGTAATAGTAAACTGTGCCCGCTGACGCAACAGCGGGCACAATGGCGGCACAAGTATTACGGCACGTCATCAAAACCTGACCAATACCTCAGAAAAACAACCGTTTATTCTCAGGCTGTAGTCCCTGTTGCTGCTGAACATCCTGCAGATAACAGGTCGCTACGACGGCAAGCCGGGCATAGAAGGCGCTAACGGTATTGCGTTGCAGCAATTCCAGATAGCGGAATCCCCAGGGCAGCAGATGCGCCTCCAGTAACCGGTTGGCCGCCACGTTGTCGCCTCGTGCCAGCAGATCGCTACAGGCCAATAGCATCAGGCCAAACTGATCTTCCGGCTCGCGTTCACGGCCAGTGAATACCATTCCCTGCGACTGTAAAAAAGCTCGATAATCGGCGGTGGTTTCCCCCATCAGCAAATTATCTTTTTCCAGATAGACCGATCCCCAGGGCGGGACGGGCATCTTTCCCTGGCCTTCAAACAACACAGAAAATTGCCATGTAAGCGCATCATCATCCGGTAGCGACCATGACGCACACAGTGATTCAATATGTCCGCGATCGCGCCAGGGGTAAAGCTCAGGCAACGTTGGCAAACAATCGAACAACGCTTTCACCTCCGGCCTCTCAGGGGAGTAGTAAAACAGTGCGCCGAGGATACGCGGCAAAACAGCACGGGAAAGCATAGCAATAGCTCCTGAAATATTTCGCCTGATGACGCTACGCTGATCAGGCTTACATGGCATAAACCGGGCAAAAAACTACATTGGCAGCGTCCACAGATTGTAAAACGCAATCCTACCCGCCAACTCCGCCGCGATAACCACCACAGCCGTCATGGCCAGCACCGCAGCGCTCGATTTCAGGCGCGCGCAGACCACCACCCCGACCACGCCCGCCGCCAGCAATATCGCCTGGGCGGTAAACCAGCTATGCTGCGCGGCGGTCAGAGCGCTATCGGCGCTCATCAGCGTCGCCATATAGCCCGGGCGCAGACAAAAGCTCACCAAAATCGCCAACACGCTGACCAGTAGCCCCAGACGGCGCACGCCAAACAATGCCGCCAACGCGCCGCCGCCAATCAACGGCGTCAATATCATCATTGCCGTAGTGTAAGATGAACGCCAGGTCGCCACCGTCGGCAGTTGGTAAATCTGCGGAACGGCGTATAAGAAGACAACTCCGACTATCGCCGCCAACCAGACCAACGCGTTACACAGCGGCGTCGCCCGGTTCAGCAACAAACCGAGCGCCCCCAGCCCGCCGAGCGCCGCAAAAGCCGCCGACAAGACAATCTCGTTACTCATCGGCGAATGTCCGACGCGCAGCAGCATATTCAGCGCACGCAGCGGTTGCCCGACGTGGAAGGTGCCGACAATGACGCCAAGCCCAAACAGGCACATCACCGAGAACAGACCAATAGCCTTGCGCCGCGGCGCGACCAGCCCCATTGCGCCGCCAATCAGCAGCAGAATAAACGCGCCGACCGCGCTCTGGGTAAAGACCGTAAAAAAGACCAGCGGTAACTCATGCATGGCGCACCTCCCGAATGTTCATGATTGCGCCTTCCGTATCGCCCGTGGGTCTCGCTTTCGGATGCGGTTTAATAATGAGGTTAGGATGGGTGAACGACGCTGAAGGCAGCGGCGCGATTTGATTCTCCGTGCCATATTTTGCCCGTAATTCATCGACAGGGCCAAAATCCAGCGCTCGCTGCGGGCAAGAATCCACACAAATAGGGCGCAGATTGTTCTCCAGTCGGTCAAGACAACCGTCGCATTTACGCATCACGTTCGCCTGCGTATCAAACTGCGGCGCGCCGTAGGGGCAGCGCATTTCACAATAGCGACAGCCGACGCATACGCTGTCATCCACCACGACCAGACCATCTTCTTTGCGTTTATGCATCGCCCCGGTCGGACAGCCGGAGACACATACCGGCTCATCGCAATGGTTACAAGCAATAGAGAGGTAGTAGGTAAAGGTGTCGTGATGCCAGCTTTCCCCCTCTTTCACCCAGCTTCCGCCGCCATATTCATAGACGCGGCGCAGTTTCGGACCGACATCCAGATCTTTATTATCCTTGCAGCTTACCTGGCAGGTTTTACAGCCTGAACAGCGCGAGGAGTCAACATAAAAGCCATACTGTTTCATCGTACATCACTCCTTAAGCGCGTTTAATTTCAACCAGATTGGTATGCTGCGGATTGCCTTTCGCCAGCGGCGAAGGATGGTGGCTGGTCAGCGTATTGATACAGCCGCCGACATCAACGCCGTTGCCGTCAAGCCGCGTCCACGCGCCCTGCGGCATCGCCGCCACGCCGGGTAAAATGCGCTGGGTCACTTTACAGGGAAGCTCCACCACGCCGCGGTCATTGAATACATGCACCCGATCGCCGGACTTCAATTGGCGGGCGCTGGCGTCAATCGGGTTAATCCAGACTTCATCCGGCACTGCCTCATGCAGCATCAGCACATTGCTGTAGGTCGAGTGGGTATGCCCTTTGGTATGGAAGCCGCTTAACTGTAACGGATACTTCGCCGTCAGCGCTTTGTTAAGATGCGACTCTTTCGCCGGACAAAATTCCGGCAATGCGGGAATTCGCTCGCCTTCTGGCAACGTCCACGTTTGCGCCAGATCCGCCAGCGCCTGGGAGTAAATTTCAATTTTGCCCGACGGCGTGGAGAGTGGATTAGCCTCGGCGTCGGCGCGGAAATCGGCAAACGCAAGGCTCTGCTGCTCGGTAGCGATACGCTGGTCAATCACGCCCATCTCTTTCGCCACGCTCCACTCCGGCAGGTATGGACGTTTTTCACGGATCTGCTGATAGTGCATCTCCGCCCACTGCGCCTGAGTTCGGCCCTCGGTATATTGCTCGCGCAGTCCAAGATGCCCGGCGATATCCGCGCAGATGTCATACGTGCTGCGCACTTCCCACATCGGTTTAACGGTTTTCTGAATCGCAATCATATAGTTATGCGATCCCGCCGCATAGGAGCTGTCCACCAGGTCTTCCGCCTCAAGATAGCTGGTCTCCGGCAACAGCAGATCCGCATACATCGCGCTGGGCGTCATATGGTTTTCAATCACGATAATGGTTTCACACAGCGATTCATCCGCGAGAATTTGTCGGGTGCGGTTCGTTTCGCCGTGCTGATTCAGCAAGGTATTACCGGCCTGGTTGAAAAACAGCTTAATTCCGGTTTTTAGCCTGTCCGCGCCTTTCACACCCATTGTCGTCGCGGTCATTTTCTCCGGATGCTGAATGGCGTCCGTCCACAGATAGCAAGGAATAGAGGTTGTGATCGGATTCTTACCGACGGGCAACAATGGCACGCCATACGGCGTACCGTAAGGCCAGTTGCCATTGTTGGTGCCGGGCCGCCCGAAGTGGCCGGTTAACGCTGGCAGCGTCTGAATAGCACGCACGGTTTGTTCGCCGTTGGCATGACGCTGCGGCCCCCAGCCCTGGCAAATATAGCAGGCGCGCGCCGAGGCGATTTCGCGCGCCAGTTGGCGAATACGCGTTGCCGGAATACCGGTGATATCCGCCGCCCATTCCGGGGTTTTCGCGATACCATCATCGCCCGTGCCAAGAACATAATCTTTATAGCTGGCGTTAGGCGCAGCCGTGTCCGGCAAGGTGCTACGGTCATAGCCGACGCAATAGCGGTTTACCAGCGCCTCGTCGAGAAGCTGTTCGGTAATCAGCGTATGCGCTATGCCGGCGACTAACGCAGCGTCCGTGGTTGGGCGAATCGGTAGCCATTCGGCGTGTTCGGTAATCACCGAATCGGTATAGCGCGGATCGATAATAATGACCCGGGCTTTTGAGGTTTCCAGCGCCCGGCGCAGCTCTTCAACCTGACCGCCGCCGGACATCCGCGTTTCTGAGAGATTCAGGCCAAATAGCACCACCAGATCGGAATGCGCGATCTGCGTAAAATGGCTACCGACATAATCACCGTGGGTATAAGGCGTGGCGGTGGCAATTTGCGCCGTGGAATAGGTGTTGTGATAATTTAAATAACCGCCGGTGAGATTTAGTAATCTTATCCAGGCGGGTCTGCCCTGCGTGTGATAATACGCGCCGGATTGATAATTATAATAAATAGCTTCCCGGCCATATTTTTCGCTAACGCGCGTTAATTCCGCCGCAATAAAGGCTGTGGCCTCATCCCATGAAATACGTTTAAATTTTCCTTCGCCGCGTTTTCCCACTCTTTTCATCGGATACTTAATGCGATCCGGGCTATAGACGCGCCAGCGACTGGAACGCCCGCGCAGGCAGGGACGAATCTGATGCTCGCCGAATACCGCGTCATCTTTCGCGTCTTCCGGTTCAATACGCACAATGCGATCATTTTTCACGATAACCTTAAGCGGGCATCGACTGCCACAGTTGACCAGACAGGCGCTGTGCCTGACGGTTTCGCCGTTGGCATCCTTCGGTATCGGGGTATCCTGCGCCTGGGCAGTGGTAGCAAAAGGCAGCGTAATCGCCTGACTTAGCGTCACCGCCGCCCCTACTTTTGCAGTAGCGACAATAGCATCACGTCGGGTTATGGTTGTGTTCAGCCATTTTTTTATTTCCATTTTTTATTTCTCACATTGCTTCCATAATTATTAATAATATGTAATGAAAACTAATCATAATAGATTAAATATTTGTGCTGATTGATTGTGATCAAACGCATTCTGAACGTCAGTAAAAATAAAATGTGATACCGCATACGTTATTATAAAAATTAATGAAAAATTATTTTATGTAATTCTGATGAAAATAAATTACCCATCACGGTATCCGGCGATATTAATTAACGACATGACGTTTGCCAGTCGACATGAGCAGGTAGCGCCCCCTGCAAGGCAAGACGGGCCTTTCAACACTGGAGCAACATCGCCTATGCCTTTGAATTAGACGCCTCATCAGGGATAATAACCTTACGATTCGTCCGCTCAGGTCCACTATGAAACACTCCCTGCCATGCCGGGCGTTACGCAAACGCCCCATGAAACTCGGCACTACCGTCATTCTGATGGTCAGCGCCGTTTTGTTTTCGGTGCTCGTTGTGGTCCATCTGATCTATTTTTCGCAAATCAGCAGCATGACGCGCGACGCGCTGGCAGATAAAGCGCTGGCGGTGGCGCGCTCGCTGGCGGACTCTCCGGCAGTTCGCGAGGGGCTGAAAAAACCGCCTGCGGAAAGCGGCATTCAGACGCTCGCCGAAGCGGTGAGCCAGCATAATGGCTTTTTGTTTATTGTGGTGACCAATATGCAGGGCATCCGTTATTCGCACCCAGAAACGCAGCGAATCGGCCAACCGTTCAAAGGCGATGATATTCTGCTCGCGCTGCAGGGAAAGGAAAACGTTGCCATTAATCGCGGCTTTCTTGCCAAAGCGCTGCGCGTTTTCACACCGGTTTATGATGAACGCCACCGGCAGATCGGCGTGGTAGCGATTGGCCTGGAACTCAGTCACGTTACGCAGCAGATCAACAATAGCCGCGGCAGTATTATCTGGTCCATTCTGTTCGGCGCTCTGGTGGGGTTATTAGGCACGTATGCGCTGGTCAAGGTGCTAAAACGTATCCTGTTTGGCCTCGAACCCTATGAGATCTCAACCCTGTTTGAACAACGCCAGGCAATGCTGCAGTCAATCAAAGAGGGCGTTATCGCCGTGGATGATAGCGGCGAAGTCACGTTGATTAACCATGCGGCGCAGGCGCTGCTCGATTATCGAAAAACGCAGGATGACGCCAGATTATCCACCCTGAGTCATGCCTGGTCGCAGGTGGTGGACATTAGCGAAGTGTTGCGTGACGGTACGCCGCGCCGCGATGAAGAGATCATCGTCAAAGGCCGCCTGCTGCTGGTGAATACCGTTCCGGTGCGCAGCAACGGCGAAATTATCGGCGCGATATCCACCTTCAGGGATAAAACAGAAGTTCGCCAACTGATGCAGAGGTTGGACGGGATGGTGAACTACGCGGATGCGCTCCGTGAACGATCCCACGAATTCATGAACAAATTACATGTGATTCTGGGATTATTGCACCTGAAGAGTTATAAGCAGCTTGAAGCGTATATTATCAAGACGGCCAATAACTATCAGGAAGAGATCGGTTTGCTGCTGGGTAAAATAAAGTCGCCGATTATCGCTGGCTTTTTGCTCAGTAAAATTACTCGCGCCTCTGATTTCGGGCACAGCCTGGTGATAAGCAGCGACAGCCAGTTACCGGATAATAACAATGAAGATCAGGTTACGGTGCTGATTACGGCGCTGGGTAATTTGATTGAAAACGCGCTGGAAGCATTGAGCCAGGAATCCGGCGGCGAAATCAGCGTCTCGTTACACTACCGTCATGGCTGGCTGCATTGCGAAGTGAGCGATGACGGTCCGGGTATCGAACCTGAGCGCATCGAGGCGATTTTTGAAAAAGGCGTCTCGTCGAAAGGCGCCGAACGCGGCGTCGGTTTAGCGCTGGTTAAACAGCAGGTTGAAGCGCTTGGCGGCGTAATTTCCGTGGAGTCCGAGCCTGGGATCTTCACACAATTTTTTGTACAGTTACCCTGGGATGGAAAAAGGACCAGCCTATGATCAATGTATTAATTGTCGATGACGATGCGATGGTCGCGGAGTTAAATCGCCGCTATGTCGCGCAAATCTCCGGTTTTCATTGTTGTGGAACCGCTTCGACGCTGGAAAAAGCGAAAGAGTTTATCTTCAACAGTGAAAATCACATTGACCTAATCCTGCTGGATATCTACATGCAGCAGGAAAACGGATTGGATCTGCTGCCTGTCCTGCACAGCGCAGGCTGCAAAAGCGACGTTATTGTCATTTCTTCTGCCGCTGACGCCGCCACCATTAAAGATTCGCTTCACTACGGCGTGGTGGATTATCTGATCAAGCCTTTTCAGGCCACGCGCTTTGAAGAAGCGTTGACCGGCTGGCTACGTAAGAAAACGGCGATGGAAAAACGCCAGTATTACGAACAGTCTGAGCTTGACCTGCTCATTCACGGTAATTCATCCAACGAGCAGGAGCCTCGTCGGCTGCCAAAAGGGCTGACGCAGCAAACGCTACGCACCTTATGCCAGTGGATTGATGCGCATCAGGAGCAGGAATTTTCTACCGACGAGTTGGCCAACGAAGTGAATATCTCACGCGTCTCCTGCCGTAAATATCTTATCTGGCTGGTGAATTGCCATATCTTGTTTACCAGTATTCATTACGGCGTGACCGGCAGGCCGGTTTACCGCTACCGCGTTCAGCCGGAACATTACTCTTTACTGAAACAATATTGTCAGTAAGGATACCGCATAAAGCCGACGCGAAGCGTTATATCCTGGTAACATTTATTATAACAATGCCAATAAAAACGCTATCACATTAATAACAAACCTGGGAAATTGTGTCAGATCAAATATACTCAACCCAGGCCTGTTAACGTTATTTTCTATTATTACAGCGCTCTGCGCTGTTTTTAATTTCAAAACGCTAACAAAAGTTAATTAAGTATTATCCCATGCCGAGAGTGTGTATTTTTATTAAAAAAGGGATTTGTCCGGAATTTTCCTGACACTTAAATAAAATTATGTTTGTAGCAATGGAGCTTGTGCTACGCCTATGGACAATACGTATATTGGTGAGCAGATACGCGTCTCCACACGCCATACTAATAATTTAAAAAAATGGCGTGACAATGATCACATAAGTCACATTCTGTTCGCTTTATCTCGTGATTTACCTGATGGCGAGACACAAAAATTAAAGAATAAACGCCTGTTTTTAAAACAGACAAATCATAATTTACTGCTCTCGCTGACTCCACCTGCCCATCGCCAGAGGGTACTCCCCTCTGAACATCACCATCGCAAGAAAATAATTACTTAAAGCAACTCTGTAAAAAGCTTAATCGTTAATCGTCGCCACTGGCGCATTGAATATTCGCCATTTCCTGATGCTCATTCACACAAATCAGAAGATGGCTGTGATCCATTTATCAAAATTGACTTGGTTTATCGCGAGGATAAATAAAAATGTTATTTAGTATACAGCTTCTCATAATATTAATATGTCTGTTTTATGGCGCCCGAAAGGGCGGGATCGCGCTCGGGTTGTTGGGCGGTATTGGTCTGGTCATTCTGGTGTTTGTTTTCCATCTCCAGCCAGGTAAACCGCCCGTTGACGTAATGCTGGTCATTATCGCGGTAGTCGCCGCGTCGGCGACGTTGCAGGCGTCAGGCGGGCTGGATGTGATGCTGCAGATTGCCGAAAAGCTGCTGCGTCGCAACCCCAAATACGTCTCTATTGTGGCGCCGTTCGTCACCTGTACCCTGACGATTCTGTGTGGGACAGGCCACGTGGTCTACACCATTTTGCCGATTATCTATGATGTGGCGATCAAGAATAATATCCGTCCGGAACGTCCAATGGCGGCCAGTTCTATCGGCGCGCAAATGGGCATCATCGCCAGTCCGGTTTCCGTCGCCGTTGTTTCTCTGGTAGCGATGCTGGGCAACGTGACATTTGACGGAAAACATCTGGAGTTCCTCGATCTGCTGTCGATCACCATCCCGTCAACCCTGCTCGGTATCCTGGCAATCGGTATTTTTAGTTGGTTCCGCGGTAAAGATCTGGATAAAGACGAAGCGTTTCAGAAATTTATTTCCGTACCGGAAAACCGTCAGTACGTGTACGGCGATACCGCGACGCTGCTGGATAAAAAACTGCCGAAAAGCAACTGGCTGGCGATGTGGATCTTCCTGGCGGCGATTGCCGTGGTCGCTCTCCTGGGCGCGGACTCCGACTTACGTCCAACCTTCGGCGGCAAACCGTTGTCGATGGTGCTGGTCATTCAGATGTTTATGCTGCTGACCGGAGCGCTCATTATCATCCTGACCAAAACCAATCCTGCGTCTATCTCAAAAAACGAAGTTTTTCGTTCCGGTATGATTGCGATTGTCGCGGTATACGGGATCGCCTGGATGGCGGAAACCATGTTCGGCGCGCATATGTCGGAAATTCAGGGCGTGCTGGGCGAAATGGTCAAAGAGTATCCGTGGGCCTATGCCATCGTTCTGCTTCTGGTCTCCAAGTTTGTTAACTCCCAGGCAGCGGCGCTGGCGGCGATTGTTCCCGTCGCGCTGGCTATCGGTGTCGATCCGGCGTATATCGTGGCCTCTGCGCCGGCATGTTATGGCTACTATATCCTGCCGACCTACCCAAGCGATCTGGCGGCGATTCAGTTTGACCGTTCCGGCACAACCCGTATTGGCCGCTTCGTCATTAACCACAGCTTCATTCTGCCGGGTTTGATTGGCGTGAGCGTCTCCTGCGTCTTTGGCTGGATCTTTGCCGCAATGTACGGATTCCTGTAATGGCCGCGCGCGCCGCCCGGCTATGCGCGGCGCGCGACTTAGAGCCTGGCCCATGAGGCTCTTAATACATTTTCTTACTATTAGGCTGGAAGCACATGTCGAAAAAAGAGTTTATCTATCAGGCGCCTTTCCCGATGGGAGAGGACAAAACAGAGTATTATCTGCTCACCTCCGATTATGTCAGCGTCAGTGAATTCAATGGAGAATCTATCCTCAACGTTGAGCCGCAGGCGTTAACGTTGCTGGCTCAGCAGGCCTTCCATGATGCGTCTTTTATGCTCCGTCCTGAACACCAGCAGCAAGTCGCCGCCATTCTCCATGACCCCGAAGCCAGCGAAAACGACAAATATGTGGCGTTGCAATTCCTGAGAAACTCCGAGATCGCCGCCAAAGGCATTCTGCCGACCTGCCAGGATACCGGCACGGCGATTATCATGGGTAAAAAAGGCCAACGCGTCTGGACGGGCGGCGGCGATGAAGCCGCGCTCTCCAAAGGCGTGTTTAATACCTATATCGAAGATAACCTGCGCTACTCGCAGAACGCGCCGCTGGATATGTACAAAGAGGTCAATACCGGCAGCAACCTGCCAGCGCAAATCGATCTCTATGCCGTCGACGGCGACGAGTACAAGTTCCTTTGCGTGGCGAAAGGCGGCGGTTCAGCAAACAAAACGTATCTCTATCAGGAGACCAAAGCGCTGCTCACCCCAGGCAAGCTGAAAAACTTCCTCGTTGAGAAAATGCGCACGCTGGGCACCGCAGCCTGTCCGCCATACCATATCGCCTTTGTCATTGGCGGCACCTCGGCGGAAAGCACGCTGAAAACAGTTAAACTCGCCAGCACCCACTATTACGACGCGCTGCCGACGGAAGGTAACGAGCACGGCCAGGCATTCCGCGATCTCCACCTGGAACAGGAACTGCTGGAAGAAGCGCAAAAACTTGGCCTCGGCGCCCAGTTCGGCGGGAAATATTTCGCCCACGATATTCGCGTCATTCGCCTGCCGCGTCACGGCGCTTCCTGTCCGGTGGGGATGGGCGTCTCCTGCTCGGCCGACCGTAACATCAAAGCGAAAATCAACCGCGAAGGCATCTGGATCGAAAAACTGGAACACAATCCGGGCCAGTATATTCCGCCAGCGCTGCGTCAGGCGGGCGAAGGCGACGCGGTGAAAGTCGATCTCAACCGTCCGATGAAAGAGATCCTCGCCCAGCTATCGCAGTACCCGGTCTCGACTCGCCTGTCGCTGACGGGCACCATTATCGTAGGTCGCGATATCGCCCACGCGAAGCTAAAAGAGCGTATTGAATCCGGCGAAGACCTGCCGCAGTATATTAAAGACCATCCCATCTATTACGCAGGTCCGGCAAAAACCCCGGCAGGTTATCCATCTGGCTCATTAGGCCCCACCACCGCAGGCCGAATGGACTCTTATGTCGATCTGCTGCAATCCCACGGCGGCAGTATGATCATGCTGGCGAAAGGCAACCGTAGTCAGCAGGTCACGAATGCCTGTAAAAAACATGGCGGCTTTTATTTGGGCAGTATCGGCGGCCCGGCGGCGGTTCTGGCACAACAGAGCATTAAGCATCTGGAGTGCGTCGAGTATCCGGAACTCGGCATGGAAGCTATCTGGAAAATTGAAGTAGAAGATTTCCCGGCCTTTATCCTGGTGGATGACAAAGGCAACGATTTCTTCCAGCAGATTGTCAGCAAACAGTGCGCTAACTGCGCGAAATAACCTGGCAGGCCCGGCGTTCTCCCGGGCCGCGTTATCGGTTAATTGCCGGATGGCGCTACGCTTATCCGGCTTATCCGGCCTGCACGAGAGACCATGCTCACGCTTTTACATCGCTGGTCGCTACCACAGAAATCGCCGGGCTATCCGGCTGTTCGACGAATGGCGGCGTTTTCCGGTATTTATCCAGCAGGTGGATCTGAATCTTGCGCAACATATCGCCGTTCAAACGGTAGTAGCGGAAGTAGAGAACCAGCGTCATCATGAAAAACAGTACCGGCAGGACAATCATAATAAACTGCATCCCCTGCAGGGTTTGCGCAGACTGCGCCACGTTCGGCGTGTAGCCAATCAGCCCCAGCACCAGAGCGATAAAGAACGCCGCAAACGCCGAGCCGCCCTTCACGACCATCGTCTGTACGGAATAAGCGATACTCTCGCAGCGAATATTGAGCTTAAATTCCCCATAATCGACCGTATCCGCCACCATGATTACCTGAAGCACCCAAAAGAGCGCGGTCCCGATATTCAGGAAAATACCCGCCGCCACGATTAAAGCGGCATTATGGACATCCGCCAACGCCATCGCGAAGAGCCCTGCGCAACTCAGAACGGGCATCACGGAGGCGCCCGCCCACAATATCCGCCGCGATAACATTTTCACCAGCCGGGGGAAGACAATCAGCGTCAGCAGATTCGCCGCGCCGGCGTAAGAAAGGTAATAGGGAAAAAGATCGGCATCGCCAATCACATAGGTGAAGTAGTAGATCGCAAAGCCATTGATAATATTGGAGGCAATGTTATACGCCAGCGCCATTCCCAACAGGCAAGAGAGCTGATCGTTTTTGTATATCAATCCAACGATCGTTTTTAACGTCAGATGTGGGCGGCCCGCCGTTACACCGTTGTCGGAGGAGTACACCTCATGTACGTTGCGTAATGTCACGATAGTCGAGGCGATAAAAAACGCAATCAGTACCAGCGTAAACATCTGAAAGCCGAACCCACGATCCGCTCCGCCAACGTAGTTCACAAACGGCAGCGTTATACCGGCAGTGACGAAGCCAGCCAGACTGGCGAAGAAACGCGGGAACGGCACCAGTTGTTCGCGTTCTCGCTTATCAAGCGTAATGGTCGGCACCAGCGACCAAAATGGGATATCCATAATGGTATACGTCATGCCCCACAGGATGTAAGTTACGCAGACAAATACAACCTGCGCGGTTCCCTCAAAAAGATGGGCGCTGAACAGCAGGAAAAGCACCAGCGAATTGGTTAAGGTGCCGATCAATATCCACGGCTTAAATTTCCCCCACCGCGAACGCGTGGCGTTGACAATCCAGCCCATGATGGGATCGTTTATCGCATCCCAGATTCGCGCGACCAGAAAGAGGGTGCCGACGAGGCCGACCGAGAGTCCCACCACATCGGTGTAGTAATACATCAGGTACATATACACAATGCCGATGGCGAAATCCTTACCAAACGCACCGAACCCGTAACTCAGCTTTGTTGTCAGAGAGATGCTCATAGGGTACCGGGTCGCTGTTACCAGCGCCCGCCTTCTGTTAGTAGAGGTTAAACGCCGGATCTGCCGTCCAGCGCGGCTGGAGATTAACGGCGTAACCAGGCCGGAAGCCAGTCGCCATGCGCGGCGATCAGATCGTCAACCAACGCATAGATTTCTTCGATACCCAGCACCGCTGCGGTATGAGGGTCCATCATCGCCGCGTGATACACGCGATCGCGGTTTTCCGTGAGGATGGCTTCGGTCAACAGCGTTTGCACGTTGATGTTGGTCTGCATCATCGCCGCCAGATGAGAAGGGATCGTCCCCACCTTCGTCGGTTGAATGCCGTTGGCATCCACCAGACAAGCCACTTCCACGCAGCTTCCCTGCGGCAGGTTATCAATCAGCCCCTCGTTACGCACATTGCCGTAAATCACGCTCGGCTCGCCGGTCCACAGAGCGTTCATAATGGTGCTGGCGTACTCGCGGGACGGTTTGATGTCGATACGCTCGGCGGTTTTATACTCCTCCAGCTCTTTATGCCAGTTCGCCAGTTGTTCTACGCAGCGTTTCGGATATTCATCCAGCGGCACCTTGTAGCGCGCAATCAGATCCTCGCGTCCCGGTTTAATAAACCACGGCGTGTACTCGGCAAAATGCTCTGATGACTCGGTGACGAAGTAGCCCAACTTTTTGAACATCTCATAGCGCACAATGTTCTGGCAGCGTTCATTGCCGTGAATATTGGGCTTCGGTGCCTGTCCGGCGTCATAGGCCGCCAGCAATTCAGGATAGAGATCGACATAAGTCCCGTCAGCCGTTTTGCGCTCCAGTTCGAGGTAAAACGCCATGTGGTTAATGCCGGCGCAGCGGTAGCGCAGCGAGGCGGGATCGATATTCAGGTCGCGCGCCAGTTCTTCCGCCGTTCCCTGTACCGAATGGCACAGGCCGACCTGTTTGATATGCGGATAGCGGGCATACATCGCCCAGGTATTCATCGCCATCGGGTTGACGTAATTGAGCATAGTGGCTTTCGGACAGACTTCCGTCATGTCTTCGCAAATCCGCCACAGATGCGGGATGGTCCGCAGCGCGCGCATAATGCCGCCCGGCCCCAGCGTATCGGCGATCGTCTGTTCCAGACCATGACGCTTACAAACCTCAAAATCGGTCACGGTGCAGGGTTCATAGCCGCCAATCTGAAAGGCGACCACCACGAAATCCGCATCCTGTAGCGCCGCTTTCTGGTGGGTATGGCAGGTAATCCGGCCAGAAGCGCCCGCTGAGTCCATCAGTTTCCGTACCACAATGTGCGACTCTTCCAGCCGGGTTTCGTCAATATCCATCAGGGCGACATGCGCTGATTTTAGCGCCTCGCGATGAAACACATCGCCGAGGATATTTTTAACGAAAATCGTAGAACCTGCGCCGATAAAGGTAATTTTGGGTGCCGTCATCATGACTCTCCAGAACAGTAGTGAACACCTTCATGGTGGCACGCGTTCCCGGTGAAAACCTCCGTCTTCCCCGATGAGCATTCCCGAAAACTCAGATCGTATGCTGGCGCGCGGAAGATCTGAGTTTTTGGGACAAAATGGCGTAAAAAGCAGAGTATTCGGCCTGAAAGTCAGGCTACGCTCTACAATATCGACGGATTCTGTGTCCGGATTCCCGGTTTCCTCCCAGCTAAAGGGGCATAATTCTGATAATTCAGGAAATGGAGTGACGATGAGTACGCAAGCAATATCCCTCCTCCCGCCCGACCCGCACATGTGCAACGGCGATGAAAAGCAAACCCGTAGCCCGCTGTCGCTCTATTCCGAATATCAACGACTGGACGTTGAACTGAGGCCGCCGCACAGAATGGCCAGCAGCCACTGGCATGGGCAAGTAGAAGTGAATGTTCCGTTTGACGGCGATGTGGAGTATTTAATCAACAATGAAGTCGTGCAGATAAAGCAGGGACACATCACCCTGTTTTGGGCCTGTACGCCACACCAGCTTACCCGCCCCGGCAACTGCCGCCAGATGGCGATTTTCAGTTTGCCGATGCACCTGTTTCTCTCCTGGCCGCTGGATCGCGATCTTATCAACCATGTCACGCACGGGATGGTGGTTAAATCACTGGCGACCCAGCAGCTTAGCACCTTTGAAGTGTTGCGCTGGCAGCAGGAAACAAGCAGCCCGAATGAGCAAATTCGCCAGTTGGCGATCGATGAAATCGGCCTGATGCTTAAACGCTTTAGCCTTTCCGGCTGGCAGCCCATTTTGCTCAATAAAACATCACGCACCCACAAGAATAGCGTCTCACGCCATGCGCAGTTTTACGTAAGCCAGATGCTGGGATTTATTGCCGATAACTACGATCAGGCGCTCACCATTAACGACGTCGCGGAGCATGTCAAACTCAATGCTAATTACGCGATGGGAATATTCCAGCGGGTTATGCAATTGACGATGAAGCAGTACATCACGGCGATGCGCATCAATCACGTACGTGCCTTATTGAGCGATACTGACAAAACGATCCTCGATGTCGCTCTGACTGCCGGGTTCCGATCCAGCAGCCGTTTTTACAGTACTTTTAGCAAATTTGTCGGCATGTCGCCGCAACAATACCGCAAGCTTAGCCAGCAACGACGCCAGACGATGCCCGGCTAAAGCCGGATACCACTATCAGCCAAAAAAATAATTCACCTGTCGATAAACGGCGGGTGAAATCGCTCGATATCAATAATTAACCCATTGTTTATTAAATAATAATATCAATAACTGACCATTATTCCATCACTTTACACCCCCTATTTGACGGGGTAATACTTGCCCACGTCACATTCATACGGCGGGTCGGCAAGGCGTAAATTGCACGGCCTCCACAACCGGGTAAAAGATGATGAAAGTATTAATTGTTGAAAGTGAGTTTCTGCATCAGGACACCTGGGTTGGCAACGCGGTTGAGCGTCTGGCGGATGCCTTGAGCCAACAAAATGTTACCGTCATTAAATCGACATCCTTCGATGACGGCTATGCCATCTTGTCCGCGAACGAAGCCATTGACTGTCTGATGTTTAGCTACCAAATGGAACAACCGGATGAGCACCTGAGCGTCAGGCAATTGATCGGTAAGCTTCACGAGCGTCAGCAAAACGTGCCCGTTTTCCTGTTAGGCGACAGGGAAAAAGCGACGGCATCGCTGGACCGCGACCTGCTGGAGCTTGTCGATGAATTCGCCTGGATTCTGGAAGACACCGCTGACTTTATCGCCGGACGCGCCGTTGCCGCCATGACCCGGTATCGCCAGCAACTGTTACCGCCGCTGTTTAACGCGTTGATGAAATACAGCGACATTCATGAATATTCATGGGCGGCGCCGGGACACCAGGGCGGCGTCGGTTTCACTAAAACGCCTGCCGGTCGCTTTTATCACGATTATTATGGCGAAAACCTGTTCCGCAGCGATATGGGGATTGAGCGTACCACGCTCGGTTCACTCCTCGACCATACCGGCGCGTTTGGCGAAAGCGAGAAAAATGCCGCCCGCGTATTCGGTGCTGACCGCTCCTGGTCCGTGGTTGTCGGGACCTCCGGTTCTAACCGTACTATTATGCAGGCCTGTATGACGGATAATGATGTCGTTGTACTGGATCGTAACTGCCATAAATCCATCGAGCAGGGGCTGATCCTCACTGGGGCCAAACCGGTATATATGGTGCCAAGCCGTAACCGTTACGGCATTATCGGGCCAATCTACCCGCAGGAAATGCAGCCTGAAACCTTGCAGAAAAAAATCAGCGCCAGCCCGCTGACCAAAACCAAATCCGGACAGAAACCGTCTTACAGCGTGGTGACCAACTGTACCTATGACGGCGTATGCTATAACGCCAAAGAGGCGCAGGATCTGCTGGCAAAAACCAGCGATCGCATTCACTTCGACGAAGCATGGTACGGCTATGCGCGCTTCAACCCGATTTATTGCGATCACTACGCGATGCGCGGCGAGCCAGGCGACCATAACGGTCCGACCGTGTTTGCCACCCACTCCACGCACAAACTACTGAATGCGCTTTCACAAGCTTCCTACATTCACGTCCGTGAAGGCCGTGGCGCGGTGAATTTCTCCCGCTTCAACCAGGCATATATGATGCATGCCACCACCTCTCCGTTATATGCCATCTGCGCATCCAACGATGTGGCGGTATCGATGATGGACGGTAACAGCGGTCTGTCCCTGACTCAAGAGGTGATTGACGAAGCGGTTGATTTCCGTCAGGCGATGGCGCGTCTTTATAAAGAGTTTACCGATGAAGGCGACTGGTTCTTTAAACCGTGGAATAAAGACGTCGTCACCGATCCACAAACCGGTAAAACATATGACTTCGCTGACGCGCCGGCAAAACTGCTGGCAACCGACCAGAACTGCTGGGTCATGCGCCCCGGGGAAACCTGGCACGGCTTTAAAGACCTGCCGGATAACTGGAGTATGCTGGACCCGATTAAAGTCAGTATCCTGGCGCCGGGTATGGGCGACGATGGCGAACTGGAAGCATCCGGCGTACCTGCTGCGCTGGTCACAGCATGGCTTGGCCGCCACGGTATCGTGCCGACCCGCACCACCGACTTTCAGATTATGTTCCTGTTCTCTATGGGGGTAACTCGCGGGAAATGGGGAACGCTGATCAACACGCTGTGCTCCTTCAAACATCATTACGACGCGAATACGCCGCTGGCGCAGGTGATGCCGGAACTGGTGCAGGATTATCCTGACACTTACGCGAACATGGGTATTCATGACCTGGGCGATAAAATGTTTGCCTGGCTACGTGAAAATAACCCGGGCGCCCGTCTCAACGCCGCCTATTCCACCCTGCCGGTTGCGGAGATTACCCCGCGCGACGCCTACAACGCGATCGTGAACGACAATATTGAAATGGTGGCGATTGAAAATCTACCGGGTCGCATTGCGGCGAACTCCGTTATTCCTTACCCGCCAGGCATCCCGATGTTGCTCTCCGGTGAAAACTTTGGCGATGAAAACAGTCCGCAGGTGGGTTACTTACGCTCACTGCAATCCTGGGATCATCACTTCCCTGGCTTTGAGCATGAAACCGAAGGCACGGAAATTATTGATGGCGTATATCACGTTATGTGCGTGAAAGCCTAATCACAAAGAGTCTTTTTTTGAGGATGGCATGTATTCCCTGAGTATTGCTGCAAAACAATAATACTGTCATACCTTTTTGCGCGGGCCCCATCCCGCGCTTTTTTTATACAAAAATGACAAGTTGCCACTCGCGTACAACTTTTTGTACACCCTAATTCATCGTACAAATATTGTAATATTATTCAGGAAAGTTATTTTAGTGCAGTTTCAATTCATCACACAATTGACTCAGTCCCCGTTATCTCTCCCGTTTGGCGAGATCCGGTCTTTTATGTTCATATTCCAGGAGTTCGGGTATGAGGATTTGCAGCAACGAGCCTTGCATAGTGTTATTAACCGAAAAAGATACATGGTTACGAGTAAATGGTAAGGAGCCAATCAGTTTAAAAGCGAATTATATGGCCATTCTGGCTTGTGAAAATAACGTTATTGACATTTCATCATTAAATAGCGTGCTAGTAATACAAGTGAGTCGCAATAATATTAAAGACTATCTACAATTCCTGAATAAAGATCTCTCACACCTTCCCGTCTGGCAACGCAACGCCGATCCCTTATTGACCGCCAACTGTCTGACGCCGGATATCTTCAGGGTCGCCGCCCGCTACAGCGCGATGGAAACACCGGATGAAATTGTTAGTGAACGTACCCGTGCGCTCCTTTTCACCGTTTTATCCCGCTTTCTTGACCACAAAAAATTTATTTCTTTGTTAATGCACATGCTGCGCAGCCGCATCAGTGACAGCGTTTACCACATCATTCAGAGCGATATTCATAAAGACTGGAATCTGAGCGCCGTTGCCAGCTGCCTGTGCCTGAGTCCAAGCTTGTTAAAGAAAAAGCTCAAAAACGAGAATACCAGTTATAGCCAAATAATCACGACCTGCCGAATGCGTTATGCCGTAAACCAATTATTAATGGACGGAAAGAATATCTCTCAAGTCTCACAGCTGTGTGGGTATAACAGCACATCGTACTTTATTTCCGTGTTTAAAGAGTTTTATGGTATGACCCCCCTGCATTATGTTAGCCAACATCGGGAACGATCGGCTGCCTAATTTTTCTACACTCAACGATAAGACACGATAATAACAGCATTGGCGATAACCCGTCTCCGACATAATTCAGCGGCATTCTGAGGGGGTATGATACGACGTAATTTATCGTAACGAAGTCACCTTTTCAGGAGTCCAAATTATGTCTTCGGATGCTGATGCTCACAAAGTGGGCCTAATCCCCGTCACCTTAATGGTATCGGGGAATATTATGGGTTCAGGGGTATTCTTACTCCCTGCCAACCTGGCGGCCACTGGCGGGATTGCAATCTACGGATGGCTGGTCACTATCATCGGCGCCCTGGCGCTGTCGATGGTTTATGCCAAAATGTCGTCCTTAGATCCCAGTCCCGGCGGTTCTTATGCCTACGCACGCCGCTGCTTCGGGCCGTTTTTGGGCTATCAAACGAACGTGCTGTACTGGCTGGCATGCTGGATCGGTAATATCGCGATGGTCGTTATCGGCGTCGGCTATCTGAGCTATTTCTTCCCGATTCTGAAAGATCCGCTGGTATTAACGCTTACCTGCGTCGCGGTGCTGTGGATTTTTGTTCTGCTGAACATCGTCGGGCCGAAAATGATTACCCGCGTACAGGCCGTCGCCACCGTACTGGCGCTGGTGCCTATCGTAGGGATTGCGGTCTTCGGCTGGTTCTGGTTTAAAGGCGAAACCTATATGGCGGCCTGGAACGTGAGCGGCATGAATACTTTCGGCGCAATTCAAAGCACGTTGAACGTTACGCTGTGGTCATTCATCGGGGTAGAAAGCGCCTCCGTTGCGGCCGGGGTGGTAAAAAACCCGAAACGCAACGTGCCTATCGCCACCATCGGCGGGGTACTGATCGCCGCCGTCTGCTATGTACTCTCCACAACGGCGATTATGGGGATGATCCCCAACGCGGCGCTGCGTGTGTCGGCATCGCCTTTCGGTGACGCGGCGCGTATGGCGCTGGGCGATACCGCAGGGGCTATTGTTTCCTTCTGTGCGGCAGCGGGTTGCCTGGGCTCTCTCGGCGGCTGGACGCTGCTTGCCGGTCAAACCGCAAAAGCGGCGGCGGACGATGGTCTCTTCCCGCCAATCTTCGCGCGGGTTAATAAAGCCGGTACGCCAGTGGCTGGGTTGCTTATCGTCGGCGTGCTGATGACTATCTTCCAGTTCAGCAGTATGTCGCCGAACGCCGCGAAAGAGTTTGGTCTGGTCTCCTCCGTGTCGGTTATCTTCACCCTGGTGCCTTATCTTTACACCTGTGCCGCGCTGTTGCTGTTGGGTCACGGCCACTTTGGTAAAGCGCGCCCGCTGTATCTGCTGATTACCTTCGTCGCGTTTGTGTATTGCATCTGGGCGGTCATCGGTTCCGGCGCCAAAGAAGTGATGTGGTCGTTCGTCACGTTGATGGTGATCACCGCGCTGTATGCGTTGAACTACAACCGCATTCACAAAAACCCGTATCCGCTGGATGCGCCGGTTAAACAGGATTGACCACGTGTAGTTAATGTTATCGCAACAGGCCGGATAGCGCAGGTTATCCGGCCGCCTCCAACATTAAGTTCTTAAGGTTCACTTAATTTTACTTTGTCACGATTAGCGTCACCGAATCGATGGACGCATCAACATGTTAAAGCGCTTTCTTAAAAGACCTGTTCTTGGGCAAATTGCCTGGCTTCTGCTTTTTTCCTTTTATATTGCCGTCTGCCTGAACATTGCGTTCTACAAGCAGGTACTACAAGACCTACCGTTAAACTCGCTGCGCAATGTGCTGGTGTTTATTTCCATGCCGGTCGTCGCGTTTAGCGTGGTCAATAGTGTGCTGACGCTGGCCTCATTTATTTGGCTAAACCGACTGCTGGCCTGCGTTTTTATTCTGGTCGGCGCTGCCGCGCAGTATTTTATTTTGACTTACGGCATCATCATCGATCGTTCCATGATCGCCAATATGATGGATACCACGCCCGCGGAAACCTTTGCGCTGATGACGCCGCAAATGGTGCTGACGCTGGGATTAAGCGGCGTTCTGGCAGCCGTGATTGCCTTCTGGGTCAAAATCCGTCCGGCGACGCCGCGCTTACGTAGCGGGCTTTACCGCCTGGCCAGCGTCCTGATCTCTATTTTATTAGTTATTCTGGTCGCCGCCTTTTTCTATAAAGATTACGCCTCGCTATTTCGAAATAATAAACAGTTGATCAAAGCGTTAAGCCCATCGAACAGTATTGTCGCCAGTTGGTCATGGTATTCGCATCAACGGCTGGCGAATTTGCCGCTGGTACGCATTGGCGAGGATGCCCATCGCAATCCATTAATGCTGAAAGGCGATCGCAAAAACCTGACGATTCTCATCGTTGGCGAAACCTCGCGCGGCGATGATTTCTCTCTTGGCGGCTATCCGCGCGACACCAATCCGCGGCTGGCGAAAGACGATGTGATCTACTTCCCGCATACCACCTCTTGCGGTACGGCGACCGCGATCTCCGTTCCCTGCATGTTTTCTGATATGCCGCGCAAACATTATGACGAAGAGCTGGCGCATCACCAGGAAGGGCTGCTGGATATTATCCAGCGCGCGGGGATTAACGTACTGTGGAATGATAATGACGGCGGCTGTAAAGGCGCATGCGATCGCGTTCCGCATCAAAATGTCACCGAGCTAAACCTGCCCGGACAATGTATCGACGGCGAGTGCTACGATGAGGTGTTATTTCACGGTCTGGAAGACTATATCGACCATTTGAAAGGCGATGGCGTTATTGTATTACATACCATCGGCAGCCACGGCCCAACCTATTACAACCGTTATCCACCGCAGTTTAAAAAATTTACCCCAACCTGTGACACTAACGAAATTCAGAACTGTTCCCAACAGCAGTTGATCAACACCTATGATAATACCGTGCTGTACGTGGACTATATTGTAGATAAAGCTATTAACCTGCTGAAATCTCATCAGGATAAATTCACCACCAGCCTGGTCTATCTTTCCGATCACGGCGAATCATTGGGTGAAAATGGCGTTTATTTACACGGTCTGCCGTATTCCATTGCGCCGGATACGCAAAAACATGTCCCGATGCTCATTTGGCTTTCTAAAGATTATCAACAGCGTTATCAGGTGGATCAGGCCTGCCTGCAAAAACGGGCGAGCACGCTGGATTATTCACAGGACAATCTTTTCTCAACCATGCTGGGATTAACCGGCGTACAAACGACGTATTACCAGGCCGCAGATGATATTCTGCAACCGTGCAGGAGACTAAGCGAATGAAGATACTGATTGTTGAAGACGACACGCTATTATTACAGGGGTTAATACTCGCCGCGCAAACCGAAGGCTATGCGTGTGATGGCGTTTCGACAGCGCGTGCCGCCGAGCATAGTCTGGAGTCTGGTCATTACAGTCTGATGGTGCTGGATTTAGGGCTGCCCGATGAGGATGGCCTGCATTTCCTGACGCGAATCCGACAGAAAAAATACACCCTGCCGGTACTCATTCTGACCGCCCGCGATACGCTCAACGATC
Organism: Salmonella sp. NW722; assembly: GCF_051702785.1. Classification (NCBI taxonomy): domain Bacteria; kingdom Pseudomonadati; phylum Pseudomonadota; class Gammaproteobacteria; order Enterobacterales; family Enterobacteriaceae; genus Salmonella; species Salmonella sp. NW722. The sequence goes on from NZ_JAMMIN010000008.1 coordinate 76,112, forward strand.
GCATTACCGGGCTGGATGTCGGCGCAGATGATTATCTGGTTAAACCCTTCGCCCTGGAGGAGTTGCACGCCCGCATCCGCGCGCTGCTGCGCCGCCATAATAATCAGGGTGAAAGTGAACTGACGGTTGGCAATCTGACGCTCAATATAGGCCGCCATCAGGCATGGAGGGATGGACAGGAACTGACCCTGACGCCTAAGGAGTACGCGTTGCTCTCACGGTTGATGCTCAAGGCAGGCAGTCCGGTGCACCGGGAAATTCTTTATAACGATATCTACAACTGGGATAACGAACCCTCGACCAACACTCTGGAAGTGCATATACATAATTTGCGCGACAAAGTCGGCAAGTCGCGCATTCGCACGGTTCGCGGGTTTGGCTACATGCTGGTTGCCACTGAGGAAAGCTAAGTGAGCCTGATGCGTTTTCAGCGAAGAGCGATGACCCTTCGCCAGCGTTTAATGCTGACAATTGGTCTTATTCTGCTGGTGTTCCAGTTAATCAGTACCTTCTGGTTATGGCATGAAAGCACTGAGCAAATCCAATTGTTCGAGCAGGCGCTGCGGGATAATCGCAATAACGATCGCCATATCATGCACGAAATTCGCGAGGCGGTCGCCAGCCTGATCGTCCCCGGCGTATTTATGGTTAGCCTGACGCTGCTAATTTGTTACCAGGCGGTACGGCGTATTACCCGTCCGCTCGCCGAACTGCAAAAAGAGCTGGAAGCGCGGACGGCGGATAATCTGGCGCCGATCGCCATTCACAGCTCCACGCTTGAGATTGAGTCCGTCGTCTCGGCGATCAATCAACTGGTTACGCGTTTGACCACCACGCTCGACAATGAACGCCTTTTTACCGCCGATGTGGCCCATGAGCTACGCACGCCGCTGTCGGGGGTGCGTTTGCATCTGGAATTATTGTCAAAAACCCACAATGTTGATGTCGCGCCGCTTATCGCCCGTCTTGACCAGATGATGGATAGCGTCTCCCAGCTTCTGCAACTGGCGCGCGTGGGCCAGTCATTCTCTTCCGGGAATTATCAGGAAGTAAAACTGCTGGAAGATGTGATCCTCCCCTCCTACGATGAGCTGAACACCATGCTGGAAACGCGCCAGCAAACTCTGTTGCTGCCGGAAAGCGCGGCGGACGTGGTGGTGCGCGGTGACGCGACATTACTGCGTATGCTGTTGCGAAATCTGGTGGAAAACGCGCATCGCTATAGCCCTGAAGGAACCCATATCACTATCCACATTAGCGCCGACCCCGACGCTATTATGGCGGTCGAAGACGAGGGGCCGGGTATTGATGAAAGCAAATGCGGGAAGCTAAGCGAAGCGTTCGTGCGGATGGACAGCCGTTATGGCGGAATTGGCCTGGGGCTGAGTATCGTCAGCCGCATCACCCAACTACATCAGGGACAGTTTTTCCTGCAAAACCGTACGGAAAGAACAGGCACCCGTGCCTGGGTGCTGTTGAAAAAGGCATAACAGGCGTTTAATACGTCGTGACCCACACATAGATAAAACTGCTGACAATCAGCACACTACACAGGGTCGTCAAACTTTTATAAATATAGCTTTTCATGACGCTCTCCTCCAAAGGTATGGAGGAGAGTATGCCCGCGAGAGATTAAGCGAACCTTAAGCGCGAAAATTATTCATCGATACGCGGATGTTGCTGTACCAGACGCGAACGTTTGACCTGCAGCTCCGCAATTTCCTGATCGATGTCGTCGATTTTCTGCTCAATATTATCGTAATGCTCACCCAGAATTTCCTTCGCTTCCTGGATGTCCGACGCCGCTGGCGTTGCGCCTTTTAGCGGACGATTGGCCGTCTCTTTCATGGAAATACCGGTAATCAAACCTATCACCGCGATGACCATCAAATAATACGCCGGCATCATCAGATCCTGCGAGCTTTCCACCAGCCAGGCCGCCAGCGTTGGCGTCAGACCGGCAATCAATACAGAGATATTAAAAGCCGCCGCCAGCGCGCTGTAACGAATATGCGTCGGAAACATCGCCGGCAACGTCGAGGCCATCACCCCGGTAAAGCAGTTCAGAATCACCGCCAGCATCAACAAACCGGCAAAAATCAGGCCAATAACGTTACTGTTAATCAGGATAAAGGCCGGGATCGCCAGCGCAAACAGCGCAATGCTGCCCATAATCACAAATGGACGTCGACCGAAACGATCGCTCAGCAGCCCCATCACCGGCTGCACAAACAGCATCCCGATCATAATGGCGATGATAATCAACACGCCGTGATCTTCAGAATAGTGCAGGTTATGCGACAGGTAGCTCGGCATGTAGGTGAGCAGCATGTAGTAGGTCACGTTGGTGGCAATAACCAGACCGATACATGACAACAGGCTACGCCAGTGTTTGGTGGCAATCTCTTTAAAGGAGACTTTCGGCCCATCCTGCAACCCTTCGCGGTCGCCCTGCTCCAGTTTATCCACGTGCTGCTGAAACGCTGGCGTCTCTTCCAGCGCATGGCGTAAGTAGAGACCGATAATTCCCAATGGCAAGGCGATAAAGAACGGAATACGCCAGCCCCACTCCAGGAAATTCTCCTCGCCGACAATCGTTGAGATTAAGACCACCACGCCCGCGCCCAGCACGAACCCGGCGATGGAACCAAAATCCAGCCAGCTTCCCATAAATCCGCGTTTACGATCCGGCGAATATTCCGCGACAAAGATCGACGCGCCGGTATATTCCCCGCCAACCGAGAAGCCCTGCGCCATTTTACACAGCAACAACAGTATTGGCGCCCAGATACCGATCGTCGCGTAAGAAGGGATTAACCCGATACAGAAGGTACTGATCGACATAATCACAATCGTGATCGCCAGGATCTTCTGGCGCCCGTATTTATCGCCGAGCATACCAAAGAATAACCCGCCGAGCGGACGAATCAGGAAGGGAACGGAAAATGTGGCCAGCGCGGCAATCATCTGGACGCTGGGATCGGCGCCGGGGAAAAAGACTTTACCCAACGCGTAGGCAACAAATCCATAAACACCAAAATCAAACCACTCCATCGCGTTGCCCAGCGAGGCGGCGGTAATCGCTTTGCGAAGTTTACCATCATCAATGATGGTCACATCGCCCAGTGTAATCGGTTTTATTTTTTTCCTTTTCAGCATAGCTGTCCTCATAGGCTAAGCCCTGTAGCGCTATATACGGCGGGCACTGGCATACCGCGCCAGCGTCGCCGTCGAGCGGAGGGAGGGGCGCGAACGCTATCCCTCATACAAGCGTAGCAGGTTTACTTACACTGTCCGGTTACGGACTGTACAACCGAACCTGTTGACGCCTGAATGGGCAGTTAATGACCTTTTTACCCTAACAGGGTTTAAATATGTGATCAACTTCACACATATATGTCAATTCGGTCAAAAGGTGTAAATAAGGACGCCCTAATGCGCTGTGGTGACAGTAAAAAAGCGGTTATTCGAGTGTAAACCATTGCTGACTGGCGTGGCGCAGACCCTTTTATAAAAGCGGCAATAGTCCCGACAACGCTAAGGATTTTGTGTATAATTGCGGCCTTTTTCGGCGATCTGCCATTTTTGGGCGCGTTTGCCCCCGCTGACTTTTTGAGGATACCAACATGTCATTACCCCACTGCCCGCAATGTAACTCCGAATATACCTACGAAGATAACGGCATGTTCATCTGCCCGGAATGCGCTCACGAATGGAACGATGCGGAACCCGCTCAGGAGAGCGATGAGCTGATTGTCAAAGACGCCAACGGCAACCTGCTGGCAGACGGCGATAGCGTCACCATCGTGAAAGATCTGAAAGTAAAAGGCAGCTCTTCCATGCTGAAAATCGGCACCAAAGTGAAGAACATTCGTCTGGTTGAAGGCGACCATAACATCGACTGCAAAATCGATGGTTTTGGCCCGATGAAACTGAAATCCGAGTTCGTGAAAAAGAACTGATTTACCGTGTCATTGCCCGGTAGCGCCTTGCTTACCGGGCCTGAGCGGCCCTGCCACCGACAATATTGTGCCAATTTCGAACTACACTTAACGAGCATCTCTTACCTGAGGTAACCATCATGCCGTTAAGTCCCTATCTCTCTTTTGCCGGCAACTGTGCCGACGCCATCGCGTATTATCAACAAACGTTAGGCGCAGAACTGCTTTATAAACTCAGCTTCGGTGAAATGCCCCCCTCGGCGGCGGATAACGAAGAGGGCTGCCCGTCAGGAATGCGCTTTCCCGATACTGCTATCGCCCACGCCAACATGCGCATTGCTGGCAGCGATATCATGATGAGTGATGCCAGCCCGTCGGGAAGGGCGCATTATTCCGGCTTTACGCTGGTGCTTGATACCCAGGATGTAGCAGAAGGGAAGCGCTGGTTTGATAACCTTGCCGCACAAGGGCAAATCGAAATGGACTGGCAGGAGACTTTCTGGGCGCAGGGTTTCGGCAAGGTCAGCGATCGTTTCGGGGTGCCGTGGATGATTAACGTGGTTAAACATCAGCCTGCCACCTAACTCCCCGGGAGGCTCGCCCTCCCCCTTGCCATCAGATTGATCTTTGGCTGCACGTTATCCGCCGTTTAGCTGCCATAGAATAAATAATGACGGTAGTTTGCTACAGTCTGGCGAAAGATGGTTGATCCTGATGAAGCGTCGGGAGGACATTATGCCAGTCTGTGAATTACGCCACGCGACAACAGAGGATACCGATTCTGTTTACGCGCTTATCTGTGAGTTACTTAAAAATGAGCTTGATTATCAGGCTTTCAGGGATGGGTTCGCCGCTAATTTACTGGACCCCAACCTTCATTATCGTTTAGCGCTACGCAACGGAGAGGTAGTCGGCATGATCAGCCTGCATATGCAGTTTCATCTCCATCATGCCAACTGGATTGGCGAAATTCAGGAGCTGGTGGTATTACCGCCGATGCGGGGACAAAAAATTGGCAGTCAGCTTCTGGCCTGGGCAGAAGAAGAAGCACGTCAGGCGGGCGCCGAGCTAACGGAGCTTTCCACAAATATTAAACGCCGCGATGCACACCGTTTTTATCTTCGCGAAGGTTACAAGCAAAGTCATTTTCGGTTTACGAAAGCATTGTGATCGGGCAGCCGTCATCAGGAGATAAGGCATAACGTAATCAGCCGTCACCGGGTGAAGTAGCGGAGCCATCTCAATTCTACTGTCGGCAAGCCTGGATAAAGGTTAAACGGGCTGACTCGCTTCTTTAGCAAAAATGGCCCTTTTAAGTTGTAGAAATGTAAATTTATTGTCAACGAACTACACTTTTCTCTTTGGCATCACCGGGAGGGTTGCCTGAAAATCCCGGGATGAGGTTTTCTTAGAAGGACAGTGACGTTATGTTCGCAGCAATCATTATCGGTATTTTTATTATCAGCGTCATTTATGCGCATTCACGCGGGGTGGAAAAACAAAAACTTTCCCGTCAGCTCTTTGACCACTCGACGTTTATGGCGCCGATCAATATGTTCATGACTCGCTTCTCAACGTTACCGGCAAAGCAGCCGTACTTTGATACCACGGCATTTCCAGAGCTGCAGAAGCTGACGGAAAACTGGCAGGTGATTCGCGAAGAGGCGCTACGGCTTCAGCATCACATAAAAGCCGCGCAGGCCAATAACGACGCCGGATTCAATACCTTTTTCAAGCGCGGCTGGAAACGGTTTTACCTTAAATGGTATTCCGATGCCCACCCGTCGGCGGAAACGTTATGCCCGATAACGACAAAGCTGGTCAACAGCATCCCCTCTATCAAAGCGGCGATGTTCGCCGAGTTGCCTCCCGGAGCCTATCTGGGAAAACATCGCGACCCCTATGCCGGTTCAGTACGTTACCATCTTGGATTAAGCACACCGAATGACGACCGCTGTTTTATTGAAGTTGATCGACAGCGCCATAGCTGGCGCGACGGCGAAGCCGTCATCTTCGACGAAACCTACGTTCATTGGGCGGAAAATAAAACTGAGCAGACACGTATTATCCTCTTTTGCGATATTGAGCGCCCAATGAAATGGCGCTGGGCGCAGAGCGTAAACCATTGGGTCGGCGCATCGTTGATGTCCGCCGCCAGTTCGCCAAACGACGAGAACGATCGCACCGGTGCGATTAATCGCATCTTTAAATACGTTCACGCAGCACGCGATGCCGGGCAACGGCTGAAAAAGAAAAACCGCACTCTCTATTACGCGCTGAAATATCTCGTTATTGCCGCTATTTTTGCCGCGATAATCCTTTTCAGCCTCCTCTGAAGCCGGGCCGCGGTATGGAACTGCCTGCCGCGGCCCGTTCTATCCTGGCGTTAGTCTCAACGCGTTCCCTGGCCTTGAGTCTATCCATCCGGACAATTTATTAAAAACCCCCACTTCAGGCAGAGCAGATTGCCGGATGGCGGCTCCGCCCTATCTGGCCTGCGCTCAGCGTTTCTCCCCATAATAAATGTCATGCGGCATTTTCTTTCGACACGTCAAAACTGACGATAGCCTGTTTTTCGTCAGGGTTTTGAACAAAATTCGCCCGTAATATCAGGGAAAGCCCATACTAAAAAAGTGGCATAAAACATGCATACTGAGGGCGACAGCGCGTATGCGCGATTTGATTAACTGGAGCGAAACCGATGAAAAAAGTCGTCACGGTTTGCCCGTATTGCGCATCAGGTTGCAAAATCAATCTGGTGGTCGATAACGGCAAAATCGTCCGGGCTGAGGCGGCGCAGGGGAAAACCAACCAGGGTACCCTGTGTCTGAAGGGCTACTACGGCTGGGATTTTATTAATGATACCCAGATCCTGACCCCGCGCCTGAAAACCCCAATGATCCGTCGCCAGCGTGGCGGCAAACTGGAATCTGTTTCCTGGGATGAAGCGCTCAATTACGTCGCTGAACGTTTGAGCGCCATCAAAGCGAAGTACGGTCCGGATGCAATCCAGACAACCGGCTCCTCTCGCGGTACCGGAAATGAAACCAACTATGTAATGCAAAAATTCGCACGCGCCGTTATTGGTACCAATAACGTTGACTGCTGCGCTCGCGTCTGACACGGCCCATCGGTTGCAGGTCTGCACCAATCGGTCGGTAACGGCGCAATGAGTAATGCGATTAACGAAATTGATAACACTGATTTAGTGTTCGTCTTCGGGTATAACCCGGCGGATTCCCACCCTATCGTGGCGAATCATGTGATTAACGCTAAACGCAACGGGGCGAAAATTATCGTCTGCGATCCGCGCAAAATTGAAACCGCGCGCATCGCTGACATGCATATCGCGTTGAAAAACGGCTCGAATATCGCGCTGCTCAACGCCATGGGGCATGTCATTATTGAAGAAAACCTGTACGACAAAGCGTTTGTCGCCAGCCGTACCGAAGGTTTTGAAGAGTACAGTAAGATTGTCGAAGGCTATACGCCGGAGTCCGTCGAAGAGATCACTGGCGTGAGCGCACAGGAAATTCGTCAGGCGGCGCGGATGTATGCCAGCGCGAAAAGCGCAGCGATCTTGTGGGGTATGGGCGTCACCCAGTTCTATCAGGGTGTGGAAACCGTGCGTTCACTGACCAGCCTCGCGATGCTGACCGGCAACCTCGGCAAGCCAAGCGCGGGCGTTAACCCGGTTCGCGGCCAGAACAACGTTCAGGGCGCGTGCGATATGGGCGCGCTCCCGGATACTTATCCGGGCTACCAGTACGTTAAGTTCCCGGAAAACCGCGAGAAGTTCGCTAAAGCCTGGGGCGTAGAAAGTCTGCCTGTGCATACCGGCTATCGCATCAGCGAGCTGCCGCACCGTGCGGCGCATGGCGAAGTGCGCGCGGCGTACATTATGGGTGAAGATCCGCTGCAAACCGATGCGGAACTCTCTGCAGTACGTAAAGCGTTTGAGGATCTGGAACTGGTCATCGTGCAGGATATCTTCATGACCAAAACCGCGTCGGCGGCGGATGTGATTTTACCCTCCACCTCCTGGGGCGAGCATGAAGGCGTCTTCTCTGCGGCTGACCGTGGCTTCCAGCGCTTCTTTAAAGCCGTTGAACCGAAGTGGGACCTGAAAACCGACTGGCAGATTATCAGTGAAATCGCCACCCGGATGGGCTATCCGATGCACTACAACAATACCCAGGAAATCTGGGATGAGTTGCGTCATCTGTGCCCGGATTTCTACGGCGCCACTTACGAGAAGATGGGCGAACTGGGCTATATCCAGTGGCCATGCCGCGACACGTCGGATGCCGATCAGGGAACCTCGTACCTCTTTAAAGAGAAGTTCGATACCCCCAACGGTCTGGCGCAGTTCTTCACCTGCGACTGGGTAGCGCCTATTGATAAACTCACCGAAGAGTACCCGATGGTACTGTCGACGGTGCGCGAAGTCGGCCACTACTCCTGCCGCTCAATGACCGGTAACTGTGCGGCGCTGGCCGCGCTGGCCGATGAACCGGGCTATGCGCAAATCAATACCGCCGACGCCGCGCGTCTGGGCATTGAAGATGAAGCGCTGGTGTGGGTTCATTCGCGCAAAGGTAAAATCATCACCCGCGCGCAGGTCAGCGATCGCCCGAACAAAGGGGCGATTTACATGACCTACCAGTGGTGGATTGGCGCCTGTAACGAGCTGGTGACTGAAAACCTCAGCCCGATTACCAAAACGCCGGAGTACAAATACTGCGCCGTACGCGTTGAGCCGATCGCCGATCAGCGAGCCGCCGAGCAGTATGTGATTGATGAGTACAACAAGCTGAAAACCCGCCTGCGCGAAAGCGCAATGGGTTGATCTGCCGGATGGCGGCATCAGAATGCTTTATTCGGCCTGCGTCTACTGTAGGCCTGATTAGATGCATTAGCATCGCCATCAGGCATTTTCCCTATAACAGCCTCCGCCCGGAGGCTGTTTTTTTATCCATACGATCTCTTTATACTGTCTTTTCCGTACCCTAAATAAAATTCAAAATGAAACTACTTCTTGCATTGATGTTGTTTATGACATTCTTTGCCCATGCCGCAGATCCTGAGCCGGGTAGCCAGTATTTGCAGGCAGCAGAGGCAGGTGACAGACGCGCGCAATATTTTCTGGCCGACAGTTGGTTGAGCTATGGCGATTTGAACAAAGCTGAATACTGGGCGCAAAAAGCCGCCGACAGTGGCGACGCCGACGCCTGCGCGCTACTGGCGCAAATCAAAATCACTAATCCGGTAAGCCTGGATTATCCCGACGCGAAAAAGCTGGCTGAAAAGGCGGCTAACGCGGGCAGTAAAGCGGGCGAAATTACGCTGGCGCGGATCCTGGTCAACACCCAGGCCGGGCGCCCGGACTACCCAAAAGCCATCTCGCTGCTGCAAAAGGCCTCTGAAGATCTGGATAACGACTCCGCGGTGGATGCGCAAATGTTGCTTGGCCTGATTTACGCCAACGGCGTGGGCATTGCCGCCGATGATGAAAAAGCCGCCTGGTATTTCAAACGCAGTTCCGCTATTTCCCGTACCGGCTATTCAGAATACTGGGCGGGAATGATGTTTTTAAACGGAGAACCGGGCTTTATTGAAAAGAACAAGCAGAAGGCGTTGCATTGGTTGAATCTAAGCTGTCTGGAAGGGTTTGATACCGGTTGCGAAGAGTTCGAAACGCTAACAAATGGCTGATGTTTATTGCCGGATGAACGTAGTCGTTGTAGGCCTGATAAGCGTAGCGCCATCAGGCAAACCGGAGCAGGTTGTCGGATGGCAGCGTGAACGCCTTATCCGGCCTACATTCTCTTTCGCTGTAGGCCGGATAAGCAAAGCGCCATCCGGCAATCCGTTATTGGGCGGTCTTATCAAATTTGCCCAGCACATCGCGCTCATAGGCCAGCGCTTTTTTGCGGTCAAACTTGTGTTCCCACTTGGCGATCACCAGCACCGCCAGCGCATTCCCCACCACATTTAGCGCAGTACGCGCCATGTCGAGGATACGGTCGACACCAGCGATAAACGCCAGCCCTTCCAGCGGAATGCCCACGCTTCCCAGCGTTGCCAGTAACACCACGAAGGAAACGCCTGGCACGCCGGCAATCCCTTTCGACGTCACCATCAGCGTCAGCACCAGTACAATTTCCTGCCACAGCGACAGGTCGATACCGTATAGCTGCGCGATAAAAATGGCGGCGATGCTCTGGTATAACGTGGAGCCGTCGAGGTTAAATGAGTAACCGGTCGGTACCACGAAACTGGTGATAGAGGCTGGCGCGCCGTAAGCTTCCATCTTCTCGATAATGCGCGGCAGTACGCTCTCGGAGCTGGCGGTCGAGTACGCCAGAATCAATTCATCTTTCAGAATGCGAATCAGAATCCAGATACTTAACCCGCACAGGCGCGCCACGATGCCCAGCACTACAAGCGCAAAGAAGATAATGGCAAAGTGTACCAGCAGCACCAGTTTCGCCAGCGGCCACAGCGACGCGAAACCAAAATTCGCCACCGTGACGGCGATCAGCGCAAAAACGCCCACTGGCGCATAGCGCATCACCATATGGGTGACTTTAAACATGGTCTCAGAGATGGAACGAAATACCGTCACCAGCGGTTCGCGGTGCGTTGCCGGCAGGGATGACAACCCCAGCCCAAACAGGACCGAGAAAAAGATAATTGGCAGCATATCCCCTTTGGCCATCGATGCGATGATATTGGTCGGCACCAGCGACAGTATCGTCCCCATCAGCCCATGCGCATGACTTTGTACTTCCGCCGTGGTGTTCTGGTATTTCGAAATATCGACGGTCGCCAGTTGCGACATATCAATGCCTGAGCCTGGCTGAAAGACATTCGCCAGCGTAATGCCGAGGATAATCGCCACCGTGGTGATCAGTTCAAAATAGAGAATGGTTTTGGCGCCGATACGGCCTAGCTGTTTTGCATCGCCAACGCCGGCGATGCCGACAATCAGAGTCGAGATCACGATCGGCACGACGATCATTTTAATCAGATGGATAAAGATATCGCCAGCAGGCGACAGCAGGTTGGCAATCAGCCATTCACGACTGTCACTGTGATAATGCAGATAGCTGCCCAACAGAATGCCCAGCACCATAGCCAGCAAAATTTGCCAGGCCAGGCTGACTTTCAAATTTTTCATAACAACAGACTTCCTCGATGAAGCGTTGCTCTCCGCCGAAAGCATGAGAGCAATACATACTGAAAGGGTATGATTTGTGTTGCGTTGGTTTGTAGAGTTTTTTAACGCGCATAATCAGTATCATTTGCATAGCGTCTTGCGCAACCCTTTCATAACAGGGCTTTTGGCTGTTTTTATGCATAATAACGCGAGTTTATGGCGTTAATGATGAATAACTATTTGTTATGGAAAGTTTTTTACTTCGTCAAAAACGAATAATACACTGAGGTAATTAATTTTTACCTGTGTCTCATTCGCCGTTTTTTTAAACAGCACACATGACAAAAGTCACAAAAAAGAAAAAATTATTTCTGCCGATTTTGTAACAATTTAGCCAAATTAATGGCCTCTACCAGCTGCGTGCGATTCACTCGCGGCGAGTTGGCATCCAGTAAGGTTTGCCACAGCGACACGGCTTGCGCATAATCCGCCTGCATAAACGCATCCGCCGCCAGCAGCATCTGCGCGGTCACTTCTGTCGCATCCAGCGCTAACGCTTTATTAATCATTTCACGCGTCGCAGGCGTCATATGTTGCCCGGCCTGGTAATACAGCACCGTTGCCAGCGCGGCGAAAAGCTGCGCGTTATCGCCTCGCAGACGCAACGCCTGACGATATGCCAGCAGCGCATTGTCATACGCATTGCGATAGAGATAATACTCGCCCAGCCGCGCCCATTGCTCGCTATCCTGCGGATTGGCGCGGATTTTTTCTTGCAGCCTGGAAAGCTGCGCCTCTGGCGTTTGCGGGTTCGTAAAGTCACGTAGCGGATCGGCCAGACGCTGTTGCTCGCTACGCACAGCCTGCCATTTCGGCGTCAACAGATAGCCGCCGACACAGGCAGCCACCATCAACACCGCCGCAGCCGCCAGACGCTTTACGGGCATGGGACGTAACGGCACAGTGGAGTGTTCAGACTGGCTCATTGTTCCCCCTCTCCTGCGTGCTGACGCTTTCTCACCCGCCAGGCCACCACGCCCACCAGCAATAACAGCAGGTACGGCAGCGTCCACAACAGCAGCGTTTGCTCATTCAACGGCGGGTTGTAGCGTACGAAATCACCATAACGGTCGGTCATCCAGGCGGTGATTTCCGCTTCGCTTTTACCTTCGGCCACCATGCTGTAAACCTGATGGCGCATACTGACCGCCACGGGCGCATTGGATTCCAGCAAATTCTGGTTCTGACACTGCGGACAGCGCAGTTGACCGGCAATAGACAGCGCTTTTTCCTGCTGTTGTGGATTGTCAAAGCGCCAGGTATCCACCACCTGGGCGTGGGTGCTAAAAGGCAGAAAAATCAGAAAAGCCACAAGTAACATCGTCTTGCCGGATGGCGGCGTAAACGCCTTATCCGGCCTACCATGCTTTTCACTCGTAGGCCTGATAAGCGCAGCGCCATCAGGCAATAACTCAGGATGCTTCCTCCCTCGCCATCCGCTCAGCAGCGCGCCACACACCATCAACAATCCCCCACCCCAGATCCAGCGCACGCCGGTCTGCACGTATAAGCGCATGGCGTAACGATCCGCTCCGGTTTTTTCGCCCATCACCGCGTACCAGTCATGTAGCAGGTTCCAGTGAATCCCCGGCTCCATCATCTGTTGACGACGCGCGGCATAGAAGCGCCTTTCAGGCTGCAGGCTGCCAATGCGTTTTTCATTCCGCCACAACGTGATCCGCGCTTTTTCACTGGTGTAGTTGCCTTTGGCTTCCAGATCCAGACGCTCGAAACGAAAGGTATAGCCCGCCAGTACTACCTGCTGACTGGGGCTGAGGTTAAGGCTGATTTCATGCCGACTGCCGCTGGAAACCATGATCCCGGCGGCGAAGATAAATACGCCCGTATGCGCCAGCAACGCCGGAAGCTGACGATGCACAGAGACTTTGCGGCTTCTGATTGTCGCCAGCACGATAACCACCAGCATCAGCAGGCCAAACGGCAGCGTGACGCGATTAAAATAGGGCGCGCCCACCGAAAGCCTTCCCCAGCCCATCAAACCATAAATCATGGGATAGAGCGTCCCGACCAGCACGATCAACAAGACGGCGCTAAAGAGCAGCAGCGTCGCCAGAATGAGCGTTTCGCACTTTCCGCCGTCCAAACGCGTCGCCGGATACGGCTCCCGCGCCCGCCAGCCGTACAGAGCAAGCGATGCCAGACTTAACGCGGCAAAAAGGATAAACAGCGGCACCGCGCGCACGTTATCCAGCGCAAAGGCATGTACCGAAACAAGAATGCCGGAACGCACAATCAGCGTTCCCAGCAACGAGAGGATCAGCGTCAGTATCGCCAGCAGCAACGACCAGTGACGGAAGCTCCCGCGCTGGCGGCTGACATACAGACTGTGCAGCAAGGCGCTGGCGGCAAGCCACGGCAACAACGAGGCATTTTCCACCGGGTCCCAGAACCACCAGCCGCCCCAGCCCAGTTCGCAATACGCCCACCACGATCCGAGAATGATCCCCAGCGTCAGAGCGCACCAGCCGGGTAACGCCCAGCGCCAGCACACCCAGGCGGTTGCCGCGTTAAAGCCGCCGCACAGTAGCGAGGCCAGCGCTACGCTCGCCGCGGTCATCAGGCCGCCATAACCCAGATAGAGCAGTGGCGGATGTAAGATCAGCCCCAGATGTTGCAGCATGGGATTAAGGTCGCGCCCTTCCATGGCAGGAGGGAAAATACGCAGGAACGGATCGGACCACAGCACAATAAATAGCAGCAGCGAAGCCATAATGAGGGACAAGATGCTCAGGGTCAGCGGAAAAAGCGCGTCAGATTCATGCCGGGAGCGCCAGGCGAATAGCGCCGTCCACCCCGAAAGAAGCAGCGCCCACAGCAGGAGCGAGCCTTCATGACCGCCCCATACCGCCGCCAGTTTCAGTCCCCATGACAACTGACTATGGCTATGCTGCGCAACATAAACGACCGAAAAATCGCTGGTCAGAAAACAGCTAACCAGAATCGCAAACGCCAGTAGCAGCAGCGTGAACGCCGTCCACGCGCCGCAGGTCGTCAGGCGCATGACGCCGCGCCAGTGCAGCCCCATCCCGCACCACGTCGCCAGCGGGGTCAGCACGTTGACCCCGAGACTCAACAACAGCGCCAGAAATCCGGCTTCAGGAAGGAAGATGTCCAGATTATGCAACCGTTAGCTGTCCCGCATAAAGAATGAAAAAGCGCAGCAGCAACACGCCGGTCAAACTGGCGCCGCAAACGGCCAGCACGCCGTGAAACGTGACGCTACGGTTTGCCCAGGGCTTCAGCAGCAGCGGGATAATCAATCCCAGCCCTACGACCCCAAGCCAGAACCACCAGCTCCAGAATCCGCCGCCCAGCGCCGCCGCCAGCGCGCGCATTTTGCCGTCATCGCCCAGCGCCAGCCCGATAAAAAAGGCCGCCAGCAGGAAGATCTCCAGCCATACTACTGGGGTTTCCATGCGATGTACAAAGCGCGCCTCGGTGCTGTGCGGGTTGCTACGATGGCGTAACGCCATAGCGATCAGCGCCACCGCCGCGCCGGAGGAGATGCCGGAGAACAGGAACAGCACCGGCAGGATCGGGTTATTCAGGAACGGATAGGATTTCAGCGCCGACAGCAGAAAGCCGGTGTACGCCCCGAGCAGGACCGCCAGCACCAGCATTAACGTCTCCAGCGCGCGATGAAACGGCGTTATTAGCGCCAACACTTTCTGCACGATCTCTAACCGCGGCAGCCAACGCTGCTGCAGGGCAATCACCTCTTTTTCAAAGATTTTCGCCAGCCACAGCACCAGCACTACCATGTACAACTGGAACAGCATCACCCCCATCGACATCACCGAGGTAAAGCTGTAGTGGAACATCAGCTTCCAGAAGGTCCATGGCCGCGTCAGGTGGAAGACCAGAATCAGCAGACCAAGAATAATCGCCCCCGGCCCTAACACCAGCGTAGTGCGCAGCAGCGTACTGTCCGAACCGCCCGCCTCCGGATGGAAGCGGCGCAGCAGAATCGCCAACGTAACCAGTCCGGCGGAGATGCCAATCAGAAACAGATAGATGGCGATGGGCCAGTCCCACACCAGTGATGCAAAATGAAATGCAGAAGCGGATGTCATTGGCTCACCTCCCCATAGTTAAAGGGAACGCGGTAGACCTTCGGTTTTGTGCCCAGCGCCAGCTTGTAACGATAGGTGGTTTTTTGCCGCAACAAACGGGAGATATCGCTGTTGGGATCGTCCAGATTACCAAACGTCAGCGCCTTCGTCGGGCATGACTCAACGCAGGCGGGCTGTTTGCCCGCTTTCAGGTTGGTTTTCCGGCAGAAATCGCACTTATCCGCCGTCTTACTGACCGGATGGATAAAGCGCACGCGGTAGGGACACGCGGCAATGCAGTACTGGCAGCCGACGCAAAGGTCCGGGTTCACGTCGACAATACCGCTGGCGGCATCGCGGAATGATGCGCCGGTCGGGCAGACGTCAACGCAGGGGGCATGGTCGCAATGCTGGCACGAGTGGCGGAAGAAGCGATATTTCACATCAGGAAACGTCCCCTGCGGCTCGCTGCGAATAATCGTCAGGCGCGATACGCCTTCCGGCACGTTGTTGACTTCCCGACAGGCATCCATGCAGGCCGTGCAGCCGATGCATAATGACTCATCGTGTACCATGCCATAACGCACGCCGTTAATATTCAACGTGTTCGCTACAACGCGTCCTGCCATCCCACTGACCGCCGCCAGCGCGCCGACGCGGGTAATAAATTGACGTCGGGTGCAACTCATGGCTGCTCCTTAAGCAACGGAACGGACGCCGGATTAAAGTGCGGGTTAGTACGCTGATCGCTGTGGCAATCCACGCATATTTTGATCCGCCCTTTATCGCTTAGCGTCTGCATCGTGTCTTGCTGCGGATGCAGGGAATGGCAACTGGCGCAGGTCACTTTAGTAACATGAACATCGTGCGGCCAGAACGCTTTTTGCAGTTGTTCAGGCAAGTGGCAGGACATACAGACGCTGTTCTGCTGCTCTACCGTATACATCGGGTCGTTAAAACGCATCACATCTTTCACCCCTTCACGGTGGTGAAGCGACGGTTGGCCGTGGCAGTTGGTACAGGTTATCGGCAATTTATTGTTCGGGTTGATAGCGCCCGTATGTTTACCGTGCATACCTTCGGTGTCCGGTTTGTGACAGTCCAGACAGGCAGCATCCGGATTACGCTGCTGGGTGACCGTCCAGCGTTGATCCGACTCCTGCGGCGTTGGCGTGGCAGTGATTCCACTCAGGCTCCAGAACAGGCCTGACGCCAGCACCCCAGCAGTTAATAACGAACGTAATACGCTCATATTCACTCCGTTGAGTTATCCGCCCCTTACGGGGCGGAATGGGGTTATTGGCTTAACAGACCGTTTTTACGCGCCTGATCTTCCCACTGCGGTACGACCGTTTTCAGGAAGTCCTGCTTCTCCGCGTTGATTTGTTGCATATTCAAACCAATCGCTTTCTGCGCCTTCTCTTTCGTCGAAATATCCGGCAGCGGAATTTCATGGGTAATGCCTTTGGTCGCCAGCAGTCGCGCCAGTTTAGTTCGGGCATCCGCGGCTTTATCCATCGCACTGCCTAACATCCGTAGACCTTCTTCCGGGGCATGCATATGAATACCGTGTGACGCAATCGCCAGATCCCAACGCCACTGCGCGTGGCGAATATCGTTCAGAATCGGTTTCATTTCCGCGTCTGTCGCCCCCGCATCCCATGCGGCTTTCGCTTCGAAGTGCGCATGTACCAGCTGATCTTCAACCTTGATTTTCAGGTCATGAATCGCCTGTTTACGCTCGGCGACCACTTTTTGCAGGGACGCTTTGTCCTGGGTGTGGCAGTTGGCGCAGGTTTGCGCGAAATTGTCGAACGGGTTGCCGATTTTATGGTCGGTGTAGAGCTTGCCTTCGGCGTTCTGTACTTTCGGCATGTGGCAGTCGATACAGGTCACGTTGTTCTTACCGTGAATGCCCGCGCTCCAGGTTTCATATTCCGGGTGCTGCGCTTTGAGCATTGGGGTTTTGGACAGAGAGTTAGTCCAGTCAGAGAAGGCGATAGTGTCGTAGTATTGCTCCATATTTTCGACCTTCATGCCCTCATCCCACGGGAACTTAACGGCTTTGTTTTTACCGTCAAAGTAGTACTCCACGTGGCACTGGCCGCAGACCATCGATTGCTGATCAAATCGTCCCGCTTTATCAAACGGTTTGCCGATAGCCTCCATCGCCCGTTCAGCATAGGGGCGCGACAACGTTAACGCTGGCTTCCCCTGGGCGAAATCGTCCGACGCGGTGTTATGACAGTCGGCACAGCCCAAATCGTTGACAATTTCCGGGCCGCCGCGCGCCCATTTGCCATGGAAGTAGCCGTCTTCGCCTTCTTGTTGGATAAGGCGCGCGACATCGGGGCTTTTACAGCTCCAGCAGGCCATCGGCAGCGGGCCGTCTTCCGCCGTTTTTGGCGCGCCGGTACGCAGCGTTTCGCGCACGTCAGTTACCGCATACGCGTGGCCGCGTGGTTTGTTATAATCACGGGAGAAGGGATAGCCCGCCCACAGGATCACCAGACGAGGGTCTTCCGCCAGCGCATCTTCACGGGCAGACTGTTCTGACGTCGCTTTCCATGACTGATATTGGTCGGGGTGTTGAGGCGCGAACGTTTCATTTTTCGCTTCAACAGTAACGGTTTTTGCGGATACAGGCGTTTGATCAGCGTAAACAGAGGTAATGAAGAAAAAAGGAAATATAAGGCTGAAGAAACGGCGTGCGCGTAGTGTTTTCCTTGCCATAGAGGTCTCATCCAGATTGCGCCATTATCTTTAATGGCGATTTTTTATCGTTTTCCATAACAGCAACCGCACAAATACTGTTATTACATTGCTCTCCTCTATGTGTAACAAATAACCACACTTAAAATGTTGTCTTTAATCAATTGTAAGTGTATGTAAAATACCACTTTAGAGTTAGTAACCTGGACAAAACTCCCTCTCTTTTCTGATTTCCGGACACGGATCACTTTTTTTAAAAATTTCATATAACGTCATGTTATCCCGAAAATTTATCTAATTTTGCGGGACACAATCAAAAAATAGATTGCTGCTTATTTGCACAGTTCCCTTTTTGCGTGATCTGTCGCCCAAATACTAAACAAAACTTATTAAGACCCTACATTTAACGTTTATGCGACATATTATTAACATCCTACAAGGAGAACAACAGCATGAGCCAAACACATAAACACGCCATTCCCGCCAACATTGCGGATCGTTGCCTGATAAATCCAGAGCAGTATGAGACTAAATATAAACAGTCTATTAACGACCCCGATACGTTTTGGGGCGAACAGGGAAAAATTCTCGATTGGATCACGCCGTACCAAAAAGTGAAAAACACCTCTTTTGCGCCAGGCAATGTGTCGATTAAATGGTACGAGGACGGCACGCTGAATCTGGCGGCGAACTGTCTTGACCGCCATTTGCAGGAAAATGGCGATCGCACCGCCATTATCTGGGAAGGCGATGACGCGTCGCAGAGTAAACATATCTCTTATCGCGAACTGCATCGCGATGTCTGCCGTTTCGCGAATACACTGCTGGATCTGGGCATTAAAAAAGGCGATGTGGTAGCGATTTATATGCCGATGGTGCCGGAAGCGGCGGTGGCAATGTTGGCCTGCGCCCGCATCGGCGCGGTGCATTCGGTGATCTTCGGGGGCTTCTCGCCGGAAGCCGTCGCCGGACGCATTATCGACTCCAGCTCGCGGCTGGTGATCACCGCTGACGAAGGTGTACGTGCCGGACGCAGTATCCCGCTGAAAAAGAATGTCGATGACGCGCTGAAAAACCCGAATGTCACTAGCGTTGAGCATGTGATCGTCCTGAAGCGCACCGGTAGCGACATTGACTGGCAAGAAGGCCGCGACCTGTGGTGGCGCGATTTGATTGAAAAAGCCAGCCCTGAGCACCAGCCTGAAGCGATGAATGCCGAAGATCCGCTGTTTATCCTTTATACCTCCGGCTCCACCGGCAAGCCGAAAGGCGTGCTGCACACCACCGGCGGCTATCTGGTCTACGCCGCGACCACCTTTAAGTATGTCTTTGATTATCACCCTGGCGATATTTACTGGTGTACCGCCGATGTGGGTTGGGTGACGGGGCACAGCTATCTGTTGTATGGCCCGCTGGCCTGCGGCGCGACCACCTTAATGTTTGAAGGCGTGCCGAATTGGCCAACGCCCGCTCGCATGTGCCAGGTGGTCGACAAACACCAGGTCAACATTCTTTATACCGCCCCGACGGCCATCCGCGCGCTGATGGCGGAAGGCGATAAAGCCATTGAAGGCACCGACCGTTCTTCACTACGCATTCTGGGTTCCGTCGGCGAGCCGATCAATCCCGAAGCGTGGGAATGGTACTGGAAGAAGATCGGCAAGGAAAAATGTCCGGTCGTCGACACCTGGTGGCAGACTGAAACAGGCGGTTTTATGATCACGCCGCTACCGGGCGCTATCGAACTGAAAGCCGGTTCCGCCACCCGTCCTTTCTTTGGCGTACAGCCTGCGCTGGTGGATAACGAAGGTCATCCGCAAGAAGGCGCGACGGAAGGCAATCTGGTCATCACCGATTCCTGGCCGGGCCAGGCGCGCACTCTGTTCGGCGATCATGAACGTTTTGAGCAGACCTATTTCTCTACCTTTAAGAATATGTATTTCAGCGGCGACGGCGCGCGTCGCGATGAAGACGGCTATTACTGGATCACCGGTCGCGTGGATGACGTGTTAAACGTCTCCGGCCACCGTCTGGGTACGGCGGAAATCGAGTCAGCGCTGGTGGCGCATCCGAAGATCGCCGAAGCGGCGGTGGTGGGTATTCCACACGCTATCAAAGGCCAGGCGATTTACGCTTATGTGACGCTCAACCACGGCGAGGAGCCGTCGCCAGAACTGTACGCGGAGGTGCGCAACTGGGTACGTAAAGAGATTGGCCCACTGGCGACGCCGGACGTGCTGCACTGGACCGACTCACTGCCAAAAACCCGTTCCGGCAAAATTATGCGCCGCATTTTGCGCAAAATCGCGGCGGGCGATACCAGCAATCTGGGCGATACCTCGACTCTCGCCGATCCTGGCGTGGTGGAGAAACTGCTCGAAGAGAAGCAGGCCATCGCGATGCCGTCATAACCATAAATGCCGGATGGCAACGCGAAAGCGTTTTATCCGGCCTACGACCCTACCCCTGCCCTCTCTCAAACCGGGAGAGGGAAATATAAAAAAACCTCCCCCAAAGGATTTCGTGTTACAGGAAGGCGGCAAGCGAGCACACCCGCAGCAGCATAGTTCACTATGTGGCTGGGGCGCGCGAGTGCGGCCAACGCGCCTGTAGCGCGAAAGACGCAGGGGGACCTCTGGAGAGCTCTGTGATGAATGACCAAATTTATCAGCGGATAGAAGACAGTGCGCGTTTCAGGGAATTAGTTGAAAAACGGCAACGGTTTGCCACGATTCTGTCGGTTATCATGCTGGCGGTTTATATCAGCTTTATTTTACTGATCGCCTTCGCGCCTGGCTGGCTGGGCACGCCTCTACATGCGGGAACCAGCGTCACCCGAGGAATTCCCATTGGCGTCGGGGTGATTGTGATTTCTTTTGTGTTAACCGGAATTTATATCTGGCGGGCGAACGGCGAATTCGATCGTCTTAATAACGCCGTACTGCATGAGGTGAAAGCATTATGAAGAGAGTTCTGACGGCGCTTGCCGCCGCACTCCCCTTCGCCGCTCATGCGGCGGATGCCATTAGCGGCGCGGTTGAACGCCAGCCCACCAACTGGCAGGCGATTATCATGTTTTTGATTTTCGTCGTGTTTACGCTCGGTATTACCTACTGGGCCTCTAAACGCGTACGTTCCCGTAGCGACTACTACACCGCAGGCGGCAATATCACCGGGTTCCAGAACGGCCTGGCGATTGCCGGCGACTATATGTCCGCCGCGTCATTTCTCGGCATTTCCGCTCTGGTGTTTACCTCCGGTTATGACGGGCTGATCTATTCGCTGGGCTTCCTTGTCGGCTGGCCAATCATCCTGTTTTTGATTGCCGAGCGCCTGCGTAATCTGGGACGTTATACTTTTGCTGACGTTGCCTCTTATCGCCTGAAACAGGGGCCAATCCGTATTCTTTCGGCCTGTGGCTCCCTGGTAGTGGTGGCGCTTTATCTCATCGCCCAAATGGTCGGCGCCGGTAAACTGATTGAACTGCTGTTCGGCCTCAACTATCACATCGCCGTAGTGCTGGTCGGCGTGCTGATGATGATGTACGTGCTGTTCGGCGGGATGCTGGCGACAACGTGGGTGCAAATTATCAAAGCCGTCCTGTTGCTGTTTGGTGCCAGTTTTATGGCCTTTATGGTGATGAAACACGTCGGCTTTAGCTTCAATAATCTGTTTACCGAAGCCATGACGGTACACCCGAAAGGCACGGCGATTATGAGCCCAGGAGGGTTGGTGCAAGATCCGATTTCGGCGTTGTCGTTGGGTCTGGGACTGATGTTCGGCACCGCCGGCTTGCCGCATATTCTGATGCGTTTCTTTACGGTCAGCGATGCCCGCGAAGCGCGCAAGAGCGTGTTCTATGCCACCGGTTTTATGGGCTATTTCTACATTCTGACCTTTATTATCGGCTTCGGCGCTATCATGCTGGTGGGGGCGAATCCCGCCTATAAAGATGCGGCGGGCGCGCTGATTGGCGGCAATAACATGGCGGCGGTACATCTGGCCAACGCGGTAGGGGGCAACCTGTTCCTCGGCTTTATTTCGGCAGTGGCGTTTGCCACCATTCTGGCGGTGGTCGCCGGTCTGACGCTGGCGGGCGCATCGGCGGTGTCGCATGACTTGTACGCTAACGTGTTCCGCAAAGGCGCAACCGAACGTGAAGAGCTGAAGGTGTCGAAAATCACCGTCCTGGTGCTGGGCGTGATCGCCATTATCCTCGGCGTCCTGTTTGAAAATCAGAACATCGCCTTTATGGTGGGCCTGGCGTTTGCTATCGCCGCGAGCTGCAACTTCCCCATCATTCTGCTTTCCATGTACTGGTCAAAACTGACCACGCGCGGCGCTATGCTGGGCGGCTGGTTAGGTTTACTGACAGCGGTGGTGCTGATGATTCTTGGCCCTACCATTTGGGTGCAGATCCTCGGCCACGAAAAAGCGATCTTCCCGTATGAGTATCCGGCGCTGTTCTCTATCAGCGTGGCGTTCCTGGGGATCTGGTTCTTCTCGGCCACCGATAACTCGGCAGAAGGCAACCGTGAACGTGAGCAGTTCCGCGCTCAGTTTATCCGCTCCCAAACGGGATTCGGCGTACAACAAGGGCGTGCGCATTAATCTTACCGTTTCCTCCGGCCCTGTGGGTCGGAGGAAAATCAGAACATCACCCTCGCCACCAGCGGGGCTGCCAGCACCATCACCACGCCGGACAGCATCATGACCAGACTGGCGACGACGCCCTCCTGCTGACCAAGTTCATAGGAACGCGCCGTGCCCGCCCCATGTGACGCCGCGCCGAATCCTGCCCCTTTTGCCATGCCTTCCCGGATAGAGAGACGCAAAAATAGCGCGTCGCCGACCGCCATGCCAAACACGCCAGTGACGACCACGAACAGCGCCACCAGATCTGGCTGCCCGCCCAGGGGTTCTGCCGCCGCCAGCGCAAATGGCGTGGTAACGGAACGTACCGCCAGACTACGCTGAATCTCATCCGATAACGTGAACAGACGCGCCAGCCAAACGGAACTGGTGACCGCCACCACCGTCGCCGTCACTACGCCCGCGGTGAGCGACATCCAGTGACGTTTGATAATCGCGAGGTTATCGTACACCGGCACCGCAAAGGCAATAGTCGCCGGGCCGAGCAGCCACAATAGCCAGTGCGATTCACCAATGTAGTTTTGCCAGGAGATATGACCGAACACCAGCATTAACACCAGCAGTGCCGGCGTCAACACTAATGGCATCAACGGCAATTTGCGAAAACGGCGATACAGACGCTTATTGGCGAAGTAAATTCCCAGCGTAATCACCAGGCACAGTACGCTTAACTGAACGTTATTCACGGTTTAGCCTACTCATCTCATAGCGATACACTTTATCCACCACCCACGCCGTCGCGCCGAGTACCATTAAGGTACTGATCGCTATCACCGAGAAAATGCGCCAGCCGTCCACCAGTAACAGATGGGCATAGTTCACTACCGCCACGACGGCGGGAACAAAGAATAACAGCATCTCCGCCAGCAGCCAGCGTGCGCCTGCGCGTACCCAGCTAAGCGGAATAATCCGGCAAACGATCAGCGCCAACATAAGCACCATGCCGACCAGATTCGCGGGCAACGGCAGGTGCAGCCAGGAGACAAGATATTGGGAAAAAATGAATAAACCTGCATAGAGCAGTACCTGAACCGGTACCTGGAGTCGTTGCACAACGGCAGGCGTAACGCGGCTTATCGCCACAGCCATGAGGGAATGTCCTGAAAAATAATACGGAGCGCCAGTATAGAGAACCTCCGTCACGGGCAGAAATGAATTAAAATCATTGCAGGCATAGTCGGAAGGAATAATCATGGATATCAGAACGCTGCGTTATTTTGTCGAGGTGGTGCGCCAGCAAAGTTTCACCCGCGCAGCGGAGAAGTTATTTGTCACCCAGCCCACCATTAGCAAGATGCTGAAGAATCTTGAAGATGAGCTTAACTGTACGCTACTGATCCGCGACGGACGTAAGTTATTGCTGACCGATACCGGACGCGTGGTGTTTGAACGCGGTCTGGCGATCCTCGCTGAGTTTCGCCAGTTAGAGGCTGAGTTGAGCGATATTAACCATCTCAATAAGGGCGTGCTGCGGCTGGGTATTCCCCCGATGGTCGGCATGTTGATGGCCGGGCCAATCAGTTTGTTTCGACAACGCTACCCTGGCGTTGAACTCAAAATTTCGGAGTTTGGCGGCCTGACGGTACAGCAGGCGGTAATGAATGGCGAGCTGGATGTTGCGATGACCGCGCTCCCGGTGGAAGAAGCGAGCGGGCTGACGACGTTATCGCTGTTCAGCCATCCGCTGTGCGTGCTGGTTCCCCGTTCCGGTCAGTGGACAACCTGCGACTCCATCGCGCCTGAAGCTCTGGCGGAGCATCCTCTTCTTATCTATAACGAAGACTTTGCCCTGAGCCGCCAGTTGATGACCTTATTTAGCCAGCATGACGTAAAACCACGGATTGCCGTGCGCAGCGGGCAATGGGATTTTCTCGCCGCCATGGTGCAAGCGGGCGTCGGCATCGCCATTTTGCCGGAGCCGATTTGTCAGCGTCTGGATAAGGCCACGCTGCGCTGGCTACCGCTGGAAAGCGATCTCCGCTGGCAGTTGGGCATGATTTGGCGAGAGGGCGTGTATCTGTCGCACAGCGCCCGGGCATGGTTAACCTGTTGCGAAGGGTTTTGGCTGAAACAACCGTAAACCATGGGTTAAAACCCTTGCCGGATGGCGGCGCAAGCACCTTATCCGGCCTACTTGTAGGCCCGGTAAGCATGGCGCCACCGGGCCACAAGGACTACTGATTTTCTATCAGTAGCGCTTCCATCAAATCCAGGTCGTGCAGCAGCTTTTGCAATGTTTCATTGCTGATTTCTCGCGTGGCGCGCAGATGATACAACTCGGCGCGTTCGGAACGCAGCGCCGCCAGACGGAAACGTCGCTCCAGGTTTTCTTCCTGTATGGAGCTTTCGACATCGTTTCGCCCATCGGCACGGCGACGCAAGTTACCAATGACACGCGAGCTTACTTCAGTAAGCAACTGATTATCGATGTTTTCTTCGGTATCCGCCGCCAGACGCTCTTCCATTTTCTGAATGGCGACAATCGCCACTTCCGCCGTCGCCGCGCGGGCGATACGCTCCTCTTTCAACTGTTGCGCATGATCGGCGACTTCCAGATGTTGCAACAGCAGCGGCAGCATGATCACGCCGACAAATAACGAGAACAGAATGACGCCAGCCGCCAGGAATACCAGTTCATAACGCGCCGGAAATCCGCTACCATCCGGCAAAAGTAACGGTATAGAGAGCACACCAGCCAGGGTGATCGCCCCACGAACGCCAGCGAAGGAGGCAATCAGAATTTCACGCGACGTCCAGCTGGCGAACTCCATCGGTTTCTTCTTCAAAAAGCGCAGGCTGAACTTTTTCATGGTCCACAGCCAGCCGAAGCGAACCAGCATCAATGCCGCATAAATCAGCACGATATCGGTAAAGAGCATCCAGGTTTCGACATTCGGGTCAGCTTCCGCCGCCGCCAGCGAAGATTCCAGAATACCCGGCAATTGCAGTCCCAACAGCAGAAAGACCATACCGTTAAAGACAAATTCCAGCATCGCCCAGGTACTGTTCGCGCGCAAACGCATTGCCAGCGGCGCGCGGCGCATTACGCCAGAACGGGTGATGGTCATCCCGGCGGCAACCGCGGCCAGGATGCCTGAGACGCCAATATGTTCGGCAATCAGGTAAGACGCGAAGGGCAGCAGAAACAGCAGGACGATTTGCGTCGCGGGCTCATCGCCGCCCCAGCGGCTCAAAAAACGCAGCGAGCGGCCATACAGCCAACTGACCACAAAACCCGCCAGAATACCGCCGATAGCGACCTTAAAAAATTCCAGCGTCGCGCCGCCGACGGTAAAGACCATCGTCCCCATCGCCACCGCGACGGCGAATTTCAGCGATACCAGACCGGAGGCGTCGTTCATTAACGCCTCTCCCTGCAGAATGCCCATGATTTTTTTCGGGATGCGCCCCTCGCCCACAATTCCGGAGAGCGCTACCGCATCGGTCGGCGACAGCACGGCGGCCAGCGCAAAGGCGGGGATCAGCGGAATGCCGGGCACCAGCCAATAAATCAGGAAGCCGATTCCCACGACCGTTACCAGGACCAGCGCCAGCGCCAGCCCGAAAATCTCTCGTCCATGCTCAAGAAATTCACGAGTCGGCGTCTTCCAGCCATCCGCAAACAGCAGCGGCGGAATAAACAGCACCAGGAAGAGTTCCGGGTCGAATTCCACATGCAAACCAAACGTCGGCCACGCCAACAGCGCGCCAACGGCGATCTGCATAAGGGGTAAAGGAAGCTGGAAGGGTAATACACGCGTAAATACCCCCGACAGCGAGACCACAAGGGTCATGATGAGTATTGTGAAGAAAATTTCCATGCGTTCCCTGTTTGCGATGTTTTTTATGATGGAGAGAGGCATCATGCCTCGGTTTCACCTTCTTCAGATTAACGCAAAAGGTAACGTGATGTGTCCTGAAAATGAAAACGGGCGACCAACGCCGCCCGTTTTTCAGAATGAAGGCAGAACTAGATAGCCCAACCGCCGGCATAAAAAGCGACCAGCGCGACCGCAATGACGACAGTTCCGATATTCAGCTTACGCCATTCGCCGGAAACCAGACGCCCGACGACCAGCGTGGCAAAGCCGATCATAATCCCGGTGACAATGTTACAGGTCAGTACAATAAATACAGCCGTTACCAGCCCCGCCATCGCATCGACGAAATCAGCAAAATCGATTTTCGCCACGTTACTCAGCATCAGCAGACCGACATACATGAGCGCCGGGGCGGTTGCGTAGACGGGAACGAGATAAGAGAGCGGCGAAAGAAACAGGATCAGCAAAAACAGCACGCCCACGGTAATCGCCGTCAGGCCCGTTTTACCGCCCGCCGCCGTACCGGCCGCAGACTCGATATACACCGCGGCTGGCGCCGCCCCGACCAGGCCGGAGAAAACGCTACTCAGGGAGTCGGTGGTTAGCGCTTTGCCGCCATCGATAATTTGTCCGTCTTTGTCCAGCAGATTAGCCTGCCCTGCGACCGCACGGATCGTGCCGGTCGCATCAAACACCGCCGTCATCACCAGCGCCAGTACGCTTGGCAGAACGACAGGGTTTAACGCGCCCATAATATCCAGGCTGCCGATCAGTGAGTTGCCGTTTTCATCGCTCAACGAAGGCATGGCGAAAATGCCGGAAAAATGGACGTTAGGATCGAAGAGCAAACCCACAATAGAAATGCCAATAATGGTCAACAGAATGCCGCCGGGGACTTTCAGCTTTTCCAGACCGAGAATAACAGCCAGCCCTACAAGCGACATAATCACCGGGAAGGTGTCGAAATCGCCCAGCGCGACCGGCAGGCCATCCAGCGGGTTTTTAATGACCAGGCCGACGCCGTTGGCGGCAATCAGCAACAAAAACAGGCCAATACCGATACCGGTTCCGTGGGCCACGCCCTGTGGCAAGTTACGCAAAATCCAGCTACGAATGCCGGTGGCGGAGATAACGGTAAACAGTACGCCCATCAGGAATACGGCGCCAAGCGCGACCGGGACGCTAATATGCTGCCCCAGGACCAGGCTAAACGCGGTAAACGCCGTCAACGAGATAGCACAACCGATAGCCAGCGGCAGATTCGCCCATAGCCCCATAACAATAGAGCCGACGCCTGCGACCAGGCAGGTCGCTACAAAGACGGCGGCAGGCGGGAACCCGGCTTTACCCAGCATCCCTGGCACCACGATGACGGAGTAAACCATCGCGAGAAACGTGGTTAAGCCAGCAACGACTTCCTGGCGAACGGTGCTCCCGCGTTGTGAAATTTTAAACCAGGCGTCGAGTGAACCGCCGGTACGCGCTGAAGGCGTAGACATAGAAAACATCCCCTGAGAATTTATTATTCGTCGGTATACGTGGGAGGTAATCCACTAACAGCGCAACGTTATCTCCTTGTGCTACATTTACGACAACCGGGGCGCCGCAAAAAAGCAAACGTTTAGCTCCACGTATACAAAACGGGTGGCAAAAAAAAGCAAACGATTACCCAGCGATCATCAACGCTTTTTCAACTGAACTTTGCCGCTTTTTATGCTTTTCTGCTTAGTATGCTCAATAAATCGCCAGACGATGCGCAAACGTTATCGTCCCTGCGCAATCCAGCAACAATTTTTCGCATCGCTGTTAGCAAATACGTTGCGCAATCTGCTCACAAAAACGCCATTATCCGCCGGGAATGGTAAACGGACCGCCCTGCTGAATCGCTCGCTGCCAGGCTGGACGCATTTCTACCCGCGCTTTCCATGCGTTGATATGGTCGAGATGAGCGATCCCGCCTCGGGCAAGCAGCGCAAATAGCGGGAAGCTCATCTGGATATCCGCCATACTTAACTGCTCTCCGGCAAACCAGGGGTGATTTGCCAGATGCCCGTCAATAAAGCGCGCATGGGTTTCCAGTTGCGGATTGAGGTACGCTTTTTGCGCGCCCTTACCGATAACGCCGCCCAACGTTCGCAGGCCCAATGGTACCGGCGGTTTACCCAGAGAGGTAAAGAGCAATCTCATCAATAGCAAGGGCATGAGCGAACCTTCAGCGTAATGTAGCCAGAATCGATAGTGTTGTTTCCCCTGCGCATCCGCAGGTTTAAAGCGTCCGATACTGTCGTAAGTGTCCTGCAAATATTCCAGGATGGCGCCCGATTCCGCAATAACCATACCGTGATCTTCGATAACCGGAGACTTGCCCAGCGGATGCACTTTTTTCAATGTCGGCGGCGCCAGCATGGTCTTTTCACGCTGGTAACGCACAATCTGGTAAGGCAACGCCAGCTCTTCCAGCGCCCAGAGGATGCGCTGCGAACGAGACTGATTTAAATGGTGCACCGTCAGCATGGCTGTCTCCTGTAAGGTATGCCAACTAACTATAGAAAATTATGGCAGTTGCCGTAAAAATTTCGGCTAAAAAATGAGCATTTCGCTGGCGAACAGGGCGTCGTCGCTTACACTTACAGTATCAACACAAACCGGAACCTCCACCACGTGCTCGATATGAGGGGTGTTGACGTCGGGGGAAACCCTCCTGTAATCAGCGGGATAGAGCGAAAGACAAAGACCGGAAACAAACTAAAGCGCCCTTAGCGGCGCTTTAGTTTTAGGTGAACTCAGCCCGATGGCCGAGTGCATGTTAATCATCTTCAAGCAGCCGGGCACCCGTCCCGTGTTCGCCAAGCCTGTCGCCTGGATTTCGCAGCGGACAGTCGCTACGCGATAAACAGCCGCAGCCGATACAACCGTCCAGCTCATCGCGCAACGCCACCAGCGTATGAATACGTCGGTCTAACTCTTCGCGCCACTGCGAGGAGAGCTGCTTCCACTCTTTCGCGCTTAACGTATGTCCTTCCGGCAAGATACCAAACGCGTCGCCGATAGTTGCCAGCGGGATGCCGATACGCTGGGCGATCTTGATAATCGCGACATAACGCAACACGTCACGCTTGTATCGCCGTTGGTTACCGCTATTGCGGATACTGGTAATTAGCCCTTTGCTTTCATAGAAGTGCAGGGCGGACACAGCAACACCGCTACGTTTCGCAACTTCCCCCGGCGTCAGTAAGGCTTTTAAACGGGGAGATTTTTTTTCCATAAATCGCTTTACCTCAAGTTAACTTGAGGAATTATACTCGCCCGCAGACAAAACGACGAATCGAATACTGTTTAAGAGGCAACAATATGTCGCATCAGCAGATAATTCAGACCCTTATCGAATGGATTGATGAACATATCGACCAACCGCTAAACATTGATGTGGTGGCAAAAAAATCGGGCTACTCCAAGTGGTATTTGCAGCGGATGTTTCGTACGGTAACGCATCAAACATTAGGCGAGTATATTCGCCAGCGCCGTCTCCTGTTGGCGGCCGTTGAGCTACGAACGACCGAGCGCCCGATTTTTGATATCGCGATGGACCTGGGCTATGTATCGCAGCAAACCTTCTCGCGTGTATTCCGCCGCGAGTTCGATCGCACTCCCAGCGATTACCGTCACCGCCTGTAGGGCGTCTGCCCGCGTATCGTCAGAGGCGCGGGCGTTTGTTGTAGCCAGGCGATGAATTCCTGCGGCGGTAACGCCTTCGCAAAGTGCCATCCCTGACAATACTGCACGCCGCGTTTTAGCAACCAGCTAACCTGTTCAGCCGTTTCAACCCCCTCAGCAATGATTTTTAGCCGCAAACTTTGCGCCATTTCAATAATATGTTCCACAATCAAATGGCTGGCGCTATTAGTGGTTAGCGTATCGACAAAAGATTTATCAATTTTTAAAAGGTCGACATTTAATGAGTACAGGTTATGCAAGTTCGAATAGCCGGTACCAAAGTCATCAATTGCCACCTCGTATCCCGCCTGGCGAAACGCCTGAATAATCGGCGTCATTTTAGGCACATCAATAAATCCGCGCTCGGTCACTTCAACCTTTATCTGTTGCGCAAGCACTGAATGCTGACGCGTTTTTTCATGAATCATCACAATTAGCCGGGAAGAGAGAAAATCAGCGGCAGAGAGATTGATAGAGACATAAAGATGCGGGTGCGCGGCCAGAAAACCACCTAAATCATTAAATACCTCTTCGACGACATAATCGGTGATCTGCTCAATCATCCCCTCTTTTTCCGCCAGCGGAATAAATTCGCACGGGCTCATCACCGGACCGTGATAGCCCGGCCAACGCAATAGCGCTTCGGCACCTACACATGTCCCGTTTTGGATATCAATGATCGGCTGATAATGAAGGCAAAGCTGGTGCCTGGTAATGGCCCGTTGCAGCAATCGACGCGGTGAGTAATATGCCTGCCGGGATCGTGACCACATAAATAAGACGATAAAGCTACAGATGATCCCTAACGGTAGCGTTAACGTAAGCTGATGAAAGAGGTTCTGGTAAAAGCGTTGCTTTGAGGTTGACACAATCGCGGCAACCGGTCGTTTTGCTGATTTAACCAGAGTATAGAAACGCTCACCCTGTTGGAACACAGGTTCACTCCGTCGTACCAAAGGTAATAGCTGATCAGCCTGCGCCTGTTCACTCAGGGAGAAAAAGGTGTTGGTCACCGTATCATACATTCCCCAGGCCAACGCCGGATCGTCTGACATCACCTCGCTATAAGATAAGGGATTGATAACCGCGACATAGTTTCCCCGCTGCATATATGTCATTTTATAACCGTTGAAAAAAGGCGTATCACGATAGTAATAAATAGCGATGTCAGGCTTTCGTTTATAGTCAGCGCGGGGAATAAAATAAGGACTTGTTGGCGTCATAACCGTAGAGCATAGAAAACGCTGGCCCTTAGCATAAATCAACTCATTAATGTACAAACGACCGCGGATAATATTCAGCATTCGCTGTTGATGGGCTGGCGTACAGGCTTGCCCCTGATATTGTTCAGCGGCATCGCGGGCTAAATCTGCTTGCAGGATAACCCGCTCCGTTTTATCTAATACCAACTGCGCAAATGAATGTAACTGATTTCTAGTTTCAGAGACTGCCCGGATATGAGCAAACCAGATCGCCAGCAATACAGGAAGTAACACCACAATGATCGTTCCGAGAAATCTCAACACCTTGCGTCGTGTGCTTTGACTCATTTTCAGCCTATTTCCCTGCATTATTTGTGACTATTGTTGGCAAAATAAGACGTGAACCAAATGGAGGTTTACGGTGCATGAATTTATCAATATTAGCAACAGACTTTTACCGATCAACATTTATCATTAATAACTACGCGCAATCTCTTTCGCATACCAGGCAGGACGCTAAATATTTTTGATAATATCAGATTTATACTCAAGTAAACGATGGGGTATACATCTTTACTCCTTTCTTTTGATAAATAACTTGATATTTTTATCAGGTCTGAATTTCACGAAAAAAATAAAAGAGTAGTAATAATACATCTTTGCTTTCCGGCAGTTTCTCTACGGACGCACAGAAGTCACACAAAAAATAAGGTTATAAAACGCACAAAAAATACATTGCCGATCTGGCGAATAAGCCTGTTTTTGTGATATAGTTCACAAAAACAATGAAACAGAAACAATGTTTCATTCGATGTTGATGTGACGTCCGTTGATAGCCAGAATGTCCCACGTTTCCCGGGAACAACGCCGTGCTGTCCTGGACAAAGGTCTATTCAGAGGAAATGTTTCATGGCTGCCATAACCACTGGTGTCGTTCTTCTCCGCTGGCAACTGCTGAGCGCCGTGCTCATGTTTTTAGCCAGCACGCTCAATATCCGTTTCCGTAAATCAGATTATATTGGTCTGGCGGTGATCAGTAGCGGTCTGGGCGTGGTATCCGCCTGCTGGTTTGCCACCGGCTTACTC
This sequence comes from Salmonella sp. NW722, assembly GCF_051702785.1. NCBI lineage: Bacteria > Pseudomonadati > Pseudomonadota > Gammaproteobacteria > Enterobacterales > Enterobacteriaceae > Salmonella > Salmonella sp. NW722. The sequence continues at coordinate 108,536 of NZ_JAMMIN010000008.1, forward strand.
GGTATTACCATGATGGATCTCGCTGCGATCTGGCATAACATTGAAGCCGTAATGGTCGAAACGATGAGCCAGACCCCGCCAGAATGGCCGATGGTGCTGACCTGATACGCCATCGCTGCCGCTGAAGTCGCCCACCGGTTATCTCAACGCGGAACCGCGCGCCAGGGGTAGCCTTGCGAACCATCACGTCCCTCGCATTGCCGTTGATGAGGGCCGCCAGGTGTGGTTATCCAAAAATGGCAAGTGGAATAGCCCTAACAGAATCGAGCTAAACTTATTGAAGACATTGCCGACTCGTTAAATGACAAAAAAGACCCGTTTGTGCAACGGGTCTTTTTTATTAAGCAGTACCACCTGATAACAGCGACAAGCGCTGCTTATTTTACATTAATAATTTATCCGGAGAACAATCACGGATTATTTTTCCACCTTTCATTACCAGAACCCGGTCAAAATACTTTATCAGATATCGACGATGCGTCACCATGATCAACGTTTTCCCATGAATAAACTCATCTAAGTTATCAAAAATTTGCTTCTCGGTATTCTCATCCAGATTTGATGTTGGTTCATCCCATAAAAAGACGCTGGCGTTACTGCTCAGACTACGTGCTAATAATAACTGCTGCTGCTGTCCGGATGACAGGTTTTTAGCCATAAAATTCACCGGAAACTTCAGCCCCATAGGATGTTGCAAGATAAAACCACAGTTCGCCAGATGAAGCGCCTTGAGTACCCGGCCCCTGTCGTTTTGCGGTTTTAACGCGAAATTACTTTCAATGGTTCCGGTGAATAAAACATCATGTGTCGTCACCACACTTAAATGCTGAGAAAAAAAGTTCTGCGATAAATGTCCTAAGTTATATCCATCATATAAAATGGCACCGTCTGTTGGCGAAAGGTAGCCAGATAGCATTCCCAGTAATGAGCTTTTTCCTGCTCCGCATTCGCCTACCACCGCGACACGTTGCCCCGCAGGTATGTCTATAGACAGTCGGTTAATAATCATCGGAGATTGAGCATCATACTGATAACTCACGCCCCGGATAGAGATATCGCCATTGCACTTTGATATTGACTGTAATGCCGGTGTTTTTTCTGCCTGATCTTCATCAAAAAAAGAAAGCAGATCCTTACCGGTTTTTTCTGCTGATAAAATAGAGATTAATGTAGAAGAAAAATTCGAAATGATCCCGGAAATACGGCCAGAGACAATGACAGATGAAACAATTGCGCCAGTGGTAACATCACCCTTGATTACCATAAAAAAGGCTATTACCATAATAGTTATTTGGGTAATAGATGACATACTCCCCAATATAGATTGATAGATAAGATTTAATTTCCTTATCTTCAGGTTAAGATACGACTGTTCATTTGATGTGTTGACCCAATCAAAAAGTAAACCTTGATTATTTAAGGTATGGATCATTTTAATAGATAAGAAAACTTCTGAGATAAAAATATTCCTGTTCTTCTGTCCTTCTTTTTGTTTGTTCATTAACTCATTAGTATAATGGTGGTTAACGAGGGAAATAATAATAGAGACGATAAACATGGTAACAGGGACAATAACGACCAGACCTAAATTTACATATATAACAATGAGAAATATAATAAATATTGGAATATCGGCTATACGTTGAAAGATCGAGTTTAATAAAACGGGTTTAATTTTTTGAAACTCATTCCATAGCACAAATGCTGATGACATGGATCTGCCATTTTTCTTTTTACTATAAAGTACCGCTTCAAGAAATGCGATATCAATATCGACGTCATCCTGCCTTGCTGTGATAGACTGATAAATATCTTTCGAAGTACGAAGGATAAACTCAAAAACAATAAATACAGCAACAATTATAGCCACGCCAAATAAAGATGAAACCGAAGCACTTGGAACAAGCTTATCATAGAACAGATTACTAAATACTGGGATAGTTAACGCAAAAATTGCCATAAAAAGAGATGAAAAGAAGTATTTAGTATAAAAAATCTTGTTCATCGATAAAGAGTTTTTTATGATATTTTTTACTCTTATACTATCAACAACTTTATTTAAAGGTAGTATACTAAATGCAGATAACTCTTTTAAATATTCATCTTCAATTTCAACATAACAGAGTTCACCGCGCGCGTTTACCAACTTTATTTTTTGCCCGCCACTCACACACACCATCCACTTCATTTCTGGTGTTAATAGTAAAATCGGCATAGGCTCATTTAGTAAATCCTCACCATTATTAAATAATATATCCTGTAGAGAAAGCCCTAACGACAAAAAGAAATTCTTCATTTGTATAGAGTCATCAGTGTTATTTCTGTCGTATTTTTTAAATCTTAAATTTATATCATCCTCTTTGATGTCAATTTTTATGTTGAATTTTTTAGACACTATAGATAATGCCGTTTCCGCACTTAAATAATAAGGTTCTAGTTTTTTATCCATAAGTAAACCCCCTCACCCAAAGGTGAGGGGTCTCCGTTATTATGCGTGTTCTTCTTGATTATCTACAGGTAGCGTAACTTCATTAACGGCGAAAACATCAATAGCGCCGTTATTGTTGTGCCCTACAGAACTCGTGGAAGGGGAATCATTAATATCGTCCTCGGTCTTTCCTCTTGCATTCATTGTGTTCACAATATCCGCCGAGGAGTGATCGACTGAGAATGTTTTCTCCTTAATCAGGAAATCATCGTCCTTATCAATGAATTTCACGTCCATAGTATATTCACCATCTTCCAAAGATAGCGGAACTTCGAATATTGCTTTCTGGTTAGTTATCGGCAGAGTAAACTCTTCTCCTTCAAACATAACACTGACATTAACAATATTCTCAGGTACTGATATTTCAAAAGAAGGTGTCTGACTAATTGAACGATCTATTTCATCCCCAGAGTCAGCGTTTAACAATGTAATACTATAGGCTGTCTCCTTCACCACGCTTTCTTCCGCCGCAGACGGCACTGTACGAAGATGCGTAGCGCTTTCAGCATTCACTGTTTCAGACTCCGGTGGAGTAACCGCTGTTGCCGTGGCGTCATCGCTCGCATCGTTATGCTGGCTATCCGCTGTTACCGCCACCGTTGAGTCAACCGTCACCTCCAGCGAAGCAGATTGCTGTGAATTCCCCGCGCGATCCACCACCGTCACGCTCAGCGTGTAGGTACCATCATTCCAGGCGGCTGGCGGCGTGAAGGTCCAGCCATCCGCGCCTTGCGTCGCCTGATAGATGTCTGTCACGCCATTATGCGTCACGTTTACAGTCACCCCGGTCACATCAGCATCAATATGCTGCAGCGTGAACTTAGGCTGGGTGTGATTGTGATTCGTCACGTTATCGCTGTCTGAAGCGCCATTGTCTTCACCTGCTGCCAGCGCAATCTCCGGCACGGTCAGCGTACTGTCGATCGTAACGGTAATGGGTAACGAGTTTTTCTGATTACCCGCGGCATCGCTTGCGATTACCGATATCGTGTAGGAACCATCAGCTAACGGTGTACCTGGCGTAAAGAACCAAACGCCATCGGCATTTTTTTCAGCATTATATACGGTCCCATTGATATCGACCTGAACGACCACAACATCGCTTTCCAGATTCCCGATAATAAAGGTAGGCTGATTATCTCGCGTAATATTATCGCCCGCCGTACCACTGTCTGAGTCTGGAGATAATGAAATAACAGGAGTCTCTTTCATGATATCGAGAGGGACATCATCACTCCGGTTACCAATCGCATCCACACTCGTAATGGTAAACTTCCCTTCCGATGGATACGGGATCGCCATACTCCATTTACCATTATCAGGAACGGTTAACGTATAAGTATTCCCATTACTATCGGTTATTATTAGCTGAGATTTGGCTTCCGCCGTCCCCTGCATAATAATTAGATCGTTGACAATATCTGAATAAGTTACGACCGGAGCGTTTGGCGGCGTTCGATCAATAAATATTTCATGTACCTCTTCCTTACGGTTGCCTGCGTTATCCTCAATACTCAACGTGATATCGTATTTCCCTTCCGGAAGCTGATCGGTCGATAACTCCCACTGCCCATTAGCCGCAACGACAGCGGTTGCCAGCGTGACCCCTGCCACGATTAATGATACCGTAGCGCCAATTTCCCCCATACCTCTCATGGTAATAGTGGAGCTATTACTCCACCAGTCCGTTTTCGATGATGATTTATTGTCATCAAGCTCGCTGGTAAATACCTGGATATGCGTATCGACCCAAATGGAATACTTTTCCTGATTGGCGTTACCAGCACGGTCCGTAGATTTAACAGTGATATCCAGCTGGCCTTCTGTGAAATAAAGCGGGTTCACCGGCATCTGCCAGTGGCCTTTGTCATTAACCCAAACTTCCCCCACATTTAAGCCATTAATGATGATTTCTATTTTACTATTGGGCTCGGCACTGCCACTAAACAATAAGTTACGTGTCGTGTCTGTTATATATATTTTGCCATCACTACCGGTCATCTCTGCTAACGTTTGTCCGCCGATAGAATCAATGGCGACAGGCGTCGTATTAAAGGTATCGATAGTAAAGTTTAGCGTTTTCGAGGTAGCCGTGTTGCCTGCTTTATCGGTGATAACATAATAAATGCTATGGGAACCATCGCCCAACGGTGACTCAGGTCGATAAACTTGATTTCTGTCCGTCACCGTGATCGTATCGACTAACACCCCATCAATGAAAATCTGAACACTCTGGTTCATTTCTCCATAAATACTAAACGCAGGCCGGGTTTGACTCGTTATACTATCATTACTGAAAATACCGTTATCAGAACCTGCCATCATAACAGGATTATCGATAAACGTACTGGTATCTATCGTGACGAGTAAGCGAGGCGATTCTGCCGTATTACCTGCCGGGTCTTCGGCAACCACTCGGATAGAATATTCACCATCTTTTAACGCATTATCAAACTGATAGGACCAGGTTCCATCTTCAAGCACAAGCACATTTGCCACGATCTTTTCATCCACATAAATATGGATTGTGGCTCCCGCTTCTGCGGTGCCAACTAACACAGGCTTGTTGTGACTAGTAATCAGATCGTCAAGTGAACCAGAGTTGCTCGCATCTTCAAGGTTGAGCGTTGGGAAGTCGGTTGATGAATCGACATCCACGCTATAATCCTTGCTCACTTCAGAGTTGCCAGCAACGTCAGTAATGCTGAAATGAATATTAAACTTACCATCATCTTGCAGCAGTATCGGCGCGCGCCATGTGCCATCAGCCTCAACCATAACAACGTTGACTAATTTACCATCGACAAAGATGCTGACCTGAGAACCAGCCTCCCCGACACCTGAGACTGACAACGCCCGGTTATTAGAGAGGGCCGGTAATGAATCTTCATCAATGTCAAAGACAGCAATTTTAGAATCGATTGTCACGGTTGTAATCGCAGACTCAACCCGGTTACCAGCAGTATCCGTAGCAACAAATTGCACCTGATACTCGCCGTCGGCGCTATTTGCCGGCATGGTATAGCTAATATTACCTGACGAACTCGCCTCTACTGTGCCTTGTAACACACCATTAATATAAACCTGTACCGTCGCGCCGGGATCGGTCATGGCAACCAGTACCGGAGACTTATTATTGGTAATCAGATCATATTTATCACCGCTATTAGTATCCCGACTTAATGAAATATCGCTGATTTCAATCTGCGTATCATGTTCTATCAGAATATCTTTTTGTTGACTGTTGCCCGCTTTATCTTCCGATACCACGACAAAGGCATTACTACCTTCATGCAGATCTAATTCTGCGCTCCATCGACCATCATTGCCTACCACCAGGGTAGCAATAACCACCCCCTGCGGATTCCTGATGGTTAAAGTACTTCCGGCTTCGGCTGTACCATCGATGGTGACATGAGATTTATTGGTGATCCAGTCGCCAACTTTGCCACTGTCATCAGCTTCGCGTAATACCACGGTTAACGGCGAAATTACTGTATCCAGTATTACATTCTGCGGACCAAACTCTCTGATATTGCCGGCAACGTCTTCAACTTTAAACGTTAATTCATAATTACCGTCATTACCCAAAGCGGGTAATACTACGCCCCAGTGTCCTGCGCCTGTCGTATAAGCAATCGCTTTTTCAACGCCATTCACAAAGATAGTGATTTTGCTGTTTGGCTCACTGGTGCCGCCAATCTCCGGCGTCACCGTATTGATATATCCGCCCTCATGCATTCCAGATATATTCCATACCAGTTCAGCAACCTCGGTATCGATAGTGACATCAACGGCGGTGGAACGCAGTTCGCTATTATCGCGAGGGTTGACGATACCCACCTGGACGACATAATGGCCATCTTTCATTTCCGATAACTGGAAAGTATATCGACCCGCTGTATCCGCTGTCGCCTCGCCGACCTTCACGCCATCCACATAAATACTCACAATCGCATTAGGTAACGTGTTCCCAACCAGGGTCGGCGTTTTATTATTCGTGGTAAAGTCTCCTAAGGCACCACTATCGCTCTCCTCGCTGAGCTTTATGGTTGGAGGCGTGACATCAATAACAGGTATTACGACAGGAAAGTCGACCTGCGACGATTCATTACCCGCTTTATCTTTGGCAACAATGCTCACAACATAGGAGCCTGGCGCTAATACTGATGGCGGCGTCCAACTCCATTCGCCATTCGCATTGGCGTTTGCCGAGCCGACCACTTTCCCATCCCACTGAATCATAATCGTCGAGAACGCTTCGGCGAGCCCTTTGAACTCAGGACGCAGGCTGGTTGCCTCATACTGATCATCAATAGATGGATCCGAAAGGCGAATGGTAGGATCGATCGTAACCGTATCGATAGTGAATCTTTCCTGCGTTTGCGCAGTATTTCCCGCGACATCTGTTGCGACGACGTTGATGGTATACATGCCATCCGGCAGTATATTCGGCGTCACACTCCAGTTGCCATCGGCGCCAACCGTAATCGTGTGTTTTAGAACCTCCCGACCTGACTTATCGTCAACAATGGTAATCACCAGTTTCGCATTAGGCTCCGCAGTACCTTCGAATTTGGGATTTTGCTTATTCGTAAGGTTATCGCTATTGGAGCTGCCGGTATCAGATGCTGGCTCCATTCTGACACTGACGCTTGTCGTGGTATCAATGGTAAAGGGCAGCTTAGTTTCAGAAGTATTTCCGGCAATATCTCTGAAGACAACAACGGCTTCGTATACGCCATCGTTTAACGCAACGGGAACCTGAAATTCCCAGAGGTTATTGCCATTTGCCGTAACCGGATAAGAAACGCCGTTAATTCTGATTACCACAGTATCAATATCGGCGGGTACATTGCCAATAACGAAACGTGGTTTAGTGACACTCGTAATATTATCAACAGCGCTTTCGCCAGTATCATCCGCATCCAGCAAATCAATACTGGGATCAGAAACAATAGTGTCTATTGTGAATGATACCTCTTTGCTAATTTTATTACCTGCGATATCTTCAGCCACTATTTCTATTTTGTAATTTCCATCCACTAACGGTGTATCAGGGGTAAACAGCCATTTATTACCTGCTCCCTGAGTCAGTGTGCTGGATTTCCCGTTTAAAATTACCGTCACGCTCTGCAGCGGTTCTCTGGCTGAAATTTCAAAACGTGGAGAGGTAGTATTCGTAATACCATCCGTAGAATCCTTTCCGGCGTCGTTCAGCATCACGACGCTCAGGCCATCAACCTGCGTATCCACGGTGAAGCCCAGCGTGGAATTTGCCGTATTCCCTGCCCGATCCGTCGCCTGGACATGCAGAGTATAATGACCATCAGACAATGCGCTACCTGCAGTAAATTGCCACTGCCCGGCCGCATTTTTACTGATGGGCGTCCAGTTTACGCCATCGAAAGAAACCAGCACCGATGTCACATCATCAGGCGTTGCAATTTCAAAAGAGGGACGGGTAGCATTGGTGACATTATCGTGATCGTTGACGCCGCTATCTGTTGTTAACGTAACACTGTCAATCTGAACCTGCGTGTCGATTTCAATCTTCAGTTCGGCCGATGTTTTGGTATTACCAGCAATATCCGTTACGGTAACAGAGATCGTATGCTGACCGTCAGACAGTGGTTGATCCGGCGTAAAGGTTAAATTCCCCCCTGTGTTTTCAATGGTGTAATCCCGACCATCAATATGAACCACAATGTGTGATACATCATTATCGACATTACCGATAATAAACACCGGTTTGTTAATCCTGGTAAGATTATCATTAGTATCATCACCAGTATCATGGGTGGGATCGAGTACAATTGTCGGCTCTCGCAGAGTCGTATCAATCGTAAACTGCAGCGTTTCTTGCGCAACGTTGCCGGCGATATCAGTCACATCAACCAAGAGAGTGTGTTGCCCATCAGGTAATGCCGAACCGACATTAAATATCCAGCGGCCATCCCCTCCTTTTGTGAGTTCAATCCAATTAGCGGCGTTATCGATTTTAACGCGCACATGGGTAATATCATCAGCGGTAACAATACTAAACTGCGGCTTGTCGACTTTGGTAATGTTATCTACATCGCTATCACCGCTATCTGTAACCAACGTGACGCTTTCAATTTCAGCCGTCGTATCTATCACAACAGGTAATGGTTTCGATGTCGCGGTATTTCCGGCCTTATCTTCAACCGTAACGGTAATATTATAAGAACCATCCGGAATGGCATTGCCTGGTGTAAATTGCCAACCAGCCCCAACCTTAGTCGCGTTATAATCATGACCATCAATCGTCACCACGACTTTGATAACATCGGGGTCAACATTACCAATCGTAAAGGTGGGTCGTGAAATATTAGTGATATTATCGGCGGTATTCGCTCCGGTATCTTGTCCTGCGTCTAAAGCAATAGTCGGAACCTGTATATTAGTATCGATATTAAATACTAAATCTTTATTCGCAATATTACCGGCCTCATCAGTGGCCTCTACGCGAAGGGTATGAGTACCGTCACCCAACGTGTTCGGACTTTCAAAAATCCACTGTCCGTCGGCATTTTTGCGTATCACATTCCAGTTAGCGCCACCATCCAGGGTTACGCGTACCTGGATGACATCACCGGGAACGTCAATTCTGAATGACGGTTTGGCAACATTCGTTAATTGATCATTCTGCACGCCAGTATCATTAAGCAATACGATATTGTTAATGGTTGTCGTGGTATCAATACGCACCTCTAACGGCGCAGACTCTTTTACATTCCCCGCCAGATCTTCCACCACAACGGCTAACTGATATGAGCCATCAGCCCAGCTCGCAGAAGGCGTAAAGCGCCATTGACCATTGGTGAATACCGCCGCTTCCTCGTGCGTTTTACCGTTGTAAGTTACTTTGACCATCACGCGCGTAACGTCAGAATCAACCTGGCGTATGTCGAACACAGGCCGATCGTGATTGGTGAGGCGATCGCCAACAGTACCGCTATCTTCGCCAGCTGCCAGTTCAATCACCGGCGTAGTCAACGTACCGTCTATCGTCACCTTTAAAGGCGCGGATGTTTGCTGGTTGCCTGCCACATCTGTTACCGTCACGGTGAATGTGTAGCTACCGTCCGCCAAAGCAGCATCCGGTCGATAGCGCCAGCCGTCGGCTGATTCGGTGAGTACCACCGTTTTAAACGTGCCGTTATGCTCAATACTCAATTCCACGTGTCGAACATCTTTATCGATACTCCCCAACACAAATACTGGTTGAGTGACGCTGGTCAGATTATCGTTCTTATTCTGTCCGGTATCCTGATCGGGCGCTAGCTCAATGGTTGGCGTTAACAACGTGATGTCGATAGTGAAATTGAGCGTCTCTGTCATCTTATTACCCGCACCGTCAGTCACTTCCACGGTCAGGGTATGCTGTCCCTCTGGCATATCCGTCGGCCAGGTGTAATCCCAAATGCCAGCCGTCGAACTCTTGATTGCAGTAACCCAGGTCGTGCCGCCGTCAATACTCAGAAGAACCTTTTCCACATCATCCGGTACCGAGATCTGGAACTGCGGACGCACATGTTTTGTCACATTATCGCCAGGGACGCCGCTATCGTTGACTAATTCAATATGATCAATGGCTATTTGCGTATCCACTGTCACCGTCAGCGGCGTAGACGGACGCGTATTTCCCGCCCGATCCTCCACTGTCACCGTCAGCGTATAATCACCGTCGCCCCACGGCGCTGGCGGTGTAAAGCTCCAGCCTCCAGCCCCCTGTGTCGCGGTAAACGAGGTTGTCGTTCCATTATGCGTGACGCTGACTGTAACGTTGATAACATCCGAATCGATATTCTGCAGAATAAAGGTCGGTCGGGTGCGATTGGTCATATCATCGCCAGGCGTACCGGTATCATCCGTGCTATCCAGCGCAATGGTCGGCGTCGACAACCGGGTGTCGATGAAAAATTCAAGCGTTTGCGTCGCCGTATTGCCCGCTCTGTCGGTGACCATGACGGTAAGGGTGTGTTTTCCATCGCCCATATCCGTTGGCCAGGTATAGCCCCAGACGCCTTCGATACCCTGCGCCGCGCTCACCCAGTTTGCGCCCCCATCAATGCTCAGTTGCACAGAATTCACATCCGCCGGCACCGTGATCTCAAACTGCGGACGGGTGCTGTTAGTTAGATTGTCATCAGGCACGCCATGATCATTGACCAATGTAATATCGGTAATGCTGGTTTGCGTATCTACCGTCACTATCAGCGGCGTGGACTGGCGGACATTCCCCGCGTTATCCTGGACTTCTACCGTTAGCGTATAGCTACCGTCCGCCCAGTCAGCATCTGGCGTAAAGCGCCACTGACCGCCGACCTGGGTCAGTTTCACTTCCTGGCTATTGCTGCCCTGCGTGATCCGCAAAATGACCGAGTGCGCATCGGCGTCAATATTGCCAATGGTAAAGCCTGGTGTTTTGACGCTCGTAATATGATCGCCAATGGCGCCTGTATCGTCCCTGCTATCCATAGTGATGGTAGGCGTTGACAGCCGGGTATCAATGGTAAAATCGAGCGTCTGCGTCGTCTTATTTCCCGCCTTATCGGTCGCTTCTACCGTCAGGGTATGTAGCCCGTCGGTCACATCTTTCGGCCAGGTGTAATCCCAGATCCCTGCCGTGCCCTGTGTTGCACGAACCCACGTATTACCGCCGTCGATACTCAGACGTACCTCGTTGACATCCCCTGGCACCGTGACGCGGAAGTGTGGACGAACGTCATTGGTCAGGTTGTCGCCGGGAATACCGTTATCATTAACCAGTTCAATAACATCAATGGTGATTTGGGTATCAACCGTGACCGTCAGCGGCGCTGAGTATTTTACGTTCCCCGCATCATCCTCCACCCTCACCGTCAGCGTATAGTCGCCATCTGCCCATGTGCCGGTCGGTGTCACGCTCCAGATGCCGGTCGCGCCTTTGGTGGCCGTCAGCACCTCTTTCGTGCCGCCATGCTGTACCTCAACCGTGACATACCGTGCGTCCGCGTCAATATTGCCCAGTATAAACGTCGGCTTATTCACATTGGTCAGGTTATCGCCTTTTGTTCCGCTGTCGTCCGTGCTGTCCAGAGCGATAGTCGGCTCTGACAGTAGGGTGTCGATGTTGAACTCCAGGTTCTGTGTTGCCTTGTTTCCCGCCGCGTCGGTCGCTTCCACCGTCAGAGTGTGAGAACCGTTAGCCACATCGGTCAGCCAAGTGTAATCCCAGACGCCCGACGTCGAGCTCTGTGTGGCGTTAAACCACGTTTTGCCGCCGTCAATGCTCAGGCGCACCACGTTGACATCCGTCGGTACCGTCACCTGGAACTGCGGGCGCACGTTGTTGGTCTGGTTGTCATTGGGGATACCACTGTCGTTAACCAGTTCAATATTGTCGATGCCGATTTGGGTATCGACAGTTACCTTCAGCGATGCAGAATGGCTGGTGTTCCCCGCTTTATCTTCGACTGACACACTCAGGGTATAATCGCCCGCCCCCCATGATGTCGGCGGCGTAAAGGTCCATCCGCCTGCGTCTTTAGTCGCGTCAAATGTGGTGACGCCGCCGCCATGCTCCACGCTGACCGTAACGCGAACGGCATCATCATCAATATGTTGCAGGTTAAATGTCGGCTGGGTGCGATTGGTCATGTTATCGCCCTGGACACCGGTATCGTCCGCACTATCCAGTACGATAACCGGCGTCGACAGCGTGGTATCAATAGTGAAGTCGAGCGTCCTGGTCACCGTATTGCCTGCGTTATCAGTCGCTTTCACCGTTAACGTGTAGTCATCATCTGCCAATGTCTTTGGCCAGGTATAATTCCAGACGCCCGACTTCGAGCTTTGCATCGCCTTAACCCAGGTTACACCGCCGTCAATGCTCAGACTGACTTCGTTGACATCCCCTGGCACCGTGATGCGGAAATGTGGATTGGCGTCGTTAGTTAGATTGTCGCCCTTAGTACCGCTGTCATTAACCAGTTCAATATCATCAATGGTGATTTGGGTATCGACCGTAATCGTCAGCGGCGCTGAGTATTTTACGTTACCCGCATCATCCTCCACCCTCACCGTCAGCGTATGACTGCCATCCGCCCACATACCGGTCGGTGTCACGCTCCAGATGCCGGTCGCGCCTTTGGTGGCCGTCAGCACCTCTTTCGTGCCGCCATGCTGTACCTCAACCGTGACATACCGTGCGTCCGCGTCAATATTGCCCAGTATAAACGTCGGCTTATTCACATTGGTCAGGTTATCGCCTTTTGTTCCGCTGTCGTCCGTGCTGTCCAGAGCGATAGTCGGCTCTGACAGTAGGGTGTCGATGTTGAACTCCAGGTTCTGTGTTGCCTTGTTTCCCGCCGCGTCGGTCGCTTCCACCGTCAGAGTGTGAGAACCGTTAGCCACATCGGTCAGCCAAGTGTAATCCCAGACGCCCGACGTCGAGCTCTGTGTGGCGTTAAACCACGTTTTGCCGCCGTCAATGCTCAGGCGCACCACGTTGACATCCGTCGGTACCGTCACCTGGAACTGCGGACGCACGTTATTAGTCAGATTATCGTTGGGAATACCGCTGTCATTGACCAGTTCAATATGGTCAATGGCGATTTGCGTATCGATGGTGACCGTCAACGGCGCTGAGTGGCGAATATTACCCGCCTCATCTTTCACCGTTACCGTCAGCGTATAGTCGCCATCAGTCCACGCGCTGCCGGGTACAAAACGCCACTGCCCGCCGATCTGCGTCAGCTCCACCTCCTCGCTGTGACCATCGCGCATCACCTGCACGACGACCTGAGTCACGTCAGAATCAATACCGCCGAGAATAAAACCCGGCGTTTTAACGTTAGTCTTATTATCGTTGGCGGTGCCGCTATCATCTGCGCTGTCCAGCGTGATGGTCGGTGTCGACAATGTGGTATCAATGGTAAAATTGAGCGTTTCCGTCGCAGTGTTGCCTGCAACATCGGTTGCTTTCACTGTCAGGGTATACGTATTTTCGACCAGTTCTGTCGGCCATATATACTCCCAAACGCCGTCAGACGTCAGCGTTGCGTTAACCCAGTTGATGCCGCCATCAAGACTCAGTTGCACAGAGTTCACGTCCGTCGGTACCGTAATATGAAACTGTGGACGTGCTTCATTGGTCAGGTTATCCCCAACAATACCCGTGTCATTAAGAAGTTCAATGCGATCAATAGACGTTTGCGTATCGATAGTCACCGTCAGCGGCGCAGAATAATTTGTATTACCCGCCTTATCTTCTACCTTTACCGTCAGCGTATAGTCGCCATCGGTCCAGGCTGCGCCCGGCGTAAAGCGCCACACACCGCCGTTCTTAATCAACTCTATCTGTTGGTTCTTACCATCATGCGCCACCGTCACCACCACTTTGGTCACGTCGGCGTCGATATTACCGAGGGTAAAGCCTGGCATCTTAACGTTGGTGATGTTATCGCCAGCGGCGCTATCATCCGCACTGTCCAGGGTAATCGTCGGTTCTGACAGCAGGGTATCGATGATGAAGTCCAGTTTCTGCGTCGTTTTGTTTCCCGCCTTGTCGGACGCTTCCACCATCAGGGTGTGAGGGCCGTTAGCCACATTCGTCAGCCAGGTGTAATCCCAGACGCCCGACGTCCCGCTCTGCGTGGCGTCAAACCACGTTTTGCCGCCATCAATGCTCAGTCTTACACCGTTAACATCCGCCGGTACTGTCACCTGAAAGTGCGGGCGCGCTTCATTGGTCAGATTATCGTCGGGGATACCGCTGTCGTTAACCAGTTCAATACGGTCAATGGCGATGTGCGTGTCCACTGTCACCGTCAACGGCGCGGACTGCTTCACATTTCCGGCCCTATCTTCTACCTTCACCGTCAGGATATAGTCGCCGTCCGCCCAGTCGCTGGTCGGCGCAAAGCGCCACTGTCCGCCGGTCTGAACCAGTGGCACCTCCTGTTTAATGCCATTGTGCATTACCTCCACTGTTACCCGGCTGACATCGGTATCAATATTGTTGAGGGTAAAGCCCGGCGTTTTAACATTAGTGATATTATCGCCCGCGATGCCGCTGTCATCTGCGCTGTCCAGCGAGAGGGTCGGCACAGACAGAGTGGTATCGATGGTGAAATCGAGCGTCTGTGTTGTCTTATTTCCCGCCTCATCGGTCGCTTCTACCGTCAGGGTATAGCCTCCGTCGGCCACATCATCCGGCCAGATATAATCCCAAACCCCGGCTGCCTTCAGCGCCGCTGTTACCCACGTCTTGCCGCCGTCAATGCTCAGGCGTACCTCGTTAACATCCGTCGGTACCGTCACCTGGAAGTGCGGACGCACATTATTAGTCAGATTATCGTCGGGAATACCGCTGTCATTGACCAGTTCAATGTTATTAATGGCGATTTGCGTGTCCACCGTCACCGTCAGCGATGCAGAATGGCTGGTGTTCCCCGCTTTATCTTCGACTGACACACTCAGGGTATAATCCCCATCCGCCCATAATGCCGGCGGCGTAAAGGTCCATCCGCCTGTGCCTTTCGTGGCGTCAAATGTGGTGGTGACGCCGCCATGCTCCACGCTGACCGTAACGCGAACGGCATCATCATCAATATGCTGCAGGGCAAATGTCGGCTGGGTGCGATTCGTCATGTTATCGCCCTGGACACCGGTATCGTCCGCGCTATTCAGTACGATGACCGGCACTGACAGCGTGGTATCCACCGCGAAATCGATGGTCTTCGTCACGGTATTGCCTGCTTTATCAGTCGCCTCCACCGTTAGCGTGTATTGACCATCTGCCAGGTCTGTCGGCCAGATATACTCCCAGCTTCCTGCCACGCCCGGAGTTGCCTGAACCCACGAATTACCACCGTCAATGCTCAGACGGACTTCATTGACATCCGTAGGTACCGTCACACGAAAGTGGGGACGGTCGTCGTTGGTCATATTATCGCCTTTCACGCCGCTATCGTTGACCAGTTCCACCCCATCAATGGCGATTTGGGTATCGATAACGACCGTCAGCGGCGCTGAATAGTTGGTATTTCCTGCCTTATCTTCTACTTTCACCGTTAACGTGTAGCTGCCATCCGCCCACGTATTCCCTGGTGTAAATAACCAACTACCATTGAGGTGAGAAAGTTCGATCTCTTCGCTCACGCCATTGTGCATCACCTGTACGACGACCCGATGCGCATCGGCATCAACACCGGAAATAGCAAAACCTGGCTTATTGATGTTGGTCAGGTTATCGCCTGTCACCCCCGTATCATCCTTAGAAAGCAGGGAAATCACCGGCGTTGATACTGTGGTATCGATAGTAAAATCGAATACCGCGCTGTTCGCTTTATTACCCGCAATGTCCTCAACCTTGACATAAACCTGATGCAAGCCTTCCGTTAAATCTGAAGTAAAGGTATAGGCCCATGAACCATCAGGTTGTTGCGTGGCAACACCGATCTGCGTATCAGACGCGGCATCCCATACCTGAACACTGATAATGTCCGGATCAATATCTTTTAGGTGCAAGGTAGGTTTAACGATATTCGTTAAATTATCATCTGCAATTCCCGAATCTGAATCCGGGCTCAATGAAACTATCGGTATTGAAATAGCAGTATCGACGCTAATTAAGAAAGGATCCGAATGAGCAATGTTGCCAGCGATATCTTCAACTGAAGCGGTTATTCTATGATCGCCATCAACCAAACCTTGATCGGCTTTCAGGGTATACTCCCATCTGCCATCTTTATTTGTTCTGACCTCAGCGATCAGTGCGCCATCAACATAGAGTTTAACCGTTGAATAGGGTGCAGCGGTCCCTGTCAGTGCAGGATTCTTTTCATTAATAATATGGTCTGTATTATCAACCCCCGTATCGTTGACCAACTCTATTGTTGGTTTTTGCGTTTGCGTTACGATTTGGAAATTATACGCTGATGAGGAGGCAGTATTACCGGCAATATCTTCTACCTTTACCGTTACGTCATGCGAGCCATCGGATAACGCTGTGGTAAATTGAAAATTCCATACACCATCATCGCCAGCAATAGCCTCGCCACTTAACACACCGTCAACATAGATGGAAACCTTAGCATTAGCTTCAGCCATCCCGGTAAACAACGGCGTATTAATTTTAGTAATCATATCGCCTTTAACGCCAGAGTCAGCGCTATCATGCAACATAACAGTAGGGATCGGCGTAAAGCTATCAATGGTAAGCTGATAATCTACAGATGACGTTCTTCCTAAAGGATCGATGGATTCAACCGTAATCTTATAAACATTGTCAGACAGATTTCGGGAAATATCAAAATTCCAGTTACCGTCTGCATCCGCAGTCGTCACGCCTATCGTTTTACCATCGATAAGGATATTTACGGTAGCAAACCTATCCGCTGTTCCCAGTAATGTCAGAGCATTATGTTTATTGGTAATCCAGTCGCCTTTTGCACCGGAATCATCACTGGCATCGAGTTCCGCTTTTGGAGGTACAACTTCAGTTTGAATAGTAAAAGAATATTTAACAGTAGAGGATTTATTGCCAGCGGCATCCTGAGAAATGATTTCAATATCATAGGCGCCCTGAAGAAATTTATTACTAAACTGATAATTCCAGGTCCCGTTTGAATCAACCTCAATGCTGTCATATAATTTACCATCTCGCATCAATAAGATGGTAGACTTTGGCTCTGCCGTACCGACTAAAGCCGGTAAATCATTCCCTGATAAAATTATACCATTCGGCAAAACAACATAATCTTCCAAAGAAACTGTCGGAGGTACAGGGGCAACAGTATCAATAACGTAACTAAAGGAAAAATCCTTTTTGTTGCCAGCGACATCTTCAACAGTGAACGTAAGATTGTTAATCCCTTCCACTGAGTCTGAAGTGAAATTGAACGTCCATTCACCCTGGTCATTCGCTTTAAAAACAACCTCTTCGCCGGTCTCACTATTTATGACACTGATAATAGCATTTGGCTCAGTTTTACCTGTAAAGGTTGGGCGAGTATTGTTAGTAACGTTATCTCCGACAATACCGCTATCATCAGTCGTTTCAATCTCAGCGCTGAAATAGCTGATACGTGTATCAATAGTAAAAGGCAGATTTGCCGTCGCAGAGGTATGCCCGGCAATATCAGTAGCTGTTGCTGTTATATTGTATTCGCCATCCTTGAGCGGCGTAGTAAGCGTATAGCTCCATGTCCCATCTTTAGCAACAATGACCTCACCAAGATGTTTAAGCCCAAGATAAATAGAGACTGTAGAACCGGGTTCCGCCACACCAATAAATGTTGGCAGGGTGCTATTAGTAATGTTGTCATTTTTAATGCCGGAATCACTACTATCATCCAGCTCAATCGTCGGCTTTTCCGGAGGAATGGTGTCGGTTATGATACTATCCGTCGTTTCGTTTTTATTACCTGCTTTATCTACAGCAACGACTTTTATACTATTTTCGCCCTCAGATAATTCATTATCCTTAAATTCATAACTCCAGTTTCCATCTTTATCGACATCAACGCTGGCAACCAGTTTATTATCTACATAAATGTCAACCTTAGCATTCTCTTCCGCCGTACCAACAATTGAAGGCGTCAAGGTCGGCGTTAAGCCCTTATGACCGGACACACTACTTTCAGGCGAAAGTTCAAATGTTGGCTTATCGGTAACGGAATCGATAGTAATGACAAGTTTGGCGCTACCGCTTCCATCAGCAGTCTTGGCCTCTGCCTCCAGATTGTATGTTCCATCAGTCAATGTTTCAGGCGCAGTGAAGGTGAAGTTACCCAAACTATCCGCTACAGCCTGACCGACAGCAATACCATTAATTTTAATAATGACCGTGGCATTGGGGGCAGTGCTACCTACAAACTGAGGTTTGGTAAAATTAGTTATACTATCATCTTTGCTACCGCTGTTACTTTCGGCCGCAAGCGCTAATGTGACTTTAAGCGGCTCTTTAACAGACTCGGCATCGAGCTTATTTTCCTCATTTTTACTGCTATTACTTTTGCCAGTGCTGGTATTTTTATTAATAGGTTGAGGAAGAACTTTTTCAGCATCGTTCTGTTTAGAAGCCTGCGTTGCTTTAGCCTGTGTATTTTGCTGGGAAGCATCGCTTTGCTGAGCCAGATTGTCTTTTGCTACATTGTCAGCCAAAAATTCCTGCAGCATTTCTTCCATTTGCTTTGACGAGTTCTGTACTTCAAACGCTTCATTGAGCGCTTTTTCTGCAGCCTCCTTAGCTTTCTCTGCTTCTTCCTTCGCCTTATCAGCTTCTTTCTTTGCGTTTTCAGCATCGTCAAGCTGCTTTTTTAATTCCTCTTCTTCCTTCTTATTTCGTCGTTTGCCATTACCTTTCTTTTCTACCTGAGCAGAATCAACCAATGAGCTGTCAATTCTCTCTAGTTGAATATCTTTTAAATCTACGCTGCCCAGAATTTTAGCGCCAGTAATAGTCTTATCTTTAAATTTAACAGCGAGGTTATTGCCTTTGATACTTGAATAAAGAGCGCCATTGACAATGATCACTGAACCACGCGGCGTGGTAATGTTCATGTCTGGCCCGGAAAGAGAAACTTTTGCGCCTTTGGCATTACCCAAAGAAGATAAATCAATTACAGAATTTTGATCGGCAAAAAACTTTTGTATGCTTTTATTTCCCATAATATTATATTCACTCTCAAGGTGTATCTAATCGTTTAGTATTAACTGGTTCTGAAAAGGCTTTGTCCACGCCTTTCATCAAAGGAGATAACAGGTATTCCATAATGCTGTGTTTTCCGGTAATTACACTGGCGTCAACAGTCATACCTGGTTTTAACCACCGTAAATCATCTTCATTAACATCGAATGCAATAATTACTTTATAATAACGCTGAATTGTTCCTCCGGTATTTTCCTCATAGGAATCAGGACTAATATTATCGATAGTCGCATTATACGATTTTATCTTTGGTTGGATAATTGACTGCACATCCAGTTTAACGGCTTCATCTACATATATTTGGTCACGGTATTTGGGTAATATTTTCACATCGGCCAGCATAGTCCTTACTTTTGGTTTTATTTCAAAAAGTAAGTCCGCCGCCTGAATCACACCACCATGAGTAGTGGCACTTTTATTGATTTTATAAATTACACCGTCAACCGGTGAATAGATATCCTCCTCATTTATCTGCTTCTCTATTACTTTTAATGTAGAGTTAACAACCTCAAGCTCCTGAAGATTTTTAGATATTATTTTAGATAAAGATAAGCGCAATTCATTATTAAGCGCCTCAATATCATTAACAACCAGCTCAATATCATCTTTTTTTAAAGTGATGCTACTTTCAATATCATTAATTTCAGACTTAACTTTTATATACGCCTGTTTCTTGTTAAGAAAATTGGTATATGGGCTAATTCCTTTTTTTACCAGTGGAGAAAGAATATTTATTTCTTCGGCAAGCAATGCAAGTTCTTTTTCTTTCGAACTCAGCTTCTCTTGTAATCCGCTAATCTCAGAATCAAGAGAGGTTTTTTTTAAGTCTTTAGCTCTTATCTGACTATGCACTAATTCAATATTCGCTTTTACCTCTTTATTGCTTAAAGAACGGGTGCCATCCAGGGTAATCAATCCACTCTCATTTTCTTTATCAAGAATGAAAGATATTTCGTTAACATCTTTATCCAGATACCCTTTTTGAGTTCTATACCTTTGATATTCTTTTTGCAGATCAAGGTTAACGACCTTTGCAAGGAGTTCTCCTTTTTTTACAGTATCACCCTCGGCCACATAAATATCTTGTATCGTCCCTCCTTTAGAAAGAGATATTAACTGAGCATTATCTTTAGTGGTGATAACGCCCTGACCATGAACCACTGAATTAATTTCTATAAAGTAGGTAAGGATAATAATTAAGATCGTCAAAGAAATAATTATCATCATGAGATGATCGCTTTGTCTTCTATTCATTTCATTACATTTAACTCACTTTCAGTATTTCCTTTTAAATAATCCATTAAATGAAAAATCAATGAGAGTTGCTGTAACTTTAAAATATACAGGCTATATTTGCTGTCGATCATGCTTACATATGCCTGAAATGCTTCATTACGGCTTGAAATTAAATCAAGCAAACTTTTTTGCCCTAACTGAAACTCCTGCTCATATAATTCAGTAAGCTGTAACGCGTTTGTATGTGAACGTTCCGCCACTGAGTAAGTCTCTTTTGCAGCGGCGTATCTTGAAAGTTGTGAATCAATGTTATAACGCGTTTTAATCAAAAAATCGTCAATTTGCAGCTTAGCCTGCGAGTAACTTGCCACCATTTTTCTTTCCTGGGCTGAATTTCTGAACCCATTAAAAATGTTGAAACTGACATTGATACCTGTTTTAAATTCATCTTCATAATCACTTTTTTTGGCACTACCGCTTGGATTATTCTGTACATAGCTGGACACGAGATCTACAGTCGGAAAATAGGATGATTTTGCGGCATTAATATCTTCGGTCGCGGCTTTTCGGGTATTGACAAGCATCTTATAGTCATCGTTGTATTTCATCACCATGTCCATAAGTTTTTCAGGACTTTCGACAAAGATATATTTTTTGAAGAGGTTGAATTTTTCATCGCTTTGAATCTGATCTGGTGACAAATTCAGACCAGTCATATTCTGCATTTTATACATTTCATCATCCAACATCGACTGATACATAATGCTTCTGGTATTTAATGCATCGATAGATACTTGTACTTTACGCATATCAGATTGCATAGCTACACCGGAAGATACCAGCAGCGAAAAAGTTTCCAGCATCTTTTTATAAAACTCTTTCTCCAGATTTACGCCATCAATCATTTCACGATATTTACTGATGTTGTAATAGGTTGTCACAACCTCCTGAGACACTATATTCTTTGTTTTTTCATAGTCAGTTTTACTATTATCTCTTTCATATTCAGATTTCCTGATATTAGCCCCCCTCACTCCAAAATCCGTTATTCGGTATGATAAGGACACCTTATTTTCAACGTTTCTCTCGGTACCTGACGACTCCTTCCTGTTATTATTAAGGCCAGATGTTAGATCCAGGGTAGGATAAAGTGCTGCCCGTGAAAGATCTAAGTCACTGTTTTTCTTTTCAGTCTCATAATATGAAACAGCAACAGAGGGCTGATGCGTTAATGCGGCATTAACTAAATCTCTTAGAGGAATGACCGGAAGCTCGCTGGCGTATGTACTTTGTGTAATAAAAGCAGTCGTCAGAAAAAACATCTTAATCTTCATTTTTTTCCTCCTTGTTTAACAAACGTTGCTTTACTATTTCCTGATGCATAGATGTTATTTTTTCCATTAATGGCATATAGGTATCACGGTAGCTAACCATTTCAGCACTAATCTCTTTAGTATTGGTAATAATCTTTTTATCAGTAGCCGATAGATCGGATAGCGCTAAATGAACATTGTTCATATCCTCATCCATTTCTTTTCTCAGCCCATCGAGAGTATGAGAAATATCGGCACTGCCAGCGGCAATATCGTTTATGGTCTTACCATGTGAAAGAGATTCCTGATAACATTTATCAACTGATGTCATTATTGAATCATTCTTTTTATCTATAATATTTTGTATTGTACTCATTGCCTCCAGTCGTGCATTATTATCAGCAAGCAGGATATTACCTTCAGATAAACGAGAGGTAATTGTTATTACACCGTCAGATAATTTTTTGAGATTTTCGTTACTGCTTACCAGATAACCATCAATCAGCGTAGAAAGTTGTTCCAGTTTTGCTGAGTTATCCAATAGTCGGTTTTGCAAAGTGACAAAGCTATCTGATAGCATCTCTCGTTTCTTTTCTTCATCCTGCGTCCGTAAATTTTCAACTGACAGATAGTTATCAAAAAACGCTTTAAACAACTCTTTAAATTCTACAAGCGTCTCTGATTCAACCCGCAGGCTTCGTTGTTTATTATTGGATCTGTTACTTATGATTTTTAATTTTTTGATCTCTGTAGAAACAAGGGAATAGGAGCTGCGAACAAAAACACTTTGTGAGGTCAGGAGTATGGCGCAAACAACACCATAGATAGAAGATACAAATGCGGTATTCATCCCTTTCAATGGTTCAGAAAGCGACGCTACCATTGTCACGATCATATTGAGTGTATTACTTGCATTATCACCGCCAACATCTGATGGCGAGCTCAATAAGTTCCCGATTGAACCAATCGTAATAGACAGACCCGCAAACGTCCCCAACAGGCCAACAAGCGTCGACACATTGCTACAGCTCATAATAAATGACAATCGTTGATTACGGGCGGTAGACACATTGTCATCTAATTCCATCAGCAAATTGAAATCACACTGTTTGGGTTCCCCGGCAAACAAAACCTGATTAAGGTTAGAAAGAATGCTATTTTTTCTACTGGCGTCCTGAGCTATTAATATGTCTTTTGCTGAAATATTTTTAAGAATAGTGAATAATGCACACAAAGAACCTGTAATATAAATGGCAATAATGACTCCATTGTAAATTGCAGAAACCATGAAGTTATCAAAAACATACTCTCTTATACCGGGAAAAGATAAAGCGAAAAAAGGGAGTATGGCAAGGAAAAAACAGACAAACAAATAGCGGTAATGATTTATATATTTCACTCTGACACCTTTTTATTAATAGTCGTGATAATAGCTTTACTCGTTGTACTTGATGCTGCGGAGTTAACACTCATGTCAATAACTACATCAGGATATATCTTCTTAATCTCTTTCATTAAAATAATTCCCCGTTCATATCCCAGTCGTAAAGAGTCAGAGAAAGAGATGTCTGCCTGAGGAATAACCATTTCTATCAATAAATTACTATTGGTTTTGTCTTCTAACCACGCCTCTATTTTATGAGTGTCCTCTTCTGAAAAGCTTCTCAGCCTGCCATGATACGTAATAACAAGCTCATTTTTTGTAGACGTTATATCAGTTTTCTGACCATCGGCGATATCGTATACTCCAACCTCCTTACCTGACATTGTAGTCATTCCGTCCGACATATCTTGGGTATTCACTTCCTTATTAATTATTTCATTAGCATTTGAATTGTCATTGGCTCCGCTATTTTGAGCAGTAGATTTAGTCTTACTCTCTATATTTGCTTTATAAACTTTAATTGAGTTGTCATACATAATAATCATATTATTAAGTGCAAACACCAACATAAGAAATATAAAAATGCACAATACCGTAGAGAATGTATCAACAAAACTAGGCCACGGATTACTTTCGTCTTCCATGTTGTCTCCTGATATTACATTGTGAATAAAATGTTTTTGTGGATTAGAAAGGATAATGGATGCTCAACTTATTCAGAAAGTGAACGCTACCGCCCTTGGCTTCCTGCTACCAATACGCTTTATAGAGTTCAGTTTTCTTACATCTCGTAATCAGAAAAATAAAAACAACGACGCCATTTTTATGCGCCCACAACAAAGATGAGTGCTTTAATTAAAACACTCTTCATTTTTTAATTAGGTAGACATCAATTATTGCACTAACTATATCTTCCCCAATAATAGGTATCGCATAAGCTCTCAACTCATAAATAAAAAATAGTCATCAGCAAATTAAAACCACCCGCCGATAAATAGATTTGTTAGCTAATCATTGAAACTCTAAATCATTTTAAGGACATATTTCTTTTTAATACGCGTTATAACCATACGTATTTAATAAATTTGCCTCCAGAGGATAAAATTAATTTTCACAATTAAAACATAGGGTCATAGGGACTTCAATATAACTTAAATCATTAAAAATATAATAAGTGGGGAGTAAAAAATCAGAATTGCGTAAAAACACACACAAATAAAACCATTTTTTATATAAAGCCAGCTATAAGTAACAACTTTATCTTCAGCAATTAAAAATAAAGCAAGATGCACATATCATATTTGAGATCATCACAAGCTAAAGCAAACATTTAATTAACTATTGATAATACCGACCATTCTCTAACGTTATTTTATAATATCTTTTTGTTGTCAAAAAATGGCTATAAATTATATATTTTGCAGATGAGTTTTCTCTTTCATATTTAAGACAATCCGGGTTATTGCAGTACATTTATGAACTTCGGCTGGATAATGATGTGCCGAGGCGAGTCGGCCAGAGGCGATAAGCGACATTTTTCCGTAAGATATGCGCTTCTCTTTTTTGAAAGGGATACAAAGACAATAATACCAGGTAAGAAAATGCCTGGTTTACACCAGGCATTTCAGCAGACGAGAACTATAGCGAAAATGCAAATAACGCTTTGAGTTTTTTACCAAAAATCAGAACGGAATGTCGTCGTCAAAATCCATTGGCGGTTCGTTAGACGGCGCTGGCGCGGATTGCTGTGGACGCGACTGCGCGCCGCCGCTGAACTGGTTGCCGCCCTGCGGCTGCTGAGGTTGTTGCGGCTGACCCCAACCCCCCTGCTGCTGGCCGCCTGCCGGTGCGCCGCCGCCCTGGCGACCACCCAGCATCTGCATTACGCCGCCGATCTGCGGAACGTTAATTTCAGTCGTATAGCGTTCCTGGCCACTCTGATCGGTCCACTTGCGGGTACGCAATTGACCTTCGATATACACCTGAGAACCTTTACGCAGATATTCGCCGGCCACTTCCGCCAGTTTGCCGAACATCACCACCCGGTGCCATTCAGTCTGCTCTTTCATTTCGCCGGTCTGCTTATCGCGCCAGGATTCAGAAGTAGCCAGCGTTAAGTTGGCGACAGCGCCGCCACTCGGCATATAGCGTACTTCCGGGTCCTGGCCCAGATTACCAACGAGAATCACCTTGTTTACGCCTCTGCTGGCCATAATTGAGTCTCCTGAATACGTTTCATAAATAGTGTAAACGCGTGAGTGTACCATTTCCACGTAGCATTTTAATAGCTGCGATGCAGGTTCCAGGTCACTCGCGCGAACCTCATATTGTTGCATACTTTAGCTGAAGATGCATTCCAATACTGTATATTCAAACAGGTTAAATTGTGTCATAATTAGCCGTTTCTGCCGTTTGTCCTTCAAACAAACCAGGCATCCGAGTCTCTACCGGGAAAGGTGAATGGATAAGATCGAAGTTCGGGGCGCCCGCACCCATAATCTCAAAAATATTAACCTCGTCATCCCCCGCGACAAACTGATTGTCGTGACCGGGCTTTCGGGTTCAGGCAAATCCTCACTGGCTTTCGACACTCTGTATGCCGAAGGGCAGCGTCGTTACGTTGAATCGCTCTCCGCTTACGCGCGGCAGTTTTTGTCGCTCATGGAAAAACCGGATGTCGACCATATTGAGGGGTTATCGCCCGCGATCTCAATTGAACAGAAATCGACATCGCACAACCCGCGCTCTACGGTGGGTACTATTACCGAGATCCACGACTACCTGCGCCTGCTGTTTGCCCGCGTGGGCGAGCCGCGTTGTCCGGACCATGACGTGCCGCTGGCGGCGCAAACCGTTAGCCAGATGGTCGATAACGTACTGTCACAGCCGGAAGGCAAACGTCTGATGCTGCTCGCGCCGATTATTAAAGAGCGTAAAGGCGAACACACCAAAACGCTGGAAAATCTGGCAAGCCAGGGTTACATTCGCGCCCGTATTGACGGCGAAGTCTGCGATCTCTCCGATCCGCCGAAGCTGGAGCTGCAAAAGAAACATACCATTGAGGTGGTGATCGATCGCTTCAAAGTTCGTAACGATCTTTCCCAACGCCTGGCGGAGTCGTTCGAAACGGCGCTGGAATTATCCGGCGGCACGGCGGTTGTTGCCGATATGGACGATGAGAAAGCGGAGGAGCTTCTGTTCTCCGCCAATTTTGCCTGTCCGATTTGCGGCTACAGTATGCGCGAACTGGAACCGCGTCTGTTCTCGTTCAACAACCCGGCAGGCGCCTGCCCGACCTGTGACGGGCTCGGCGTTCAGCAATATTTCGATCCGGACCGCGTGATCCAGAATCCCGACCTGTCGCTGGCAGGCGGCGCGATTCGTGGTTGGGATCGTCGCAATTTTTACTACTTTCAAATGCTCAAGTCGCTGGCGGAACACTATAAGTTCGACGTAGATGCGCCGTGGGCAAGCCTTAGCGCCAACGTACATAAAGTCGTGCTGTACGGTTCCGGCAAAGAGAACATTGAATTTAAATATATGAACGATCGCGGCGATACCTCCGTGCGCCGCCATCCGTTCGAAGGCGTGCTGCATAATATGGAGCGCCGTTATAAAGAGACGGAATCCAGCGCGGTGCGCGAAGAGCTGGCGAAGTTCATCAGTAATCGCCCCTGCGCCAGCTGTGAAGGCACGCGACTGAATCGCGAAGCGCGCCATGTATTTGTGGAAAATACGCCGCTGCCTGCTATTTCCGATATGAGCATTGGCCATGCGATGGATTTTTTCACTAATCTCAAGCTTTCCGGGCAACGGGCGAAAATCGCCGAAAAAGTGCTAAAAGAGATCGGCGATCGCCTCAAGTTTCTGGTGAACGTCGGCCTGAACTATCTCACGCTCTCCCGCTCGGCAGAAACGCTTTCCGGCGGCGAAGCCCAGCGTATTCGTCTGGCGAGCCAGATAGGCGCCGGGTTAGTCGGCGTGATGTATGTGCTGGATGAGCCGTCCATCGGTCTGCACCAGCGTGATAACGAACGGCTGCTGGGTACGCTGATTCATCTGCGCAATCTTGGCAATACCGTGATTGTGGTGGAACACGATGAAGACGCCATCCGCGCCGCCGACCATGTGATTGATATTGGCCCCGGCGCGGGCGTTCACGGCGGCGAGGTGGTGGCGGAAGGCCCGCTGGAAGCCATTATGGCGGTACCGGAATCGCTGACCGGCCAGTACATGAGCGGTAAACGCAAAATTGAAGTGCCGAAACAACGTGTGCCGGCAAATCCAGAAAAAGTGCTCAAACTCACCGGCGCGCGCGGCAACAACCTGAAAGATGTGACCCTTACGCTACCGGTAGGGCTGTTTACCTGTATCACCGGCGTCTCGGGTTCCGGTAAATCGACGCTGATTAACGACACGCTGTTCCCCATCGCCCAGCGTCAGTTAAACGGGGCGACTATCGCCGAACCGGCGCCGTATCGGGATATTCAGGGGCTGGAACATTTCGATAAAGTGATCGATATCGACCAGAGCCCGATCGGGCGCACCCCGCGTTCCAACCCGGCGACCTATACGGGTGTCTTTACCCCGGTTCGCGAGCTTTTTGCTGGCGTGCCGGAGTCTCGCTCGCGCGGCTATACGCCAGGGCGATTCAGCTTCAACGTGCGCGGCGGTCGCTGCGAAGCGTGCCAGGGCGATGGCGTCATTAAAGTCGAAATGCACTTTCTGCCGGATATTTACGTGCCGTGCGACCAGTGCAAAGGCAAGCGCTATAACCGGGAAACGCTGGAGATTAAGTACAAAGGCAAGACCATCCACGAAGTGCTGGATATGACCATTGAAGAAGCGCGTGAGTTCTTTGATGCGGTTCCGGCGCTGGCACGTAAGCTGCAGACGCTGATGGACGTGGGACTGACCTATATCCGTCTTGGTCAGTCGGCGACGACGCTTTCCGGCGGCGAGGCCCAGCGCGTGAAGCTGGCGCGCGAACTGTCGAAGCGCGGTACCGGGCAGACGCTGTATATTCTCGACGAGCCGACCACCGGCCTACACTTTGCCGATATTCAGCAGCTGCTTGACGTTCTGCATCAGTTGCGCGATCAGGGCAACACCATCGTGGTGATCGAACACAACCTGGACGTCATTAAAACGGCGGACTGGATTGTCGACCTCGGCCCGGAAGGCGGCAGCGGCGGCGGCGAAATTCTCGTCTCCGGTACGCCGGAAACCGTGGCGGAGTGCGAGGCGTCGCATACCGCCCGCTTCCTTAAACCTATGCTCAAATAACCTTCACGCCGCTTTCCGATTCGCCGGGAAGCGGCATCATTTTTCCTCATCCCACCTCATTGTATCCGTGTTGAGCATTTGTGATTTGCGTGCCGCCTCGCTCTGACATGTGATAGCGCAAACGGTCTGTTATGGAAAACACCATGAAGTTGCCCTACGCAATCACACTACTGCTGTGCCTGTTTTTATCCGCCTGTACGCTGCCTGACCGCTTTAGCGCCGTGGCTTTTCAACAACTGACGCTATTACAAGCGCGCTCAACCCGCTTCCTGCAGGACGCGGCGCGAATACCGTGGCAAAAAGAGACACTGCTCAAGGATGACCGCGATATCCGCCAGACATTTTTTCAGGCTGAGCGGGTCGCCTGTCAAGGTGGGGATAAACACCGACTCGATAATCTGGCGCTGCTGAAAAATCACTATTTGCGTCTTTATGCGCGGGTTATGCAACGTAAGCAACCACTTACTTACATCCAGGCTGAGAGATACCAACGGCAAAATAATCAGGTCTGGAAATTAGCCATACAGGGTGAGTGTCTGCATTGGGGCGCCCGCTGCACTCAGGGAGAAGAAAATGGCGTCTATTAACGAAATACATAACCTGATGACCACCGCCCGAGCCGAACACCCTGTAGTCTCTTCGGCGATTGCCGAGTTTATCCAGACGTATAAGCAGGCAAGAGAAGACAGCGACGACGGTATCCGCGAGTCCGCCGCGTTTATCGCCCGCGCGCTTCAGGAACATGCTCGCGGCTGGCTGGACGACGACGATATGATTATTCTGCTGGAAGGACAGCGGGACCTCGCCAGGCTACGCGCCAATAATGCGCAAATCGCCCTCGGCAGCCGTATCCGGTCTACGGTCATCCGCCTCATTGATATCGCCCTGGCGTTGTTGGTCGGCGCGCTATAATCAGGACTGCGGCAACTGCTTGCGTTTATCTTCCGGCAGCGCATTTACCGCCTGTTGATAAGAGGCATCGACCAGATAATAGAGTTGTGAATCCGGCAGCGATCCGTCCAGATAGACCGTGCTCCAGTGCGCTTTATTAAGGTGCCGACTCGGTCGTACATCGCTGTGCTGCTGACGTAACAACTCTGCCAGTTCCGGGCTGGTTTTGAGAGAGGCTGCCGGGCGTCCTTCAACTTCTTTTACCATCGCGAAAAGTACATCTTCCACTTTAATTTGCGTCGCTTTCCAGTCGCTGTGGACGCTCTGCTCTGCGCCAGGTTTTGCCATGCAGTATTGCAGTAATTCCGAAATGGTCATTATCATTCCCCTTGTAGTGTCGCGATGATTTTACGTGGACCGCCGTGAATACGGTGCTCTCCCAACCAGATACCTTGCCATGTTCCTAACTGTAAACGCCCCTGGCGTACAGGCAGCAGCAACGAGACGCCCAATACTGACGACTTAATATGCGAAGGCATGTCATCCGCCCCTTCGTAATCATGTTCATACGCCGCATTATCGGGAACGGTTTTCAGGAAATGGCGCTCCATATCAGCGCGCACGGTGGGATCGCAGTTTTCGTTTAACGTCAGCGAGGCCGAGGTGTGTAGCAACAACAGATGCAGCAAACCCGTTTCGACAGGCGGTAAGCCAGACAATTTATCGATAATTTCATCTGTTATCAGATGAAACCCGCGCGGCTTCTCGCTCAGTGTAATGGTGCGCTGATACCACATAGGCTGCTCCTTCCTAAAAACAAACGTCTCCTGAATAGTGTGCAGCAAGTCTGGAAAAGGTAAAAGCCAGCGGGGCAAGTTTGTGCAAAAATCATGCAAAAAAGGAGAGCCTGACGCTCTCCTGATTTTTAGTACTCCGAGTTGACAATGACTTCCTCGCCAAACGCTCCTGCCTGCGGCAGCGGTTTGTAGGTGGAGTTAGCCGCGCGCAGGATGCGAATACCGCGGATACCACAATCACGAGCCGCGGTAATATCGTTATCCGAATCGCCGTAGAAGATACGCATGTTCTTCTCCTGCAGCCACTGTACTTTCGTATTTTGTTCCGGTTTATCGCCGGCGAAAATCACCGGATTCATATTCGCCGCCGGAATATGGAAGTTATCCGCCAGCGTTTTCGACACGGTTTCCGTTTTCGTCTGACTACGACCAGTGACAAAGTAAATACTGTCGCCACGGCGAACATGCATATCAATGAGCTGTCGGGCCACTTCTTTTGGAATACTGAACTCATCCCAGCCGTTGTTCATTTTTTCCCAAAAGGCCGGATTTTTCAGATAATCGTCGCTGTCCGGGGAGTAGGTTTTCTTTCCGCGCCAGAATCCGGGGCTGGAAAATAACACGGTGTCGTCAATATCAAAGCCGACCGCCATCGGCGGGCGTCCGGTGAGGCTGTTTTCAATCTGGGCGACAGAGACCCAATGGACAGGCGCTTGTTCCGCGAGTTTTGCAACGTTAGTGCCCGGATTGAGCGTCGAAGGGGAAGATACTAACGCATTCGCGGAATGGTTTAGCGTAAACAACAAACAGACGGCACTTAGCGCCAGGGTTATTTTTTTCATGCTTTTCCCTTAAAATTCAAAATATTATAATTATTAAGATGAGCCTTTGCTCAAAAAACTATCTGACCATAACGCCAGTAACGGTCAAAAGGAAGGATTATCTGCGGTTTTGTTACGAAAAAAGAGGATGATCACAACAGCTATTGTCAGGCCGGAGGGCACTGTTATCGCCGTCCGGCCTGAATATTACATGACAGCGGCAAATGCCTTCGCCACGCGGTGTACATTTGAAGCATTAAGCCCGGCGACACACATGCGGCCACTGGCAATCAGGTAAACGCCAAACTCATCGCGCAACCGCTCGACCTGCTCCTCGCTTAACCCGGTATAGCTGAACATACCGCGCTGCTGTAACAAGTAATCAAAGTTGCGGTCAGGCATCTCCGCCTTCAGCTCCTTCACCAGCGTCTGGCGCATCGATATAATGCGGTTACGCATCGCGTCGACTTCCGCCAGCCAGCCCGCTTTTAACGCCTCATCGCCCAGGACCGTAGCGACCACCTGAGCGCCGAAACACGGCGGACTGGAGTAAATTCGGCGCACCGTCGCTTTTAGCTGTCCCAGAACCCGCGCGGCAATTTCAGCGTCTTCACACACCACGGACAGGCCGCCGACGCGCTCGCCGTACAGCGAGAAAATCTTCGAAAAAGAATTACTGACTAACGCAGGTAACCCGGCGCTGGCAATGGCGCGAATAGCGTAAGCATCCTCGTCCATGCCTGCGCCAAACCCCTGATAGGCAATATCAAGGAACGGAATCAGATCGCGCGCTTTCACTATTTCAATCACCGCATCCCATTGCGAAGGCGTTAAATCCGCCCCGGTCGGGTTGTGACAACAGGGGTGCAGCAGCACGATACTGCGCGCAGGTAACGTATTCAGCGTGGCCAGCAGATCGTTAAAACGGATGCCGTTAGTCGCGTCGTCATACCAGGGGTAAGTACTCACTTCGAATCCTGCCCCGGCAAATATCGCAATATGGTTTTCCCAGGTGGGGTCGCTCACCCATACGCCTGCGTCGGGGAAATAACGCTTCAGGAAATCCGCGCCTACTTTCAGCGCGCCGGAGCCGCCTAATGTCTGGATAGTGGCCACGCGCTGTTGCTGAAGAACCGGGTGATCGGCGCGAAAGAGCAAAGGCGCGATAGTATGGCGATAAGTATTGAGTCCTTCCATCGGCAGGTACAGCGAAGCGCCATGCGGCTGCGCGTTAAGCCGGGCTTCGGCTTCGGCCACCGTTTTGAGCTGTGGGATAATCCCGTCTTCGTTGTAATACAGGCCAATGCTCAGATTTACTTTGTCGTGACGGGAGTCGTCTTTAAAACGCTCCATCAGTGAAAGAATCGGATCGCCGGCATAGGCGTCAACTTTTTGAAACACGCGATGGTTCTCCAGGTTTACAGAGGGCAGGAAATAACACAATAAACCGGAAGGACGAGAAGATCGAGAGGATGTTGTGGTGGATGCGCATATTACCGGATAGCGGCGTGAACGTCTTATCCGGCCTACAGCCAATGCGCGATACAAGCCGGATAAGCGCAGGCGCCACCCGGCCCGCCGCGTATTTAATCAATATACTTCATCGCCACCCTTGAGGTCAGGCGTGTGATAAGTTCGTAAGCACTTACTTTTGTCATTTCAGCGATACGTTCAACCGGCAGACCTTCACCCCATAAGACCACCGGATCGCCCGCGTTATCCTGCGCGTTTGGCCCCAAATCCACGCAAATCATATCCATCGCCACCCGCCCGACAATCGGGACTTCACGGCCATTGACCAGTACTGGCGTACCGGAAGGCGCCGCTCGTGGGTAGCCATCGCCATAACCCATCGCCACCACGCCCAGGCGCGTATCGCGCTCACTCACCCATGTCCCGCCGTAGCCCACCGGTTCTCCCGCTTTGTGGTCACGCACCGCGATCAAACTGGAGGTTAAGGACATCACCGGCTGAAAACCAAAATCCGGCCCCCAGGGTTTGTGCTCCAGCGGCGATACGCCATACAAAATGATGCCCGGACGCGCCCAGTCAAAGTGAGACTGCGGCCACAGCAGAATACCGCCAGACGCGGCAATAGAGCGCTGACCGGGTTTACCCTGACAGAAGGCATTAAAAATGTCGAGCTGATGTTCGGTAGCGCCGCATTCCGGCTCATCCGCACGGGCAAAATGGCTGACGATATTCACCGGCTGGCGTACATTTTTACAGTGCGTCAGACGCTGGTAGAACGCCTCCGCCTCTTCGGGGCGCACGCCGAGACGATGCATACCGGTATCCAGTTTCATCCAGACCGTTACCGGCTCCGTCAGCTCCACCGCCTCCAGGGCGGCAAGCTGCTCTTGATTATGTACGGCGGTATGCAGACATTGCGCGGAAATGGTCGGCAAATCGGCGGCGTCGAAAAAACCCTCCAGCAGCAGGATAGGCTGCGTGATCCCGCCCGCTCGCAGACGTAGAGCCTCTTCAAGACGCGCCACGCCAAAAGCGTCAGCATCAGGGAGCGTTCGCGCGGTCTCCAGAAGACCGTGTCCATAAGCGTTCGCTTTCACCACCGCAACCAGCTTACTGGCAGACGCCAGTTCACGCAGACGTTGCAGGTTGTGTCGCAGAGCGCGGCGGTTAATGACGACTGTTGCCGCTTGCATTTGAATTCCTTGTTAAAAGAATGACGGAGAGTTACTCATCATCGTATTGCGGTCCCGCATAGTTATCGAAGCGCGACCACTGACCATTGAACGTCAGACGAACCGTACCGATAGGACCGTTACGTTGCTTACCAATAATAATTTCAGCAATGCCTTTTAAGTCGCTGTTCTCGTGATAAACCTCATCACGGTAGATAAACATAATTAAGTCGGCATCCTGTTC
Organism: Salmonella sp. NW722; assembly: GCF_051702785.1. Lineage (NCBI taxonomy): Bacteria > Pseudomonadati > Pseudomonadota > Gammaproteobacteria > Enterobacterales > Enterobacteriaceae > Salmonella > Salmonella sp. NW722. The sequence continues at coordinate 142,364 of NZ_JAMMIN010000008.1, forward strand.
AATAGAGCCGGATTCACGCAGGTCGGAGTTCACCGGACGTTTATCCGCGCGTTGTTCCAGGGAGCGGTTAAGCTGCGATAGCGCCACGACCGGCACCTGGAGTTCCTTCGCCAGCGCTTTCAGCGAGCGAGAAATTTCGGCGATTTCCAGAGTACGGTTATCAGAAAGCGACGGCACGCGCATCAATTGCAGGTAGTCGATCATGATCAGACTTAACCCGCCATGTTCGCGGAAAATACGCCGCGCGCGCGAACGGACTTCTGTCGGCGTAAGACCTGAGGAGTCGTCAATATACATATTGCGTTTCTCCAGCAGAATGCCCATCGTGCCGGAGATTCGCGCCCAGTCTTCATCATCGAGTTGACCGGTACGAATACGTGTCTGATCGACGCGGGACAGCGAGGCCAGCATACGCATCATGATCTGTTCGCCGGGCATCTCCAGACTAAAGATCAGTACCGGTTTATCCTGCAACATCGCCGCATTTTCGCAGAGGTTCATCGCAAAAGTGGTTTTACCCATGGAGGGGCGCGCCGCGACGATAATCAAATCCGAACGCTGTAACCCTGCCGTCTTTTTATTGAGATCCTGATAGCCGGTATCCACGCCTGTAACGCCATCGTGCGGTTGCTGGAACAACTGCTCAATACGCGCCACGGTAGCGTCGAGAATCTGGTCGATGCTTTTCGGACCTTCGTCTTTGTTGGCCCGGTTTTCCGCGATCTGGAAGACGCGCGACTCCGCCAGATCCAGCAGTTCGTCGCTATTGCGCCCCTGTGGATCGTAACCGGCGTCCGCAATTTCATGCGCCACCGCGATCATATCGCGGACCACGGCGCGTTCGCGCACAATGTCCGCATAAGCACTGATGTTCGCCGCGCTTGGCGTGTTTTTAGACAGCTCCGCCAGATAGGCGAAACCGCCGACGCTGTCCAGTTGGCCCTGCCGCTCCAGCGATTCCGCGAGCGTAATCAGGTCGATAGGACTGCCGCTTTCCTGCAAGCGCCCCATCTCCGTAAAGATATGGCGATGCGGGCGGGTATAGAAATCTTCCGCCACCACGCGCTCGGCCACATCGTCCCAGCGCTCGTTATCCAGCATTAAACCGCCCAACACCGACTGTTCCGCTTCAATCGAGTGCGGCGGCACTTTTATCCCGGCAACCTGCGGATCGCGGTCGCGGGCATCAGTCTGTGGTTTGTTGAAGGGTTTATTTCCTGCCATAGTGAATGGAGTTACCGAGATAGTGATTGGGTCGAAAGATTACCACATTTCTTTTGGAGGAAGCATGGCAACGCGTATTGAATTTCACAAGCATGGTGGTCCGGAAGTGCTTCAGACCGTGGAGTTTACGCCAGCGGAACCGGCGGAACACGAAATCCAGGTTGAGAACAAAGCCATTGGTATCAACTTCATCGACACCTATATCCGTAGCGGACTCTATCCGCCCCCGTCGTTGCCTGCGGGCCTGGGAACCGAAGCTGCGGGTGTGGTCAGTAAAGTCGGCAACGGCGTGGAGCACATTCGCGTGGGCGATCGCGTCGTCTACGCGCAGTCAACGCTCGGCGCTTACAGTTCCGTCCATAACGTCCCCGCAGATAAAGCCGCGATTTTACCTGACGCCATTTCCTTCGAACAGGCGGCAGCCTCTTTTCTCAAGGGGTTGACCGTTTTTTACCTGTTGCGCAAAACCTATGAAGTGAAACCCGACGAACCCTTCCTGTTTCATGCCGCTGCGGGCGGCGTCGGTCTGATCGCCTGCCAATGGGCAAAAGCGCTGGGCGCGAAGCTTATCGGTACCGTCGGTAGCGCGCAAAAAGCGCAGCGGGCGCTGGACGCCGGCGCCTGGCAGGTGATTAATTACCGTGAGGAGAGCATTGTCGAACGGGTAAAAGAGATCACCGGCGGCAAAAAAGTCCGCGTGGTCTATGACTCCGTGGGGAAAGATACCTGGGAAGCCTCACTGGACTGCCTGCAACGACGGGGACTGATGGTCAGTTTCGGCAATGCGTCCGGCCCCGTCACCGGCGTGAATTTAGGTATTCTGAATCAGAAAGGTTCCCTGTATGCCACGCGACCTTCACTACAGGGGTATATTACGACGCGTGAAGAACTGACCGAAGCCAGCAATGAATTGTTCTCATTGATTGCCAGCGGCGTGATTAAAGTTGATGTGGCTGAAAATCAACGCTATGCGTTAAAAGATGCCCGTCGCGCGCATGAGGTGCTGGAAAGCCGGGCCACACAGGGCTCAAGCCTGCTGATTCCGTAATAGCTCTGCAAAGAAATTGGGCTTCCACCCGGGAAGCCCTTTCTTTTTTTGTTCGGCTGTATGTAGGGTACAGCGCGATGAATTTGTTACCTGCGCAATCATGACAGATTTAATAATCGATTCCTATTTGCCTGTGAGGGCAAAGTTCCAGGTTGTGACGAACCGCTCAATACCTTAGTAAAACCGACGGTTATTGCGCTGATACTGTGGGATTTTTGGCGTTTTTACTGCTTTGATCACCCACACCACAGCCACCGCCAGCAGTAGCCACGGTAACAGCTTGATCATCAGGGCGAACATTCCGCCCAGGAACATGACGGCAGTCGCTACAACCAGCGCGGCCAGAATGCCCAGCAGGGAGACGCCCGTCACCATTAACATCAGAAAAAAGCCAAGCACAAAAAGTAGTTCCAGCATAGTCGCTCCCCATAAAGATGGCATTGCCCGGCGGCACGGCGCTTACCGGGTTTGGTCAGGTAAGCTATTACAAAAATCATGCCAATATTTATGTTTTTGATATATAAAGAAAACGCCCTGCAAGACTGCACAGAGCGTGGTGAGATTGACTAATTTTTGGCGAACTTTTAACGCTTGTCTGCCACCAGTTTTAGCGCCTGCTCCAGTACAGCAACATCCGCGCCAGCTTTATGGGCGTTTTCGCTCAGATAGCGACGCCACTGCCGCGCGCCGGGGATGCCCTGGAACAACCCCAGCATATGGCGAGTGATATGCCCCAGATACGCTCCCTGGCTCAATTCACGCTCAATATAGGGATACATCGCGCGAACCACCGCAACCGGGTCGGCATCGGTGGTATCGGCACCAAAGATCTCCCGATCCACCGCGGCCAGTATACCCGGATTCTGATAAGCCTCGCGGCCAACCATGACGCCATCCATATGGCGCAGGTGCTCCTTCGCCTCTTCCAGCGATTTGATGCCGCCGTTAATGGACATGGTCAGGTGCGGAAAATCCCGCTTTAGCTGATAGACGCGCGGGTAATCCAGCGGCGGGATCTCACGATTTTCTTTCGGGCTTAAGCCAGAAAGCCAGGCTTTGCGCGCATGGATAATAAACATCTCGCATTCGCCCTGACCGGAAACCGTATTGATGAAATCACACAGAAACGCATAGCTGTCCTGATCGTCAATACCAATGCGGGTTTTTACCGTCACCGGAATCGAGACGACATCACGCATGGCTTTAACACAATCGGCGACCAGTTGCGCATTGCCCATCAAACAGGCGCCAAACATACCATTTTGCACGCGATCGGAAGGGCACCCCACGTTGAGGTTAATTTCATCGTAGCCACGCGCTTCCGCCAGCTTTGCACAATGCGCAAGCTGAGCCGGATCGCTTCCACCAAGCTGTAGAGCGACCGGATGCTCTTCTTCGCTGTAAGCCAGATAGTCCCCCTTACCGTGAATAATCGCGCCCGTGGTCACCATTTCGGTGTAGAGCAGCGTCTGGCGAGACAGCAAACGCAGGAAATAGCGGCAATGTCTGTCCGTCCAGTCGAGCATAGGCGCGATGGAGAAGCGATAAGCAGGTAAAGCGGAGGACTGGGTTTCAGGCTGCATGGCGAATAAATAAGCATCCGGTTAAAAAAGGGGCGTTACTATAGCATAACGCTAAACCGGAGGCGTAGCGCCTCCGGTGAAAGCACCTCAGAATGTCATTGTAAGCTGCGCGCCAGCCCCCCAGGTTTCATCTTCGCCGTACAGTCCCATTAAATCGAGATGCACACGGTTAAAGGGCGCAAAGCCAAGACCGCCGGTAACCACATTGCTATCGTTATTTTTCACATCCGCACGATACCCTGCGCGCACCGCCAGCCATGACAACGGTCGAACTTCAGCGCCGACACCCACGTACTGTGAATTGTCTTCGCTCTTAAAGCCTTTCGTTTCCGTCAGATCGCCATCGGCGCTTACGGTCAGCAAATCGTTATGCCATGCGATGCCCGCGGTAACCAGGGGGCGGATTTGGTATGTATCTTTGTAGTTGGTGGTTTCTCCCGTCATACCATTAGTGATGTAAATATCTTTCGTATCGATATCGCGAGATACCAGATTTTGCCCGCTCAGCCCCAACGTCCAGTTTTCACCGATATCGGCAGCAAGCCCCGCATCAATGTTAAAACCCGTATCGTCATTGCGATAACGGCTGCTATTCCAGTCGCTACTGTCGTAGTTATAAATTGAGGTGGTGTAGTTATAGAGCCAGGTTTTTTGCAGTTTTGGCGTAACGCCAATGGAAACAGGCACCTCACCCACCACAAACTGCTTCGCCAGCGCAATACCGTAGTCAGATACAATCGCTACCCGCCCCGACGCGGTAGAGTTTAAATGCTTTGTAATTTCGTCAGACCCCAGCAAAGCAGCGCGTCCTGCTTCACGAAGCGCGACACGTTCATCATGCTGGATATCGCGCAGATACTGAATATCGTTCTGATCAATGGACGAACTCACGCGCCCATGCGCATAACCTTTGGCGATAAACGCCACGGAAAGCGTTTGCCCTGGAATACTTACCGCCAACCCAGCGCCGGCATTGGCGCGGGCGGTTTTTCCGTTGAGATATTCCAGCTCATCGGCCAGGTCGCGCGCGGCGCCCTGAAATTGACTCAGCACGCCTCGCGGATGGAGCAGAATTTGCCCCAGCGTAAGGTTATCGACGACCTCATCGTAGTAATCCACTTTATCGCTGATATCGTCAATTTCATCCTGGAGATTGTCTTTATCCGTAATCTGGACGCCGACCGCAGGAAGGACAACAGTGATATTGTCTTCCGGTTTGGCTTTTGCCAGTAACGCCGGATTTAACAGTACTCCGCTGCCATAATTCGCGGACGCAACGCCCGTCCCGCCCATTGCGTCATTACGCGCTTCCGTCCAGGTATTGGCGGCGCTCGCCTGCTTTGCCATAAAAAGCGAGACCGCGATAGCAATCAGTGAAAGTTTGACGTTTTTGTTCACAGTTAGCCCATCTTATTATCAGGTGAAGTAATCCCTCCGCCACGCTTTACCGGACAGAGGCGAACTATTGCTGTGAAATAGTGATGTTAAATCCTGTTGTTATAATATCGACCCTCATTATGTATAGATGAGAATACTGGCGCGGAAAAGCTTAGCAGGCGATATATTGTCGCGGGGTAATTTCAGAGTTTTAAGCAGCTCGTGGTAAAGTAACGGATTAGACTTTCATGCCATTCGAGGTGCTACATGGAAAAGACCACAACGCAAGAGTTACTGGCGCAAGCTGAAAAACTCTGCGCGCAGCGCAACGTGCGCCTGACGCCTCAGCGCCTCGAAGTGCTGCGCCTGATGAGTCTGCAACAGGGTGCCATCAGCGCATACGATTTGCTCGATTTGCTGCGCGAAACGGAACCACAGGCCAAACCGCCCACCATTTACCGCGCGCTGGATTTTTTGCTCGAACAGGGTTTTGTCCATAAAGTGGAATCCACCAATAGTTATGTGGTTTGCCACCTGTTCGACCAGCCGACGCACAGCTCGGCCATGTTTATCTGCGATCGTTGTGGCGTGGTGAAGGAAGAGTGTGCCGAGGGCGTGGAAGACATCATGCATACGCTGGCGGCTAAAATGGGCTTTGCGCTACGACATAACGTTATTGAGGCGCACGGTCTGTGCCCTGCGTGTGTAGAAGTGGAAGCGTGTCGCCATCCGGGCGATTGTGGTCACGATCACTCGGTGCTGGTGAAGAAAAAACCGCGTTAGCCTGAACGGAAAACGGGCGGCAGTAGAGAGGGGCACGCCCGCATTCATAAGCAAACCGTGGGAAGCACATCCATGTACTCCTGGTAGGGGAAAACATATTACCAGCGATAGTTGTTACGGGTTTCCCAGTCAACAACCTCTTTTTCCGCCTGATCTTTCTGGTAACCGTAACGCTCCTGGATTTTACCTACCAGTTGGTCGCGTTTACCTTCGATAACGGTCATATCGTCATCGGTCAGTTTGCCCCATTGTTCTTTCATTTTACCTTTAAACTGTTTCCAGTTACCGCCGGCTTCGTCTTTATTCATCATCTTGTCCTCATCATTCGGTTAGGAATAGCAGGTGTTATTCGCCCAAATGCACTGCAATTTCTGCTGGACGTGATAATAATTGTAGGCAGGAATTCGGCCTTCGGTTTTATATTCAGAATTTTTAACCGTCACGATCTGGCAAACCATGTACCCTCGCGCCAGTGACGACGCCAGATAAGGCTCAACGACAGACCGCGAAGCGCCAGGAACACGGTTAATGCCAGCCATAAACCATGATTTCCTAATACCGGCAGGGCGAAGAGCGTCAGCGCAAATCCTCCCGCGGCGACTGCCATGCTATTGCGCATTTCGGCGGCGCGCGTCGCGCCAATAAACATACCGTCGAGCAGATAGCACCATACGCCCACCAGCGGTAATACCACCTGCCAGATAAGATACCGATCCGCCAGTAGCTGTATTTGCGGCAATGAGGTCAGTAACGCGACAATATGTTCGCCTGCCAGGGCATAGACTGTGGAAAACAACAAGGCCACAATTCCTGACTGACGACACGCCGCTCGCCAGACGTCCAGTAGCTTGCTACCGTCACGCGCGCCGTAAGCCTGACCGGAGTGCGCCTCCACCGCATAAGCAAAACCGTCCAGCGCATAGGCCGTAAAGGTGAGTAAGGTCATCAGGACTGCATTTACCGCGATAATATCGCTGCCCAGCCGCGCGCCTGACACCGTGATTGCGCCAAAACAAAGCTGAAGGAGCAATGAGCGCAGCATAATATCGCGATTGAGCGCCAAAAGGCGGCGCACGTTGCCGCGCCAGGCCTGTTTTAGCATATCCAGCGACACACCGCGGAGATGGAGAACTTTACGTACCATCATGAGGCCGATCAGTAACGTGGCATATTCTGCGATGACCGTCGCCAGGGCGGCGCCCTGCACGTTCATATGAAGCCCCATCACCAGCCACAGGTCGAGCGCGATGTTGAGGATATTGCCCACGACCAACAAGATAACCGGCGCCCGCGCATACTGAACGCCTAACAGCCACCCGAGCAGCACCAGATTCGCCAGTGACGCGGGAGCGCTTAGCCAACGAATTTCAAGGAAGCGTCTCGCCTGCACCAGGACAGCGTCGTTCCCGCCGACAATATGTAAAGCCAGCTCGATAAGCGGCGTGCGAAATAGCACAATCATCACGCCAGCGCCCAGCGCCAGCAATAACGGTTGAATGAGCGCCCGGGCTAACGCCTGCGGATTTTTGGCGCCAAATGCCTGCGCCGTTAGGCCGGTGGTGCTCATACGTAGAAATAGCAGCAGCATGAAAAGAAAGCTGGTGGCAGTCGCGCCCACCGCCACGCCGCCCAGGAAAACCGGGCTGTCCAGATGACCAATCACCGCCGTATCGACCAGCCCCAGTAAGGGGACGGTGATGTTAGAAAAAATCATCGGCAGCGCGAGACGCCAGAGAGCTTTATCAGAGGAGGTAAAAAGCGGCATGGAGAAAAGCCTGACAAGGAGTTAAACGAAACGAGCGCATTGCCGGATGGCGACGTAACGCCTTATCCGGCCTACAAATTAATCATCTCAGGAACTGCATTCCCGTAGGCCTGATAAGCGCAGCGCCATCAGGCTGCACGATTGCCGGATGACGGCTTACAAGGAGATTAAAAAGAGATTACAACCATTCCCCGTTGCGAATGACGCCTACCGCCAGCCCTTCAATCGTAAAGCTTTGTTCGCGCAGATCCACCACTATCGGTGTAAACTCGCTGTTTTCCGGCAGCAGCTCCACTTTATTGCCCTGCTTTTTCAGGCGTTTTACTGTCACTTCATCGTCAATGCGAGCGACAACCACCTGGCCATTACGGACGTCCTGCGTTTTATGTACCGCCAGCAAATCCCCATCCATAATACCGATGTCTTTCATCGACATACCGCTCACGCGCAGCAGGAAATCGGCGCTGGGTTTGAACAGTGAAGGATCGACCTGGTAATGGCCTTCAATATGCTGCTGCGCCAGAAGCGGTTCACCCGCCGCGACACGCCCGACAAGCGGTAATCCGTCCTCTTCTTCCTGTAACAGACGGATACCTCGCGATGCACCGGAAACGATTTCAAGCACCCCTTTGCGCGCCAGCGCTTTAAGATGTTCTTCCGCCGCGTTTGGGGAACGGAACCCCAAACGCTGCGCGATTTCCGCACGCGTCGGTGGCATACCTGTCTGGCTGATGTGATCCCGGATGAGATCAAACACCTCTTGTTGCCTGGCCGTTAACGCTTTCATTCCGCCCCCTGGGTGTATATACAGTCATGCTGTGAGTATATACAGTTAAAGGTGATTTTGGAACCACAAACGGCGCAAAAAACAAGAGATTTATAAAATTTGGAACCTTTATCGAAAATGTGACCATAACAGGATGCCCCAGGTCATCAGGGCAACGAAAATAGACAGCAGCACCGCAGCCGATCCCATATCTTTCGCACGGCCGGAAAGCTCATGGTATTCAGAACCGATGCGGTCCACGACCGCTTCAATAGCGCTGTTGAGGATTTCAACAATCATGATAAGTAAAACGGAACCTATCAATAACACACGGGTAATCGCATCCACATCCAGCCAGCAGGCGATGATGACGCCCAGCAATACCGCGAGGCTTTCCTGGCGAAACGCTGCTTCGTGAGTCCATGCGGCGCGAAATCCTTTCCAGGAATATCCTGCCGCTTTGATAATTCTGGTGAATCCAGTGGTATTATTGGCCATCAAAAGAACCTTTTTACATTATTAACGTCAATGACATTATACGGTTGCCCTGCACGATTCGGACTGCCGTAACGCAGCGCGAAGTATGACGGGATACAACAGAAATTCGCTAAACTTTCTGATATCCTTGCACCGCATTTGCATTATTAACCAGAGGCTTTACATCGTTTATGTCCGGCTGGCCACGAATTTACTACAAATTACTGAATTTACCATTAAGCATACTGGTAAAAAGCAAGTCTATTCCGGCGGAACCCGCCCAGGAATTGGGGCTCGATACTTCTCGCCCCATTATGTATGTCTTGCCATACAACTCAAAAGCGGACTTACTGACGCTGCGGGCTCAATGTCTGGCGCACGATCTCCCGGATCCGCTGGAGCCGCTGGAGATCGACGGCGCGCTGTTGCCACGCTATGTATTTATTCACGGCGGACCGCGTGTCTTTACCTATTACACGCCAAAAGAAGAGTCGGTGAAACTTTTTCACGATTATCTCGATCTGCATCGGAGTAATCCGGCTTTGGACGTGCAGATGGTGCCCGTTTCCGTGATGTTTGGCCGCGCGCCGGGTCGTGAAAAGGGAGAAGATAACCCGCCTTTACGTATGCTGAACGGCGTACAGAAATTCTTTGCCATCTCCTGGCTGGGTCGCGATAGCTTTGTCCGATTCTCGCCGTCCGTCTCATTGCGTCGTATGGCTGATGAACACGGCACCGATAAAATCATCGCGCAGAAGCTGGCTCGCGTGGCGCGTATGCACTTTGCCCGCCAGCGCCTGGCGGCGGTTGGCCCACGCCTGCCAGCCCGTCAGGATCTGTTTAACAAACTGCTGGCCTCGAAAGCGATCGCCCGCGCGGTAGAAGACGAAGCGCGTAGTAAGAAAATCTCTCATGAAAAAGCGCAGCAAAACGCCATTGCGCTGATGGAAGAGATCGCGGCGAACTTCTCTTACGAGATGATTCGTTTGACCGACAGGATTTTGGGGTTTACCTGGAACCGACTGTACCAGGGGATTAACGTGCATAACGCCGAGCGCGTACGCCAACTGGCGCACGACGGGCATGAAATCGTCTATGTGCCCTGTCATCGCAGCCATATGGACTACTTGCTCCTTTCTTATGTGCTGTATCACCAGGGACTGGTTCCGCCGCACATTGCCGCCGGTATTAACCTTAATTTCTGGCCCGCTGGCCCGATTTTCCGTCGTCTGGGCGCGTTCTTTATTCGTCGCACCTTTAAGGGGAATAAACTCTATTCCACCGTCTTTCGCGAATACCTGGGCGAGCTGTTCAGCCGCGGCTACTCCGTAGAGTATTTTGTCGAAGGAGGACGTTCGCGTACCGGACGTTTGTTAGACCCGAAAACCGGCACCCTGTCGATGACTATCCAGGCGATGCTGCGCGGCGGTACCCGTCCAATTACGTTAGTGCCTATTTACATCGGCTATGAGCACGTCATGGAAGTGGGCACCTATGCGAAAGAGCTGCGCGGCGCGACAAAAGAGAAAGAGAGCCTGCCGCAAATGCTGAAAGGCTTGAGCAAGCTGCGCAATCTGGGTCAGGGCTACGTTAACTTTGGCGAACCGATGCCGCTCATGACGTACCTGAACCAGCATGTGCCGGAGTGGCGCGAATCTATCGACCCTATAGAGGCCATACGCCCAGCCTGGCTGACGCCGACGGTAAATAGTATCGCCGCCGATCTGATGGTGCGTATTAACAACGCTGGCGCGGCAAACGCGATGAACCTGTGTTGTACCGCGCTGTTGGCGTCGCGTCAGCGCTCGCTCACCCGCGAGCAGCTCACCGAACAGCTTGATTGCTATCTCGATCTGATGCGCAATGTCCCTTATTCCACAGACTCAACCGTTCCTGCCGCCAGCGCTGGCGAGCTCATCGCTCACGCGCTGCAGATGAATAAGTTTGAGGTCGAGAAAGACACTATTGGCGATATCATCATTCTGCCGCGCGAGCAGGCGGTGTTGATGACCTACTATCGTAACAATATCGCGCATATGTTGATTATGCCTTCGCTGATGGCGGCGATTATCACCCAGCATCGTCGCATTTCGCGTGATGCGTTGCAGCAGCATGTTGAAGCGCTCTATCCGATGTTAAAAGCGGAGCTGTTCCTGCGCTGGGAGCGCGAGGAGTTAGCCTCGGTCATCGACGCGCTGGCCAGTGAAATGCAGCGTCAGGGGCTAATTACCCTGCAGGATGATGAACTGCATATCAACCCGACGCATTCCCGTACGCTGCAGCTGCTGGCGGCAGGCGCGCGTGAAACGCTACAGCGTTATGCCATTACGTTCTGGCTGTTGAGCGCCAATCCGTCCATCAACCGCAGTACGCTGGAGAAAGAAAGCCGTACCGTGGCGCAACGTCTGTCTGTCCTGCACGGTATTAACGCGCCGGAGTTTTTCGACAAAGCGGTGTTCAGTTCACTCGTGTTGACGCTACGGGATGAGGGTTATATCAGTGATACGGGCGATGCCGAACCGGCAGAAACGATGAAGATATATCAGATGCTTGCCGATCTGATTACCTCTGATGTCCGTCTGACGATTGAAAGCGCGACGCAGGGCGAGTAAGCCAGTGCCTGAAATGCCCGATGGCGTAAGCTCATCGGGCGACTGATATGACGTATTGAAAATTTTGGCTTTGTAGGTCGGGTTCGCCCGGCATGACATCAGAAGTGCCAGTAACTCATCGCCAGCCCTAAAAATAGCACCAGGCCAACGTAGTTATTGTTCATAAAGGCTTTAAAGCAGGCTTCACGCTCACGGTTCGCAATCAGTTTTTGCTGGTAGACAAACAGCGCGCCCGCCACCAGCACAGCCCAGTAATATCCCCATCCCAGACCATTCAACCAACCGATCAGCGCCATTAACGCCATGACGCCAAGCTGCAGAATCCCGATAATTAATGTGTCATAACGACCAAACAGGATCGCCGTCGATTTAATGCCTATCTTGATATCATCATCTCTGTCGACCATCGCATATTGCGTATCGTAAGCCACCGCCCAGAGAATATTGGCGAGGAACATCAGCCAGCAGCTCAACGGCAGGGATTCGCTCACCGCGGCGAACGCCATGGGGATTGACCAGCCGAAAGCGGCCCCCAGCACGACCTGCGGCAGGTGAGTGTAGCGTTTCATAAAGGGATAAACCCAGGCCAACGCCAGCGCCGCCACGGAAAGCAGAATCGTCATAGCGTTCAGCGTCAGCACCAACAGAAACGCCAGCAGCACCAGTACCACAAACAGGTTGCGCGCTTCTTTCTCTGTCACGGCGCCGCTGGGTAAAGGCCGGTTGACCGTACGTTTTACATGTCCGTCAAATTTACGATCGGCATAATCATTTACCACGCAGCCCGCCGCGCGCATTAACCATACGCCAGCGACAAAAACCGCCAAAATCCACAGCTGAGGCATACCCGGCGTCGCCACCCATAGCGCCCAAAGCGTCGGCCAGAGCAGCAGCAACGCGCCAATAGGCTTATCTGTACGCATCAAACGGTGAAACGCCAGCAGCTTACTCTGCGTCAGACTCCACTCCATCTTTATCTTCCTCTCAGTACAGCGGCGATGCAGGTAAAAAAAGCTCGGTAAGCAACAGCGGTTTTCCGCTCAACCGCAGTCGAGAGCGGCGCCCCCACAGCGTTGCATCGCGTCCAATTTCAATAAAATCGCGGGTCAGTGTCGATGATGTAAATAGATAACGTCCAAGCGGGGTTTTACCCAGATGTTGTAAGACCTGTTCAGGTCCGCACAGCGTGGATTCCGGTACCACGGTACGTCCGGCAAGCCAGGGCTCGCCGTCAGCGCAAAGCAGTATCTCACGTAACCAGTAGCGGGACTCGGATGGCAGTAAACCTGATGCTTCCTCGACCTCACTTTGGCCGACAAACGCTTCCCGAATCAGCGTCACGCTTACCCGCTTTCCCTGCTGCTCAAAACGTTTAGTCATAGAATCTTCCAGCAACAGCCAGTCCAGCAAATGGGGTTCAAGCGCAGGAATCGCATCAAAATAGCGCAGCGCACGCAGTTGCGTTAACGCAGGGTGTGACATGCCTTACTCTCCGATTCATAACCTAAAGTCATTGTATCTCAGAAAAGACATTACGGGGGGCGCAATCACAATTAAGTGATCTGTTGCGCAACAAAAAAATAACAATTCGCATGAAATGACAAAAAAAGGTGCGCCAGGAGACGCACCAGTTGCTGCAAAATCAGCACTGTGGGGAAACAATTACCCCTTGCCTTTTACACTGCTGATAAAGGTGGAACGGGCAGATGTCGATCCCAGACGTTCGGCCTCATCAAGCAGTTTCAGCGCTTTATCGACGTCGCCTTTCGCTACGGCATCCTTAATCGCTTTATTAAAGTAGCTTTCCGTATCGTTCAACATCGGTTCGCTTTTCTTCGGCGCGACTGGCGCTGGCGCAGCGACCGGCGCGGCGGTATTGCCTACCGTTACCGGCCCGGTACCGGACGAGCCAAACAACGGCCCGACCAATACGCTGGAGCTGCTGTTGGTTTTCACCTTCAGTTTCACCACGCCGTCAGTGGTATGGCGAGCAACTGGATCGGGAATATCCGGGATAGAGTTACCGACGCCTTTGGCATAGGCTTTTGCCGGATCGAGCAGCGTAGTGGTTTGCTGAAGATCTTTTTCGGTCGTAAACACCAGAACATAGAGTTTCTGCTGTCCCAACGCAGGCGTCAGGCGCATCACGCCTTCCAGCCGGTCTGCGCTCATGACGCCCGGCTGCTGATAAGTAAAGTAACTGCTGGGGAAGAACGCCGAAGGCGTCATATTTTGGTCAAGAATCAACACGTTTGGTGCAAAAACGCTGGCTTGCTTATTGACCTCGCTGGTCAGAGTTAATGTCAGCTCGCCGATATTCGCCGGAACGCTATAAGCGGCGACCGGGCCGGTAATGCCGGCGACGTCAAGGCGCTGGCCGCCCGTCGCCAGTTGGGTAGACTGCGTTTTTGACTGATCTACAGGCGTCCAGGTTAATTGCTGTAGCGCGGCAGCAGGAATAGCGGGCGCGGCGCTGGTATTTTGCGGTACATAGTTCACTTCCGCCAGGCTGATACCCGGCACGCTGGCGAACAGCCCTGCGGTTAAACAGAGGGCGACGAGACTTTTCTTCATTTTCATTATTCTCACCTCAATAAGGCGGGTTCAGCGGTAGCCAGGCAATAGCGCGCCAACCCAAACATATCGCCGAATGGCGGCTGGCGCCTTATTCGGCTTACAAGCATCATCAGACCTGATGTTTCAGAGGGGCTTGCGCCCCTCGTTACGTCAGATGACCATCGTATTACCACCAGATTTCCATCTGGGCGCCGAAGGTCCACTCATCGCTATCGCCACGGCTGTTGGTGGAAATGCCGGAGTTAGTCGCTGCGGCATAACGGGAAATGTTATCGCCGTCTTTGATATAGCCCCATTTCTCATCCCATTTCGCGTAGGTGGCGAAAATACGGATAGCCGGACGCGACCAGATGCTGTCGCCCGCCTGCCACTGTTGCGCCAGGGTAATTTTATATTGATTGTTACGATCGCCGGTCTGCTGAGATTTCACGTTGTCGTAGCCGACTTCCAGCAGGGTGCTCATGATTGGCGTCCACTTGTACATTGGACGTACACCCACGGTCCACCACTCAGTACCCAGGTTATTATCCCAATCGATATTCTGGTACATACCGACGTACATCAAATCCCATTTATCACCAAGCGAGATGGCGCCATGATCCAAAATACGCCACATATTGCCATTATTATTGATGACCTTATTGGCGTAATTAATTTTGGTTCCATCAGGCAATTCTTCAGTGAAAGATGAAGAACCGTCGGAACCGCGCGCCTGGCCTTTACCCTGCGTAGTCATGGCATCGGTGGCATATTGCACGACAAACTTGTTATAGCCTTTCAACATGCTTTGCGTGTGTTCGGCGGTGAACATCCAGCCGTCTTTCGATGCCCCATCCGCCAGCTTATAACCATCGGTCGTATTGGCGCGGCCGTAATCAACGCCCAGCTCCAGTACGCCGTCCGGGTTCGTTTGCAGACCAGCCAGACGTACGTCAAAGACGTCGTTAGCGGTATCTTTTACTTCATCATAAATATTCTGGCTGCTGAAGGTGTAAGAGCCGCCCGCTTCAGTAGACCGGGTCGCCGCCAGCGAAAGCTTACCGAAGCCCAGATCGATATTTTCGATACCTGCGCCAGGACCTGAAATATCCCAGTAGTAGAAGTCGATCATGTGTACGTCATGACGCTGATAGAAGCGCTTACCGGCCCAGATGGTAGAGCCCGGCAGCCATTCAATCAGGTTTTTACCCTGCACGTTCGCTTCGCGGAAGGCGGGATCGGTCGATTCCCAGTCGTTCTGCTGGTTAACCGAATAGGCGACGTTGGTGTCGAAATAGAAGCTCTTATCGCCCTCTTTCCACACTTCCTGGCCCAGTTTCAATTCCGCATAGGTTTCACATTCGTTACCGAGACGGTATTTACTTTGGGCACCTGTTGCCTGGAAACATTGTTGTTCGCCGCCGCTTCCCGTCCAGCCAATACCGGAACGGGCGTAACCGTGGAAATCGACAGCCATTGCCTGAGCGGACATTACGCCCGCTGCGACAGCAACTGCCAGTGGGAGTTTGCGCAGAGTAATCATCATTCTATCTCCTGAGATCATTGCTTTTCTTTAAACGCTGCCACCTTCTAAAACTGCGAATGGTTTTGCGTTTCGTTTTTTTATGGAGGCCTTAAACACCCGGCTCTTGATGCAGACGACGACATGCGCTGCCATCCTCGCGGAACAGATGACAGCGCTCTGGCGGCAGGCCGATAGCGAATGTGGCGCCCTCTTCTACCAACACCACGTCATTCTGGCGATAAACCAGGTTTTGACGGATGGCGGGGATCTGGATATGAATTTGTGTTTCGTGCCCTAACTGCTCGACCACCTGGACTTCGCCTTCCAGGGTGACATCGGCGATATCGCTCGGCAGCAGGTGTTCCGGCCGAATGCCTAAAGACATATTGGCGCCGACCTGCACGCCGCGACTTTCGACCGGCAGCCAGATTTGCTGGCGATTCGGCAGTTCGACCTGGACTTGTTCAATCGCGGTGGCGGTCACTTTCACCGGCAGGAAGTTCATCTTCGGCGAGCCGATGAAGCCCGCGACAAAGCGGTCCGCCGGATAGTGGTACAGCTCCAGCGGCTTACCGACCTGCGCGACGCGACCGGCGTCCAGCACCACGATTTTGTCGGCCAGCGTCATCGCCTCGACCTGATCGTGGGTGACGTAAATCATCGTGCGGCCCAGACGTTTATGCAGGCGAGAAATTTCAATGCGCATCTGCACGCGTAGCGCGGCGTCCAGGTTAGAAAGCGGTTCATCCAGCAAAAACACACGCGGCTCCGCCACCAGCGTGCGGCCAATCGCTACGCGCTGACGCTGCCCGCCGGAAAGCGCTTTTGGCTTACGTTCCAGCAGATGCGCCAGTTGCAGCACTTCCGCCACCTGGTTGACGCGTTGATTCATCACCTCTTTTTTGGCGCCCGCCAGCTTGAGGCCGAAAGACATGTTTTCTGCAACGGAGAGATGGGGATAGAGCGCATAAGACTGGAATACCATGCCCACGCCGCGCTCGGCAGGCGGAATATCATTCATACGGGTTTCCCCGATAAACAGGTCGCCACTGGTGATGGTTTCAAGCCCGGCGATCATACGCAGCAAGGTCGATTTACCACAGCCTGACGGTCCGACAAACACCACGAACTCCCCGTCATGGATATCGAGGTTAATATCTTTCGATACCACCACGTCACCCCAGGCTTTCGTTACATTTCGTAGCTGTACGCTCGCCATGCCCTTCTCCCTTCGTTACAACCTGTCATTGACAGCAACATTCATGATGGCCTGACTATGCGCGATCCCTGACTGGGGTAAATCCTCCACCCCCCGGCTTTTTTATGGGGGAGGAGGCGGGAGGATGAGGACACAGCGCCTGAGACCACGGGCGCGGACAGAAAAGGAATTTCGTGATGCCGCCCGCAAAAATCGGCGTGTTTTTGTGTGCGCCAGCACGCATTACTCACATTTATGCAACACAGATCACATAAAGCCGGGGTGGGGCGTAGGGGCGGGGAGGATGGAAAGAGGTTGTCGTATAAAGAAACTAGAGACCGTTAAACCACCTCTGTGTACATCACCAAAAAGGATGGGAGATATGAAGATTAAAACTGGCGTAGGCATCCTCGCATTGTCCGCACTTACGACGATGATGATTTCCGCCCCGGCTCTCGCCAAAATTGAAGAAGGTAAACTGGTTATCTGGATCAACGGCGACAAGGGCTATAACGGTCTGGCCGAGGTCGGTAAAAAATTTGAGCAAGACACCGGCATTAAAGTGACCGTTGAGCACCCGGATAAGCTGGAAGAGAAATTCCCGCAGGTGGCAGCCACCGGCGACGGTCCTGACATTATCTTCTGGGCGCACGACCGTTTTGGCGGCTACGCGCAGTCTGGTCTGCTGGCGGAGGTCACTCCGGATAAAGCGTTTCAGGACAAACTCTATCCGTTCACCTGGGATGCGGTACGTTATAACGGCAAGCTGATCGCCTACCCCATCGCCGTTGAAGCCCTCTCCCTGATTTATAACAAAGACCTCGTCCCGAACCCGCCGAAAACCTGGGAAGAAATCCCGGCGCTGGATAAAGAGCTAAAAGCGAAAGGGAAGTCGGCGATAATGTTCAACCTGCAAGAGCCGTATTTCACCTGGCCTTTGATCGCTGCTGACGGCGGTTACGCGTTCAAATTTGAAAACGGCAAGTATGACGTGAAAGACGTTGGCGTCGACAACGCCGGCGCGAAAGCGGGCCTGACTTTCCTGATCGATATGATCAAGAACAAAAATATGAGCGCCGATACCGATTACTCCATCGCCGAAGCGGCCTTCAATAAAGGCGAAACGGCAATGACCATCAACGGTCCGTGGGCATGGTCGAACATCGACAAGAGCAAAGTCAACTACGGTGTCACCCTGCTGCCGACCTTCAAAGGTAAACCCTCGAAACCGTTCGTCGGCGTGCTGAGCGCGGGAATTAACGCTGCCAGCCCGAATAAAGAGCTGGCGAAAGAGTTCCTCGAAAACTACCTGCTGACCGATCAGGGTCTGGAGGCGGTGAACAAAGATAAACCGCTGGGCGCCGTGGCGCTGAAATCTTTCCAGGAGCAGTTAGCGAAAGACCCCCGTATCGCCGCCACCATGGATAACGCCCAGAAAGGCGAGATCATGCCGAATATTCCGCAGATGTCCGCCTTCTGGTATGCGGTACGTACGGCTGTGATCAACGCCGCCAGCGGCCGTCAAACCGTGGATGCCGCGCTGAAAGATGCACAAAGCCGTATCACTAAGTAATGCCGT
Source organism: Salmonella sp. NW722 (assembly GCF_051702785.1). NCBI lineage: Bacteria > Pseudomonadati > Pseudomonadota > Gammaproteobacteria > Enterobacterales > Enterobacteriaceae > Salmonella > Salmonella sp. NW722. Next base: position 160,857 of record NZ_JAMMIN010000008.1, read on the forward strand.
GAGCCTGTGCCGGATGGCGGCATAAATGCCTTATCCGGCCTACAACACACCGTAGGCCTGATAAGCGCAGCGCCATCAGGCACATCTCCGGCCAGGAAGTTTCAACGCTGTAGAGGAAAACCCCCATGGATGTCATTAAAAAGAAACACTGGTGGCAAAGCGACCAGCTTAAATGGTCAGTAATTGGTCTGCTGGGCCTGCTGGTGGGTTACCTTGTAGTTTTAATGTACGTACAAGGGGAGTATCTGTTCGCCATCATGACGCTGATTTTAAGCTCTGCTGGCCTGTATATTTTTGCAAATCGTAAAACCTACGCCTGGCGCTACGTTTACCCTGGCCTCGCCGGCATGGGGCTGTTTGTGCTATTCCCGCTGGTGTGCACCATCGCCATCGCCTTTACTAACTACAGCAGCACCAACCAGCTCACCTTTGAACGCGCCCAGCAAGTGCTGATGGACCGTTCTTATCAGGCAGGAAAAACCTATAACTTCGGTCTTTACCCGGCCGGCGACGAGTGGCAACTGGCCCTCACCGACGGAGAAACGGGCAAACATTACCTGTCTGACGCATTTTCCTTCGGCGGCGAACAAAAATTACAGCTGAAAGAGACCGATGCCCTACCGGGCGGCGAACGCGCCAATCTGCGGATAATCACCCAGAACCGTCTGGCGCTGAACCAGATAACCGCCGTCCTGCCGGATGAAAGTAAAGTGATTATGAGCTCGCTACGTCAGTTTTCCGGTACCCGTCCGCTGTACACACTGGCTGATGACGGCCTGCTTACCAATAACCAGAGCGGCGTAAAATACCGGCCAAACAACGATAGCGGTTATTATCAGTCGATCAACGCCGACGGAAGCTGGGGTGATGAAAAACTCAGTCCTGGTTATACCGTTACTATCGGCGCGAAAAACTTTACGCGCGTCTTTACCGACGAAGGGATCCAGAAGCCTTTTTTCGCTATCTTCGTCTGGACCGTGGTCTTTTCGGTTCTCACTGTGGTGTTAACCGTGGCGGTTGGGATGGTATTGGCCTGCCTCGTACAGTGGGAAGCGCTGAAAGGTAAAGCTATCTACCGCGTCCTGCTGATTCTGCCCTACGCCGTACCGTCGTTTATTTCAATTTTGATTTTCAAAGGGTTATTCAACCAAAGCTTTGGCGAAATCAATATGATGCTGAGCGCGCTGTTTGGCATTAAACCTGCCTGGTTCAGCGACCCCAACACCGCGCGGGCAATGGTGATTATCGTGAATACCTGGCTGGGCTATCCCTACATGATGATCCTGTGCATGGGACTGCTGAAAGCGATTCCGGATGACCTGTACGAAGCCTCCGCAATGGACGGCGCCGGTCCATTTCAGAATTTCTTTAAGATCACCTTACCGCTGCTGATTAAGCCGCTAACGCCGCTGATGATCGCCAGCTTCGCCTTTAACTTTAATAACTTTGTCCTGATTCAACTGTTGACCAACGGCGGGCCAGACCGTCTCGGCACCACCACGCCTGCCGGTTATACCGATCTGCTCGTCAGCTACACCTACCGTATCGCCTTTGAAGGCGGCGGCGGTCAGGACTTCGGTCTGGCGGCGGCCATTGCCACGCTGATCTTCCTGCTGGTAGGCGCGCTGGCAATAGTGAACCTGAAAGCCACGCGTATGAAGTTTGATTAAGGGAGATAATAACAATGGCTATGGTCCAACCCAAATCTCAAAAATTACGTCTCTTCATCACGCACCTGGGGCTGCTGATTTTCATCGCGGCGATCATGTTCCCGCTGCTGATGGTCATCGCTATCTCGCTACGTGAAGGGAACTTCGCCACCGGAAGCCTGATCCCGGACAAAATCTCCTGGGAACACTGGCGGCTGGCGCTGGGTTTCAGCGTGGAACATGCGGATGGTCGGGTAACGCCGCCTCCCTTCCCAGTCCTGCTGTGGCTGTGGAACTCGGTGAAAATCGCCGGTATTACCGCCATCGGCATCGTGGCGCTCTCCACCACCTGCGCCTACGCTTTCGCACGAATGCGTTTTCCAGGTAAAGCAACACTGCTCAAAGGGATGCTGATTTTCCAGATGTTTCCGGCGGTTTTGTCTCTGGTGGCGCTGTATGCGTTATTTGACCGCCTGGGACAATACATTCCATTTATCGGTCTGAATACGCATGGCGGCGTGATCTTCGCCTATCTTGGCGGCATTGCGCTGCATGTCTGGACGATTAAAGGCTACTTCGAAACTATCGACAGCTCGCTGGAAGAGGCCGCCGCGCTGGATGGCGCAACCCCGTGGCAGGCATTTCGCCTGGTGCTGCTGCCGCTTTCCGTACCGATTCTGGCGGTGGTGTTTATTCTGTCGTTCATCGCGGCGATTACCGAAGTTCCGGTCGCCTCGTTGTTACTGCGTGATGTGGACAGCTATACGCTGGCCGTGGGTATGCAGCAATATCTCAACCCGCAAAACTATTTGTGGGGCGACTTTGCCGCCGCCGCCGTTCTTTCCGCTATTCCTATCACCCTGGTGTTCCTGTTGGCGCAACGTTGGCTGGTCAACGGCCTGACGGCAGGGGGTGTGAAAGGTTAAGTTTTATCGAAGTACCTGCCCGGCAACGGGCAATGCCACTGCCCTCAACTTATGTTATCCCCACTTATGGTCGTATTTTGGCGCTCTTCGGAGCGCTTTTTTTATGCGTTATAGACAGCGGCTAATTTATTGCCACGCCATACGTCCGTTACGGTGTGGCGACGCCTATTCTCGCCGTAGTCGGTTCGAATTACATAACCACAACGTGATAACCAACAGGAGGATCGCCGCCGAATAGAGTAATACATCCATTGGCGTTTTATGATCGACAATGATCAGACGCACAATCGCCGTGATCCCAATGTACACGAAATAGCGCAGCGGAAAGTGAAGGCCAGACTTAAAGTACTTCACAATCAGCGCAATAAATTCGAAATAAAGAAAGTAGATCACCAGCCCTTCCACCAGTTCATATTTGCTGGCTTGCTCAGGCACGAATAAGGCATCCGCCAGGTGCACCGTCTCTTTACCGAGAAAAACGACCAGGATCAGACCGAGGGTAAGCAGCCCCAAATTTAGTACGTTTTGTAAAATCGTGGCGATAAACTCAAGACGTGAGCGCGATAATGGCATCATAACAGCCCCCTCTTTCTCTGCGGCGAGGTTTCTGTATAACGCACAAATGTGACGGGCATCTATATTTTTTATTTATGTTTATATTTTGTTCAATAAGATAATTTGCCGGATAGCGCCGTGAACGCCTTATCCGGCCTGAGTATTAACGGAAATTTACGCTCCTGTCACTGGTTATATCATACAGGCCAAACTTACGCCCAAGCTGTTGACCGCCGTCACGCGTCAGCGGCGTCCAGCCAATTGCCGCACGACTTCGGGTTGGGCCGGACGAGAAGAGATCCAGCGGCACGGAAACATATACGCCTTTGGTAAAATCCCCTTCCCCATATTCATCCGGCGACGCATCGGTAATCGTCGCGTAACCGCCGACAACGACGCCACTATCGAAGCGTTTGGCGATCTCCAGCGTACCGCCTTTATCGCCCGCCAGATACTGACCAACGCTGGCTTTCACCAGTACATCCTGGGCGAACGACGGCGTCCAGTATGCGGTCAAATGTCCGGTCTTCACGCTGTAATCGGTAAACGTCATCATATCCTGCGCGCTACGCCAGTCACGCTGTTTCACGTAGTTGGCATCCAGACCAAACGCCCAATTGCTGTCTACCGGGCGATACAGGACTTCCGCCCCGGCACCGCCAAACATGGTCTCCAGATAACCGCCATAGACCTGCCCATAGAAACCATTGCCAAAATACTGGAAGTAGTTGGCCTGTAGGTTATTCACATAAACATCGTTCTGCACATACTCACGGACATGCGTACGCACCCGCGGCAGATGCGAGTCCTTCGGCGGATTGGTGTAGTTAAATTTGTCGTAGTTGTTGGCGATATTGGCAAACACGCTGCCCGTGGTGAGCAGATGATCTGTGACCCACAGATCCGCAGTTCCCATTACGCCCAACTGATACATATAGAAGTTTTCCGGGCCGCCTACCGACTGATTCAGCACGGGATCAAGATGAAAATCAACGCGCGACTTGTCGATATACCAACCCTGTTCAGTACTCTCTGGCACGATCGGCTCCACGCGTTTTTGCGCCAGCGGGGTTTCATGTCCCAGCGGTTCGCCTTCCAGATGGCGTTTCAGGCTGGCGACATCGGTTTCAGTGGTGACCTGCGGCAGATTAAGGCGGTTTTCCGTCACGCGGATCGTGCGGATCCCCTCCGGCAGATCGTTCATGACGATCCGGTTAGCGCGCACGATCCCTTCACGGGAGTCGCGGTACTTCATCTGTTCACCGGTAACGTATAGCGTATCGCCTTTGACCTGGATTTTCGGGTCCGCCAGACCGGCATTATATTTCAATAACGTTAATTGATTAGCCACTACCGAATGTTGCAGGATGGCATCCTGCGGCTGTGGTCGGTATTGCGGGCGTGAATTGTCATGATACGCGGGACGTAAATCGTTGAAATTGGTGCGCAGCGTAACGCCAAACATAAAGGTGTTGCCGCGCTCGTAGCTGAGGTTAACGTCGGCCCAATCGGTGACGCGGTAAATGGCGCCGACGTTAAACTTGCTCTTCTGTTCCAGTTTACCCGCAAAATCCTGCTGATAGTTATTGCCTTCATACTCCAGCTTCAGGCGTAGCGGTTGCCACGGGGTCTGGTATTCCACGCCGCCAAACAGCGAAGCCGGGCCGTGAAACATATCGCTACCGTCGACGGAACCTGCCTCTTTATAGCTGTTATCACGCGAACAGAATTTATCACTATACGAACAGAAAGGATTAGACACATTGCCGCTGGTGCCAAGATAGCCCCAGCCGAGACCTAATGAAAAATCAAATGGCCCCCAGGCCTTACTCGCTACAATATATTCCGCATCAAACAGCCCCGTCCCGCCGATATCGCGCGCGCCAACCGCCACCTGCGGCATCCAGTAACTCTCTTCCCACAACCGCAGTTTCACATCAAACGCTTTATCTTTGTAAGTCTGGTCACCGGAGAATGATTCCACGCTGCTGTACTTTTTCGTACGGACATCGGTATAGCGCAACGTGGTTTCCAGCCACGGGAAAAGCTGAACCGAAGCCGAGTAGTAGCGGTACTGATCGTTATCGCGATAGTTCAGGCTCATCTCCCCTTCACGCGCCATACGCGCTGTCGGCGTTTGCAGCAGGCCCACGCCGCCAAAGTCAGATTGTGAAGGCCCAATAGGGGCTGGATATGTTTCGGCATGGCAGGCCGCGCTAATACCCAGCGCCAGCACGCTGAGCAGATGTGTTTTTTTCATTATTCCGGTATCCGCTGCGTCAGGGTATGAAGAATGTCGGCATTCATCGCCTCCGGCGTGCCGCGCCAAAGGGAATCGGCAAAACCGACAAAAATAATGCTGCCGGGCATCGGCTCGATATGACGCTTATTCCAGTAAGCCACCGGCGCTTTTTGGCTGCGTCCATCAGGGTAAACCACCCAGGCATAGCTACGATCCGCGCCGCTGAGTAAGCGCTGACCCTCAAGATAACTGGCGACGTCCCGCCCAGGGACGAACGGCTGGCTGCCCGGCTGGTTAATCAAGCCAAAGAGCGTCACCTGCGTGGGTTGCGGCCCGACCCAGAGCGTGTAGTGACCTTGCAGCGGCGGGTTACCTCGTTCGCTCACCCGCACCACGTCAGGATCAAGATTCACGAATTGTCTGCCCGTCACCTTCACCGCCTGAATCTGTCGGCGTAGTGTGTTTATCGCCGCCGCCGCATCGCCATCTTCCTCAGCGCTGAGCGCCGCCAGTCGCCCGAGAAGTTCCTGCTGCTGTTGACGCGCCGTCACGGTCGCCTGTTCTTCGCCTATCACCGCCGCAGGCCACCAGCTCGTTGCCAGGCGCGGCTGTCCGACTAAATCGAGCAGACGCTCAGCGTCTGTCAGCGTTTTAGGCTCGCTATTACCCTGGGTAAAAACGGTAACAGTGCCGCTGGCAAAGGCGGATGACGCGACAAAGGCCAGCGCCAGCGCGCTTATCGTCCTTTTCATCATGATTTTGCCGCCTTAATCAGCGTGGTTTTCACCGGAAAGTAATTCGCGCCCAGATACTGTTCCGTCTGGCGAATTTGGCCTTCGCTATCAATCCAGTAGCGATTACGCCAGCGCGTTTGATCGGTCGTCACTTCTTCATCCAGCACCCGCACGGCGGTCTCTTCACTGCCGACGCTAACGCTATCGGTCCCTCGCCATGTAAAAACGGAACGGGCGGTGGCGTAACGCACCTGGCGATGTTCGGTCCAGCCCAGGGTGCGAGTCCAGGTCGCGCCATCGATAATCTGTCCTGGTTTCGCCAGCGGGTCGGCCGCCAGATTATTCACATCGATCAGGTTGTCGCCGCCGAGCAGAGTTTTGACCAGACGGCCATGCTGCGTCACGATCGTCGCGCCATCCTGCGTCACCCATTTCTGCTGCCCGTTTTCCGAGAAAGCGAGCACCACAAACAGTTGAGGACCGCCGTTAAGCTGCATGTACTGGCTGGCATACGGCATGTTTTGAATATCGTCATCCGTTAGCTGTACGCCTGGCGTACCGAACAAACTGTCCCACAGTGAATCGCCCAGGCCTTTAGTGGTGGCCGAACACGCCTGTAATAGCAGGCAAATCAGGATAAGTGCGAGTCGCTTCACGACGCTTCTCCAGAGGGGCAAAATAACCACACCGGAGTGTGGTTATGGTTAAACGTACCGATACTACTGGGTACTGGTGGTCGTGGTGGTCGTGGTTCCGGTATTGGAACCATCGCCGCCGCCGGTTGCCGCTAACGCGACGCCCACCGCCGAACTTACGGTGCTAACGCTGGTGGCGGAGGAACTTCCCGCCGATACCGACGTCGCTGCCGACCCTGCCGCTTCACCCACCTGAACGGGGGCTGCCGAGACAGATGTCGCCGCAAGCGCGGTTATGGCAAAAATGCCATACAGTACTTTTTTCATCATAATTTCCCTTCATTGAATGAATGGAGATTTACCCAAAAGAATTTCGGGCGCTACCGAGTATACACAACCAAAGCAGGCGGATTATGTCCGGGAGAAATAACAGCGAGGTTTTAGGATAATTAAACTTTAAAGAAGTAACGCCTACATTATTTAATTAAAAAACAAATAAAATCAATAAGTTAAAATTAAACTAAAAAACATCAGCATCCGTATAATCTGAAAATAACGCAGAGTGATTTTCTGGTTATTGCTTATTTTAGGATTAAGCTCAATATAAAATTGTGGGGATAAAGACGGACAAGCGGAATTATCTTATAAAAAAAGGCCGATGTGAATATCGGCCTTTTTATTATCTTATTCTCTTTTTGCCGGATGGCGGCGAAACGCCTTATCCGGCCCACAGACGCTATGCATTACGTAGACCGGATAAGCGCAGCGCCATCAGGCGCGCCAGGCTTTATAACGGTTAATCAGACCGTTGGTAGAGCTATCATGGGACGAAATAGCTTTATCATCGCCCAGCTCCGGCAGAATACGGTTAGCCAACTGTTTACCCAACTCAACGCCCCACTGGTCGAAAGTAAAGATGTTCAGGATGGCGCCCTGCGTAAAGATTTTATGCTCATACAGCGCAATCAGCGCGCCCAGGCTGAACGGTGTAATTTCACGCAGCAGGATAGAGTTGGTCGGGCGGTTGCCTTCAAACACTTTGAATGGCACAACGTGTTCAAGCTGCGCCGGATCTTTACCCTGATCGCGATATTCCTGCTCAACCACCTCGCGGGATTTACCAAACGCCAGCGCTTCGGTCTGCGCGAAGAAGTTAGACAGCAGCTTCTGATGATGATCGGATAGCGGGTTATGGGTGATAGCCGGGGCGATAAAATCACACGGCACCATTTTAGTACCCTGGTGAATCAATTGATAAAACGCGTGCTGACCGTTGGTGCCTGGTTCGCCCCAGATAATTGGGCCTGTCTGGTAATCCACGGCGTTGCCGTTACGGTCAACGTATTTACCGTTGGATTCCATGTTGCCCTGCTGGAAGTAGGCGGCGAAACGGTGCATATACTGGTCGTACGGCAGAATGGCTTCGGTTTCCGCGCCGAAGAAATTGTTGTACCAGATGCCAATCAACGCCAGCAGAATGGGTAGGTTTTTCTCCGCCGGAGTGGTGGAGAAATGCTTGTCCATCGCGTGCGCGCCGGAAAGCAGCTCGACAAAGTTGTCGAAACCGACGGACAGAATAATGGACAGCCCGATGGCAGACCACAGCGAGTAACGACCACCGACCCAGTCCCAGAACTCGAACATATTGGCCGTGTCGATACCAAATTCGCCGACCGCTTTGGCGTTGGTGGAGAGCGCAGCAAAGTGTTTCGCCACGTGTTTTTCATCGCCTGCAGTTTTCAGGAACCAGTCGCGCGCGCTGTGGGCGTTGGTCATGGTTTCCTGCGTGGTGAAAGTTTTCGACGCGACCAGGAACAGCGTGGTTTCAGGGTTCACTTTCTTCAGCACTTCAGCGATGTGCGTGCCATCGACGTTAGAGACGAAGTGCATGTTCAGATGGTTTTTATACGGACGCAGCGCTTCGGTCACCATGAACGGGCCGAGGTCGGAACCGCCGATACCGATGTTCACCACGTCGGTGATGGCCTTACCGGTGTAGCCTTTCCACTGACCGGAGATAATCGCTTGCGAGAAAGTTTTCATCTTCTCAAGCACGGCGTTCACTTCCGGCATCACATCTTTGCCGTCCACGATGATCGGCGTATTGCTACGGTTACGCAGCGCCACGTGCAGCACGGCGCGGTCTTCGGTGCGGTTGATCTTCTCGCCGGAGAACATGGATTTAATCGCGCCGGCCAGATCGGTCTCTTTCGCCAGATCCTGTAATTTTGCCAGCGTCTCTTCGGTGATGCGGTTTTTGGAGAAATCCACCAGCATCAGATCGTCAAACGTCGCGGAAAATTTAGCGAAACGGTCGCTATCGTTCGCGAAAAGCTCAGCGATCGTAACGTCTTTCATTTCATCGTAGTGTTTCTGGAGCGCCTGCCAGGCAGAAGTCTGCGTTGGATTGATGTTTTTCATTAGCAATACTCTTCTGATTTGAGAATTGTGACTGGGATCGATTGTAACGCCAGTCACAGAAAAGTGTGATTGTTTTAGTGCCGTTGCCCCAGGCACTGTCGAATGAGGATAAAAAGTATATACCCTAAATAATTCGAGGTGCAGAAAGGCGGCAAATGGGTATCGGGGTTATAAGCGCTGTTACTGAGCCTAAACTCAGCATAAAAAATCCGCATAATCCCAACGTTGACAGTCCAGGCCACAACTTTTATTTATAAATACGTTACTTGCATTTGCGCCTGCACCGGTTTCTGTTCTGCCCTTGTGCCATGGTCGCGTTTTTCATTTCCTGACACGAGGTTGATATGACAGAGATCGTTGTTTCCAAATTTGGCGGTACCAGCGTCGCTGATTTTGACGCCATGAACCGTAGCGCGGATATCGTACTTTCCGACGCCAATGTTCGTTTAGTCGTGCTTTCCGCGTCTGCCGGCATCACTAATCTGCTGGTGGCGCTGGCCGAAGGGATGGAGCCTGGCGAACGTTTCGCTACGCTCGACGCCATCCGTAAAATCCAGTTCGATATCCTTGATCGTCTGCGTCATCCGAATGTCATTCGCGAAGAGATTGAACGCCTGCTGGAAAACATCACTATTCTGGCGGAGGCGGCATCGCTGGCGACATCGGCAGCCCTGACCGATGAACTGGTCAGCCACGGCGAGCTGATGTCTACCCTGCTATTTGTTGAGATCCTGCGTGAACGCGACGTACAGGCCCACTGGTTCGACGTGCGCAAAGTGATGCGTACCAGCGATCGCTTTGGTCGTGCGGAACCGGACGTCGCAGCGCTTGCGGAACTGGCCGCGCAGCAGTTGCTCCCGCGCCTGAGCGAAACGTTGGTCATTACTCAGGGCTTTATCGGCAGTGAAAGCAAAGGCCGCACCACGACGTTAGGCCGCGGCGGCAGCGACTATACGGCAGCGTTGCTGGCTGAAGCGCTCCATGCCGCGCGGGTTGATATCTGGACAGATGTGCCCGGTATTTACACCACCGACCCGCGCGTAGTGCCCGTCGCGCAGCGAATTGATGAAATCGACTTTGAAGAAGCGGCGGAGATGGCAACCTTCGGCGCAAAAGTACTGCATCCAGCCACCTTACTGCCGGCCGTGCGTAGCGATATCCCGGTCTTCGTTGGCTCCAGTAAAGATCCGCAAGCGGGCGGTACGCTGGTGTGCAATAAAACCCAAAACCCGCCGCTGTTCCGCGCGCTGGCGCTGCGCCGCAATCAAACGCTATTGACGCTGCACAGCCTGAATATGCTGCACTCACGAGGTTTCCTGGCAGAGGTGTTCGGCATTCTGGCGCGGCATAATATTTCGGTAGATCTGATTACCACTTCGGAGGTGAGCGTCGCGCTGACGCTGGATACTACCGGCTCCACCTCCACGGGCGATACGTTACTGACCCAATCCTTATTGATGGAGCTTTCCGCGTTGTGTCGGGTCGAAGTCGAAGAAGGACTGGCGCTGGTCGCGCTGATTGGCAACAACCTGTCAAAAGCCTGCGGTGTTGGTAAAGAAGTGTTTGGCGTCCTGGAACCGTTCAACATTCGCATGATTTGTTACGGCGCCTCCAGCCACAATCTGTGCTTCCTCGTGCCGGGAGACGATGCCGAGAAAGTGGTGCAAAAGCTACATCAGAACTTATTTGAATAATTGCCCTGACACGGCAGCGGGTGAGCGCTATCAGGCAATACGCTGCCGGATGGCGACGCAAGCGCCTTATCCGGCCTGTCGCAGCTCCCGGCGTATAGCGCTTGTCGCTATACGCCATACCCGATATCGCTTACAGCATACGCCGCTGGTGCTGTTTTTCCGTGTGGACCCGCTTAACGATTTTATAGATCCACTGCAGTGTCAAATTGTACTTTTTGGCCAGCTCCGCATAATTACGCCCATCGCACTCGCTGTAAATCTGATAATCCCGTTCCGAGGCCCGGCCAGAGATACCTTTGGGGAAATAAATGCTTTGCCCGCCCCAGTTGCGCATCATTCTGTCAGCAATTGCCTGACCGGCATTTTCGGCTGACGCGCTATCAATATTCATGCTTTCAATAAGTACCTGCGACGCATGAAACGCCAGATCGTTAATAATCTCCGGAAGCCGAACCATTTCTTTTGATTTCTGAATCATATTTTATCTCCATATCCAGCACCATGCTCCCCGTGACGGCACCAAAAAGGGAAGCGTAAAGAACGGTGCAATAACTACCTATCAATATATTCAAAATATATATAAATATTTACTATCAACGGCATTTAATTATAAATTAAAAGAATGCATATATTGCTTTCAATTTATAATATGTATTTATTTTATAGGTGAAGTAAGCCTTCACTGATGCCATCATTTTACACAATACTGTATGTATATACAGTTAATTTTTTGCATTTTTTTCTGCGTTCGATCAAAAAGATCGCTTTCCTCACGATCGCGTGAATTTTTAAAGTGACTTTAAAAATCAATAAGATAATTTTAATCAAAGATTATTATGACACAGCAATACCGCCATCATTGCCTGCCACAGACACATACTGACTCTCCGCAGGCAGCCTCTACCCCCTGCCCCGAAAGCTTTATTTATTCGTTTATTTGTTGGCATTTGACACCATGCGCTAAACATTTTTTAAAGTTATTTATTAAAGCCCTTTTCGTTCTTCCACTATGGGGAAAAGCGATACTTCTCTCTCAATTATCAGGAGATAGAGTATGCGAAAAATTATTGTTCCCCGACTTTCCGGCTGGCTGATTGCCTCTGTCGTACTGTTTGCGCTTATCGGCTGGACATCATCAGCGCAAATTCCGGTCGTCATCTATAAACTCAGCCTGGTTTCGTTATCAGCGGTGCTGGGTTACTGGCTCGACCGTAGTCTTTTCCCCTGGGCGCGTCCCGACTCCTTTTGCCCCTGGGAAGAATCGCTGTGCTGCGCCGCTGCGATGATTCGTCGCGCGATCATCGTTGCGGCAATTTGCCTTGCCGTCGCGCTGGGGCTGTAACGATGCGTTATCAATACGTATGCCTGGTCTGCGCTATGACTTTCTTGCCTGCCGATGCTGCCGAACCGCCGCGCGCTTCTCTGCAATGGCGCAACGAAGTGATTCGTACCGCGCGCGAAATCTGGGGGCTTAACGCCCCCGTTGCTGATTTTGCCGGGCAACTACATCAGGAATCCGGCTGGGCACCTGACGCGCTTTCTCCGGCTGGCGCGCAGGGTATGGCGCAATTTATGCCCGCAACGGCAAAATGGGTAAGCCAGTTGTACCCAGCGCTTCGCGAGAACAAGCCGTTTAATCCCGCCTGGGCGATACGCGCGCTGGTACAGTATGACCGCCAGTTGTGGAAAAGCGTGTCAGCAAAAAATAGCTGCCAGCGAATGGCTTTCACTCTGAGCGCCTATAACGGCGGGCAAGGCTGGGTTAACAGAGATAAAAAGCTGGCCGCCGCAAAGGGGTTGGATGCGTCCATCTGGTTTGAACATGTAGAACGCGTTAACGCCGGGCGCAGCGCCGCAAACTGGCGCGAAAATCGTCATTATCCTGAAGCGATTTTATATCAACATGCTCCCCGTTATTTGCAATGGGGGCAGGCTAGCTGCATTCATTAATCAGAGGGAGTAATGAAACTCAGTATCGATTTTTGGGAAGTCATCTCCCTCTTACTTTCGTTTGTTGGATTAATGTTTGCTGCCGGTAAATTGCTGCTGGCGCAAATTGAAAAACGGCTGAATGAACGTTTTGAAGCACTGGAAGCTGCCCGGCGCGAATCAGAAGCGGGCTGGTCCAGGCTGGAGAGAGAATTTCTGGAATTTCGCGCCGATTTACCGCTGCATTATGTCCGCCGCGAGGATTATCTTCGCGGCCAGGCCGTTCTGGAAGCAAAACTGGATGCGCTATATAGCAAAATAGAACTGATTCAACGAGGTAACCATTAAACAAATCCCCGTCGTTTATACGCCGGGGATTTTTTATTCGTTTTAACTTTTTTCTCTAAAGGAGATTAAAAGACGCCTCGCGCCTGATACATCAAAATACGTCTGAACGATAACGAAGAGAGAATATTATCTCTCCCGGTAAATCAAGGAAAGCGTATATGGAAACATTATCTGTTGTACATACCGTGGCGAATAGACTACGTGAATTAAACCCTGATATGGATATACATATTTCATCAACCGATGCGAAAGTATATATCCCAACAGGGCAGCAGGTAACGGTATTAATTCACTACTGCGGTTCGGTTTTTGCCGAACCAGAAAATACGGATGCCACGGTACAAAAACAACTAATCCGGATTTCCGCCACCGTTATTGTTCCGCAAATAAGTGACGCGATAAACGCGCTGGATCGTCTACGTCGCTCGTTGGGGGGCATTGAACTTCCCGACTGTGATCGTCCGCTCTGGCTGGAAAGCGAAAAATATATCGGCGACGCCGCAAACTTCTGCCGTTACGCCCTGGATATAACCGCCAGCACCCTGTTTATCGCGGAACAGGAAAGCAAGGACTCCCCCCTGCTTACAGTCGTTAATTATGAGGAAATTCAATGAAATATATCTACAGTGGCCCGGCAAGCGGCGTCACGCTCGCCGACGGTCAAGAAGTCTTACTGTGGCCCAATAGCGAAATCTCGCTGCCGGAAGATAACGAGTGGGTAATCACCATGATTGCCCGCCGTCACCTGGCGCCAGTGGTTACGCAAGAAGTAGAAACTAATGAAGAGGAAATTGTCCATGGCAGCTAATTACCTGCACGGTGTAGAGACCATTGAGATCGAAACCGGCCCACGTCCGGTTAAGGCGGTTAAATCTGCGGTTATTGGTCTGATCGGCACCGCGCCATGCGGCCCGGTTAACCAGCCAACGCTGTGCCTTTCTGAAAGCGACGCGGCGCAGTTTGGCCCAGGTCTGGCGAATTTCACCATCCCGCAGGCGCTGAAGGCGATCTACGATCACGGCGCAGGGACGGTCGTGGTGATTAACGTGCTGAATCCGGCGGTACACAAAAGTACCATTCCCAGTGAAACCGTGAAGGTTGATGACAACGGTCAGATTCAACTCAAGCACGGGGCCGTGCAAACGATAAACATTGGCCGCAGCACGAACGCCGGAAACGCTTATATCAAAGGCACCGATTACACCATTGATATGCTGACCGGTAAAATCACCTGTATGGGAACCAACCTGAAACCCGGCGTTCAGGCCTATGTAAATTATACTTACGCGGACCCCACCAAAGTGACTGCTGCCGATATTATTGGCGCGGTAAACACGGCGGGTGACCGTACCGGCATGAAGCTGTTACAGGACACCTGGACCCAGTTTGGTTTTTACGCAAAGATCCTGATTGCGCCGGTCTTTTGTACGCAAAACTCGGTCGCCGTTAAGCTTATCGCTCAGGCAGAAGCGCTGGGAGCCATTACCTACATTGATGCGCCCATCGGCACGACTTTCCAGCAAGTTCTGGCAGGGCGCGGCCCGCAGGGGGCGATTAACTTCAATACCAGTTCCGATCGCGCGCGTCTGTGCTATCCGCACGTTAAAGTGTACGACAGCGCGACGGACAGCGAAGTCCTGGAGCCGCTCTCCTCCCGCGCCGCTGGCCTGCGTGCCAAAGTGGATCTGGAAAAAGGCTTCTGGTGGAGCAACTCCAATCAGGAAATTCAGGGCATTACCGGCGTAGAGCGCTCGCTGTCAGCGATGATCGACGATCCGCAAAGCGAAGTGAATCAACTGAACGAAAACGGCATCACCACCATCTTCAACAGCTATGGCTCCGGTTTGCGCCTGTGGGGCAACCGTACTGCTGCCTGGCCGACCGTTACTCATATGCGTAACTTTGAGAACGTGCGCCGTACTGGTGATGTGATTAACGAATCGATTCGTTATTTCAGCCAGCAGTATATGGATATGCCGATAAACCAGGCGCTGATCGACGCGCTAACCGAATCGGTGAACACCTGGGGCCGCAAGCTGATTGCCGACGGCGCGCTGTTGGGTTTTGAATGCTGGTACGACCCGGCGCGTAACGAACAGACTGAACTGGCAGCCGGGCATCTGTTGCTGAGCTACAAATTCACCCCGCCGCCGCCGCTGGAACGTCTGACGTTTGAAACCGAAATTACCTCTGAATATTTAGTTTCTCTGGAGAGCAATCGCTAATGGCTGGAAAAATTCAAATTAACCGTATTACCAACGCCAATATTTATCTTGATGGTAATAATCTTTTAGGTCGCGCGAGTGAAATTAAACTGCCTGATATCAGCATGATTATGCAGGAGCATAAAGCGCTGGGGATGGTCGGTAAAATTGAGCTGCCTGCCGGTTTTGACAAACTGGAGGGCGAAATTAAATGGAACTCGTTTTACCACGACGTCATGCGTAAAACGGCAAACCCGTGGCAGGCGGTGGCATTGCAGTGCCGCTCCAGCATCGATTGTTATAACTCGCAGGGTAAAGCGGATCAGTTAGCGCTGGTGACGCATATGACCGTAATGTTTAAAAAGAACCCGCTGGGAACGTTTAAACAGAATGAAAACCCGGAATTTAGCAGCGCCTTCGGCTGCACTTATATTAAACAGGTGGTTGACGGTGAAACGCTTCTTGAACTGGATTATCTGGCGAATATTTTCCGCGTAAATGACGCGGATCAATTAAATGCCTACCGCAATAATATTGGTGGTTAATTACTTCGGGGCTACGGCCCCGAATTTAACACGACGAATAAGGACTACACCATGAACGAAAAATATACCCTGCAATTCCCGTTTACCTCCGCCGCCGGGGAACGTATCGACGTTCTGCAATTACGTCGCCTGAAGGTAAAAGATATGCGCGCCGCGCGACGCGCCAGCGATAAACCGGAAGAGTGGGATGAGCCGCTGATGGCGGCTATGACCGGGCTGGTAACAGAAGATCTGGCGGAAATGGATCTGCTGGACTATCAGGCATTGCAGAAACGATTTCAGGCCATGCTTAGCATGGCTACAGAACCCACAGCAGTTGTGGCAGGCAATGGCGCTGCTGGCGAGGTGGTTTCGCTTTCCGCCCAGTGAAATTGACGCGCTGTCGGTTGACGATTTTACCTGCTGGCTGGATGAAGCCAGCGCGCAAATTAAACACGAATACGACTCGCAGGCTTAATGCCTGCGGGTTTCCTGACCCAAGCCCGGTTCACTCCTTCCCTGTTCTTTTTTCGGCAAGCAGCCTGTTACCGGGCAACTTATACGAGACACTATTTTGGCCAACGACATTATTACTCAGCTTCAGGCGCGTAATGAGACGTTGACGCAGGCAATAGCCCGTTACGGCTCACTCAACGCCAGCACGCTGCACACGCTCAGCTTTGAGCAAACAAAAATCTCCCGGCTTACGCAACAGCTCGCTAACTCTGCCCTTCGCCGGGAAGAGAACGATAAACAGCGCGTCGGGTTGCTGGAAAAAACACAAACGTTCGCCGGACAGTTCGGCAAGCTCCTGAACGTTGACACTCCCGACTGGAAGCTGCCTTACGAATTTCAGGGCAACATGGTCGATATGGCGGCGAAAGGCGGCATGGATAACACCGCGCGGGACGCCCTGAGCCTGAATATCCGCGACTGGAGCCTTGATTTCAATCAGGAGCAAAAAGATCTGCAAAGCGCCGCCGCCACGATGATCGAAGGCGGCGTCAGCGCATTGCAGGATCTTAGCCGCTACATGCCCGATATCGCCAAAGCCGCGACCGCCTCCCGCGACAGCGCGCAAAGCTGGGCGCAGGCGGCTCTGGCCACTCGCGACAAACTGAACATCGCCCCTGACGACTTCCGTTTTGCGCAAAATATGCTGTACAGCGTGGCAAAAAGCGGCGGCGGCTCCGTTGCAGAACAAACCCAGTGGATTAACGCCTTTGCCGGAAAAACCGACGCTCAGGGGAAAGAAGGCATTGCGGAACTGACCGCAACGATGCAAATCGCCATGAAAAACGCCCCTGACGCAAGCGTGGCGGCAGCGAATTTCGACCATTTCCTGAAATCCGCCTTCTCGAAAGAGACGGACAGTTGGTTTGCCCGTCAGGGCGTGGATCTTCAGGGATCGCTGCTGGAGCATCAGCAAAACGGGATCGGCGTGACGGAAGCGATGGCCCACATCGTGCAGATGCAACTGGAGAAAATGAACCCGCAGATCCTCGACACCTTCAGGCAAACCATGAAGATTGAGGATCTTTCCGCGCGCGGCAACGCGCTACAGGCCATGACGGAGAAATTTAACCTCGGCGCGATGTTCGGCGATGCGCAAACGCGGGATTTTCTCGCCCCGATGCTGGCGAATATGGACGAATATCGCCAGCTAAAAGCCTCCGCAATGCAGGCGGCGGAGCAACATTTTATCGATGATGACTTCGCCGCGAAAATGACATCGCCCGGAGAACAGACCAAAGCGTTACAACTTTCACTTAACGATCTGTGGCTGACCGTCGGCCTGGCGCTGATGCCCGCCATTGGCGAACTGGCGCAAAGCATCACGCCGCTGGTGCGGCAGTTCAGCGCCTGGCTGCGGGAAAATCCGGCTCTGGTGCAAGGGGTCGCTAAAGTCGTTGGCGTTATCTGGCTGTTCAACGGGGCGCTGAATATTCTCAGGCTGGGAGCAAACCTCATTGCGTCGCCGTTTATTCGCCTGATCGATATCTTCCTGAAGGTCAAAGCCGGTCTGGCGCTGGGCGGCGGCAGTCGCGCGCTATCGGTTCTGAAATCGTTTGGCAACGGTGCGAAAAGCCTGACGATGCTGCTGGGAAACGGCCTGATAAAAGGGCTACGGCTGGTCGGCCAGACGTTTATCTGGCTGGGTCGGGCGCTGCTGATGAACCCTGTCGGTCTGACTATCATCGCTATCGCAGGCGCCGCCTATTTACTTTATCGCTACTGGGAACCGATTTCCGGTTTCTTTGCCGGAGTCTGGGAGCGCATCAAAACCGCCTTTGACGGAGGCGTTGCCGGCGTCACGCGTTTGATTCTCGACTGGTCGCCGCTGGGGCTGTTTTACCGCGCCTTCGCCAGCGTACTGGACTGGTTTGGCATTGAACTCCCCGCCAGCTTCAGCGAATTTGGCGGCAATATTCTCGATAGCCTGATCAACGGCATTCTGAACGCGCTTCCTTTCCTGAACGGGGCGATTGAGAAGATAAAAGCGCTGATCCCCGACTGGGCGAAAAGCGCGCTGGGCATCAGCGCTGAAATGCCGTCTGTCGCCGCCGCCGTCCCCGGTATTGCCGGAACAATGGTCGCGCAACAGGCCAGCGCGCCGCTGGCATCGGGAGCGAAAGCGGTGACAACCTCGGCCAAAACGATGACCTCGCCGCAGCCTATGAAGACGAAAAGCGCCGCCACGCCGCCGACGCCAGCTGCGCTTCCCGGCAAATCCGGCGGGAAACCTTATACGCTGCCCTCCCGCGCGCAAAGCAACGTGCAGGTACACTTTTCCCCGCAGGTTACCGTGCAGGGAAGCGGCGCGAATGCCGCCAAAGATATCAACAACGTGCTGTCGCTGAGCAAACGCGAGCTGGAGAGAATGATTAACGATGTCATGGCGCAACAACGGCGCCGGGAGTACGCATAATGTATGCCGTATTAGGCGAAATAGAATTTGACGTCGTCGCTTACTGGGACGAATTTGAAAGCACGATGGGCGTGGATTATACCAGCCATGCCCGTATTGAAGGGAAACCGGGCGTGCAATTTATCGGCGATAAGCTGGACAAAATCACCCTGAAATTCAACTTTCATAGTCAGTATTGCCAGCCGACCACCGAGCTGAACCGTCTGCGGGAAGCGATGACCGCGCACCAGGCGATGGCGCTGGTGTTCGGCAATGGCGATTATCGCGGCTGGTTCGTGATTACCGATCTGACCGCTACCCACCAACACACCGATCCTTACGGTAACGTCATTGCCCAGGGCGGCACTCTGTCGCTACAGGAGTACACCGGCGATCCGAAGAGCCCGTTGCTGCCTCCGGCCATCACCACCCAGGAACCGAACATTGACGAGATGTTGGATGAGCTTCCCGACGTTAGCGATTCCTGGTTTGATGAACTGCTGAGCGCCGTTGAAGAGGGTATGCGTGAAGCCAAAGAGATGATGGATGAGGTGGCCGACGCCATTGATGACATCAAAAAAACGATCGCCCAGGCGAAAGAGCTGGTGAAGGAAGCCAAAGCGCTGAAAGAAAAATGCGGCGATATCGTCGATTCGCTGAAAAAAACCATTCGTTCGATAGACGCGCTGTTCCAGCAGCCGCTGGATTTGCAAACGCTGGCCGGGCTGCCGAAAGCGCTGGCGGCAAAAATGCAGGAACTGGTCGACAGCCTGCCGGGGATCCGCGAATGCGCGGGCGATGCCGGCACGCTTATTGAACACGCCGAATCGCTGTTTGACGCTATCACCAGCAGCGTCGCGGAAGCGACTTACGACAGCGCCGCGACGCTGGTCAATCAGGCGCGCGGCGCGCTGCAAACAAGCGCGCCCGACGTGAGCCAGCTTGCCGCCGCCGATATTACGAGGAGTCTGTAATGCGCTACCTTGAACATGTCACCACCGACGGCGAACGCTGGGATAATCTCGCCTGGCGCTATTACGGCGATGCGCTGGCCTACGAACGCATCATCGCGGCCAATCCGCACGTCGCTATTATGCCGGTTTTACCGTCAGGCGTGCGGCTGATCATCCCGGTTATCAGCGTCACGCAAACGACCCCGGAGCTACCGCCATGGCTGAGATAACGGTATCCGGCGGGGTGTTCGCCACCCTGACGCCTATTTTTACCCTTTGGTACGGACATAAAGAGATCACTTACGACATCGCGCCTTATGTCACCAGCATCAGTTACAGCGACAGCATTAAAAACGAGTCGGATGTTATTGCCATTGCGCTGGAAGATAGCGCCGGGCGCTGGGTAAACGAATGGTATCCGGGAAAAGGCGACACGCTGGCGCTGCGCCTGGGCTACCAGGGTGAAGATCTGCTCGATTGCGGAACCTATATCATTGATAAAATTGATATCAGCGCGCCACCTTCGACGGTCAATATCGACGGTATCGCCACCTCGGTCAGCAAAGCGCTACGCACCAAAAACAGCCAGGGCTTTGAGGAGACGACGCTTTCCGCCATCGCCAGTCGCATCGCGCAAAAACACGGTTTAACACTGGCGGGCAAGATTGCGCCGCTGACGATTGATCGGGTCACGCAATATGCCGAAACCGATGTGGCGTTTCTCAAACGGCTGGCGAGTGAATATGGCTATACCGTGAAAGTGACGGCGACGGAGCTGATCTTTTCGCATCTGCCGACGCTGCGCTGTCTGGCGCCGGTGAAGACGCTCAGGCGGACGGATATTTCGCACTACACGTTCAAAGATACCATCAACCGGATCTACAAAAACGCCACCGTGCAGCATCAAAATAGCAAGCAAAAAGAACTGGTTATCTACACCCATGACAGCCAGGAAAAAGCCCCGGCGCGCGGTGCGGCGACCAGCGCCGATACCCTGAAGATCAACAGTCGCGCCCCAGATGCCGGCGCGGCGCAGGCTAAAGCCAATGCCGCGCTGGACAGCCACAACGAATACCAGCAAACCGGCACGCTCAGCTTGATGGGCTGCCCGCAGTTGACGGCGGGCAACAAGATAGAACTGAGCGATTTTGGCGTACTTTCCGGGCAGTGGCTGATTGATAAATCCATGCACAAACTCACGCGCAGCGGCGGCTACACTACCGAAATCGACATTTCACGCGGACCGGCAACCAGCCAGTAAGGAGGCAATATGAAAGGCGTTACCCGCCAGACGGGCATTATCAGCGATATTGATGAGGCGGTCGTGCGCGTCAGAGTCACTCTACCAGAGTGCGATAACCTGCGCAGTAACTGGCTTGCGGTGCTGCAACGCAACACGCAGGACAACAAAGATTACTGGTTGCCGGATATTGGCGAACAGGTGGAAGTTTTGCTCGACGACAACGGCGAGGATGGGGTGGTGCTGGGCGCGGTCTACTCCAGCGTGGATACCGCGCCGCTGGCCTCGCGCGACAAACGCTACGTGCAGTTTTCCGACGGCGCGGCCTTTGAATATGACCGTGCGTTACACCAGCTCACCGTCAACGGCGGCATAGAAAAAATCGTCATTGAAGTGAAGGAACGTACGCAGCTTACTTCGCCGCAAGTGGAGGTCAGGGCGCAGCACGTCACGGTGATATCAGAAACCGTAGACGTGGCGGCCACCTCCGTGGGCGTCAAGGCGGTAGATGTCAACGTGGAAGCGTCCCATACGGGCATTAAAGCGCTGAATGTCACCGTCGATGCGCCGCTCAGCACCTTTACCGGTGACGTTACCGTGATGAAAAAACTCACCTGGCTTGGCGGTATGGCCGGTAGCGGCGGCGTCGGAAACAGCGCGGTTATCACGGGCAACGTGAATGTCCTCGGCAACGTTAACGCCAGCGGTTCAGTGATGGACAGCGGCGGCAACTCCAACCACCACTCTCACTAACCTGCAAATTGCTGCTGGATGGTGGCTTCGCCTTATCCAGCCTGCAAAAGGTGCATAAACACCGGCCCGGTAAGCGCAGAAGCGCCACCGGGCAAATTGCTGGAGGATATTTATTTCAGCGCAACGTGATTAAGCCCTTTTCCCGCGCTATTTCCGATGAAAATGTAATCACTTTGCACTGCAAATATTGCATATATGTATATTGGAAAACTAACGCTATTTTTTACTTTAACTTCGCCCTGCTTACATAAAATCTGCTGTTCAGGAATGATCCTCTCAGTTTTGTCTGGTAGACTTCGCTGAATTACAACTTCTTGATTGCTATAATGATAAAATTATTTATAAAGTACGTTTCGATAGGCGTACTTAATACTGCTTTGCACTGGGCTATCTTTGCCCTTTGCGTCTATGGATTTCAAACAAGTCAGGCTTTGGCAAACGTAACGGGCTTTGCTGTCGCTGTCAGTTTTAGTTTTTTCGCTAACGCCCGGTTTACCTTTGGAGCCAGCGTATCAACCGGACGTTATTTGCTGTACGTCGGTTTTATGGGCGTGCTGAGCGCTGTCGTGGGATGGACAGGCGACAAGTGTGCTATGCCTCCCATTTTTACGCTCATTGTATTTTCCGCAATTAGCCTTATTTGCGGATTTTTATATTCCAGATTCATTGTTTTCAGGAATGAGAAATGAAAATTTCATTAGTGGTTCCCGTCTTTAATGAAGAGGACGCGATCCCTATTTTCTATAAAACGGTCAGAGAATACAGTTCACTTAAACCTTATAACGTTGAGATTATCTTCGTTAATGATGGGAGTCACGATGCGACTGAATCAATCATCAGCGCATTAGCTGTTGCCGATCCTCTTGTTGTTCCGATCTCATTTACCCGCAATTTTGGTAAAGAACCTGCACTTTTTGCCGGATTGGATTACGCGACCGGAGATGTGGTGATCCCTATCGATGTTGATTTACAAGATCCCATCGAAGTAATCCCACATTTGATCAATAAATGGCAGGCTGGTGCAGAAATGGTGCTAGCTAAACGTATCGATCGTTCAACGGATGGCCACCTGAAGCGTAAAAGCGCTGAGTGGTTCTACAGGCTGCATAACAAAATCAGTACGCCAAAGATTGAAGAGAATGTCGGTGATTTTCGATTGATGTCGCGCGAGATTGTAGAAAATATCAAGCTATTACCAGAACGTAACCTTTTCATGAAAGGTATACTTTCATGGGTTGGAGGTCAAACAGATGTTGTCGAATATGCCCGTGCTGAACGTGTCGCAGGTAGCTCAAAATTTAATGGCTGGAAACTCTGGAACCTGGCGCTGGAGGGGATTACAAGTTTTTCTACTTTCCCTTTGCGTATCTGGACGTATATAGGAGTGAGCGTTTCTGCCCTCTCCCTGATATATGCCATGTGGATGATCATTGATAAATTGATGTGGGGAAACCCTGTTCCTGGTTATCCTTCGCTTATGACCGCGATTCTCTTCTTAGGCGGCATCCAGCTTATCGGCATAGGCATCATGGGTGAATATATCGGACGCGTTTACACGGAGGTGAAGCAAAGACCCCGCTATATCGTGAAAAACAAAAAAACAATGATGGAATAATGATTACTATGCTCAAGATATTACCGAAAACGGCGATGATACTACTGGCTTTTTTGGCCATTTTTCTTATTGAATGGTATACCCCCATTCACTCTGATGATTACCGCTATTACCTTTTAGGAATTTCGCCGGAATCACATTTTCATCATTATATGACATGGAGTGGCAGGATTATAGCTGATTACACCAGCGCACTCATCCTGTATACACGTTCTCAACTCGTGTATTCCATCAGCGCTGCCGTTTCGACACTGGTATTTTGTTATTTCATTGTGAAGACACCCTCAGGTACATTACGCTGGAATAAATCCGACTACTTATTATTCCCACTAATATTCTTCACTTACTGGATTTCGAACCCGAATTTGGGTCAAACCACTTTCTGGATCGTTGGTGCTGCGAATTATTTGTGGACGAATCTGTTCGTTGTTGCATGGCTGTTCTTCTTTTACACCATAACAATAAAAAACAGTAAAGCGATCAGCCCGTGGGTTGCATTACTAAGCTTTATGGCAGGCTGTTCCAATGAAAGCGTCTCACCTTTCGTCTCGCTTATTTCTGTTCTGGCCATTGCATACGAGTTATGGCAAAACAAATCTGTTTCGCGCAATAAGATAGTTTATAGTTTCTGTGCAATCGCAGGTTCATGCGTATTGATACTTTCTCCGGGCAATTTCATCCGCGCCAGCGGCAAAGAATTCTGGTATGGAAGGCCGATTTTTGAACGTATTTTCATTCACTTAACAGAACGCGTTCATAACCATCTGGCGCTGATCTGGATAGCTTATGTTGTTTTGTTATTGCTGGTCTTACTGGTCATATTCAATAAGCAGATTCGCGCCAAAATTGATAAAACGTCCCTTATCTGCGCTGCGTTAGTCGTATGTATAGGTATTGGCACTTCCTTAATCATGTTCGCGTCGCCGTCCTACCCCGATCGGGTTATGAACGGTACGTTTATGTTTTTCCTTTTAGCTATCTCCTTCATCGCTTACGCCCTGTTGAAAAGTGGCGTTAAGGCTGGAGTCGTAGGCGTAACTGCCGTGACTGTCCTCTGTGGTATCGTATTCCTTTGGTCCTATTCATTGATGCTTAACGGTTATAAAAAAACGGCCGGACAGGAAATCGTAAGACAAAAAATCATTACTAAAGAAATAGCGGCAGGTAAGCAGGAGTTTATCATCCCTGACTATTATTTCGTCAAATTGCAAAATAGCGGTGGTCATTTTGGTTTATTCCATGATCCTGCTGTTTACGGCGAGTATTATCATGTACAAGCTATTTTCAAAAAGAAAGTCAATTTTGATTATTCTGTAATCGCTAATGGAGCGAAGCACAGCCTTTCCAATGAAACGACGGCTTATAGCAACACCCGCGGGGATTTCGCTATTATCAGCCGGGAGCAGCTAACGGGTTCGATCACACTCTCGGTTAATGGACGGCAGAAAACGATTCCAGTTGAAAAAATGAAGCACGCAGAAATCAATGATGAATTCTGGTACTACGCTTCTGTAGGCAAAGGTGAAATTACAGCAATTTCATTTTAACTTTACGTAAAACGCGATCTTCGCCATTTAACAAAATGTGCATCAACACAGGCCCGGTAAGCGCAGAAGCGCCGCCGGGCAAAACACATTCTGACCCCGCCATCAATTATTTCCTTAAAGCGCTTTAATATCTCTCCCCCCGCCGGAAGGCGAAAATAGCCTCATGAACACGAAAACACGACCCTCGACCCTGCACTGGCAACCTGCCTTGCAACGTCCTGAAGAATACGTCTGCGGGCTGGATGATATTCATCAGGCAATACACATCATTCTGCGCACGCCGCGCGGCAGCGATCCCCACAGGCCGCTTTTTGGCAGCAATCTGTGGCGCTACATCGATTACCCGATCGAGCGGGCCATTCCGCACGTTGTTCGCGAATCGGTGGAAGCGATTCGCATGTGGGAACCCCGCTGCCGGTTGCTGAAGGTGACGCCGACGATTGACGGCGAACACCTGACGTTACGCGTGCAATGGCGCGCCGCAGACGGCGTAATCAACTCAACGGAGGTGTTATGGCGATAGCCGAACCCGACTTTATTGACCGCGATCCCGCGCAAATCACCAGCGAGATGATTGCGCAATATGAAGAAGCCAGCGGTAAAAAACTCTACCCGGCACAGGCTGAGCGGCTGCTCATTGACCTGTTTGCTTATCGTGAAAACCTTGTCCGCATCGCCATCCAGGAGGCGGCGAAGCAAAACCTGGTCGCGTATTCCCGCGCGCCGATGCTGGATTATTTAGGCGAACTGGTCGGCGTTCACCGTCTGCCGGCTCAGGCGGCGAAAACCACGCTACAGTTTTCCGTTACGACAGCGGCTAAAACCAACCTGGTGATTCCACAGGGTACCCGCGCCAGCGCGTCGGATAGCGTGATGTTCGCCACCGACGAAGATGTTCTGTTGCCTGCGGGCAGCCTGAGCATTGCGGTAACTGCAACCTGTGTAACGACCGGTGAATCCGGCAACAACTGGCAGCCTGCGCAAATCAGCGCGCTGGTGGACCGGGTAGGCAATTACGATCTCAGCGTCACCAACCTGACCGCATCGACAGGCGGCTGCGGCGAAGAAAACGACGATGCGCTGCGCGAGCGTATTCAACTGGCGCCGGAGAGTTTCAGCAACGCGGGCAGCTATGGCGCCTATCGCTTCCATACGCTCTCGGTCAGCCAGTCGATTATCGACGTGGCGGTGCTGGGGCCGGATGAAGGGCTGGCGGAAGGCTGCGTGGAACTCTATCCGCTGACCCTGAACGGTTTGCCGGGGCCGGAGCTTCTTGCCCAGATCGAACGGGAGG
The DNA here is from genome assembly GCF_051702785.1 of Salmonella sp. NW722. Taxonomy (NCBI): domain Bacteria; kingdom Pseudomonadati; phylum Pseudomonadota; class Gammaproteobacteria; order Enterobacterales; family Enterobacteriaceae; genus Salmonella; species Salmonella sp. NW722. Next base: position 187,028 of record NZ_JAMMIN010000008.1, read on the forward strand.
TGAGCAAAGAGAAAAAGCGCCCGCTAACCGATAAGGTGAGCGCTAAATGTTCTCCGCGCGTGGCTTATCAGATCCGCGCCCGGCTAACGCTGTTTACCACCGCCGATCAGGAGACGACGCTTGCCGCCGCGCGTGAAGCGATTAATACATGGACGCGCTCGCGCCAGACCCGGCTGGGCCAGGACATTGTGCCAAACCAGATAATTAAAGTGCTGCAGGTTGATGGCGTTTACGACGTGGCGCTGGATATGCCCGCGAAAAAGGTATTGCAGGCACACGAATGGGCGGAATGCACGGCCATTGACGTGACGATTGCCGGGGTCAGCGATGGATAAACTGCTTCTGCCGCCGCCGCTGGCCAGCGACGAACGTTTTTCGATTCTGGCGAATATTGCCGCCGAACGCTTTGCGCAAATCGACCTGACGGCGTTGCTGGTCTATCTGGTGGATATCGTTGATGCCTCGGCACTGCCCTCGTTGGCCGGACAGTTTCATGTTCAGGGGCTGGAGGGCTGGCTATTTGCCGCCAATGAACAGGAGAAACGAGAGTTAATTAAACAGGCGATTGAACTGCATAAATATAAAGGAACTCCCTGGGCCGTTCGCCGCGTTCTGGAAATATTATCCTTACCCGGCACGATTTCCGAATGGTTTGAGTATGGCGGTAAGGCTTATTTTTTTAAGGTTGAAATTGAGCTAATTAACCAGGGCATGGATGAAAATCTGTTTAATAACCTGGTCGATCTTATTCATGAGTATAAGAACGTGCGCTCAAAGCTGGAAGCGTTAATTGTCTGGATAATTAACCAAAGCGCTATTCCTGTTATCGGCAGCGCGCTTTACGGTGGAGAAATAACGACCGTCTTACCCTTCCAGGTTCTGGAAGTTCAACAAACTAAACCGATCTATTTCGGTACAGGGCAATGGAGCCTTGAAATTACATCTATTTACCCGGAGTAATTATGGATAATGAGTTTTATACCCTCCTGACCGACAGGGGAATGGCGAAAATCGCCAGCGCCCTTGCGGATAAGAAACAGATACATCTGCAAAAGATGGCGGTTGGCGACGGCGGTGGGCAATATTATGAGCCCACCGCCAGCCAGACCAAATTACGCCACGAAGTCTGGCGCGGCGAGATGAATACGCTGACCGTTGCGCCGAATAATCCTAACTGGCTGATTGCCGAGTTGGTGCTGCCGGAAGAGGTTGGCGGCTGGTACGTGCGTGAAGTGGGCGTGTTCGACAACGAGGGCGAGCTAATCGCCATCGGCAAATTCCCGGAATCCTACAAACCGCTGCTGCCGGACGGTTGCGGCAAGCAGGTCTGTATCCGCCTGATTATGGAAGTCTCCAACACCACGGCGGTCACGCTGACCGTAGATCCGAGCATCGTGCTGGCGACGCGCGACTATGTGGATGTCCGGCTGGACGAGCATGAACATTCGACAAATCACCCGGATGCGACATTAACGCAGAAAGGCTTTACGCAACTCAGTAACGCCACCGACAGCGATGACGAAACCAAAGCGGCTACGCCAAAGGCGGTAAAAGCGGCGATGGCGGAAGCGCGTAATCACACGCATACCTGGAACCAGATTACCGGCGTTCCGGACGGTACGCTGACGCAAAAGGGGATTGTTAAGCTTAACAGTGCGACGGACAGCACCAGCACAACGGAAGCGGCAACGCCGAGCGCGGTCAAGGCGGCGATGGATAAGGCGAATGCGGCAGCTCCGGCGAACCATACTCACGTCTGGAACCAGATTATCGGCGTCCCGGACGGCACGCTGACGCAAAAAGGGATTGTGAAGCTTAACAGCGCGACGGACAGCACCAGTACCACAGAAGCGGCAACGCCCAGTGCGGTCAAGACGGCGATGGATAAGGCGAATGCGGCGGCTCCGGCGAACCATACTCACGCCTGGAACCAGATTACCGGCGTCCCGGACGGCACGCTGACGCAAAAAGGGATTGTGAAGCTTAATAGCGCCACCGATAGCACCAGTACGACGGAGGCGGCGACGCCGAGCGCGGTAAAGGCGGCGTATGACAAGGCGAGCGCAGCGGCTCCGGCTAATCATTCCCATTATCAGTTTTTTACGGCTAACGGTACGTTTACGGTACCTGATGGGGTGACTCAGGTCTTTGTGGAAATGTTAGGAGGAGGAGGAGGTGGTGGTGGTGGTGCAGTCACCGATGGAGGATTCGCGGGTGCTAGTGGTGGTTCGGGAGGAACCTGTGGAAGCACAAATATTTCCATTGTTCCTGTAACTCCGGGAGGAAAATACGCGGTTATAGTTGGCGCAGGAGGGGTTGGCGGAGCCGCAGCCAGTCAGTCGTCTACGGCACCATCAGGAATTCACACCTTGGTAACTAGCACGCCAGGATCCCCCGGTATTGATGGCGGGGATTCAATTTTTGTTAATGTTACCGCCAAAGGTGGTTCAGGAGGAGCCGGCGGCGTTATCTCAACTGTATCAGTAATAAACCCAGCCCCATCTGGTAATGGCGCAGCAGGGGAAAACTCATCGTACGGTACGGGAGGGAGCGGTGGCAGTAATACTGACGGGGGCAATGCTGGTGGTTATGGTGCCGGGGGCGGCGGAGGCGCCAGAGGCAAAACCACTGGCAGTGATAATACCTATAGTGGGTCTGGCTTTCCTGGAGGGAAAGGCTCAAACGGTTTTGTAAAAATTTCATGGTGAATATATGACTCAATATGCATATTACCATCCGGCAACCTTTGAGGTTATAGACTGGATTGATACTTCTTCATTAAACGTAGTGTTACCTGACTCAGTAATTTCTATAGATGATGAGCAGTGGCGACTAAGAGATAAAAATTGTTGGGTGTGCCTTAACCCTCTTGAATTTATTACTACACCGCCACCCGGAAGATTTTACCGATTGCAGGGAAACGAGTGGGTATATGACGAAGCGTTATTTGTCTCAGCACTTGAAAGTGTAAAAGCACAAGTTATACAGGCAATCAAAGCTCACCGTGATGATGTTACCGCCGATTATATCGTTATCGACGGCAACCATTTCCACAGCGATGCTAACAGCCGTATTCAGCAAATGTCACTCACCAGAATGGGTCAGGCAAAGCAGATTCCGGCAGGGTTAATGTGGCAGACCAAAAATAACGGTTTGACTGAACTGACCAACGAAATCGCCGCGCAGTTTGAAACCGTCACTATGGATCACGACATGCGCCTGTTTGCCAACGCGCAGCGGCATATTGCGGCGGTAGAAGCGCTGGGGGATATCGAGGCTGTGCTCGACTACGACTATTCATCAGGCTGGCAGCCATGAGTCCAACCACCGTCTGGCTCGCTTGCTATAAGGGGCGATCGGAGTATCGCGGCATCGCCAGGTTTGCCGACTGGCTCACGCGCAAAGTCACGCGCGGTATCTACTCTCACTGTGAACTGGCGGTGGCGCACGGCGGTAATGAATACCTCTGCTACTCTGCATCGTTTCGCGATCGCGGCGTGCGGGGAAAGATAATACCGTTACCGGACGATAAGTGGGATAAGCTACCGTTAAAGGCCACGTTGCCGGAAGTGGAGGCCTTTTTCCGCAAACATAACGGCAAACGCTATGACTGGCAGGGCGCGCTCGGTATCGCGCTGTATAACCGGGAGCGCAAAGATAAACTGTTTTGCAGCGAGTTTTGCGCTGAATTTCTCGGACTAAACGATAGCTGGCGCTACTCCCCCAGCCACCTTTATGCCTTAGTCAGTAGCTGGCAATACGATTGTTGAATCTCTCGCCGGGTATAAAGCCCGGCGGTGTTGAATTAAGTAATACCCATTAGTATTTATTTGTTAGCATTAAATGTTCAGTTTGCATAGCAAATGAAGTATTATAAAAAACCATCTTATAGTATTTTTACCAATTGATACGTGAACCCCCTACGATAATAACATTTATTTAACAAGCTAGCTTTCTTCATTGGAGGAAGAAAAAATCAAACTCTTACATTGCTTATTATTTCCCATATCTAAAAAAGGAAGTGGATTACGGGAATACTGGCGGCATGAGATTATTCGCAGGAATGAATTTTCATTATGTCGATTACTTATGCAGGCCAATAACAATCGCCGTCGTAATTTTTTATTTTGATGGCATCTGGAAAATGAGATGTATATCTATGGTTCAAAAAAAAACAGAAAAAACTGGATTATGGATTAATCGCAAGCTAAATTCCAAATTTGGAATTGATATAGAACTGGGAGCAGTAAAAAGGGGAAATAAGATCACTCCCATCCCAACTCTTATTTTATATCTCCCCATGGAAATATAAAAGACAAAACAATCATTAAAACATTTATCAACTTACATTACATATATTAATAACATTATAAACAAATTAATTACATTCACATCTTGAATGTAATTAAACTTCAATAACCATATGAACACTAATTTTGTTGCAATATAAAGCACATTAAATATAGTGGAACATGGCTAAAAACACCTAATATTCACCGGGGAATATAATGATTATTGTTTCTGTGCTCAGACAAAGCAAAGACTTCACCACAAAACATGCTCAATGGTTACATAAGCAGCTCAAAGGTTATGATTCTGTTTGTTTAACAGATGCGCTAAAGATAAAAGGGGTAAATACAGCGCCTCTTTTGTATGATTGGCCAGGATGGTGGGCAAAACTAGAACTTTTCAATCCACTGCATCCTGTTCTTGGTAATGAGGATATTCTCTATATTGATATAGATAGCGTTGTTGTGGGAGATATTACTCCTCTGACAACTATGAAAAAAATAACATTACTTAATGACTTTTCTCAGCATGGTGCTTCAGTTGCGCCAGCAACAGGTATTATGTTTATTCCTGCACCCGCAAAAAAAAATGTGTGGGATGAATTTATGAAAAATCCTGAAAAGGAAATCAATGCCATAAGAACCCCGCCCTATCATGGCGATCAAGGATTTATCGGCAGAATATGTCAAGATGCTGAAAGATGGCAAAACATCTTACCCGGAAGAATTATTAGTTACAAAGCTAATATAGCAACACCAAAAATGATTGGTTTTAACCCTGAACTATACGATGGGACAGGTAATGGAAAATTACCTGACGGAGCAAGCATAGTCTGTTTTCATGGTTCCCCTCGCCCCTGGAACACAGCATTGCCCTGGGTGCCTTATTTTAGTTTAAAAAACACAATCCAAAGCAAAGTGAAACAATATAAGTTATCACTGCGTTAAAGCTTCCTTCTCTTCAATGCCGGCGCTTTTCTTTACGCCACCAGAACCTCTATATATTTCTAATACGGTAGCGTAAGCGCCATCGGGCGATACGTTGCCGGATGGCGACGCAGGCGCGTCATCCAGCCTGTCACGTGCCCACACTGGATCATGAGCGTAATTTGTTTGAATAATCTTCCTTCACGCGATAAACAATAACTATGGTCTGGCTCGATCCTGACCCGTTGATAACAAACACAACATACTTGCAAGGAAAACAACATGCTCGCCGTCATTACCCGGCTGTTCCCGTTATGGGCGCTGCTGCTCTCTCTCATTGCGTATTACACACCATCCACCTTTACTCCTGTTGGGCCGTGGGTCGCGACACTACTGATGTTGATTATGTTCGGTATGGGGGTCCATCTTAACGTTGACGACTTTAAACGCGTGCTCTCCCGACCAGCCCCTGTCGCCGCAGGGATATTCCTGCACTATCTGGTAATGCCGCTCGCGGCATGGCTGCTGGCGTTGCTGTTTAAGATGCCGCCAGATCTGTCCGCCGGGATGGTACTGGTCGGTAGCGTAGCCAGCGGCACGGCCTCTAACGTAATGATCTATCTGGCGAAGGGAGACGTCGCGCTCTCAGTCACCATTTCATCGGTCTCCACGCTGGTCGGCGTGGTCGCCACACCACTACTCACGCGCCTGTACGTCGATGCCCATATTCAAGTCGACGTGATGGGTATGCTGCTGAGCATTCTACAGATTGTGGTCATTCCAATCACGCTGGGGCTGGTGATTCACCATCTGTTTCCGCGCGTAGTGAAAGTGGTAAAACCTTATCTGCCAGCATTCTCGATGGTGTGCATTTTGGCAATCATCAGCGCGGTGGTCGCGGGTTCAGCTTCACATATCGCCTCCGTCGGCTTTATGGTGATCATCGCGGTGATCCTGCATAACACCCTTGGCCTGCTTGGCGGCTACTGGGGTGGACGTCTGTTCGGTTTTGATGAGTCAACCTGTCGAACGCTGGCGATCGAAGTCGGGATGCAGAACTCTGGTCTTGCTGCTGCATTGGGTAAAATCTACTTTGGCCCGCTCGCAGCGCTGCCTGGCGCGCTGTTCTCAGTGTGGCACAACCTTTCAGGGTCACTACTGGCTGGTTACTGGTCCGGGAAACCGATTGTTGAAAAATCGGGCGAAACGGCAAAGGTAAATTAAAATATTGCCGGGTGGCGCAAGCTTACCCGGCTTACACGCTATCCGCCCGTTGCGTATTGCCGTAGACTAAATGCATCGGCTAACTGAGGGCACCCGTATGGCACTCCCCCGCATTACCCAAAAAGAGATGACCGAGCGCGAACAGCGCGAACTGAAAACGTTGCTGGACCGCGCCCGTATTGCGCACGGTCGTCCGCTGACCAATTCTGAGACCAACAGCGTAAAAAAAGAGTACATCGATAAGCTGATGGCGCTGCGTGAGGCTGAAGCAAAAAAAGCCCGCCAGTTGAAGAAAAAGCAGGCGTATAAACCCGATACGGAAGCGTCATTCTCCTGGTCGGCGAATACGCCGACGCGCGGCAGACGTTAACGTCCTTTTTTCTTTCGTCCCGGCGAGGTAAAGCGCTTACCGCTTGATGTCGGGCGTGCTTTCTCATTGCTTTTTTCGATCGCAACGACCGGTCGCTTAATACCCGTGGTTTTCGGCTTCGCTTTGGCCTTTGGTTTGGCTTCGGAAGAGGAACGCTCAATCAATTTAAACAGATCGATCAGCTCATCGTCCGTCAGATCGCGCCACTCGCCCAGCGGAATCCCGCTCAGACTGACGTTCATAATGCGCGTACGCTCCAGTTTCGTCACTTCATAACCAAAGTATTCACACATACGACGGATCTGACGGTTTAATCCCTGCACCAGGGTAATGCGAAAGACAAACGGCGCCTCTTTTTTCACCTTACATTTTTTGGTGACGGTACCCAGAATCGGCACGCCAGCGCCCATACCGCGAATAAACTCGTCGGTAATCGGTTTATCCACCGTCACCAGATACTCTTTTTCGTGATCGTTACCGGCACGCAGAATCTTATTGACCAGATCGCCGTGGTTAGTCAGAAATATCAGCCCCTGCGAGTCTTTATCCAGACGCCCAATCGGGAAGATACGTTTGCTGTGGTTCACAAAATCGACAATATTGTCGCGTTCGCCGTCTTCAGTGGTACTGACAATGCCAACCGGTTTATTCAGCGCAATCAGCACTAAATCATCCGCTTCTCGCGGCTCAATCAACCGACCATTTACTTTAACAACATCCCCGGCGACTACCTGATCGCCAATGGCGGCGCGTTTGCCGTTGATAAAGACATTGCCCTGTTCGATAAAACGGTCCGCCTCGCGACGCGAACAGATGCCGCTTTCACTAATATATTTATTAAGCCGGGTGGATGTGTCGGTCAGCATATTTACTCTCTGAGAAATTTTTCTACATAAACGTCGGGAATGTGACTTACCACATCAAATCGTCAGGAACTTTAAAATCGGCATACGGATCATCTTCGTCCTGCTCTTCCTGACTCAGCGCACTGTTTACGACAATACTGTCCGCATCTCGTTGTGCGATTTTATCGGCGACGCTCGCGGGAATAATCGCATATTCACATTCACCGCCGTTATTGATAACCAGACGCGCAATCGCGAGACGCCCATTAATCAGTTGCGTCTGAGTGAGCTTATCCACGTCTATTTTTTTGATGACGTTATTATCGGTGAAGTTAAAACCAATATCGCCTTTAGATACATTGATTCTATTCATTTCAATAAGTTGCTTAACCTGAGCTTTAAACTCTTTCGCTAAAACCGCTTGTTTTTGCTGTTCACTGAGTTGTTTATCACGCTCAAGTTGCGCCTTTTTATTTTCTTCCACCGCCTCTCTGGCCTCACGAGCCTGAACGCGTGATTTTTTAGCCGTGCGCTGGACTTTGGCCATTTTTTTGCTGGTCACTAATCCCGCTTGTAGCAGTTGCTCTTGTAAGGTCAGTTTTGCCATTTTCGTCTCTAAACGTGTTAAATAATTTTGCGGATTATACCTGTAATTTTTCAGGCGATACCAGATGGCAGATCTGGCCTGTCGTCACTTTTAGCGACCGCGCTTTGCCTGTGACACGCGTAACATCATGAGCCATATCAGTAAGACATTAAATGGATAATGGTAGCATTATTACGTTTTGACATTTCCTGATGAGGTGGAGAAGTAATGGAACTGCTTTTATTAAGTAACTCGACGCTGCCGGGTAAGGCCTGGCTGGAACACGCTCTGCCGCTGATAGCGAATCAGTTGAACGGTCGACGCTCAGCCGTGTTTATTCCGTTTGCCGGCGTCACGCAAACATGGGACGAGTACACGGATAAAACCGCAGAGGTGCTTGCGCCATTAGGGATAAACGTCACAGGGATTCATCGTGTCGCCGATCCGCTTGCAGCGATTGAGAAAGCGGAAATCATTATTGTCGGTGGCGGAAATACCTTCCAGCTACTGAAAGAATCGCGTGAACGCGGGCTGTTGGCGCCGATGGCGGACAGGGTAAAACGCGGCGCGCTGTATATCGGCTGGAGCGCAGGCGCCAACCTTGCCTGCCCGACTATCCGCACGACCAACGATATGCCGATCGTCGATCCAAACGGTTTCGACGCGCTGGATCTGTTCCCGCTGCAAATTAATCCTCACTTCACTAACGCCTTGCCGGAAGGTCATAAGGGCGAGACCCGCGAGCAGCGTATTCGCGAACTGCTGGTGGTCGCGCCGGAACTGACAGTGATTGGTTTGCCGGAAGGTAACTGGATTCAGGTGAGCAACGGCCAGGCGGTTCTCGGCGGCCCGAATACCACCTGGGTGTTTAAAGCGGGCGAAGAGGCCGTGGCGCTGGAAGCGGGTCATCGCTTTTAATCCCTGGCCACATTGAATGCCGAATGGCGGGCCTACACGCATGTTCTCCGTAGGCCCCGCCATCCGGCATTTCACTTAATACTCGCCGCGTTCCTCGTCCTGATCCGGCTGTTCCAGTACGCTATAGGCGACCGAACAGAACAGTGAGTTAAGACGCTTCATATCGCCCAGCAGCCCTAAATGAAGCGAGCTGGTTTCAATGCTTTGCACGTTCTGCTGGTGCAGGCGGTCGACATGCGCATGTGAGTATCGGCGATTAAGTATACGGAAGCGATGTTTACTGCGGCGCAACCGACGGGCGCTGGTGACATCGCCGGAGAAAAAGACCGACATCGCCAGTTGCAGATTACTGAGCAGTTGATCGTAAAGCGCATCCAGCTCTTTCAATCCTTCTTCTGAAAATGCCCGACGCGCCGCCAGCGACTTGTCGGCAATCTCACTGCCCATTCGCTCGATAATATCCGACGCCTGTTCGAGGTTCAGGGCCATCTCAATAATCTCCGCCCACCGGCGGGACTCCTCCGCCGCCAGCTCGTCTTTCGGCATTCGCGCCAGATAAAGCTTAATCGCGGTATAGAGCACGTTAACGTCATCCGCCAGCTTGCGCAGCGCTTTCTCTTCACGCGGCTCGCCGTGCATGACCTTTTTTAGCCCTTCCATCATCTGTTCCATCGCATCGCCAATGCGCAGCACCTCACGGGCAGCATTAGCCAGCGCCAGCGTTGGCGTATCCAGCGCGCTGACATCCAGATGTTTCGGCTTCAGATGGGTATCCAGTTCAGGCTCATCACGAATAATCCGTTTACAAAAACGCGCCATCAGCTCGGCAAATGGCACCATCGCCAGGCAGCGCACCAGGTTATAGAAAACGTGGAAATAGATCACCAGCTCTGACTTCGGTAGCGATAGCTCATCCATCAGATTCGCCAGCGGATGGACAAACGGCAGGATGACCAGGCTGCCGATCAATTTGAACAATAGGCTGCCGAGCGCTACGCGACGCGCGGCAGCATTGGCGGCGCTGTTGTTGAGCATCGCCAACAAGCCCGATCCCAGATTGGCGCCGATGACCAGGCACAACGCCACCGGGAACGATATAATCCCCGCCGCCGTCAGGGTCGCCGTCAGCAACACCGCCGCCAGGCTGGAATAACTGATAATAGCGAACATCGCGCCAATCAGCGCATCCAGCATAATGTCGCCCGTCAGCGACGCGAAAATGACCTGCACGCCATTAGCCTGAGTGATCGGCGTCACTGCCTGCACAATCAGCTCCAGCGCCAGTAGAATCAGGCCAAGCCCGATACCGACGCGACCAAGCTGCCCGGCACGGGACTGCTTACGTCCTAAAAAGAAAATCACGCCGATAAAAATCAGCAGCGGCGACAGCCACGACAAATCAAAGGTGAGAATACGCGCCATTAGCGCAGTACCCACATCAGCGCCCAGCACAATCACCAGAGCTGGCGTCAGGGCGACAAGATCCTGGGCGACAAACGACGTTACCAATAAAGTGGTGGCGTTACTGCTTTGTACCAGCGCGGTAACACCGATACCCGCACAAAAGGCGAGCGGTTTCTTTTCCACGCTGCGGCTGAGGACAGTGCGTAGACGCGCGCCAAACACGCGCATTACGCCAGTACGAACGATATGTGTTCCCCATACCAACAGCGCAACGGCAGAAAGTAGATGGAGCAAAGTTAACACGGCGTCAGGTTCTCCTTATCGTTATACGTTTTCCTGAAGCTCACTTGCGATAAATTGCCTGATGGCGCACAGCGTTAAAGCCTGCTGGCGTTGCACGCCACCGGGCTTACCATACGTAATACGGTATGCTGGATAAGGCGTTTACGCCGCCATCCGGCAAATTCAGCGTAGAGCCTTCCTTCAGTATAAGGGTTTAATTGTAAGAAAGAGACAAGGCACCCAATGAGTGCCTTGTATGTTGTAAGGAAAAGTGACGATTTTATGAATCAGTCCGCATCGTAACCCAGGTTCGGCGCCAGCCACCGCTCAACGTCCTCAACGCTCATTCCTTTACGGAAAGCATAATCTGTCACCTGATCGCGTTGGATCTGCGCTACCGCGAAGTATTTGCTCTCAGGATGGCTGAAGTACCAGCCGGAGACCGACGCGCCAGGCCACATGGCGAAAGATTCGGTGAGCTTCATCCCGGTGTGTTTTTCGACATCCAGTAGCTGCCAGATAGTGCCTTTTTCGGTATGTTCCGGGCAGGCAGGATAACCCGGCGCCGGGCGAATCCCCTGGTAGTTTTCGCGGATTAATTCGTCGTTACTCAGGCTCTCGTTCGGCGCATATCCCCAGTAAACCTTACGTACACGCTCATGCAGATACTCGGCAAACGCTTCCGCCAGACGGTCGGCAATCGCTTTCACCATGATCTTGTTATAGTCGTCGTGTTGCGCTTCGAAGGCGTCCGCCAGCGCATCCTCCTCCAGACCGCCGGTCACCGCGAAAGCACCGATGTAATCCGCTTTGCCGCTCAGTTTCGGCGCGACAAAATCCGCCAGACAGTAGTTGGCAAAACCGACTTTCTCGGTCTGCTGGCGCAGGTGGTGGCTGACCGTCAGAACATGAGTACGGGTTTCATCGCGATAGATTTCGATGTCATCGCCGATGCGGTTCGCCGGGAACAGGCCCACCACGCCACGCGGATTCAACAGTTTCTCGGCGCTCAGTTTATCCAGCATATCATTGGCGTCTTTAAACAGACGCTGCGCCTCAACGCCCACCACCTCATCTTCCAGAATGCGCGGGTATTTGCCGGCCAGCGACCAGGTCATAAAGAACGGCGTCCAGTCGATGTAGTTGCGCAGAGTTTCGATGCTGGCTTCCACCTCCTGCACGCCCAGACGGTGGGCTACCGGCGGGGTGTAGCGTTCCCAATCGAATGCCAGATCGTTATCGCGCGCCGCTTCCAGCGTGACCGGCGGCGTGCGCGGTTTTTTGCGGGCGTGCTGAATACGCACGGTTTCGTACTCTTTGCGGGTACGGGCGACAAAGTCATCGCGCTGGGTGTCGGAGAGTAGCGCCGCCACCACGCCCACGGTACGCGAAGCATTCTGCACGTAGACCGTCGGACCGCTGTAGTTCTGCTCGATTTTCACCGCGGTGTGCGCTTTCGAAGTGGTTGCGCCGCCGATCAGTAGCGGGATAGTAAAGCCCTGACGCTCCATCTCTTTCGCCACGTTGACCATTTCGTCCAGCGACGGGGTAATCAGCCCGGAAAGACCGATCAGATCGGCATTCACTTCACGCGCCGTTCTGAGGATTTTCTCCGCTGGCACCATCACGCCAAGATCGACGATTTCGTAGTTGTTGCATTGCAGCACCACGCCAACAATGTTCTTGCCAATGTCGTGCACATCGCCCTTCACGGTGGCAATCACCATCTTGCCGTTGCTGGAGCCTTTTTCTTTGCTGGCTTCAATAAACGGCTCCAGGTAGGCCACCGCTTGTTTCATCACGCGGGCGGATTTCACCACCTGCGGCAGGAACATTTTCCCTTCGCCGAACAGGTCGCCGACCACGTTCATGCCGTCCATCAGCGGCCCTTCAATCACCTCAATCGGACGGGCGGCCTGCTGGCGGGCTTCTTCGGTATCCTGTTCGATAAATTCGGTAATGCCTTTCACCAGCGAGTATTCGAGACGCTTTTTCACGTACCAGCTACGCCATTCCGCCTGCTGGGCGTTGGCAGCTTCGTCGGTTTTGCTGCCGCGGTATTTCTCCGCCAAATCCAGCAAACGCTCGGTGCCGTCATCGCGACGGTTAAGAATGACATCTTCAACCGCATCGCGCAGCTCGGCGGGCAGGTCGTCGTAGATAGCCAGCTGTCCAGCGTTGACGATGCCCATGTCCATGCCGTTGCGGATGGCGTAGTAGAGGAATACCGCGTGGATAGCTTCACGTACCGGGTCGTTGCCGCGGAACGAGAAGGACACGTTAGACACGCCGCCGGAGATCAGCGCGTGCGGCAGCTCGCGTTTGATGTCTTCACAAGCGCCGATAAAGTCCTGCGCGTAGTTGTTGTGCTCTTCAATACCGGTCGCCACGGCGAAGATATTCGGGTCGAAGATGATGTCTTCCGGCGGGAAACCCACCTCTTCGGTGAGAATTTTGTAGGCTCGGCGGCAAATTTCGATTTTACGCGCGCGGGTATCGGCCTGCCCCTGCTCATCAAAGGCCATCACCACCACTGCCGCGCCGTAGCGACGCAGAAGCTTCGCATGATGAATAAAGGCTTCCACGCCCTCTTTCATCGAAATAGAGTTGACGATGCCTTTACCCTGAATGCACTTCAGCCCTTTTTCGATAACCTCCCATTTGGAGGAGTCGATCATGATTGGTACACGGGCAATATCCGGCTCACCGGCAATCAGGCTGAGGAAACGCACCATCGCCGCTTCGGCGTCGAGCATCCCCTCATCCATATTGATATCAATAATCTGCGCGCCGCTTTCTACCTGCTGACGGGCGACATCCAGCGCTTCGCTGTATTTCTCTTCTTTGATCAGGCGCTTAAATTTGGCCGAGCCGGTGACGTTAGTACGTTCGCCGACGTTCACAAACAGGCTGTCGTCGCCAATGTTCAGCGGCTCCAGGCCGGAAAGGCGGCAGGCGACCGGGATATCCGGCAGCTGGCGCGGCGGCAAACCGGCAACGGCGCGGCTCATGGCGGCGATATGCTCCGGCGTAGTGCCACAGCAGCCGCCAACGATATTCAGGAAGCCCGCTTCCGCCCATTCGCGAATCTGTTTCGCCATGGTGTCGGCGTCGAGGTCGTACTCGCCGAAAGCGTTCGGCAGGCCGGCGTTCGGGTGCGCGGTGACGTAGCATTCGGCAATCCGCGACAGTTCCTGAACGTACTGGCGCAGTTCATCTGGCCCCAGCGCGCAGTTAAGGCCAAAAGTGAGCGCCTCGACGTGGCGCAGCGAGTTATAAAAGGCTTCGGTCGTCTGGCCTGAAAGCGTACGGCCAGAGGCGTCGGTGATGGTGCCGGAAATCATGATCGGCAGATCAACGCCCAGCGCTTCAAACTCTTCTTTCACCGCAAACACCGCCGCTTTCGCATTCAGGGTGTCAAAGACGGTTTCAATCAGGATCAGGTCCGCCCCGCCTTCCACCAGCGCTTTGGTGGATTCACGGTAGGCCGCCACCAGCTGATCGAAGGTGATATTACGAAACGCCGGGTCGTTGACGTCCGGCGAAATGGAGGCCGTGCGGTTAGTTGGACCAAGCACGCCCGCAACAAAGCGTGGTTTTTCTGGTGTTCGCGCCGTCCATTCATCGGCGCAGGCGCGCGCCAGTTTGGCCGCCGCATAGTTAATTTCCGCCGACAGGGATTCCATCCGGTAATCCGCCATCGCAATTGTTGTCGAGTTAAAGGTGTTGGTTTCGATGATATCCGCGCCAGCCTCAAAGTAGGCGTTGTGGATAGCGGCGATCACCTCCGGCTTGCTGAGTACCAGCAGGTCATTGTTGCCTTTCAGGTCGCAGGGCCAGTCGGCAAAGCGCTCCCCGCGGAAATCTTCTTCATGTAGACGATAGCTCTGGATCATGGTGCCCATACCGCCGTCCAGCACCAGAATACGTTCATTTAACTGCGCACGCAGTTGTTCAACTTTGCTGCTCACACTCGCTCCCGACAACGCTCCACGTAACGAGCCATACTGGCACAAAGCGTGCTGGCGGAAAAGAGAACAACGGGCAACATGAGACATGTTCAGCTTGCCACCCACTTCTGTCGCTTTGCCGGATGGCGGCGCAAGCGCCTTATCCAGCCTACAAATTACTTTGGCGGCTCCCAAAGCGTAGGCCTGATAAGTGAAGCGCCATCGGGCATCCTGTGATGTCACTCATCCGATCAGTTCAGGAACTCTTGCATTATAATTGAATAAAACGAAAATGATTTCCACGATACAGAAAAAGGAGTCTGCCATGGTTGCCCCTGTTCCTGCGAAACGCGGGAGAAAACCTGCCGCTACCACTGCACCCGTAACCGGGCAGGTTCAGTCTTTAACTCGCGGTCTGAAGCTGCTGGAGTGGATTGCCGAGTCCAACGGCAGCGTCGCGCTGACCGAACTGGCGCAACAGGCGGGTTTGCCTAATTCCACGACTCACCGTCTACTCACCACCATGCAGCAGCAGGGTTTTGTCCGCCAGGTTGGTGAGCTGGGCCACTGGGCCGTAGGCGCACACGCGTTTATCGTCGGTAGCAGCTTCTTACAGAGCCGTAATCTGCTGGCGATTGTCCATCCGATTTTGCGCAAGCTGATGGAGGACTCCGGCGAAACGGTAAACCTTGCCGTACTCGACCAGAGCGACCATCAGGCCATTATTATCGACCAGGTGCAGTGCACACAATTGATGCGCATGTCCGCCCCTATTGGCGGCAAGCTGCCCATGCACGCCTCTGGCGCGGGCAAGGCGTTTTTATCACAGCTCAGTGAGGAACAGGTTACCAGTCTGCTGCACCGCAAGGGGTTACACGCTTATACCCATGCGACGCTGGTGTCGCCGCTGCATCTGAAAGATGACCTCGCCCAAACACGCAAGCGCGGCTATTCCTTTGACGACGAAGAACATGCGCTCGGTCTGCGCTGCGTGGCCTCGTGTATTTATGACGAACACCGCGAACCGTTTGCGGCCCTCTCTATTTCCGGCCCCTGCTCACGCATTACCGACGATCGCGTCACCGAACTTGGCGCCATGGTGATTAAAGCGGCGAAAGAGGTGACGCTGGCCTATGGTGGAACTCGCTGAAATGAGCAGCCTGAAATTATACTGGCAGGAGAAGTACCCACAGGCCTTCTGTTGGTCTTTCGGTGATTCGCCGGCGCTGGCCGACGAGCTGGCGGCGCTAGTGGTCGCCGGTAAAAAGCGTGGCACCTGTAGCTCGCTGGTTAGCTATCAGAAAGAGCAGCCCCCTGTCACGCCCGGGTCATATCACATTGTGCTCAACGGCACAGGCGACGCCGTGTGCGTCATACGCACGCTGGCGCTCAGGCTGATCCGTTTTAACGAGATGAGCGCCGATCTCGCCGCACTGGAAGGCGAAGGCGATCTTAGCCTGGCGTACTGGCAAGCGGCACACCGGGCCTTTTTTGAGCGCGAGGGTAATTGGTCGCCGGAGATGGAACTTGTTTACGAAGAGTTCGCCGTACTTGAGATCGCGCCGTAACGCACGCTAAAGCGCTGTCTACGTCGATAGGCATATACATCTTCTACATGCCCTTCTTTAATACGCGTCTGTAGCGCGCGCCAGTAATCGGCGCGAAACAGGTCGGCATGCATCTCTTCAAACAATGGCCCGATACGCGGATCGGCACACAGCCAGTGGCGAAACTCCTCCGGGAAAACATCACCTGGCGAGACGCTATACCAGGGTTCGCTGGCCAGTTCGTCTTCCGGATAACGCGCTGGCGGAATATCGCGGAAATTCACTTCCGTCATGTAACAAATTTCATCGTAGTCATAGAACACCACGCGACCATGACGGGTAACGCCAAAGTTTTTAAACAACATATCGCCGGGGAAAATATTAGCGGCGGCAAGCTGGCGAATCGCATTACCATATTCTTCTATCGCATCGCGCAACTGCTGACCTTCTACCTGTTCCAGCCAGATATTGAGCGGCACCATGCGACGTTCAATATAGAGATGGCGAATGACGATATGTTCCCCAAAATCGGTAATCTTCTCTGGCACTTCTTGCCGTAACAGCGCCATCAGCGCCGGATCGATTTGCCGTTTATCCAGTACGAAATTCTCAAACTCCTGGGTATCCGCCATACGACCGACGCGATCATGCTCTTTTACCAGTTGATAACAGGCACGCACATGGGCGGCAGACATCTCTTTCTGCGGGGCGAATTTGTCTTTAATGATTTTAAATACCCGGTCGAAACCTGGCAGGGTAAACACCAGCATCACCATGCCGCGGATGCCAGGCGCCTCAATGAATTTCTCATCGCTTTCAGCCAGATAACATAAATATTCGCGGTAGCTTTCGGTTTTCGCATGTTTCTGGCAGCCAATCGCCATATACAGTTCGGCAGTGGTTTTACCCGGCAGGATTTCACGCAACCACTCAACCAGCGCGGCAGGCAGCGGCGCATACACCATAAAATAAGAGCGGGCAAAACCAAACACAATGCTCGCTTCTGCCGTGGTGGTCAGGCAGGTATCGACAAACAGTTCCCCCTCATCAGTGCGATGAATCGGCAATAAAAACGGCAGCGTACCGTCAGGTGTGGTTAATTTACCTACCAGCCAGGCCGCTTTATTACGGTAAAACAACTCATTCGCCACCTGGACATGGCAGCGAGGTAGCGCGTCCTCGCCCAGTGTTTCAGTCAGGTGCGCGATAATATAGCGGATATCCCGGCTTTTATTCTGCCAGGGCAGACGCAGCGGTAAATCACTGAGTATGCGCATCAACAGCGTCTCCCAACCGTGATCGGGAAAGAAGTCTTTGGCCAGCGGGCGCGGGATAGTACGGAAGCGGCGCTCCGGTTGCGAACTGAAAATAAACAACCGCTCGGGTGTTAACGAGCGGTGGTCAAATAACCGGCAATAAACGGAGTTGAAAAAGCTCTCCGCAATCTCGAAGCGCGGGTAATCCGGCAACAGCCGGGTGTAATGCTCTTTAACGCGTAAAAGGAAATCCGCGTCGGTACTTTTGCCATCGGTAATACAGCGCAGTTGCTCCACCACCAGACCCACATGATGATCATAGAGGTGGATACGGCTTTTCATCGCCTGTTGGACGGCGTGCCAGTCGGCCTGTTCAAAACGCTGCTGCGCGCCGGAAGTCACTTCCAGAAATCGACCATACTGCGCGTCAAAGCCTTGCAGGATGGTTTGAGCAATCAGTAATTCCAGGCCACGCGGCATTTTTTCCCCTCATCCGGCACCACGTCCTGCCGGATGGCGCGTTCGCTTATCCGGCCTACGCTATCTGTAGGCCCGGTAAGCGCAGCGCCACCGGGCATCAATCAAAACTGCGATTCTTCGGTGGAACCCGTTAACGCGGTAACGGATGACGCGCCACCCTGAATAATGGTGGTGACTTTGTCGAAGTAACCAGTGCCCACTTCCTGCTGGTGGGAAACAAAGGTGTAGCCGTCTTTCGCCGCGGCGAACTCGGGTTGTTGAACCTTCTCAACATAGTGTTTCATGCCCTCGCCCTGAGCGTATGCATGCGCCAGGTCAAACATGTTGAACCACATGCTGTGAATACCCGCCAGGGTAATAAACTGGTATTTGTAACCCATGTCCGACAACTGCTGCTGGAAGCTGGCAATGGTCTTGTCGTCCAGATTCTTCTGCCAGTTGAAGGATGGTGAACAGTTATAGGCCAGCAGTTTGCTCGGATACTTCGCGTGGATAGCATCGGCAAAACGACGCGCCAGTTCGAGATCCGGCGTAGAGGTTTCGCACCATACCAGATCGGCATACGGGGCATACGCCAGACCGCGGCTGATCGCCTGCTCAATGCCCGCATGGGTGCGGTAGAAACCTTCGCTGGTGCGTTCGCCGGTAATAAAACTGCTGTCATAGGGATCGCAGTCGGAGGTGATCAGATCTGCCGCATCCGCATCGGTACGCGCAATCACCAGCGTCGGGACGCCCATCACATCAGCGGCCAGACGCGCAGCAACCAGTTTCTGAATCGCCTCCTGCGTGGGGACCAGCACCTTGCCGCCCATATGGCCGCATTTCTTCACCGACGCCAGCTGATCTTCGAAGTGAACGGCCGCTGCACCGGCTTCAATCATCGATTTCATCAGTTCGAAGGCATTCAGAACGCCGCCAAAACCGGCTTCCGCATCAGCAACGATCGGCAGGAAGTAATCCACATAGCGCGGATCGTTGGGTTCAATACCGGATGCCCACTGGATCTGATCTGCACGACGGAAAGTGTTGTTGATCCGATCCACTACCGCCGGAACAGAGTTTGCCGGGTACAACGATTGATCCGGATACATGCTGGATGCCAGGTTGGCATCTGCCGCCACCTGCCAGCCTGAAAGATAAATCGCCTCAATACCAGCTTTCGCCTGCTGCAACGCCTGACCGCCGGTCAGCGCGCCAAGGCTGTTGATATAGCCTTTTTTCGCTTCACCGTGCAACAGCCGCCACATTTTCGCGGCGCCGAGCTGCGCCAGCGTGCACTCCGGGTTAACCGAGCCGCGTAATTTCACCACCTCCTCCGCGCTGTACGGGCGGGTGATGCCTTCCCAGCGCGGTTGTGTCCACTCTTTCTGTAATTCTTCGATTTGTTGAGTACGGGTTTTCATGTGCAGATGCTCCATATTGTTATGTGGTGAATTAAGCCAGTAAGCGATAGCCCGGCAGGGTGAGGAAGTCGATTAAGTCATCTGAGGTGGTGATTTGCTCCATCAGACGTGCGGCATCGTCGAAGCGCCCGCTGCTGTAGCGGTGCTCGCCCAGTTCGTCCTGGATTACCCGCATCTCTTCCGCCAACATTTCGCGGAAAAGCGCTTTCGTTACGGGTTTTCCATTGTTCAGTGTTTTCTCATGGTGAATCCACTGCCAGATAGAGGTTCGTGAGATTTCCGCCGTCGCGGCATCCTCCATCAGACCGTAAATCGGTACACAGCCATTGCCGGAGATCCACGCTTCAATGTACTGCACTGCCACGCGAATATTGGCGCGCATTCCCGCTTCTGTGCGTTCGCCTTCACATGGCTCCAGTAACTGCTCAGCGGTAATCGGCGCATCTTCATCACGGGTAATGAACAGCTGATTTTTGTGCTCGCCCAGTACCTCGTTAAAGACGGCCATTGCGGTATCCGCCAACCCGGGATGCGCAATCCACGTGCCGTCGTGGCCGTTGTTCGCTTCCAGCGCTTTATCCGCTTTCACTTTGGCAAGGACCTGATTGTTGCGTTCAACGTCTTTGCTCGGGATAAACGCCGCCATACCGCCCATCGCGAACGCGCCGCGCTTGTGACAGGTTTTGATCAGCAGGCGCGAGTAGGCGCTCAGAAACGGTTTGTCCATCGTTACCACCTGCCTGTCCGGCAGGACGCGATCCGGGTGATTTTTCAACGTTTTGATATAGCTGAAAATATAATCCCAGCGACCACAGTTGAGACCGACAATATGATCACGCAACGCATGAAGAATCTCATCCATCTGGAAAACAGTAGGAAGCGTTTCAATCAACAGGGTCGCTTTGATCGTACCGCGCGGCAGGTTAAAGCGGTCTTCGGCGTAGCTGAAGACTTCGCTCCACCAGGCTGCCTCCTGCCAGGCTTGCGTTTTCGGCAGGTAAAAATACGGGCCGCTACCTTTAGCGAGCAGCGCTTTATAGTTGTGGAAAAAGTACAGAGCAAAATCAAACAGGCTGCCGGGAATGGCTTCCCCCCGCCAGGTAACATGTTTTTCTGGCAGATGTAGACCACGTACACGACAAATCAATACGGCCGGATCGGGCTTGAGCTGATAGATTTTTCCGGCTTCGTTGGTATAGCTAATGGTGCCGTTCACCGCATCACGCAGGTTGATTTGACCATCAATAACTTTATTCCAGTCCGGCGCCAGCGAGTCTTCAAAATCCGCCATAAACACTTTCACATTTGCGTTCAGGGCATTAATCACCATTTTACGTTCAACCGGCCCGGTAATTTCTACTCGGCGATCCTGTAAATCCGCCGGAATACCACGAATCTGCCAATTACTTTCTCTAATGGAAGTGGTTTCCGAAATAAAATCAGGCAACTTACCGTTATCAATATCCTGCTGTTGCTGGATACGTGCAGCCAGGAGTTTATTGCGTTTTGGCGTAAAACGGGTGACTAACTCCGTCAAAAACTCGACTGCTTCAGCGGTCAGGACTTGCTTTTCCAGCTCGCCTTGCGGCCTGGTAAAGGTTAATTCATCAGTTGTGGTTGCCTGTGGATTCATCATGCAGCTCCTCGTTGTTGATCCAGATACATCCCCAATGCGAACGAAGGATCACTGTGCGCTTTTCGTTCAACACAACTAAGACTACTCAATTAAATTTCAAAATCAAAAACAATTTCCATTTTTAATTTAATTATGCATTAACCTATTGATAACAATGTAAATTAAATTTAATTACATGATGAGGTGCGTTTCGGAAATAAAAAAGGCACCCGAAGGTGCCTGATTCAACATGCTGAAACGCTTTAGGATCGTCAGAAGCAGAAGATTAATCCAGGGTTGGATTCATGTGACGCAGATCATATGGCGTAATCTGGTAGACATAATAGTTGAGCCAGTTAGTAAACAGTAAATTACCGTGGCTGCGCCAGGTTGCGCGCGGTATGTTTTGCGGATCGTTTTTTGGGAAATAGTTGTACGGAACCTCCGGATTTAACCCGGCCTCAACGTCACGAAAATATTCCCCCGCTAACGTATGAGCGTCATATTCAGGATGACCGGTGACAAACGCAATACGTTTATCTTTGCTGGCAAACAGGTACGCATCCCCTTCTTCTGTTTCGGCCAGAATTTCAAGATCCGTATAATCCCGTATCAGCGCCGCCGGGAAATCGGCATAGCGTGAGTGTGGCGCAAGAAACGAATCATCAAAACCACGCGTCAACAGAGCATGAGGATGAAGGATGTGATGTTCATAGACGCCGGAAAGTTTATCTGTACGGGTCTGCTTAGGGATACCATACAGAATATTGAGTGCAGCCTGGACGGCCCAACAGACAAATAGCGTCGAAGTAACGTGATCTTTCGCCCATTCCAGCACCTGCCTAATCTGCGGCCAGTAAGCCACGTCATTAAATTCCACCAGACCCAGCGGTGCTCCGGTCACGATAAGCCCATCAAAGTTCTGATCGCAGATATCGTCGAAGTTACAGTAAAAGTTGTTCAGATGCTCGGCTGGCGTGTTCCTCGACTCGCGGGCATCTATCCGCAGCAGTTGAATATCGACCTGCAATGGCGAGTTCGATAGCAAGCGCAGAAACTGATTTTCCGTTTCAATCTTCTTCGGCATCAGGTTAAGGATAAGTACCTTTAGCGGGCGAATTTCCTGACCTGATGCGCGAGAAGTCGTCATGACGAAGACATTCTCCTCACGTAAAAAATTGACGGCGGGTAGCTCGTCCAGCACGCGAATCGGCATAACCTGATAACCTCACGACATACGTTTAAACGTTTAGACATCCAGATAGCTGAAGATACTCAGAAATCAGGCGAATGTCGAGTCTGCAAGTTCAAGGTGAGAAAGTTTCACGACAGCATTTGCATTAGAATAGAAGTAAGCAAAAAAGGAGTGAAGATGATGATTAACATTCGTCGTTCAAGGCATGAGGAAGGGGAAAAACTGATTGCGATCTGGCGTCGCTCAGTCGATGCCACGCACGATTTTCTGTCAAACGCTTATCGGGCTGAACTGGAAGAACTGGTGAGCGATTTTCTGCCAGAAGCGCCACTATGGGTTGCCGTGACCGATCAGGATGAGCCGGTAGGATTTATGCTGCTTACCGGCGAACATATGGATGCGCTGTTTGTCGATCCGGACGTACGTGGTCAGGGTATCGGTAAGATGCTGGTTGAACATGCGTTAACACTGGCGCCGGGGTTGACAACCAATGTTAACGAGCAAAATACACAAGCTGTTGGATTTTATAAGAAAATGGGATTTAAGGTGACGGGACGTTCGGAGGTTGACGATCTTGGGAAACCGTATCCATTGTTGAATTTAATTTATCCGTGAGTAGCGGTGCTGCCTGATAAGTGCATGCAGGCCGGATAAGGCGAAGCTGCCATCCGGCGGTGCCGGTTGCCTGATGGCGCTGCGCTTATCAGGCCTACATTTTTACAGTTACCACACACGCAAAAAAGCCCGTCCTGACGGACGGGCTTCTTCACTTGTCTGATGCCTGGCAGTTTATGGCGGGCGTCCTGCCCGCTACGGGCCGTTGCTGCGCAACGTTCAAATCCGCTCCCGGCGGATTTCTCCTCCTCAGGAGAGTGCTCACCGACAGACCACAGATAAAACAAAAGGCCCTGTCTTCCGACAGGGCCCTTCGTTTTATTTGATGCCTGGCAGTTCCCTACTCTCGCATGGGGAGACCCCACACTACCATCGGCGCTACGGCGTTTCACTTCTG
>NZ_JAMMIN010000009.1:0-209738 GCF_051702785.1 Salmonella sp. NW722
TCTGTCGGTGAGCACTCTCCTGAGGAGGAGAAATCCGCCGGGAGCGGATTTGAACGTTGCGCAGCAACGGCCCGTAGGGTGGCGGGCAGGACGCCCGCCATAAACTGCCAGGCATCAATGTAGTGAAGAAGCCCATCCGTCAGGATGGGCTTTTTTGCGTGTGCGGCAACCGTAAAACCGTAGGCCTGATAAGCGCAGCGCCATCAGGCAACCTGCACCGCCGGATGGCGGCTCCGCCTTATCCGGCCTACAGGAATTATCCCGCCTACGAAGCTGGTGCTCTTGTAGAACCGATAAGAGCACAACCCACCCAATCGTTAACGATGAACTATCCTTTACACGTGCTTATATAAGCAGTGAGGATTTTCATTGGCTATCAAACCTTTTAACTACCAGCAGGACTTTTCCAGCATCGACTTCCGCCAGCAGCCTGAATTGTATCAGGTTGGACGAGGCGAGCAGGGGGGGCTACTGGTTGAACCCTACAAAAGCGAAATTCTTCCTTTCTGGCGCTATAAAGATGAAGCATCGGCGATGAAATCCGCAGAACAGATCTACCAGTTGTTCGAAGCTTACCGGCAGCAGGATGATTTCGTTGGTATGGACATGGCGCGTAAATTTATTCAGATGGGATACACCCGCGCCAGGCGATACGCTAACTATAAAGGCGGTAAAAAGTATGCAGAAGACGGCAGCCTGAATACACGGGGTAATGATCCTATTAAGGCCGCGGCGGCAACGGTTTTCAAAGGTTGGTGGGATAAAATCCGTCAGGACGAAGACTATCTGAAACGGAAACGCCAGCATCAGGCACGGTGGGGATAAAAATTAGCAAACAAATAATTAACACTTTATTTACTTTTGGGTCTCGCGTAATCTGAATCTCCAAAATAAAAGGCCGATTAAGCCTGGCAACAAGGAGAACAGTATGGCAGAAATTATTCAGCGTATAGATAAAAACAACGCTGAGGCTCCGGAGATGCGGCGACGCATATGGGCTATCGTGGGGGCCTCTTCCGGAAACTTAGTGGAATGGTTTGATTTCTACGTCTACTCTTTCTGCTCGCTCTATTTTGCACATATCTTCTTTCCTTCTGGTAATACCACTACTCAGCTTTTGCAAACGGCAGGCGTCTTTGCCGCCGGTTTTTTAATGCGGCCTATCGGTGGTTGGCTGTTTGGACGCATTGCCGATCGACGCGGGCGCAAAGCCTCAATGTTGATTTCGGTGTGCATGATGTGCATGGGGTCGCTGGTGATTGCCTGCTTACCTGGTTACGATACCATCGGCACCTGGGCACCGGCGCTGCTACTTATTGCAAGGTTATTTCAGGGGCTCTCGGTAGGGGGAGAGTATGGGACCAGCGCGACATATATGAGTGAAGTTGCGCTTGAAGGTCGTAAGGGATTTTTCGCGTCGTTTCAGTACGTTACGCTTATCGGTGGCCAACTACTGGCATTGCTGGTCGTTGTGATTTTGCAGCAGGTTCTGGAGGATGCTGAGCTTCGTGCCTGGGGATGGCGTATTCCCTTTGCGCTGGGCGCCGTGCTGGCGGTTGTGGCGTTATGGCTACGTCGCCAGCTGGATGAAACCTCGAAGCATGAGACTCGCGCATTAAAAGAAGCCGGTTCGTTGAAAGGTTTGTGGCGTAATCGCAAAGCCTTTTTGATGGTGCTTGGTTTCACCGCGGCAGGCTCGCTGTGCTTTTATACCTTCACCACCTATATGCAGAAATATCTGGTAAATACAGCAGGTATGCATGCCAATGTCGCCAGCGGCATTATGACGGCTGCGCTGTGTGTTTTCATGTTGGTGCAGCCGTTATTCGGCGCGTTATCCGATAAGATTGGCAGGCGCACCTCTATGCTATGTTTTGGCGCACTCGCGACGCTTTTCACCGTTCCAATTCTCTCCGCGTTGCAGAATGTGACGTCGCCTTATGCCGCATTTGCTTTAGTGATGTGCGCGCTATTGATTGTGAGTTTCTATACCTCGATTAGCGGGATCCTGAAAGCGGAGATGTTTCCGGCGCAGGTTCGCGCCCTGGGCGTCGGTTTATCTTACGCGGTAGCAAATGCGTTATTTGGCGGCTCTGCGGAATATGTCGCGCTGTCGCTAAAGTCTGTCGGTATGGAGAGTTCGTTCTTCTGGTATGTTACCGCGATGGCCGTTCTGGCTTTCCTGGTTTCGCTGATGTTGCACCGTAAAGGAAAGGGCTTACGCCTTTAGTATCGCGCCATTTGCCAGATAGCGTAACCGGTTGTCGCGCCAGCGACATCCCAGACAAAATCTTTCCAGCTCCAGCCGCTGCCTTCCGGGCGGCTGTCCCAGAGTTCTTTTGAGGCTCCGAGACTCAAAGAAAACATCAGCCCTATCGCTGCGCTGCGGTCAGGGCTTACTCCCTGGTGACGCGCATACTCATTACCGGCTGCCGATAGCATCGCTGATGCCATAAAATGTTGGGCTTTATCCTGACCGCTCCAGTGGTCGTTAGCCAGATGGCTGCACCCGGAGAGAAACAACACCGTAAAAGGAATCAACACGCGCACCAGTTCACTCCTAAGAGAAAACCCCGTACAGGACGGGGCTTCGATTACAGGATACGGCTAATTAATCTGTCGATGCGGATCCGGCGCAGACGGCGAATCAATTTACGCACTTTTATCGGATAGTCGGCAATGCTCTGCAGGTCACGATAATGTTTTACGATGGTTGTGTGCGTTCGGATAAGTTCCAGCTCTTTTTCCCGCTGAGGGGCAAGCTCTTGCTTAGGATCGTGGATCAGAATGGCGTTTTCCAGATCCAGACGCCAGGCGCGAGGATTCAGGTTGTTGCCGGTGAGTAGCATCCATTTATCATCTACCCACATCCCTTTCAAATGATAGGTATTGTCGTCATCTTTCCACAGACGCACCACAAGCTGATCGGTATTGACGTAATACTGTAAACGGCTCAGGAAGCGGCGCAGGTTAATCTCATAGAGATAGGGTAACGCGCCAATGATCTTGAACGGTTCATCTTCCGGAATGTAAAAATCATTCGCGGTTTTATCGCCAACAATGATTTCGACTTTCTTTCCGTCGCGCAGTAGCTGAATAATATTCCGCACCAGCACCGCTGGTAGATTGAAATAAGGGGTACAAATGGTGAGCTTATGCTCCGCACAGGGCATGAGATGGAAAATGGTTTTGTTCAGCAGACTGGATTTTCCAAGCCCGACCAGCGGCGTAACGGAGAGCTGCTCGTCATTAGCGTCACCCTGAAAATGATATGACGCATCACGCAGCTCCTGACGGTATAAGCGGATATCGTTTTTAATCTCCGGGCTTTTCGGCCGCTGGGTATTATCCAGACGATTCACACCACGACCATTCATCAGATTTTGCGTCACCCAGTCAAACATGATGTCTGCCATTTGCCGATTGCGAATCAGCTGGTAGCGATCGTAGCGATATTTGTCATGCTGATGGAGATAGACATCGTTCAGGCTGGCGCCGCTGTACAGGACGCTATCATCAATGATAAAGCCTTTAAAATGCAGTACGCCAAGCGCTTCTCGCGTATTAATCGGTACGCCGTAAACCGGGACATCAATGCCGGGGTTTTCCTGCGCCAGTCGGCAATACCAGTCTGCATTGGTATTCGAGGCCGCTGCGCCAATGCGCCCGCGTTGCGCGCGATGCCAGTCGACCAGCACCCTCACGTCCAGTTCAGGACGCTGCCGTTTAGCCGCATAGAGCGCGTCGAGTATACCTTTACCCCCATCGTCCTGTTCCAGATACAGGGCAACGATACAAATACGCTGCGTCGCGCTGGCGATTTTCTCCAGCAGTGTCTCCCGAAAAGTAGCAGGAGTATAAAAGAAATCTACATCATCAACTGACTGAGAAATCTTAGGGAGTTGGGCAAGGTGTTGTTGATGTTTATTACGCTTAAATTTTGACAACATCACAGTGCATTTCTTCTCTGTTCATTGAAGGGTCCTCTGTGCTATGCAGACGACATAAGCGAGCAATAATAACATCAGTACCCGTTAAAGTGGTCAACATTTCCAGTACATTACTCACGATTCATCACATTTGGCCAGATTCAGCGTCAATCCCACGATGCCCTCTTCGAGCTGAATATCGACCTGAAATCCCAGTTTTCTGGCCAGCGCGACCATGCCGCGATTGTTTGGCATCGTAATACCGTTCAGCCGCTTCAATCCGTGATCGCGAGTATAGGCAATCAATTTCTCCATTAAACGGCGTCCTAAACCCAACCCTTTAAGATCTGAACGCACCAATACGGCAAATTCGGCATCTACGTTGTCAGGATCGGAGATCGCGCGCGTTACGCCGAGGATCTCTTCAGCGTTGTCCATCCGCCTCACGGCCACAAAGGCCATTTCTCGATCGTAGTCGATCTGCGTCATGTTGGCTAAATCTTCATGGGTGAATTCGTTGATCTCGCTGAAATAACGGTAGTAAAGATCCTCTTTGGTGACCTGGGCGATGAATTGTTGCAGCTGGGGCTCATCTTCCGGCAGGATCGGACGGAACAGGCAGCGATCGCCGTTTTTCATCTCCACCCACTCTTCGAGCTGGTGAGGATAGGGGCGTACCGCAAGTCGACTTTCGTTATCGCCATCAAACGGGGCAATATCCAGCGTCACATCCAGCGCGGTAAACTCACTGGCGGAAGCCAGCAGCGGATGGATATCCAGACGCTGAATTTCCGGGCAGTCGACAATCAGGTTTGAAACCTGGACCAGCAGCTGGCTTAAACCGACAATATCCAGCGGACGCAGCGCGCTACGGGCGCGAATTTTCCGCTGTTTAATGCCCTGAATCACCAGATAGCGCGCCAGATTCATGTTGAGCGGCGGCAGCGCGACGACAGCCTGCTCTTCCGGACGCCACTCTACGCCGCCTTCACCCAACATAATCAAAGGACCAAACACCGGATCGTGCTCGACCACCACACGCAGCTCCTGTGCGCCGGCGCGGTTAGCCATGCTTTGTACCAGTAAACCGTGAATCCGCGCCTGCGGCCAGGCCATCTTTACACGATCGAAAATGGCGTTCGCGGCCTGTTGTACCTCGCTTGCGGTTCGCAGGTAAAGCATGACCCCCTGAACTTCAGATTTATGCGGAATGTCGGGCGAGCGCAGCTTGAGAGCTACCGGATAGCCTATCTGTTCGGCGATATGCACCGCTTCAGCGCTGTCGCTGGCAATCCAGGTTGGGAGCGTATGCAGCCCATAGGCGTGTAAAATCGGCTGTACTTCATGGGTATCCAGTGAGGTGGCGCCTTCCGCAATCGCCCGCTGTAACAGATTATGCGCCTCAGCGGTATTGGACGTCAGGTTACTCGGCAACGCTGGCGTTTCCCGCAGTTGCTTCTGGTTACGCCGGTATTCCACCATATGCATAAACGCGGTAATCGTGCCTTCCGGCGTACGGTAGGTTGGTAATCCGGCTTCGCTGAATAGCCGTCTTGCCTCCTGAGACGAGAACTCGCCGCACCAGTTTGTCAGCAGCGTAACAAACTTGCCTCTGGGGTGGCGCTTAATCGTCTCGATCAGAGCATGGGCGCTTTCCGTACCCGGCGCGGCAGCGCTGGGAGAGTGGATAACCATAAGCGCGTCAAAATCCTGACTGGCGAGCAGGATATCCAGCGTTTTGACGTAATGTTCGCTGCTGGCGTCATCACACAGATCCAGCGGATTGGCAATATCTATGTGCGCGGGAAGCGCCTGCCGTAGTTGCAGGCAGGTCTCTTCGCTCAACGTCGCCAGCTTGCCGTTACGCGACCACAACTCATCTAACGCCAGCGCGGCAGGCGCGGCGCCATTGCTGATGATCATCAGTCTGTCGCCGCGTAGCGGACGCATATGGCTCAGTGTTTCGACGGCGGAAAAAAGCTCGTGCGTATCCTGGACTCGCAGCAGGCCTGCGCGCTGGATGGCCGCATCCCACGCAGGGTCCATTCCCGCGCTGGTATTAAGTAAACGCTGGGCTGCCGGGCTTCGGCCGCTTTTAATCACCAGAATCGGTTTGTTACGTGAAGCGCTACGGGCGGCGGAAACAAAACGGCGGGCGTCGCTTAACTGTTCCAGATAGAGCAAAATCGCGCTGGTCTTGCTGTCGCGCGCCAGATAGTCCAGTAGTTCATCGACATCAATATCCAGGCTATCGCCCAGCGCGATAAAGTAGGAAAAGCCCATTTCACGCTGTTGCGCCCAGTCAAGAATAGTATTGGACACGGCGGCAGACTGGGAAATAAAAGCGAGCTTGCCCTGTTTAATCG
Organism: Salmonella sp. NW722; assembly: GCF_051702785.1. NCBI lineage: Bacteria > Pseudomonadati > Pseudomonadota > Gammaproteobacteria > Enterobacterales > Enterobacteriaceae > Salmonella > Salmonella sp. NW722. The sequence continues at coordinate 6,296 of NZ_JAMMIN010000009.1, forward strand.
GGACGGGAGAAAAGCTGGCATTCAGCCCTTGCCACGGCGCGAGGAGCCCAAGACTGTTTGGACCCAGCAGACGCATTTTATAATGCCGGGCACAGGCAAGAAGTTCTTCATGTTGCGACGTGGGAGCAGAAAGGATAATGCACGTTTTACACCCTTTCGCGCCAAGCGCGTCCAGTAACGCCAGGTTACGGCTGGCGTTAGTGCATAAAATAGCCAGATCGGGGGTGAAAGGAAGACTGGCGATATCCGGCCAGGCCATGACGCCTAAAACGGCTTTCCAGGCGGGCGTCACGGGAAGGACGGGGCCATTGAATCCGCCCGCCAACAAGTTACGCATCATCAGGTAACCCGCGCGGTGGGGCTTCATTGATGCGCCAATCACCGCGATCGATTTTGGTCGCAGTAGCGCTTCCAGTCCTTGCTGGCTCATACCGGTTTCCCTTACACAGAAGTGACCGGATAATTTTAAACGCTTTCGCTATTTTATGCTGTGACGTTTCCCGGATGTTGCGTTTTTCCTGCCAGATAGCGCGTTTTGAAACGGGTAAAATGTTCACCTAAACTGGTTGCCGCCTCGGTATCTCCCGCCAGATCTAACAACGCTATGGCGACTTCGGCGGTACAATATTGCCCTTCGGCATGGATTTCACGCAGACGATAAGCTGAAAGACGCGATAAATCGACGGAAATGACCGGCAGATGATCCAGATAAGGGCTTTTACGAAACATTTTACGTGCTTCGGGCCAGGTGCCGTCCAGCATAATAAACAGCGGCGGTTTCCCGGCGGGCGGGGTGGAAATGACCTCGCGCGCTTCGCCGGCGTAGGACGCAGGAAAGACCACTATCGGTTGATAATCCGGATGCTGTACCAGCTCCAGCAACGCCTGCGGCGGCTCGGTACGCGACCACTGAAACGCCGCGGTATCCGGCAAAATATCGGCTATCAGCCGGCCGGTATTGCTGGGTTTCATCGGTTCAGTGTCAAACATGACCAGACAAAAACGGCTTTTCGCCTGAGAAGGCGTTAACGTATCACACAGGCAAGATTTTAGCGGCAGCAGGCAGCGTTGACAGCGGCGAACCCGATTGCCTCTGGCAAGAAAAGGGCGAGTAGCGCGCGCAAGCCGTTCGGCGCGTAACTGAAGGACAGCGTTATTGGTCATAGAAAGCGTTTGCGGAGAAAAACGCTATTGTGGCAGAGGTGAAAACGGGGCACAAGATGCGCCCCGTGGCGTTTACAGCGCTTCGTTCAGCCAGCTGTCGAAAGGCGCTTTAGGCACTGCGCCATTAAGCATATCGACCACCTGTCCATGTTTAAAAATCATAATCGTCGGGATGCTGCGGATACCGAAACGGGCGCTGAGTTCCCGTTCCGCCTCGGTATTCACTTTGACGAAACGGACTTTACCGCTGCGCTCTTCTGCGACATCCTCGAAGATTGGCGCAAAGTTACGGCAAGGGCCGCACCAGGGGGCCCAAAAGTCGATCACCACTGGAAGATCGTCCTTCAACAGTTTGTCCAGCGTTTCGCCGGTCGCATTAATGACTTCTCCGTCAAACAACTCATGACCGCAGCGTCCACATTTTGCCGCATCCTGAAGCCGATCGTCGGGGATGCGGTTAATGGCCTGACAATGGGTACAAACGGTGTTCATAGCTAACCTCTGAATACGTCGGAAGACGTCCCGCTACGCGCGGGATGTTTCTATAATGTTACATATTATCGAGGAGTCTGTGCTAAACAACAATGTGTTTTATTCAATGAGTACAATAGTCGCAAGCTTTTAAACGAAATCATGGCTAACCGGATGCACATCGGGTAATCTTCGCGCTTCGCGCAGCGCTGGTGGAGAAAAGCATGAACGATGAATTAAAAAACAAAAGCGGCAAAGTCAAAGTGATGTATGTCCGTAGTGATGATGACTCTGATAAACGCACCCATAACCCGCGTACCGGGAAAGGGGGAGGCCGCCCAGCAAAGTCTCGCACTGACGGTGGACGTCGCCCCGCCCGTGATGAGCGAAATAATCAGAGCCGTGACCGTAAACATGAAACTTCGCCGTGGCGCACCGTGTCCCGCGCGCCAGGCGATGAAACGCCTGAGAAAGTCGATCATGGTGGTATTAGCGGTAAAAGTTTTATTGACCCTGAAGTTTTGCGTCGCCAGCGTGCGGAAGAGACGCGCGTCTACGGTGAAAACGCCTGCCAGGCGCTATTCCAGAGCCGTCCTGACGCCATCGTGCGCGCATGGTTTATCCAAAGCGTAACGCCGCGTTTTAAAGAGGCGCTGCGCTGGATGGCGGCGAATCGTAAAGCCTACCATGTGGTGGATGAAGCCGAACTGGCAAAAGCTTCCGGGACTGAGCACCACGGTGGCGTGTGTTTCCTGATTAAAAAGCGTAACGGTACGACCGTTAAGCAATGGGTAAAGCAGGCGGCGGATCAAGACTGCGTGCTGGCGTTGGAAGATGTCGCTAACCCGCATAATCTGGGCGGCATGATGCGTAGCTGCGCGCACTTCGGCGTGAAAGGCGTGGTGGTACAGGATGCGGCGTTGCTGGAGTCCGGCGCGGCGATTCGTACCGCGGAAGGCGGGGCGGAGCATGTCCAGCCGATCACTGGTGAAAGCATTGTTGACGTACTGGATGATTTTCGTCAGGCGGGGTACACCGTGGTGACGACGTCCAGCGATCGCGGTCAGGCGCTCTTTAGTACGACCCTGCCGGAAAAGATGGTGCTGGTCTTAGGCCGTGAATATGACTACCTGCCGGAAGCGGCGCGCGAACCCGACGATCTGTGCGTGAAAATTAACGGCACCGGGAACGTGGAAAGCCTGAATGTGTCGGTTGCGACAGGCGTACTGCTCGCCGAGTGGTGGCGACAGAATAAAGCGTAAGGGCTGCAGCCCGGTGACGCAACGCGCGCCGGGCCAATGATGTACTTTCTACCGCCCGGTCAGACAAGGCGCTTTCGCGCCGTTATCCGGGCGATAAAACGGCGAGTCGCCAACGTTATTCACTCTCAGCCGGTAATACTGGCGTCCAGTCGATAGTTTTCTCGCCGTGTTGTTCCAGCCATTGGTTCGTTAGCGCAAAATGGTTACAGCCAAAAAATCCGCGGTGCGCAGAGAGTGGCGAGGGATGCGGAGCTTTCAGAATATGGTGGCGCTGTGGATCAATAATCGCGCCTTTCTTCTGGGCGTGCGAGCCCCACAGCAGGAAGACGACCCCTTCGCGGTGTTGGTTAATCAGGCTTATCACTTTATCCGTAAAGGTTTCCCACCCCAGGCTGGCATGAGAATGCGCCTGGCCTGCCCGTACCGTGAGCACCGTATTCAGTAACAGTACGCCCTGGCGTGCCCAGCTTTCCAGATAACCGTGCGCGGGGCGGACAAAGCCGGGAATGGAGGCTTCCAGCTCTTTGTACATATTCACTAATGACGGCGGGGGAGCGATCCCAGGACGCACGGAAAACGCCAGACCATGTGCCTGGCCGGGGCCGTGGTAAGGATCTTGTCCCAGGATCACCACCTTAACGTCGCCCAGTTCCGTGAAGCGAAAGGCGTTAAACACATCTTTTTGCGGCGGGTAGACCGTGATACCCGACTGACGTTCGCCAGCAACAGTGTGAAGCGTATTGATAAAGTAAGGTTGCTGTTTCTCATCAGCCAGCACATCGTGCCAGGTTAACTCAGTCGCCATCTCGCTCTCCTGCGAATTTCCAGTTCCCTTAGCTTAACTGCTTCTTTCTGCAGTGCAAAATCCTGCGTGCTACAAAAACGGTTACCTACAAAAGATAGTTGAAAATTTATGTAAAAAGTTTATAGGTCTGAATGGTGTAAGTTGATGTAAAACAATAAATTCCCTTCATCACCCTTTTTATGGTGTGGTTTTTATTGATTTAAATCAAAGAATGAAGGGTGATCGAAGGGTATATATACACTCAAGCAACAATGGTTTTACCAATTGGCCGGGATTAGGCCGACCGAAATCAAATAATTTTGCCTGGGGAGGCATCACATGATTACAGGTATCCAGATTACTAAAGCCGCTAACGACGACCTGCTGAATTCCTTCTGGCTGCTGGACAGCGAAAAAGGCGAAGCGCGCTGCATCGTTGCAAAATCCGGCTTTGCTGAAGATGAAGTTGTGGCTGTCAGCAAACTGGGCGAGATTGAATACCGTGAAATTCCGATGGAAGTTAAACCGGAAGTACGCGTTGAAGGCGGTCAGCATCTGAACGTTAACGTTCTGCGTCGTGAAACTCTGGAAGATGCGGTTAAGCATCCGGAAAAATACCCGCAACTGACTATTCGTGTTTCTGGTTATGCGGTGCGTTTTAACTCCCTGACGCCGGAACAGCAGCGCGACGTTATCGCTCGTACCTTTACCGAAAGCCTGTAAGGCTTATCCGGTAATAACAAGCGGAAGAGGCCGGGCCTTTTCCGCTTTTGTTTTATTTGGGTCAGTAAAAAATCCGCACCGCGCAGTACACCAGCAGTAACGCCAGAATGATATTTAACTGGCGACCATAATGGCGAAACGCCCGCTGAAACAGATGTCCCGCCAGCGCCCAACACACATTACCGAACGTGCCGATCAATGCCAGCAATATACTGACGCCGATGACCCAGTTCAGCGCCTGCGTTTGCGGTAAAACAAATGTAGACAGAGCGGTAATGCCGTACAGAATAATTTTGACGTTCACAAACTGCAGGCCAAAGCTTACCCAAAAGCCAACCGGTTTTGGTCTGACCTTCTCATCCGCCGCTGGACTGGTGGCAATTTTCCACGCCAGCCACAGGATATACGCAGCCCCCACCCAACTGAGTAAATGAATGATTGCCGGATCGATAACCGCAAGGGAAAACGCGATCCCGGCGCACAGCAGCATGACGACCAAAAATCCCAGACTCATACCTGCCAGTACACGAATACTCTGCCGAAAACCATGTGCAGTTGCTGCGCTAAGCGCGAGAATATTGTTAGGGCCGGGGGTAAGGGCGGTGATTAATGTATAAGTCCAGAAAGCGCTTAAAAGCATCGGTGTCACTTGTCATCTCCTCTGTTTTAGCAGACAGTACCCGATATGAAATATTTAAAAAAATGAATGTTTTTTAATTCTGAATTCGAGATTTTCGATAGGTTGGTGGTTATGGATCTGCGTCGGTTTATTACGCTGAAAACGGTAGTGGAAGAGGGCTCGTTTCTGCGGGCTTCGCAAAAGCTGTGCTGCACTCAGTCGACAGTAACTTTTCATATTCAACAGCTTGAACGTGAGTTTTCCCTGCAACTGTTCGAGAAAATAGGGCGCCGAATGTGCCTGACCAATGAGGGGAAAAAGCTGATGCCGCATATCCATGAACTGACGCGTGTGATGGAGTCGATTCGTGAAGCCGCAAGACAGGATGCGGAACCCGGCGGAGAGCTGCGCGTGGCGACAGGTGAAACCTTACTGGCGTACAAAATGCCGCAGGTTTTACAACGTTTTAAGCTGCGAGCGCCGAATGTCAGATTGTCGCTACAGTCGCTGAATTGCTATGTGATACGTGATGCGTTGCTGAATGACGAGGTCGATCTGGGCGTTTTTTATCGCGTAGGTAATGATGACGCGCTCACGATGCAGCAACTGGGGGAGCAGTCGCTGGCGCTGGTGGCCTCTCCACTGCTACAGGATGCTGATTTTACGCAGCCAGATCAGCATATCCCCTGTAGCTTCATCATCAATGAACCGCAATGTGTCTTCCGCCAGCTGTTTGAAAGTACGCTACGGCAGAGGCGGATTACGCTGGAAAACACCATTGAACTGTGGAGTATTGAAAGCATTAAACAGTGTGTGGCTGCTAACCTGGGCATCAGCTTTTTACCACGTTTTGCCGTTGAACGAGAACTTAGTACCGGTCAGTTGAAAGAGCTGCCGTTTGGCGCGCCGTCGCTATCGATCATGGCGCTGTGCGCCCATCATGCCGGGAAAGCGGTCAGCCCGGCAATGCAGATATTTATGCAGTGTATGGAGGCGTGTTTTACCGTGGAAGATAAAAAAATGCCGGGTTAACGAACCCGGCATTATCATCACTCTTCGCTGGATTGCTCCTGCATTTTCGTACCGCTTGGCTTGCGGCGCTTACCGATATTTTTTGTATCGCGGTGACGTTTCTTCACGCGCGGCTTCTCTTTTTCTTTCTCTTTTTTCTTCTCGGCGCGTTTCGCCAGCACTTTTTTCGACGGTTTGCCGGTCAGCTTTTCGCTGGGCGCACGCGTGGTCGGGCGAAGCTCATCAATGACGCGCGCTTTTAGCGGCTCTTCGATGTAGCGACCGATTTTCAGCAGCAACAGATGGTCGTGGGCTTCTACCAGCGAGATTGCAGTGCCTTTGCGGCCAGCACGGCCTGTACGACCAATGCGATGCAGATAGGTATCGCCACTGCGCGGCATGTCGAAGTTAATGACGTGGCTGACGTCAGGAATATCAATCCCGCGTGCCGCGACGTCGGTCGCGACCAGCACGTTAACGCGGCCGTCGGTGAGACGCTTAATACCTTCGTTACGTTTGATCTGCGCCATCTCGCCTTCAAGATAGCAATTGTTGATCCCTGCCAGACGCAGCGTTTCAGCCAGTTCATGGACGCGTTCACGTTTACGTACAAACACGATAGAACGGGTTGCATCGTCTTGTTTTAGCAGGTGCTTCAACAGCGCAACTTTATGTTCGAAATTGTCGGCACGGTAGTACCACTGGTGAATTTTCTTACGCTCGCGGGTTGACGGATTGGCGGAAACCTCAACCGGGTCTTCCAGCAGACGCTCGGCAAAATCTTTAATCGCATCGCCTTCCAGCGTGGCGGAGAACAGCATCGTCTGTTTACGCCAGCGGGTCTCACCAGCGATATGTTCAATGTCCTGAGCGAAGCCCATGTCGAGCATCCGGTCAGCTTCGTCAAGGATCAGTGTTTCAACCGCCCGGCAGTCAAAGTTCTCTTCTTTTATATATTGCAGCAGACGGCCCGTCGTGGCGACCACGATATCCTGGTTTTCGCTAAACACTTCAGCATGGTTCATATAGGCCACGCCGCCGGTAATCGTGGCGATATCCAGATGAGTATGCTTAGCCAGTTCACGAGCGTGATCGGCAACCTGCATTGCCAGTTCGCGGGTTGGCGTCAGGATCAGAATGCGCGGCGGCCCCGATTTTTTACGCGGAAAGTCGAGCAGGTGCTGCAACGCCGGCAGCAGATATGCCGCCGTTTTACCGGTGCCTGTCGGCGCAGAACCGAGTACATCACGGCCATCGAGCGCAGGCGGAATGGCGGCAGCCTGAATGGCGGTCGGGCGAGTGAAACCTTTATCCTGGAGGGCATCCAGCAGGCTTTCGTCGAGTTCAAGTTCGGAAAAAGTCGTTACAGTCATGTTCTACCTCTGTGTGGGGCGCTGATTATAGACGTTACGGCCGCAATCTTCATCTGTTTGTATGGATATCCCTTCTCAGGTATTGTTTTCACCCGGCGCTGTCGCCGTTTTTTGCAAGGTTGTTTTTACATGTCTCAGTCTGGCTCCGTTCTTCGTCGTAACGGATTTACGTTTAAACAGTTTTTTGTCGCACACGATCGGTGTGCGATGAAAGTGGGAACTGACGGTATTTTACTCGGGGCGTGGGCGCCGGTCGCGGATGTAAAGCGAATTCTGGATATCGGTACTGGAAGCGGTCTGCTGGCGTTAATGCTGGCGCAGCGGACGGATGACAATGTGCCTATTGACGCCGTGGAACTGGATTCCGGGGCTGCCATGCAAGCGCAGGAAAACGTGGCTCACTCTCCCTGGCCGCATCGAATAACGGTGCATACTGACGATATTCAGCGTTGGGCGCCTCGCCAGACGGTACGCTTTGATCTTATTATCAGCAACCCGCCTTATTACGAACCCGGAGTGGAATGCGCCACGCCGCAGCGGGAGCAGGCGCGTTACACCGCTACGCTGGATCACCAGACGTTATTGGCTATTGCGGCGGATTGTATTACCGAAGATGGCTTTTTTTGCGTAGTCTTGCCGGAACAAATAGGTAACGCTTTTACGCAGCAAGCGCTCAACATGGGATGGCATTTGCGGTTACGTACTGACGTTGCGGAAAACGAAGCGCGCTTGCCGCACCGGGTTTTGCTCGCATTCTCCCCGCAAGCCGGGGAGTGCTTTAGCGACAGATTAGTGATTCGCGGGTCAGACCAGCATTATTCTGAAAGTTATACGGCGCTGACCCAGGCATTTTATCTGTTTATGTGAGGCGTTAACGGCGAAAGGATCGATGGGCCTGATTCAGCCAGTTGTTGCGGATAATCCAGCGTAAAGTGCAGCCCCCGGCTCTCTTTACGCATCATCGCGCAACGCACAATCAGTTCGGCCACTTGCACCAGATTGCGCAGCTCCAGTAAATTATTCGAGACGCGAAAGTTGGCGTAATACTCGTCAATCTCTTGTTGCAACATGGTAATACGCCGTAGGGCGCGCTCCAGCCGTTTCGTCGTGCGCACAATCCCCACATAGTCCCACATCAGCAGGCGCAGTTCATGCCAGTTATGCTGAATCACCACCCGCTCATCGGCGTTCTCCACGCGGCTTTCATCCCAGGCGGGAAGGACGTCAACGCTGTGGACAGAAGGCATTCGCCTGTCGATATCCATTGCTGCGGACCAGCCGTACACTAAGCATTCCAGCAACGAGTTGGACGCCATACGGTTAGCGCCGTGCAGGCCGGTGTAACTGACTTCGCCAATGGCATATAAGCCGTCTACATCGGTACGACCATAATCATCGACGACCACGCCGCCGCAGGTATAGTGTGCGGCAGGAACAACGGGAATCGGTTCTTTGGTTAAATCCATCCCCAAATTGAGCAGTTTCGCATAGATCATCGGGAAGTGCTGGCGGACAAAATCGTCAGGCTTGTGGCTGATATCGAGAAACATACAGTCTGCGCCGAGTCGTTTCATCTCATGGTCAATAGCGCGGGCGACAATATCGCGCGGCGCCAGTTCCCCGCGTTCGTCAACGTCCGGCATAAACCGTGAACCGTCCGGACGTTTAAGGTATGCGCCTTCGCCACGCAGCGCTTCGGTAAGGAGAAAATTACGCGCCTGCGGGTGATAAAGGGCGGTGGGATGAAACTGGTTAAATTCCAGATTAGCGACCCGACAGCCTGCGCGCCAGGCCATCGCGATACCGTCACCGGAGGAAATATCCGGGTTAGTGGTATATTGATAAACCTTTGAGGCGCCGCCGGTCGCCAGCACCACCGACTTCGCATGACAGGTTTCAACCCACTCTTTATTGCGATTCCAGATCCAGGCGCCGACGACCCGGCGAGGCCCCGGCAGACCCATTTTATCGGAGATAATTAAATCAACGGCGTTGCTGCGTTCCAGCACCTGAATATTAGGATGATTTTGCGCCCGACTGACCAACGTGGTTTCGACTTCCTTTCCGGTAGCGTCGGCGGCATGAAGGATACGGCGATGACTATGGCCGCCTTCACGCGTGAGATGATAGCTCTCCTTGCCGTTTGGCTGGACATGCGTATCAAACAGGACGCCCTGATCGATAAGCCACTGCACGCAGGTACGGGCGTTGCTGGCGACAAACTCCACCGCGTGGCGATCGCAAATTCCGGCGCCGGCAATCAGCGTATCTTCGACATGCGACGCAATACTGTCGGTTTCATCAAACACGGCGGCAATACCGCCCTGCGCATAAAACGTGGAGCCCTCGCTCACCGGCCCTTTACTCAGGACGATAACCTTATGTTTTTCAGCCAGACGCAGCGCCAGCGAGAGTCCGGCCGCGCCGCTGCCGATAATTAACACATCACAGGACAGTTCAGGAGTTGTCATCATGGTTTTGTTTAATTTACTAAACATGGTTGCGGCAGATTAGCACTATATGGTGCTAAAAAGCACGTTATGATTTCGCTGGTGTTGTGCTTATTAAACATAAAATAAAAATACGGCGAGAGATAAACGGCAAAAAATATTTTATAGGGCAGGGTGTTAGCGTCGGATTTTGTAGTGAAATAAAGATGCTGTTAGGTTACTCTGCAAACGACGAAATGGGCATTTCTGTACAGATAGTGCGTTGTTCAGCATCTGTAGACTTATAATGGAAGATAAGACCTGTCTACAACATGACAAACAAAAACAAATGCGTAACGGAACTTTACGAAACATAGACACTCTAACCTGTTGCTTGCTCATAGTGCGGCTTATGGAGTGGCGTTTCGAAAGCGCGTGGAAATTTGGTTTGGGGAGACATTACCTCGGATGAGCGAGCAGTTAACGGACCAGGTCCTGGTTGAACGGGTCCAGAAGGGAGATCAGAAAGCCTTTAACTTACTGGTAGTGCGCTACCAGCATAAAGTGGCGAGTCTGGTTTCCCGCTATGTGCCATCGGGCGACGTTCCCGATGTCGTACAGGAATCATTTATTAAGGCCTATCGCGCGCTGGATTCTTTCCGGGGGGATAGCGCTTTTTATACCTGGTTGTATCGTATTGCGGTCAATACCGCGAAGAACTACCTGGTTGCGCAGGGGCGTCGTCCGCCTTCCAGTGATGTAGACGCGATTGAAGCAGAAAACTTTGAAAGCGGCGGCGCGCTGAAAGAAATTTCGAACCCTGAGAACTTAATGTTGTCAGAAGAACTGAGACAGATAGTTTTCCGAACTATTGAGTCCCTCCCGGAAGATTTACGTATGGCAATCACCTTACGGGAGCTGGATGGCCTGAGCTATGAAGAGATAGCGGCTATCATGGATTGTCCGGTGGGGACGGTGCGTTCACGTATCTTCCGGGCGCGGGAAGCTATTGATAATAAAGTTCAACCGCTTATCAGGCGTTGACGATAGCGGGATACTGGAAAAGGTATTAGGCATGCAGAAAGAAAAACTTTCCGCTTTGATGGATGGCGAAACGTTGGATAGTGAGCTGCTCAAAGCGCTTACGCACGACCCGGAAATGCAGAAAACCTGGGAGAGTTATCACCTGATCCGCGATTCAATGCGGGGGGATACGCCTGACGTTCTCCATTTCGATATATCCGCTCGCGTGATGGCCGCTATTGAAAACGAGCCAGTACGTCAGGTGTCGCCATTAATCCCTGAGGCCCAACCCGCTCCGCAGCAATGGCAGAAAATGCCGTTCTGGAAAAAAGTGCGTCCGTGGGCGGCGCAGCTTACCCAAATGGGCGTGGCGGCGTGCGTTTCACTTGCAGTTATCGTCGGTGTCCAGCACTATAATGGGCAATCTGAAACATCCCAACAACCTGAAACGCCGGTTTTCAATACCCTGCCTATGATGGGGAAAGCCAGCCCGGTAAGTCTGGGAGTGCCTTCTGAAGCAGCGCCTGTCGGCAGTCAGCAACAGCAGGTACAGGAGCAGCGTCGTCGCATTAATGCCATGTTGCAGGACTATGAACTGCAGCGCCGACTGCACTCCGAACAGCTTCAGTTTGAGCAGGCGCAAACCCAGCAAGCCGCGGTACAGGTGCCAGGAATCCAAACTTTAGGAACGCAATCGCAGTAATGAAGCAACTTTGGTTTGCCATGTCCCTTGTGGCGGCTAGCCTGTTCTTCTCAGCAAACGCCTCGGCCGACCCTGCGTCCGGGGCGTTATTGCAGCAGATGAACATCGCCAGTCAGTCACTGAATTACGAGCTGTCATTCGTCAGCATCACGAAACAAGGCGTTGAATCTCTACGTTATCGACACGCACGCCTGGATGGTCGCCCGCTTGCGCAATTGCTACAGTTGGACGGTCCCCGCCGGGAGGTCGTACAGCGTGGTAATGAAATCAGTTATTTTGAACCGGGCCTTGAGCCGTTCACCCTGAACGGTGATTATATTGTCGATTCTCTGCCTTCCCTGATTTACACCGACTTTAAGCGCCTGGCGCCTTACTACGACTTTATTTCCGTCGGTCGCACCCGTATCGCAGACAGATTGTGCGAAGTTATCCGCGTTGTGGCGCGCGATGGTACGCGTTACAGCTATATCGTCTGGATGGACATGGACACCAAACTGCCGATGCGTGTTGATCTGCTGGATCGCGATGGCGAGACGCTGGAGCAGTTCCGCGTTATTGCGTTCACGGTGAGTCAGGATATCGGCAGCAACATGCAGGCGCTGGCGAAGGCGAATCTGCCGCCGCTGCTTTCTGTTCCCGGTGGCGAAAAAACGAAATTTAACTGGAGTCCATCCTGGGTGCCGCAAGGCTTTAGCGAAGTTTCCAGCAGCCGTCGTCCGTTGCCGACGATGGATAACCTGCCTATCGAATCGCGGCTTTATTCTGACGGTCTGTTTAGCTTTTCCGTCAATGTGAACCGGGCGACGCAAAACAGCAGCGATCAGATGCTGCGCACCGGGCGCCGAACGGTTTATAGCAGCGTTCGCGACAACGCGGAAATCACCATTGTCGGCGAGCTTCCGCCGCAAACGGCGAAGCGCATTGCCGACAGTATCAAATTCAGGGCAGTACAATGATTAAAGAGTGGGCAACCGTTATCTCCTGGCAGAATGGTCAGGCGGTGGTGAGCTGCGACGTTAAAGCGTCATGCAGCAGCTGCGCCTCCCGTGCGGGATGCGGCAGTCGCGTGCTGAATAAATTAGGGCCGCAAACCACGCATACCATTGTTGTGCCAAGCGCGGAGCCGCTGGCGCCGGGGCAGAAAGTCGAGTTGGGCATCGCCGAAAAAAGCCTTTTAGGTTCGGCGTTGCTGGTCTATATGTCGCCTTTAGCAGGGCTATTTCTTTGTGCGGCGCTTTTTCAGATGCTGTTTGGATCTGACTTTGCCGCATTAAGCGGGGCCGTGCTGGGCGGCGTGGGCGGTTTTCTGGTTGCCCGCGGTTATTCCCGAAAACTGGCGGAGCGCGACGCCTGGCAGCCGGTGATTTTAAACGTTGCCCTCCCGCCGGACCTTGTTCGCGTCGAAACTACCTCAATCGAAACGCGCCAGTAAACGTTTTGCCCAACGGTACACCTGCCGCGTTGGGTTGTTGTCCCGATAAGCATGCGCTTTTCCTGCGTTGCGGTGTTTTACAGGAAAAAAGCGAGGCGTTTTCCAGTTCCCGCTCTCCTTACACTATGAACATTTCCTCGCCTTAGCGTTGTAGTGTAGAATGCGGCGTTTCAGTTAAAACAGACGTTAAGCTCAGAACAGCGACCTCTAAAGTCTGGTCAACCAGGCGTAAGGCATAATAATTTATCTCTATGAAGAACATACGTAACTTTTCGATCATTGCTCACATTGACCACGGTAAATCGACGCTGTCTGACCGTATTATCCAAATCTGCGGTGGCCTGTCTGACCGTGAAATGGAAGCTCAGGTACTTGATTCGATGGATCTTGAGCGTGAGCGCGGTATTACTATTAAAGCCCAGAGTGTGACGCTGGATTTTAAAGCGTCTGATGGTGAAACTTATCAACTGAACTTTATCGACACGCCGGGACACGTTGACTTTTCCTATGAAGTTTCCCGTTCGTTAGCCGCCTGCGAGGGCGCGCTGCTGGTGGTGGATGCCGGCCAGGGCGTAGAAGCGCAAACGTTGGCGAACTGCTACACCGCGATGGAAATGGATCTTGAAGTGGTGCCGGTGCTTAACAAGATTGACCTGCCGGCCGCCGATCCGGAGCGTGTGGCGGAAGAAATCGAAGACATTGTCGGTATCGATGCGACGGACGCGGTACGCTGCTCCGCCAAAACGGGTGTCGGCGTGACGGATGTTCTGGAACGCCTGGTGCGCGATATCCCGCCGCCGCAAGGCGATCCGGACGGCCCGCTGCAGGCGCTGATTATTGACTCCTGGTTCGATAACTACCTGGGCGTGGTATCGCTGGTGCGTATTAAAAACGGCACCATGCGTAAAGGCGACAAAATTAAAGTGATGAGCACCGGGCAGACCTACAACGCTGACCGCCTGGGGATTTTCACGCCGAAACAGGTTGATCGTACCGAGCTGAAGTGCGGCGAAGTAGGCTGGCTGGTCTGCGCCATTAAAGATATCCTCGGCGCGCCGGTTGGCGATACCTTAACCTCAGCGCGTAACCCAGCGGAAAAAGCGTTGCCGGGCTTTAAGAAGGTGAAACCGCAGGTCTATGCAGGTCTGTTCCCGGTCAGCTCCGACGATTATGAAAGTTTCCGCGACGCGCTCGGCAAGCTGAGCCTGAACGATGCCTCACTGTTTTATGAACCGGAAAGCTCCTCGGCGCTGGGCTTTGGTTTCCGCTGCGGTTTCCTCGGCCTGTTGCACATGGAGATCATTCAGGAGCGTCTGGAACGCGAATACGATCTGGATCTGATCACCACTGCGCCGACCGTGGTGTATGAAGTAGAAACAACGGCGAAAGAGACTATCTATGTTGATAGCCCCTCCAAGCTGCCGCCGTTGAATAACATTTATGAACTGCGCGAGCCTATCGCCGAATGTCATATGCTGTTACCACAAGCCTATTTAGGTAACGTTATTACGCTGTGTATTGAGAAACGCGGCGTACAAACTAACATGGTGTATCACGGTAACCAGGTCGCGTTGACCTATGAAATCCCGATGGCGGAAGTGGTGCTCGACTTCTTTGACCGTCTGAAATCAACGTCGCGCGGCTATGCGTCTCTGGATTATAACTTCAAGCGCTTCCAGGCTTCCGATATGGTGCGTGTTGATGTGTTAATCAACAACGAGCGTGTCGATGCGCTGGCGCTGATCACGCACCGTGATAACTCGCAAAGCCGTGGTCGCGAGCTGGTGGAGAAAATGAAAGATTTGATTCCACGCCAGCAGTTTGATATCGCGATTCAGGCGGCGATTGGTACGCATATTATTGCCCGTTCGACGGTAAAACAGTTACGTAAAAACGTGCTGGCGAAGTGCTACGGCGGCGATATCAGTCGTAAGAAAAAACTGCTGCAGAAACAGAAAGAAGGTAAGAAACGCATGAAGCAGATCGGTAACGTCGAGCTGCCTCAGGAAGCGTTCCTCGCCATTCTGCATGTCGGTAAAGACAATAAATAATCCCTAAGGAGTTGGCATGGCGAACATGTTTGCCCTGATTCTGGTGATAGCCACACTGGTGACGGGCATTTTATGGTGCGTTGATAAGTTTGTTTTCGCGCCAAAACGTCGGGCGCGCCAGGCTGCCGCGCAAACGGCGTCGGGAGATGCGCTGGATAACGCTACGCTCAATAAAGTGGCGCCTAAGCCGGGCTGGCTGGAGACCGGGGCGTCGGTTTTCCCGGTTCTGGCGATCGTTCTGATCGTTCGTTCATTTCTTTATGAACCCTTTCAGATCCCGTCAGGCTCAATGATGCCGACACTGCTTATCGGCGATTTTATTCTGGTGGAAAAATTTGCCTACGGCATTAAAGATCCGATCTACCAGAAAACCCTGATTGAAACCGGTCATCCAAAGCGCGGGGATATTGTGGTATTTAAATATCCGGAAGATCCTAAGTTAGATTACATCAAACGCGCAGTCGGTTTGCCGGGCGATAAAATCACTTATGATCCGGTTGCAAAAGAGGTGACGATTCAGCCTGGCTGTAGCTCCGGTCAGGCGTGCGAAAATGCGCTACCGGTTACCTACTCTAACGTTGAGCCGAGCGATTTTGTACAGACCTTTGCCCGCCGTAACGGCGGAGAAGCGACCAGCGGTTTCTTTGAGGTTCCGCTAAACGAGACGAAAGAAAACGGCATTCGCCTGACCGAACGTAAAGAGACGTTGGGCGATGTGACGCACCGCATCCTGATGGTGCCGATAGCCCAGGATCAGTTGGGCATGTATTACCAACAGCCAGGACAACCGCTGGCGACCTGGGTTGTACCGCCGGGGCAATATTTCATGATGGGCGACAACCGCGATAACAGTGCGGATAGCCGTTACTGGGGATTTGTTCCGGAAGCGAATCTGGTCGGTAAAGCGGTCGCTATCTGGATGAGCTTTGACAAGCAGGAAGGGGAGTGGCCGACAGGCGTACGCCTGAGTCGTATCGGCGGTATTCACTAACTGTGACGAAATGATCGTTCACGCTGCCGTCTTTTTAGCGGCAGCGTGAATTATTTCCTGGATAAATTCCCTCAGACTAACGACATCCCCTGTCGTTGTGTATAGAATATTCCCCCGAAGTTTTAGGTTGGCGCCGTTTGGTCGCCACGGCACACGAAACAGCGTTGGTTATAGACAACCTTCTTTCCGCTGCAGCGATGCGGCAGGACAGATGACGTGTATCAGGTCTGTTTCGTGTGCTGGATTGTTGACGCATTCATTTATTGGTATCGCATGAACCCCATCGTAATTAATCGGCTTCAACGGAAGCTGGGCTACACTTTTAATCATCAGGAGCTGTTGCAGCAGGCATTAACTCACCGCAGCGCCAGCAGTAAACATAACGAACGCCTGGAGTTTTTAGGCGATTCAATCCTGAGCTTCGTTATCGCTAACGCGCTTTATCACCGTTTCCCACGGGTGGATGAGGGAGATATGAGCCGTATGCGCGCCACGTTGGTACGTGGTAATACGCTGGCGGAATTAGCCCGTGAGTTTGATTTAGGCGAGTGCCTGCGTTTAGGGCCGGGCGAATTAAAAAGCGGCGGATTTCGTCGGGAGTCCATTTTGGCGGACACCGTTGAAGCGTTAATCGGCGGAGTATTTCTCGATAGCAATATCCAGACCGTCGAGCAGTTGATCCTTAACTGGTATAAAACCCGTCTGGATGAGATAAGTCCGGGCGATAAACAAAAAGATCCTAAAACGCGCTTGCAGGAGTATTTGCAGGGTCGCCATCTGCCGCTGCCATCTTACCTGGTTGTGCAGGTGCGCGGCGAGGCGCACGATCAGGAATTTACTATCCACTGCCAGGTCAGCGGCCTGAGCGAACCGGTGGTTGGCACGGGTTCCAGCCGTCGTAAGGCGGAGCAGGCTGCCGCCGAACAGGCGCTGAAAAAACTGGAGTTGGAATGAGCACCGACAAAACTTACTGCGGATTTATTGCCATCGTTGGACGTCCGAACGTTGGCAAATCCACCTTGCTGAACAAACTGCTTGGGCAGAAGATTTCGATCACTTCCCGTAAAGCGCAGACCACGCGCCACCGCATTGTCGGTATTCATACCGAAGGCCCGTATCAGGCAATTTATGTCGATACCCCGGGACTGCATATGGAAGAAAAGCGCGCCATTAACCGTTTGATGAATAAGGCGGCGAGCAGTTCGATTGGCGACGTTGAGCTGGTGATTTTCGTTGTGGAAGGCACCCGTTGGACGCCGGACGACGAAATGGTCCTGAACAAACTGCGCGATGGCAAAGCGCCGGTTATTCTCGCCGTTAACAAGGTGGATAACGTGCAAGAAAAAGCCGATTTGCTGCCGCACCTCCAGTTCCTGGCAAGCCAGATGAACTTTCTTGATATCGTACCGATCTCTGCTGAAACGGGTATGAACGTCGATACCATTGCCGGTATCGTGCGTAAACATTTACCGGAAGCTATTCACCACTTCCCGGAAGATTACATCACCGATCGCTCTCAGCGCTTTATGGCGTCTGAAATCATTCGTGAAAAGCTGATGCGCTTTCTCGGCGCCGAGCTGCCGTATTCCGTTACCGTTGAGATTGAACGTTTTGTTACCAACGAACGCGGCGGCTATGATATCAACGGGCTGATCCTCGTCGAGCGCGAAGGGCAGAAGAAGATGGTGATTGGCAACAAAGGCGCCAAAATCAAAACCATTGGTATTGAAGCGCGTAAAGACATGCAGGAGATGTTTGAAGCGCCGGTACACCTGGAACTGTGGGTGAAAGTGAAATCCGGCTGGGCCGATGACGAACGCGCTCTGCGCAGTCTCGGTTACGTAGACGATCTGTGAGTTAACACAGCGTGGAAGGGTGGCAGCGCGCATTTGTCCTGCACAGTCGCCCCTGGAGCGAAACCAGCCTGATGCTGGACGTCTTCACGGAAGAATCGGGGCGCGTGCGCCTTGTCGCCAAAGGCGCGCGATCTAAACGTTCCAATCTGAAAGGCGCGTTACAGCCTTTTACGCCGTTATTGCTACGCTACAGCGGACGCGGCGAGGTGAAAACCCTGCGCAGCGCCGAGGCAGTTTCTCTGGCGCTGCCGTTAAGCGGTATTACGCTCTATAGCGGCCTGTACATCAACGAACTCCTCTCTCGCGTACTGGAATATGAAACGCGCTTCTCCGAACTCTTTTTTGATTATCTGAACTGTATTCAGGCGCTGGCGGGAACCACCGGCTCGCCTGAACCGGCGTTGCGACGTTTCGAACTGGCGTTGCTGGGTCATCTGGGGTATGGCGTCAATTTCACCCACTGTGCAGGCAGCGGCGAACGGGTGGATGACACCATGACCTACCGTTACCGCGAAGAAAAAGGCTTTTTCGCCAGCGTCGTCATCGATAACAACACCTTTACCGGACGGCACCTGAAAGCGCTGGAGGCGCGGGAATTTCCGGATGTAGATACCCTGCGTGCCGCTAAACGCTTTACCCGTATGGCATTAAAGCCGTATCTTGGGGGAAAACCGTTAAAAAGCCGGGAGCTGTTCCGGCAATTTATGCCCAAACGCACAGTAAAAACGAAGAAAGATTAACGAGGATTGTCATGGCTGAATTACTGTTAGGCGTCAATATTGACCACATTGCCACGTTACGTAATGCGCGCGGCACCGACTATCCGGATCCGGTACAGGCGGCGTTTATTGCTGAACAGGCAGGCGCGGACGGCATTACCGTACACCTGCGCGAAGATCGTCGCCACATTACCGATCGCGATGTGCGCATTCTGCGTCAGACGCTGCATACGCGTATGAATCTGGAGATGGCGGTGACCGAAGAGATGCTGGCGATCGCCGTAGAAACCAGGCCGCATTTCTGTTGTCTGGTGCCGGAAAAACGCCAGGAAGTCACCACCGAAGGCGGCCTGGATGTGGCCGGACAGCGCGATAAAATGCGTGATGCCTGTGCGCGCCTGGCGGCGGCTGGCATCCAGGTTTCGCTCTTTATCGATGCCGATGAAAGGCAAATCAACGCGGCGGCGGAAGTCGGCGCGCCGTTTATCGAAATCCATACCGGCTGCTATGCCAACGCAGAAACCGATGCGGAACAGGCAAAAGAGCTGGCGCGTATTGCCAGCGCCGCGACCCTGGCGGCCCGTCTGGGGCTAAAAGTAAATGCGGGTCATGGCCTGACCTACCATAACGTCAAAGCTATTGCCGCACTTCCGGAAATGCACGAGCTCAATATCGGTCATGCCATTATTGGTCGGGCGGTGATGACGGGGCTGAAAGAGGCGGTGGCTGAAATGAAACGTTTGATGCTGGAAGCGCGCGGCTAATGGCGATTCTCGGCCTGGGAACGGATATTGTAGAGATTGCCCGCATTGAGGCAGTGATCTCCCGTTCCGGCGAACGTCTGGCAAGGCGTGTGCTCAGTGACAACGAGTGGGCTATCTGGGAGACGCATCAGCAGCCGGTGCGTTTTCTCGCCAAGCGTTTTGCGGTCAAAGAGGCGGCAGCGAAAGCTTTTGGCACCGGCATCCGCAACGGTCTGGCGTTTAATCAGTTCGAAGTGTTTAACGATGAGCTGGGAAAACCACGTTTGCGGCTGTGGGGCGAGGCGTTAACGCTGGCGGAAAAACTCGGTGTGGCGCACATGCATGTCACGTTGGCCGATGAACGCCATTACGCCTGCGCTACGGTCATTCTGGAAAGTTAGATTTGCCGGATGGCGGCGTAAACACGTTACCTGACCTACAGGCCGATATATTGTCGGCCTGATAAGCATAGCGCCATCAGGCATTGTTGCGTTGGAAGTGCGTTAACCCGCTTACAGTTTATCTGCGTGATGCATCAGAACAAACTTATCCCACAACTGTTCTTCGGTTTCGACATGGGCGGGATCCTGCAAAATCGTATTGGGGATCGGACAGACTTTCTGACAGGTCGGCGTTTCGTAATGGCCTACACACTCGGTGCATTTGTCGCTGTTAATCTCATAAATGCTGTCGCCCATTGAAATCGCCTCATTCGGGCACTCCGGCTCGCACATATCGCAATTGATACATTTTTTGGTGATTAACAGCGCCATCAGGAAATTCTCAGAAACAACACAAATCGGGCGGGCATTATACGCCTATTTTCTGCTCGGGCCAGCTCTTTTCTGGCGCTGATTTGTTATCTACAGTGTAAAAATTTTTGATCTGCTTGAGCAGGCAGATGGTTGCGTTATCCAGTGAAAGGTCATTACTGTGCACCAGCATGACAGGAATAAAGAATGCGGGGATGCCCAGTGAAACCAGGCGAACATTTTTGGGTGTCGATAAATGGGTTAGCGAGCGGGTAATAAATGCGATGCCAATCTGCGCTTCGGCATACTCAAGGCATGAGTAGTGGTTATCCAGTTCGCAGATGACGTTAGGAACGACTTTGCGGTTATTAAATTCTGTGGTGATGATCCCTCTTAATAGCAGAGAGTCATTAAGCACGATAATGGGCTGGTCGTTTAAATCTTTTAAATGCAGACGTTCGCGTGTCGCCAGAGGATGAGAAAGTGGGATTGCAGCGATAATTTCATCTTCAAACAGCATGGTCGAGCTTAGCTGGGCAGGGAGCGCTGTTCGATAAACAATGCCAATATCAACGGCGCTATCCGTCAGCTTTTTAATGGTTTGCTCAGTTGAGAACTCTTTAACATTTAAAGATATTTCCGGATGGTGCGCCATAAAGTTGCGAAAAGCGGGCAGGACCAGGTAGCTGCCTGACACCCCGATTGAAATAGTATCGCGCTGTTGATCCTGATAGGGAAGAAGTTCATTTTCGGCATTTTTTAAATCCAGCATTATTTTGTTAGCGTGTCGTTGCAAAATAATGCCTGCTTTTGTTAATTTAATTCCTCTACCTTTTCGCTTAAATAATATTGTTTTAAGTGATGACTCAAGTTGTTTGATTTGCTGACTTAATGATGGCTGAGTGATAAACAGGCGACTGGCTGCCCGACCATAATGTAATTCATCACACAATATCAGGAAGGAGTGTAGTTGTTTGATATTCATTAAAATTTAATGCCAATCGATTGGGTTTTGTTATAACGATTATAAAAAATACCAAATTGTTTGCCTATTTTGCTTTTTTTAAACTGTGATCAGTACATTTTAAAAAGGGAAAATTATGTCGGCATCAATCAACCGCTGGGGAATGCTTGCCGCTCACGTGTGCATCAATTTTGTGCTCGGGGGCGTCTACGCATTTAGCTATTTCAAAACACCACTCATGGCGCAATATCACTGGGATCCGGCTACGCTGGCGTTAGCATTCTCTATCAACATGGGGATCATTCCTTTACCGATGATTTGGGGCGGGAGAATGATCGACAATGGTAAAGGAAAGCAGGCGATAGTTAT
This sequence comes from Salmonella sp. NW722, assembly GCF_051702785.1. Taxonomy (NCBI): domain Bacteria; kingdom Pseudomonadati; phylum Pseudomonadota; class Gammaproteobacteria; order Enterobacterales; family Enterobacteriaceae; genus Salmonella; species Salmonella sp. NW722. Next base: position 27,735 of record NZ_JAMMIN010000009.1, read on the forward strand.
CGGTGGTATCCTGTTTTCTTTAGGTTTTATCTTGTCCGGGTTTGTGGATAATTTGCCCATGCTGTTTTTAACCTACGGCGTCATTGCCGGGTTGGGATCGGGCCTGGCTTTTACGGGTAATCTTAATAATATTCTGAAATTTTTCCCTGACCGTCGCGGTCTTGCCAGCGGTATCGTACTGGCGGGTGTTGGCGTCGGGACGCTACTTTGCACCCGCCTGGCCGAATATTTTATGGCGCAAACTCACGATGTTAGTCGGGCGTTGTTATATCTGGGTATTGTTTATCTGGTGGTTATTTTTATCGTCCAGTTCTTTATTCGTAGCGCGCCAGCAAAAGATAGTGGAGGAATTAAAGCGTCGCCTCTGGATAAAGACTATCGGCACATGCTGAAAGATCTGCGCTTCTGGCTGCTGTTTATGATTCTGGCGCTGGGCGTGTTCTCTGGGATGGTAATTAGCTCAAGTTCTGCGCAAATTGGTATGACGCAGTACGGTTTACTGTCCGGTGCATTAGTCGTTAGCCTGGTCTCGATATTTAACTCGATCGGTCGCCTGTTCTGGGGAGGGTTGACCGATAAATTAGGCGGCTATAATACGCTGGTTATTGTTTACCTCTTTACTTGCTTGTGTATGCTGCTGTTATTTTTCTTCAATGGCAATACTTCGGTATTTTATTTCAGCGCTCTGGGCGTGGGCTTTGCTTATGCCGGTATATTAGTTATCTTCCCTGGCTTGACCAGCCAGAATTTTGGTATGCGTAACCAGGGGCTAAACTACGGCTTTATGTATTTTGGTTTTGCCGTCGGTGCGGTTATTGCTCCTTATGTAACGTCCGCTATTGCAAAATATACCGGAAGCTACAATACAGTATTTATTTTGACAACGGTGCTATTGCTTATTGGAGTCGTGTTGACCCTGATAACGAAAAAATATGTCGCAACGGTTTTAGCCAAAATTCATTAATCAGATAATAAGGAAATAAAAATGAAAATTGCAATCGCAGGTGCAGGCGCTATGGGATGTCGTTTTGGCTATATGCTGCTGGAGGCCGGGCACGACGTGACGCTTATTGATGGCTGGCAGGAGCATGTCGACGCTATTCGTAGCAAGGGGTTGTTTGTCGAAACGGAAACGACTCAGAAGTATTACCCCATCCCTGCTATGTTGGCTGATGAATCCCAGGGGGAGTTTGAGCTGGTTATTCTGTTTACCAAAGCCATGCAGCTGGATAGCATGTTACAGCGTATCAAGCCATTATTGCCAGCCGCGAAAGTGGTGATGATTTTATCTAACGGTCTGGGAAATATCGAAACGCTGGAGAAATATGTCGATCGGCAGAAAATCTATGCGGGTGTGACGTTATGGTCCAGCGAACTGGAGGGGGCTGGGCATATTATGGCCACCGGTACCGGAACGATTGAACTGCAGCCGATTGCCAGCCAGGATTCGGCTCAAGAGGCTAAGGTCATTGCCACTCTTAATAGCGCGGGATTGAATGCTGAAATAAGCCCTGACGTATTATTATCGATCTGGAAGAAAGCAGCCTTTAATAGCGTAATGAACACCTATTGCGCGCTACTGGATTGTAATGTCGGCGGATTTGGTCAGCGGCCTGGTGCTTTAGATTTAGCGCAAGCGGTAGTTGATGAGTTTGTATTGGTTGCTGCCAGCCAGAATATTCCGTTGACTGAGCAAATGGTGATGAATACGGTGAAGAAAGTGTTCGATCCGCGTGAGAGCGGCCACCACTATCCTTCTATGCATCAGGATTTACATAAAGGCCGACTGACCGAAATCGACTATTTAAATGGTGCGATTGCGCGAATCGGCGCTCAGAACAATATTGCCGTACCGGTTAACAAACTCCTGACGCAATTGATTCACGCTAAAGAAGCGCAATAAACTTGATAGCTCTTCTGCATGAGGCGGAAGAGCCATTTTCAAACCAGTTTTTTTACCAGCGCCTCGCTATGGCGAATACGCTCCGGCGCCCGCTCTAAATCCTGTTGTACCAGCGCCATAAACAGTAAGTCGGTCAACATCATTTGCGCATGTGTCGAGGAGATAGCGGCGCTACGCGTCGCTTGCTCTTCAGCAATCGTATACAGACAGCGGGTGGCGCGCTGCTGCAAGGCGTTGGGAGAAAAACCGGTAATGGCCAGGATTTTCGCGCCTGCGCGTAATGTTTCGTCCGCCGCCAGGTTCAGCTCGCGCCGCTCCCCGGAATAAGAGATCGCCAGCAGCAGATCCTCCGGTGCCAGCGCCTGCACCGTCGCCAGCAGGGCGTGCATATCGCGCTCAACCACCGCGTTAATGCCAATCTTCAGTAGCTTCCAGGCAAAATTTTGCGCCACCAGCCCAGAGGCGCCAATCCCGGTGATCACAATACGGCGGGCGTGGCGCAGCATCGTGACGCTTTCTAACAGTTTTTCTTCACTGTTAACGTCCAGCGTGGCGTGCATCGCCGCCACATTCTCTTTAATTAATTTTTCCCCGACCAGGCGCATCGGATCGTCGCCGCGAATCTGGTTATGAACGGGAACGGAATGCGGATTAGGATTGCTGGCCAACGCTTCGCTGATAGCCAGTTTCAATGCAGGAAACCCTTTAAACCCCAGTTTTTGCGCGAACTTGACTACGCTGGATTGGCTGACGCCCGCTTCGGCCGCCAGTTGCTGCGAGCTCAGATGCCGCGCCGTATCCGGTTGCGCGAGCAGATAATCCGCCAGTTTCCTGTCGCTTTGCGCGAGATCCGGATAACGCTGGCGAATACGAATCAAACAGTTCATGAGCAGCTCCTGCGAAACGTGATGGCGACGACAAAACGAAATTTCACTCGCCTGGGGGAATATTCTATTCCATCATGGACGCTTATTATGAATTAAAAATTCCAGAGGGACAAAAATGAATCTTGGTACCTTAGTGTCTGAAACCCGTAACCCGCAAACGATGGATCTGGATGCGTTGCCTACTCCTGAATTAGTTAAGCGTTTTAATGAACAGGATACGCTGGTAGCGGAAGCAGTAAAAGCCACTCTGCCTGACGTTGCGCGTGCGGTGGATGCCGCTGCGGCGGCGCTGAAGTCTGGCGGACGTATCATCTATATGGGCGCAGGCACTAGTGGTCGGCTTGGCGTACTGGATGCCTCAGAATGCCCCCCGACGTTTGGCGTTCCGCACGGTCTGGTCGTCGGGCTGATTGCCGGCGGGCCGGGCGCGTTGCTGAAAGCGGTCGAAGGCGCGGAAGACAGCCAACAGGCAGGCGAAGACGATCTTGTCGCACTAAATCTGCAAGAACAGGATCTGGTTGTGGGGCTCGCGGCGTCGGGTCGTACACCCTATGTGATTGGCGGTCTGCGCTATGCGCGACAGTCCGGTTGTACCACTGTTGCCGTCTCCTGTAATCCAGATTCGCCTATTGCGCGGGAGGCTAATATCGCCATTTCGCCCGTTGTCGGGCCGGAAGCGCTTACCGGCTCTACGCGGCTGAAATCCGGCACCGCGCAGAAAATGGTGCTCAATATGATTTCTACCGGCGCGATGGTGAGGTTCGGTAAGGTCTATCAGAACCTGATGGTGGATATGAAAGCCACCAACGTCAAACTGGTCGATCGCGCGTGTCGGATGGTCGTTGAAGCGACCGGGATAGGTCGTGAAGAGGCGGAAACGTTGCTGAAACAGACCGATTTTGAGGTTAAGCCCGCCATTTTGATGGCGCTTACGGGGCTGGATGCTGCAGCCGCCAGGGAAAAACTCGCTGCTCATCAGGGCTTTTTAAGGGCGGCGTTAGAACACTAAAGAGGTGTGTATGGATAAGACGGCAGCGCTCGCCAGCGACATTTTACGTGGTATCGGCGGAGAGCAAAATATTCTGCGCCTGGAAAACTGTATGACGCGAGTCAGGGTGGAGGTACAGGACGACAGCCAACTGGATATTCCGCGCTTAAAAGCGTTGCCTGGCGTCAGTGGATACGTAAAGCAAGGGGAGCAACATCAGCTGATCGTTGGGCCGGGGAAGGCTGCGCAGGTGGTTGATGCGATGCGCGTGCAGATTGCCGCAGGTGGTGTAAAGCCGGACGATGCTATGGCGCGTACCAAATCCGAGGCGAAAGCGAAGTATAAAGCGCCGATGAGCGATGCGTTGCGTAAGCTGGCGAATGTTTTTATACCGCTTATCCCCGCCTTTATCGCATCCGGCTTGATTACCGGCATTATCAACATTCTTAAACGTCCGGATATCGTCGGCGATGTTGCCGTCCACTATCCTAACCTGCTGGGCCTGATGGGGATATTTGGTAGCGCGGTGTTCGCTATCATGAACATTCTGGTTGGCGTCAATACCGCGAAAGTCTTTGGCGGATCGCAGGCGTTAGGCGGCGTGATGGCGGGGATCCTTTCCAGCCCGCAACTGGCGCAGATTACGCTCTTTGGCGAGGCGCTTCAGCCGGGACGGGGCGGCGTGATCGCCGTCCTGCTGGTGGTAGCGTTAATGTGCTGGATTGAGCGCCAGTTCCGTAAGCTGCTGCCGGGGTCGCTGGAGTTAATTCTTAACCCTTTATTGACGACTGTTATCACCGGCGCGGTAGCGATTGTCGCTCTGCAACCGCTTGGCGGCTGGATTTCAGACGCTATCGCTCACGGCGCGTCCTGGGCTATCGATCGCGGCGGTTTTCTGGTGGGCGCGGTGTTAGCCGGAACTTTCCTGCCGTTGGTACTGACCGGGCTGCATCAGGGGCTGGTGCCTATTCATGTGGAGCTGGTGCAAGCGCACGGCTATAACGCGCTGTTTCCCATCCTGGCGATGGCGGGCGTTGGTCAGATAGGCGCGGCCATTGCCGTACTGATGAAAACCCGCAATGCGCGGCTCAAAAAGGTGATTAAAGGCGCGCTTCCGGTCGGACTGCTGGGGATTGGCGAGCCGCTGATTTTTGGCGTCACGCTGCCATTGGGTAAGCCATTTATTGGCGCTTGCCTCGGCGGCGCGGTAGGCGGGGCGTTGATCAGCTACTGGAAAGTGGCGACGGTAATTACCTTTGGTATTTCCGGTTTGCCGCTGGCATTAACAATTGTTGCCGGAAAAGTCCTGTTCTATCTGTTAGGCTATTTAATAGCGGTAATTGCCGGGTTTATTTTTACCTGGCTGCTGGGGTTCAATGATCCAGAGGAGTAAGGTTTGGTCAGCCACGAGCGTCGTGTCGTCTTTTTTGATTTGGATGGAACGTTACATCAACAGGATATGTTCGGCAGTTTTCTGCGTTATTTGCTGTGCCGTCAGCCGCTAAATGCGCTGCTCGTACTGCCGCTGTTGCCCATTATCGGTATCGGTTTACTGGTAAAAGGGCGTGCGGCCCGCTGGCCGATGAGTCTGTTATTGTGGGGCTGTACTTTTGGCCATAGCGAAACGCGTTTGCAGGCGCATCAGGCGGATTTTGTCCGTTGGTTTCGCGCTAACGTCACGGCGTTTCCGGTTGTACAGGAGCGTCTGACCACCTATCTATTGAGCTCTGACGCGGATATCTGGCTTATTACCGGTTCTCCGCAATCATTGGTAGAGCAAGTCTATTTTGATACGCCGTGGCTGCCGCGCGTTAACCTCATCGCCAGCCAGATGGCGCGACGGTATGGCGGCTGGGTATTAACCGTGCGCTGTCTGGGCCATGAAAAAGTCGCGCAACTGGAACGTAAAATCGGTACGCCGCTGCGTCTTTATAGCGGCTACAGCGACAGCAAACAGGATAACCCGCTGCTTTATTTTTGCCAGCATCGCTGGCGGGTGACGCCGCACGGCGAGTTGCAGCAGCTCGAATAGTGAAACGCATAGCGTCTGTGTATAATGCCGCCCGCTTTCATTACCGGAGTTACCTCTTTGTCTGATGTCGAATTAGATCACGAATACTGGATGCGCCACGCGCTGACGCTGGCGAAACGCGCCTGGGACGAACGCGAGGTTCCGGTTGGCGCGGTATTGGTGCATAACCATCGCGTCATTGGCGAAGGCTGGAACCGACCCATTGGCCGCCACGATCCTACTGCGCATGCTGAAATAATGGCGCTGCGTCAGGGCGGTCTGGTATTGCAGAATTATCGGTTACTGGATACCACGCTGTATGTCACGCTGGAACCCTGTGTGATGTGCGCAGGCGCTATGGTGCATAGCCGCATTGGACGCGTTGTCTTTGGCGCGCGCGATGCAAAAACCGGCGCGGCCGGATCGCTAATTGATGTGCTGCACCATCCGGGAATGAATCACCGGGTCGACATTATTGAAGGGGTGCTGCGCGATGAATGTGCGACGCTGCTCAGTGATTTTTTCCGTATGCGTCGTCAGGAAATTAAAGCCCTGAAGAAAGCCGACCGTGCGCAAGGCGCGGGGCCGACAGTATAGCGCAATGCCGGATAAGAGGTTACGCGTCGCCATCCGATAAGACCATCGCGCTATTTTTCTTCTTTCTTCTGCGGCGTAAACAGTAAAGACGGCGAATGCGTCAGGTAGCCTGATGACTGCGATAAAAACGACAGGAGGGGGAAGGGCGCTTTATTCAGCTCCTCCGGCGACACCGCCGGGTAATCCTGCGCCAGTTTCATGGCTTCCGCTTCCTGCTTTTCTTTTTCCTGCAAATACCCCACCAAACTTATCTGGTATTTACGGATATTTTCCACATAAGCATAAGCCTCATGTCCACGCGCGTAACCGTAGGTTAGCTTACTGTAATACGGTTTTTGGCTTAATAGCGGCAAACGCTGCTTCACATCGGTCCAGCTATCCGGATTGCCTTTGGTTTTTACCGTCAGCGATCTGGCATCGAGCATGTGCGCATACCCCATATTGTAGGCGGCTAAGGCAAACCAGATACGCTCGTCTTCCGGAACGGTTTCGGGAACTTTAGCCATCATATCTTCAAGATAGCGAGCGCCGCCGCTGATGCTTTGCTCCGCATCGGTACGGTCGGTCAGCCCCAGACTTTGGGCGGTATTTTTAGTCAGCATCATCAGGCCGCGCACGCCGGTTGGCGAGGTCGCCAGCGGATCCCAGTGTGATTCCTGATAAGAAATCGCCGCCAGCAGGCGCCAGTCTATCTCTTTGGCATATTTTTTAAATAACGGCTCCAGCTCCGGCAGGACGTTATCCACCGCTCGCAGGAAAGAGCGGGTATCAACGTAGTCGAAATCATCGCCATGCCCCAGATATTTCTCTTCGATCCGCGCCAACGACCCGTCTTCATTGATCGAATTGAAAAAATCGAGCAGCGCGGCGGAGAGCGTATTATCGTCGTCCAGTCGGCTAAACCAGGTCACGGGCTGTTCATCCGTGACGTCCAGCGCCACGGCCAGTTCGGGATGGACGCGCTGAAACAGACTGATCGCCACTGAATCGGCAATGGTGTAATCCAGTTTGCCGCTGATGACCTCTTCCAGCAGCGTCGTCGAGCCTTTTTTATCATCCACTTTCCAGCTCAGATCGGGAAACTTTGTCTCTTTTAAACGCTGTAAATCATTGACCACGACGTGCCCTGGCGCAATGGTAAGCTGATTCTCGTTAACGGTCGCCAGCGAACGTGGGCGATATTGTCCGACCCGGTAGACGAGCTGTTGCGAAACTGAATAATACATGGGGCCGGGCTGATAGTTTTTAACGCGTGCGCTGTCGTAGACCAGCCCAGCCGCGAGCAGGTCGGCATTGCCGTTATCCAGATCGTCAAACAACTGGCTGATATTCTGGCGCACCGTCACTTTCAGCTTCACGCCGAGATAGTTGGCGAACTGCTGCGCCAGTTCATAGTCCAGACCATATTTTTTACCGTTGATAACGGAATAGGTTAATGGCGAGTCGATCGTACTGACGCGCAGTACCCCCCGGGCTTGAATCGCGGCGATATGGTTTTCGGTTTTACCGAACCAGGGGATTGAGGGCCAAAGGGCTGCTGCCAGCAGCAGCGTCAATATGCCGATGAACAGATAATTAATCTTTAATTTTTTCAATTAGTTAATTCTCTGGATCGTGCGTTGCCTCGGGCTGAAAAAGATGTTTTGCTGCAATAGATAAGTCATTAATGAGCGGCATTTTGCGTAACAATGCGCCAGTTGGCAACTTATTCGCAACGATAGCCGCACCGTATGACAAGAAAAAGCGGTGATTTTATTTCTACGCAAACGGTTTCGTCGGCGCGTCAGATTCTTTATAATGACGGCCGTTTCCCCCCTTGCGCACACCAAAGCTTAGAAGACGAGAGACTTATGATGGAAATTCTGCGTGGTTCGCCTGCACTGTCTGCATTCCGTATCAATAAACTGCTGGCGCGCTTTCAGGCTGCCAACCTCCAGGTCCACAATATATACGCTGAGTATGTCCATTTTGCTGACCTGAACGCCCCGTTAAATGATAGCGAGCAGGCGCAGCTTACCCGTCTGTTGCAATACGGCCCGGCGCTTAACAGCCATACGCCAGCGGGTAAACTTCTGTTGGTCACACCGCGTCCTGGTACCATCTCCCCCTGGTCTTCAAAAGCAACGGATATCGCCCACAACTGCGGCCTGCAACAGGTTGATCGTCTGGAGCGCGGCGTAGCGTACTATATCGAGGCTTCGACGTTGACGGCGGAACAGTGGCGACAAGTGGCCGCAGAGCTGCACGACCGTATGATGGAGACGGTGTTCTCTTCTTTAACCGATGCGGAAAAACTGTTTATCCACCATCAGCCTGCGCCGGTTTCCAGTGTCGATCTGCTGGGAGAAGGCCGTCAGGCGTTAATTGACGCCAACCTGCGTCTTGGTCTGGCGCTGGCGGAAGATGAAATCGACTATTTGCAGGAGGCGTTTACCAAACTGGGGCGCAACCCGAACGATATCGAATTGTACATGTTCGCCCAGGCGAACTCCGAGCACTGCCGCCACAAGATTTTTAATGCCGACTGGATTATCGACGGTAAACCGCAGCCGAAGTCGCTGTTTAAAATGATTAAAAACACCTTCGAAACCACGCCGGACTATGTGCTCTCTGCCTATAAAGACAATGCCGCGGTGATGGAAGGATCTGCGGTGGGGCGCTACTTCGCCGACCACAATACCGGCCGTTACGATTTTCATCAGGAGCCCGCGCACATTCTGATGAAGGTCGAAACGCATAACCACCCAACCGCTATCTCTCCGTGGCCGGGGGCGGCGACCGGTTCCGGCGGCGAAATTCGTGATGAAGGCGCCACCGGGCGTGGCGCGAAACCAAAAGCCGGGCTGGTGGGCTTCTCCGTTTCCAACCTGCGTATTCCGGGCTTTGAACAGCCGTGGGAAGAGGATTTTGGCAAGCCGGAACGTATTGTCACCGCGCTGGATATCATGACCGAAGGTCCGCTGGGCGGCGCGGCGTTTAACAACGAATTTGGTCGCCCGGCGCTGACCGGTTACTTCCGTACCTACGAAGAGAAAGTGAACAGCCATAACGGCGAAGAGCTGCGCGGCTACCATAAGCCGATCATGCTGGCGGGCGGGATCGGTAATATTCGCGCCGATCACGTGCAGAAAGGCGAGATCGTCGTGGGCGCGAAGCTGATCGTCCTTGGCGGCCCGGCGATGAATATCGGCCTCGGCGGCGGCGCGGCATCGTCAATGGCTTCCGGCCAGTCTGATGCGGATCTCGATTTTGCCTCTGTTCAGCGCGATAACCCGGAAATGGAACGCCGCTGCCAGGAAGTGATCGACCGCTGCTGGCAGTTGGGCGACGCCAACCCAATCCTGTTTATCCATGATGTGGGCGCGGGCGGTCTCTCCAACGCCATGCCGGAGCTGGTGAGCGACGGCGGGCGCGGCGGGAAATTCGAACTGCGCGACATTCTTAGCGACGAGCCGGGCATGAGCCCGCTGGAAATCTGGTGTAACGAATCCCAGGAGCGCTACGTACTGGCGGTCGCGGCTGACCAGTTGTCGCTGTTCGACGAACTGTGTAAGCGCGAACGCGCGCCGTATGCGGTCATTGGCGACGCTACCGAAGAACAGCATCTCTCGTTGCATGATAACCATTTCGACAATCAGCCGATCGACCTGCCGCTGGATGTCCTGCTGGGCAAAACGCCGAAAATGACCCGCGATGTGCAAACATTGAAGGCGAAAGGCGATGCGCTGAACCGCGCGGATATCACGATTGCCGACGCGGTAAATCGTGTTCTGCATCTGCCGACCGTGGCGGAAAAAACCTTCCTTGTCACTATTGGCGACCGTACCGTCACCGGTATGGTGGCGCGTGACCAGATGGTTGGCCCGTGGCAGGTCCCGGTGGCTGACTGCGCGGTCACTACCGCCAGCCTCGACAGCTACTACGGCGAAGCGATGTCGATTGGCGAGCGCGCGCCGGTGGCGCTGCTGGACTTTGCCGCCTCCGCCCGTCTGGCCGTCGGTGAAGCGTTGACTAACATTGCCGCGACGCAGATTGGCGATATCAAGCGCATCAAGCTTTCCGCTAACTGGATGGCGGCAGCCGGTCATCCTGGCGAAGATGCCGGTTTGTATGACGCGGTTAAAGCGGTGGGAGAGGAACTCTGTCCGCAGCTTGGCCTGACGATTCCGGTGGGCAAAGATTCGATGTCGATGAAAACCCGCTGGCAGGAAGGTAACGAACAGCGCGAAATGACCTCGCCGCTGTCGCTGGTGATTTCCGCGTTTGCCCGCGTGGAAGACGTGCGTCACACCCTTACGCCGCAGCTGTCAACGGAAGATAACGCCTTGCTGCTGATCGATCTTGGCAAGGGCCACAACGCGCTGGGCGCAACGGCGCTGGCGCAGGTCTATCGTCAGCTTGGCGACAAACCCGCGGACGTGCGTGACGTCGCGCAACTGAAAGGCTTCTATGACGCCATGCAGGCGCTGGTCGCTGCGCGTAAATTACTGGCCTGGCACGACCGTTCCGACGGCGGTCTGCTGGTGACGCTGGCCGAGATGGCCTTTGCCGGCCACTGCGGCGTGCAGGTCGATATCGCCGCGCTGGGCGATGACCATCTGGCCGCACTGTTCAACGAGGAGCTGGGCGGCGTGATTCAGGTACGCGCTGAAGACAGAGACGCGGTCGAAACGCTGTTGGCGCAGTACGGCCTTGCTGACTGCGTCCACTACCTTGGTCAGGCTCTGGCTGGCGATCGCTTTGTGATTACCGCTAATGACCAGACGGTATTCAGCGAAAGCCGTACTACGCTGCGTGTCTGGTGGGCGGAAACCACCTGGCAGATGCAGCGTCTGCGCGACAATCCGCAATGTGCTGACCAGGAACACGAGGCGAAAGCGAATGATGCCGATCCGGGCCTCAACGTGAAGCTGTCGTTTGATATTAATGAAGATATCGCCGCGCCGTACATTGCGACAGGCGCACGACCGAAAGTCGCTGTACTGCGCGAGCAGGGGGTGAACTCTCACGTGGAGATGGCGGCGGCGTTCCATCGTGCGGGCTTTGACGCGATTGACGTCCATATGAGCGACCTGCTGGGCGGTCGTATCGGTCTGGGCAACTTCCATGCGCTGGTGGCTTGCGGCGGCTTTTCCTACGGCGACGTGCTGGGGGCGGGCGAAGGCTGGGCGAAATCCATTCTGTTTAACCATCGGGTGCGCGACGAATTCGAAACCTTCTTCCATCGTCCGCAGACGCTGGCGCTGGGCGTGTGCAACGGTTGCCAGATGATGTCGAATCTGCGCGAACTGATCCCGGGCAGCGAACTGTGGCCGCGTTTTGTACGTAACCATTCTGACCGCTTCGAAGCCCGCTTCAGCCTGGTGGAAGTGACGCAAAGCCCATCGCTGCTGCTGCAAGGAATGGTAGGCTCACAGATGCCGATTGCGGTTTCCCATGGGGAAGGGCGCGTTGAGGTGCGGGACGATGCGCATCTTGCCGCGCTTGAGAGCAAAGGCCTGGTCGCCCTGCGCTACGTTGATAACTTTGGTAAGGTGACCGAAACCTATCCGGCTAACCCGAACGGTTCGCCGAACGGCATCACGGCGGTGACGACCGAAAATGGTCGGGTGACGATTATGATGCCGCATCCGGAGCGCGTATTCCGCACCGTCGCCAACTCCTGGCACCCGGAAAACTGGGGCGAGGATAGCCCGTGGATGCGTATCTTCCGTAATGCGCGTAAGCAGCTTGGTTAATTAGCCCGATAGCCATTAAGCCCCTCTTCACGAGGGGCTTTTTTGTAGACGGCGCTTATCAGGCCCACGGGGAAGCGCGGTTGAAGCTACCGTCTTGAACGTCAAGCGGTAGGTCGGATAAGGCGTTTACGCCGCCATCCGGCAATAAACTAGTGCTTATGCCGCAAGATTAAAGTGTCGGGAAATCCCGACATGAGTGGGGGATAGGTTGTCGCCAAAAAGAGACATTTAACTATTTGATTTTAAATTTTTTTATTTTTAGGTGTTACAGGTGTTGCTGATTGGCGACAGAAAGGGCAAAAAACAGACAGAGCCATTTTTAGCATGAATAACGATATTTTTCATATCTATCATTGTGTTAACAAAGTCTTTTGAATGTTGGCACAATTACTGCATAATGATAACCAGTGGCTCATTCACCTTCTTATGTCAGCCCCTTAGGGACGCGCTACATAAACTTCGAATGACGCACAACAAGGTGCCTGCCGTCCAACTTCTGATAATAGCGTAGCTTTATCAACCTCCGGGCGAAACGTCGAGTTAGGCACCGCCTTATTCCATAACAAAGCCGGGTTTAGCCCGGCTTTGTTGTATCTGGCGCTTCCCTCGGTTAGCATCTTTTTTATTCTTCTTTTATGTGAGCGACACGTTGAAGCGCTGGTCTGTTTTCCCCCGTTCTTTACGACAATTGGTCATGCTGGCCTTTTTGCTGATCCTGCTGCCGTTGCTGGTTCTGGCCTGGCAGGCGTGGCAAAGCCTTAACGCGTTAAGCGATCAGGCTGCGGTGACTAACCGCAGCACGCTTATTGACGCCCGGCGCAGCGAGGCGATGACCAACGTCGCGCTGGAGATGGAGCGAAGCTACCGACAGTATTGCGTGCTTGACGATCCGACGCTGGCAAAAGTGTATCAAAGCCAGCGTAAGCGCTATAGCGATATGCTGGACGCCCATGCTGGCGTCTTGCCGGATGATAAGTTGTATCAGGCGTTACGCCAGGATTTAAACGCGCTGGCGCAATTGCAGTGTAAAGATAGCGGCCCGGAAGCGGCAGCGGCCGCGCGTCTGGAGGCCTTTGCCAACGCTAATACGGAAATGGTACAGGCGACGCGTACTGTGGTTTACTCGCGCGGGCAGCAGTTACAACAAGAAATCGCCGAACGCGGACAATTTTTCGGCTGGCAGGCGCTGGTGCTATTTCTGGTGAGCCTGGCGATGGTGCTACTTTTTACCCGCATGATTATCGGGCCGGTGAAAGGAATTGAACGGATGATTAATCGCCTGGGCGAAGGCCGTTCTTTAGGGAATACCGTCACCTTTACCGGTCCGCGTGAATTACGATCGGTGGGGCAGCGCATTATCTGGCTGAGTGAGCGTCTGGCGTGGCTGGAATCCCAGCGCCATCAGTTTCTACGTCACCTGTCCCATGAGCTGAAAACCCCGCTGGCCAGTATGCGCGAGGGGACAGAGCTGTTGGCCGATCAGGTGGTTGGGCCGCTGACGCCGGAGCAAAAAGAGGTGGTCGATATTCTGGATGACAGCAGTCGTAATTTACAAAAATTGATTGAGCAATTGCTTGATTACAACCGGAAACTGGTAGACAGTGCCACAGAGCTGGAAGCGGTCGATATCGCGCCGCTTGTGGATATGGTGGTTTCCGCCCACAGTTTGCCTGCCCGCGCTAAAATGATGCATACCGATGTCGACCTGGAGGCCGAACGCTGCATAGCAGAGCCCATGTTGCTGATGAGCGTGCTGGATAATCTCTATTCCAACGCGGTGCACTATGGCGCTGAATCCGGTAACATTTGTATCCGTAGTCGCTCTCAGGGCTCCACGGTTTATATCGATGTGGTTAATAGCGGCGAACCGATTCCGCAAACCGAAAGAGAAATGATTTTTGAGCCTTTTTTCCAGGGAAGCCACCAGCGAAAAGGGGCGGTAAAAGGCAGTGGGTTAGGGCTGAGTATCGCCAGAGATTGTATTCGTCGAATGCAGGGAGAGATCCAACTGGTGGATGACAACGCGCAGGAAGTTTGTTTTCGCATCTCGCTGCCATTGCCTGCATCTGACAAACACTAATATGAATTTAAGCCTGGTGCGTATGTCACACGTTTTCGTCCAAACTATTAAACGATGCCTTTTGCGGTGGGGAATACCGGTGGGCATATCGTGTCTGGCGCTGACCGCATGTGTTCCCCATGCTGCACAGCAACTGCCCGGTAGCGCAGCGCAGGACACGCTCCCCCATTATCAACTGGCGGATTATCTCCCGACGGCGTGCGCGGATATCTGGTCGCTACGCGGGCAGGCGGTGGAGACGAATCCGCTGTACTGGCTACGCACGATTGACTGCGCCGATCGTCTGATGCCGGTTCAGTCGCGCGCAGAGGCGCGCGCGTTGACGGATGATAACTGGCAGAATGCCTTCAGGCGCGGGATCTTACTGGCGGATGCAAAAATTACGCCGCCGGAGCGGCGCGCCATAGTGACCCGTCTGGAGGCGTTAAGCGCGCAAATACCGGCTCAGGTACGGCCCGTCTACCAAATCTGGCATGACGGTCAGGCGCTGCAATTAGCACTTTCTGCCGAACGTCAGCGTTATAGCAAACTCCAGCAAACGTCAGATAGTGAGCTGGATGCGCTGCGCCAGCAGCAACAGGCCTTGCAAACGCAGCTCGATCTTACCACCCGTAAGCTGGAGAGTTTAACCGATATTGAGCGCCAGCTTTCGACACGAAAACCGGCAGGGAATTACAACGCCGATACGCCGCATACGAATGACAAACCCGCGACGTCTGAAGATGGCGCGGCGCCGTCGCCGTCACAAGATGAGGTAACGCCATGATAAGCCGTAAACCGGCGCACCTGCTGCTGGTCGATGACGATCCCGGATTACTGAAATTGCTCGGTATGCGCCTGACCAGTGAAGGATACAGCGTCGTGACCGCAGAGAGCGGCCAGGAAGGACTGCGGGTACTGCATCGGGAAAAAGTGGATCTGGTAATAAGCGACCTGCGCATGGACGAAATGGATGGTATGCAACTGTTCACAGAAATTCAGAAAGTACAGCCGGGAATGCCGGTTATCATTCTGACGGCGCATGGTTCTATTCCGGATGCGGTGGCCGCTACCCAGAAAGGCGTATTCAGCTTTTTGACGAAGCCGATCGACAGAGACGCGTTATATAAAGCGATAGATGAAGCGCTGGAGCAGTCCGCTCCCGCAACGGACGATAGCTGGCGCAACGCTATCGTTACCCGTAGCCCGCTGATGCTGCGACTGCTTGAACAGGCGCGCATGGTCGCGCAGTCGGATGTCAGCGTATTGATTAACGGACAAAGCGGCACCGGGAAAGAGATTTTCGCACAGGCGATTCATAATGCCAGCCCGCGCAGTAACAAGCCGTTTGTCGCCATCAACTGCGGCGCGTTGCCGGAACAGTTGCTGGAGTCCGAATTATTCGGCCATGCGCGCGGCGCCTTTACCGGCGCAGTGAGCAATCGTGAAGGGTTGTTCCAGGCGGCGGAAGGCGGCACGCTGTTTCTGGATGAAATTGGCGATATGCCCGCGCCGTTACAGGTGAAGCTGCTGCGGGTGTTACAGGAGCGCAAGGTCAGGCCGCTGGGCAGCAATCGCGATATTGATATCGACGTACGAATTATTTCCGCGACGCACCGCGATCTGCCGAAGGCGATGGCGCGGGGCGAATTTCGTGAAGATTTGTACTACCGGCTGAATGTCGTGAGCCTGAAAATTCCGGCGCTGGCGGAGCGTACCGAGGATATTCCGCTGCTGGCTAATCATCTGCTCAGACAGTCGGCACAGCGGCATAAACCGTTTGTTCGCGCCTTTTCTACTGATGCAATGAAACGGCTGATGACGGCAAGCTGGCCGGGCAACGTGCGCCAACTGGTCAACGTCATTGAACAATGTGTGGCGTTAACCTCTTCGCCGGTGATCAGCGATGCGTTGGTCGAGCAGGCGCTGGAAGGCGAAAACACCGCGCTGCCAACTTTTGCCGAAGCGCGAAACCAATTTGAACTGAACTATCTGCGCAAGTTACTGCAAATTACCAAAGGTAACGTGACGCACGCGGCAAGGATGGCGGGGCGCAACCGCACGGAATTCTATAAGCTACTCTCCCGTCACGAACTGGATGCGAATGATTTCAAAGAGTAGTTTTCATGCCGTAAAGTAGCGCGAAATATGTTACGTTTAACCGATCAAAACACAGGCGACCTTTTCAAGGAATAGCATGAAAAAGATTGATGCGATTATTAAACCCTTCAAGCTGGACGATGTCCGTGAAGCGCTGGCCGAGGTAGGTATTACCGGCATGACGGTCACTGAAGTCAAAGGTTTTGGCCGTCAAAAAGGCCACACCGAGCTGTATCGCGGCGCGGAATATATGGTGGATTTTCTGCCGAAGGTAAAAATTGAAATCGTTGTGCCTGACGACATCGTGGATACCTGTGTTGATACCATCATTCGTACCGCGCAGACGGGGAAAATCGGCGACGGTAAGATCTTTGTCTTTGATGTCGCCCGCGTTATTCGTATCCGTACTGGCGAAGAAGACGACGCGGCTATCTGATGTGCCGATTCGCTGCCCGTCTCCTCCTTGTGGGCAGCGAACCACCGTTTAATCGCCCTGCGGTAGCGCCGATGTAGTCCGGGTGCAAACCCATCTCAGGCCGACAATGGCGACGATCAGCGCCACGCAACTTAGCGTCCACTCGCCCATTTGCGAGAAAAAGTGTCCGTAGGCGGCTACCGCCGTATCACTAATTTGCGATTCCGTGGTTTGTTGCGCGACGACGCCAGCCAGCCAGTTAGCGACCGCGCCGGTCGCCAGCATATAAATACCGGTCAGCACGCCCGTGACGCCAGGCAGGTTGAGGCGGGTAATTTGCGCCATCGCGACCGGATCAATAAACAGCTCTGCAAAGCCCATCAGCGCCAGCCCTGCGATCATCATTCCCATTGATGCCTGCCCGTCTAACCGGGCCTGATGCGCGTTTAGCGCCAGCAGCATAAAACCGCCGCCCATTAATACCAGTCCCACGGCAAATTTAAGCCAGACGCGCAGCACCGAGCGGGCGCTCTCTTTCGGGCTGCTCAGCCACGCCAGCACCACGCCCGCCGCCATCACCGCAATCGCATTGACCGACTGGAACAATGCGGTGGGGACGGTCATGTTCAGCCAGTGGCGGTTGACAAAACGGTCGATGAATAAACTGATCGAACTTCCGCCCTGCTGCGCCAGAACCCAGAAGAGAGTGCCGGTGATCATTAACAGAACGATTTGCCACAAGGCGCGACGGTGTTCGGGAAATTTAACCATAATACGGGCAATAAGTTGCGCCGCGAAGACGCAGACAATGGCCAGCACATAGCCAGACCAGTTATTTTCCAGCAGGAGGGTGAAGAATACCGGCGCGATACACAGCATTAATACCAGCCAACCCCAGGTTGGAAGGGCGAATTTAACCGCCCGCAGCGCGGGGCGATTAACACCGCGCGTCTGCTGAAAGTGGCGATGACCGCTTAAAAAGATGAGCAGGCCGATGAACATTCCGACGCCCGCCAGCGCAAAGCCGACATGCCAGCCATACCACTGCGCCGCCAGACCACAGGCGATCGGCGCGGCTATCGATCCAATATTCCCGGCGGCGTAGAGCAGCGAGAATCCCCCGTCGCGGCGGTTGTCATCAGGGGCGTAAAGTTCGCCCAGCAGACAGCTAATATTGGATTTAAACAAGCCGTAGCCGCAGATAATAATGGCCAGCGCCGCATATAAACTCAGCGTTGAATCAGATTCTAAGCCCAATACCACATGACCCAGCGTCATCAATAAGGCGCCGGTGATAACCGCCACGCGGTTGCCAAGCAGGCGGTCGGCAAGCCAGCCGCCAAGAATAGGGGTAACGTAAACTAAAGAGGCGTAGGCGCTGAAGAGGTTGATCGCGTGGCTGTCATTAAAACCAAGCTGGTGGGTAAGATAAAGGATGAGTAAGGCACGCATGCCGTAAAAGCTGAAGTATTCCCAAATTTGAATCGCCACGATGTAAAAAATCGCGCGCGGTTGTGAGGGTGTTTTCATAAAGTCTCCTTGCTGCGTGAAAAAAGGGAAGTGGCAAGCCACTTCCCTTTGGTACTTATTTCGTATTTTCTTTCAGCACCTTAACGGTGTAACGTCCGTCTGCCTGACGATAGGCGCCGTGGATATCTGTTTCGAAGCCCGGATAGTGAGCGCCGATTTCGCACAGCATTTGCAGGAATTCCAGTACCGGACGGCTTTCCTCGGTGATCATTTCACCAGGCATCACCAGCGGCACTCCCGGAGGGTAAGGAAGGATCATGTTGGCGTTGACGCGTCCAACCATCTCTTCAAGATACACCTCTTCCGTTTCGCCATGCAGCTCTTTCTGGAACGCAGTATACGGCGTCATCACCATTTTCGGCAGCACTTCAAACGCACGGTACATTAAGTCCGGCAGATTATGATGTTCGACCAGTTTATGAATATTCTGCGCCAGTTCCTGGATGCGCATATTTTCATAAAACTCAGGCGCTTCGCGGTACAGTGCAGGCAGAATGTTTTTGACGCGCAGGTTCAGGTCAAAGGCGCGTTTAAATTCAGTGAGTGCGCGCAGCAGGCTCAGAGCTTTGGTTTTGTCGATACCAATGCTGAACAGGAACAGCAGGTTGTATGGACCGGTTTTTTCTACGATGATGCCGCGTTCATCGAGATATTTGGCGACCAGACTTGCCGGAATACCGAACTCATCCATCGTACCGTCTTTCTTCATCCCCGGCGTCAGGATAGTGACTTTGATCGGGTCGAGGTACATGTGTTCGTTATCGATATTTTTGAAGCCATGCCATGCGCTATCTGAACGCAGCGGCCAGCACTCAGCCCCATCGATATGTTCCGGCTGCCATACGTCAAAGAACCAGCCGTCAGATTCGCTTTTCAGACGTTTAATTTCTTTACGGAATTTAATCGCACGTTCAATAGAGCCGTTAATCAGGCGTTTACCCGCATTACCTTTCATCATCGCCGCTGCGGTTTCAGTAGACGCTACGATACCGTAGTGCGGAGAAGTGGTGGTATGCATCATGTAGGCTTCGTTAAAGGTTTCTTCGTTAATGTCGCCTTTAACATGAATCATGGATGCCTGTGAAAACGCCGCCAGCAGTTTATGCGTGGACTGGGTTTCATAAATGATTTTGCCTTCTACACGGTCGCCGCTCATACCGCATTTACCCTGATAAATAGGGGAGAAATTGGTATAAGGCACCCAGGCGGAGTCAAAATGAATGGACTTCACATCCAGAGTTTTCTTGATGTAGTCAGTGTTATACAACAGACCGTCATAGGTTGAGTTAGTAATAACAGCATGGACCGGCCAGGTTGCGTTAGGCGTCTCTTTTACCCGTTTAGCGATAGTGGCGTGCTGGAACTCGCTTTGCGGAATACCGCCAAGAATACCGTAGGCGTTACGGGTTGGGCGGAAATAAATCGGCGTAATGTCGCTCATCATCATCAGATGGGTCAGCGATTTATGGCAGTTACGGTCAATCAGTACCGTGCTGCCTGCCGGCGCGGAGTACATACCGACGATTTTGTTCGCCGTAGAGGTGCCGTTCGTCACCATGTAGCTACGTTCGGCGTTAAAGACGCGGGCGATATACTCTTCTGCTTCTTTATGCGGGCCGGAGTGGTCCAGCAGCGAACCCAGTTCGGAAACGGAAATCGAAATATCGGATTTCATCGTGTTCGGGCCGAAGAAATCATAAAAGATGCTGCCGACGGGGCTTTTCTGGAAAGCGGTCCCGCCCATGTGGCCAGGCGTACAGAAAGTATATTTCCCTTCGCGCACATATTTGAACAGTGCTTTTGTCAGCGGCGGCAGAATATTGTCGATGTATTCATCGGTATTCTGGCGAATTTTCGCCGCGATATCGGCTGCGGCGCCTAAAGCATATTCAAAGAAGCGAACCTGCATTCTCAGATCGTTGAGGCTGACGTCCAGCGTAGAGTAGCTGTTGGCGAAGGCGTACAGCGGCATATACTCGTTCAGCTTGCTAATCTCTTCGCAAAGCTCGAGGTTATATTTATCCCAGTCGAAAATGACGCCGCAAAGGCGGGAGTTATTTTCAATCAGCTTCAGCAGGTCTTCTCGGTCGTTTGGATAGACGATACGGAAATTTAAACCTTCCAGTGCACGATGCAGTTCACGAATAGGCTCTTCTTTAAAGTAGACGCCCATGTGGTTCATGATAGCAATAACGTTCATAGTCTTGTTCCTGGTAAAGTGGGCCCCTCCCGCTACGCTATAGCAGGTGACGAAAGGGGCTTTGAGAAAAAGGAGTTAGCGGTTAAAGCGCTTCAGCCGTATTGTTGTCGCTGTCGTTGTTCTGGCGCTGGTGCATTTTGCGACCGTAGAACATCAGGATGATCAGACTGACGATAAAGGTGCCGGAGAGTTCGAAGGAGCTGGCGCCCATCAGTGCGATGAAGCAAAATGCGCAGCCCAGTACAGAACAAATCAGGCTTACCGAGTTACGGATGTTGAACCCTTCGAAGCGAATCAGGTCAACACAGGAGTAGAAGTACGGCAGCATGGTAAGCAGTACGGCAATCCCGGTCAGTTCGCCGAACAGGTCGGACGCTTTACCGCCGCTGGAGTTCATGATGGTGATCAGAATCATCAGCGCCGTCATTTTCACCGCAGCCAACAGCAGACCTTTTTTCGGAATACCGTTTTTATCCATTTCACCGTAAATTTTCGGGAAGTTGCCGTCGTTGGCGGCGCGAACCCCAGCCTGGCCGACCAGCATCATCCAGGAGCCCAGAGACGTCAGGCAGGCGAAAGCGGTAAAGGCGGAAACCAGCGGCGCAGCCCAGCCACCCAGAATCGTGGAGGTACTGATAGCGAACGGCGCGCCGGAAGAGGCCATAACGGAAGCTGGGAACATCCCGGCGATAACCTGAGTCGCGGCGATATAGATGATGCCTGCCAGCGCGGTACCCAGCATGGTTGCCAGCGGTACGGTGCGTTTCGGGTTTTTCACCATGCCGGTGCTGACGGCGGCAGACTCAACGCCAACGAACGCCCACAGGCAGAGCAGAATACTTTTAACAATGGCGTGAGAGTCGGTCGTCGTGGACGTGTTCCAGTTCGCGTGATAGGTCGCGATATCGAACCAATGCCAGCCGGCGACTGCGGTCAAGACTACCGGGATCAGCACCAGGAATAGGCCAATCGTTGTCAAGCGGCTGACCCAGGCCCCACCCAGCATATTAATAAAGGTGAACAGCCAGACGATAGCAATACAGGCAATACCTGCCGGTATTGGATTATTTAATGCCGGGAAGAACGTAGAAAGATAAGAAACAGCGGTAATACCGATGGCTAAGTTACCAATCCAGTTTGCGTGATAATAAAGAACGCCGGTCTGGAAACCAAACGCCGGAGATATTTCCCCAGCATAAGCGATAGGGCCACCCTGTTGAGGGTTTTTGGTTGCCAGCCTCGCATAAACATAAGCCAGCGACATTGCCCCAATAATAGAAATTACCCAGCCCCAGATGGCAATGCCACCAATACTGGCAAGGTTGGCGGGTAATAATGCAATCCCGCTCCCCATCATATTACCGGCAACGACGCCAGTACAGGCAAATAGCCCGATCTTTTTGACAGAACTCATGTTCATTTCTCCTGAGCTGTATTTTTAAGAACCGGGCTTATGCTTCATATATGCTGCGTGCCCGTTCAACTGTCGACAAGATTAACGAATGGGTTGAGATAAGTCCTAAAGAAAAAGTGAAATAAACACAAACATGAAAAAACTGATAGATTGATTTTTTTGAATTAACATATAAATATCATGAAAAATATCATGAAAGGATAAACATCGTTTAATTACAAAGAGTTATATTTACATTTCTTTGCGATGAATATGTTGCCAAAATTAACATAAGCTATTTTTGGCAACATGTTTTTCACAAAATAAAAGCGAAAAATTTAATATCTTTTCGCTTTTATTCGTCATGGTTCAGCGTTAAATTTAGTCTTCTGCCAGAAAACTATTCAGATAAGGGACAATTTTCTGAACGGATGTCTGAAATACGCCATTTTCGATCCAGTACAGCGTGTTTTCACCTGGACGTAAATTAAAGGCGGTCAGATAGGCATCAGCGGCCAGACGATTCTCACCTTTCATTTCGTAAACTTTCCCCAGCAGGACATAGTTAAACCACGACATTTCAAGCTCGATGCTTTTATTGATTTCCTCATACGCTGCATCGATATCACCTTTGCCTAACAGATCGACGGTCTTGATTTTATAATAAACAGACGTTTTCTCAACGCCCGGAATTTGATCTATTTTTTTAAATTCTTCGTTCAGCGCAGCCACTTGTTCTTTATCAAACGGCTGTTGTGATTGCCGTAATACATCTACCAGCACTTTATATTCATAGGCATAGTTGAAATCAGGCGTTTCCTTAATAATGCCATTCAGAATATCGCTGGCTTTACTTAGCGCCTGCGCATCGCCGCTCAGAATAAGCTGGCGCGCCTCATAAAAACGCATCAGCGCGGTATTTTGCGGCGTTCTGAACAGGGCCAGTTGTTCTCGCATACGATTAGGCCAGGGCTGTGTTAAAACGAAAGACAGGCTATTAAACAGATCATCCTGGATGGACAACTGGTTAGTATTGGTGACGAAATAACGCTTATCCAGCATGGTTGAACCATCGGCGTTATCAATGAGCACCACAGACATAAAGCACTGCTGCGCCCGATAGTGGCGCTGATTGACAAACTGAATGGTTAACGTCTTACCGGAGCTGCTTGGCTCATTGACCCGGTAATTGGTTTTATCGTGCACCATAAAGGTCGAGTAGGTGTTCAGCAAGTCGGTGATTAAGCCGCCCAGACCGATGGCGTAGGACTCCTGCGAGACCCAGTTATTACAGGAATTGCCGCCTTCAAAACGAACATCTATATCTCGTGGGTTAAGTAATAACCGCGTTTTTGTTACCGCGGCATTATGATCTACCACCGACATCACGATAAACACCACCAGCGTCGCCAGCGAGAGCAGGAACATCACCCACGTCCAGAAAGCAGCGATACGCGGCTTTTTCGCCTTTTTAGTCGGCGTTTGCAAAGAGGCGGGCGGCACAGGCGTAGCGGCAGTAACCCCCTCCGTCGGTTCTGCATTCGTCGCTGCGATCGGCGGCGGCGGCGACGTTGATAAATTATCGATCTCATCGCTATTTTCTTCGCACCAGATAACCGGCGCCGTCAGCTTATAGCCGCGTTTAGGTACGGTAACGATGTATTCAGCATTGCTGTCTCCGCCATCTCTTAATGATTTGCGTAGTTCAGAAATGCTTTGGGTGACAACATGGTTGGTCACGATGGTGCGCATCCAGACATGATCAATAATGTTATCCCGGCTTAACACTTCATCCGGATGATGCGCAAAATACATCAGAAGATCGATCAGCCGTGGTTCAAGAGTAATCTGGCGTCCCTGACGACTGATCTGATTAACAGAAGGTGTAACCAGCCACTCTCCAATGCGTACAACAGGTTGCTGCATAAAAAGATGCCCTAACGAGCTAAGTCAAACGTTAATAATAACACGATTTGCACAGACTTTTTTTATTCCCCTTTTTTGTAAAAGAAAGGCATAAAAAGCAGCGCAATAAGCAGGAGAACGGGGAGGAAAACGGGCGTTCGCCTTAACGATAACGCCCGTTTTTTCAGAGGATTTCTTGCAATTACAGCACTTTATGCGGGCCGAAGCATTCGTAATGAATGTTTTCGTTATTCACGCCAAGTGAAACCAGTTGTTTTGCGGCAAACTGCATAAAGCCTACCGGGCCGCAAAGATAGAACTGCATTGCCGGATCGCTGATCGCGGCTTCCAGTTTGCTTAAATCCATCAGCCCTTCGCTGTCAAAGAGGCGTTGGGCGCGATCGGCCTCGGTTGGCTCGCGGTACCAGGTATGGGCAGTGAAACGCGGCAGTGTACGGCCCAGCTCGCTCACTTCGTCGGCAAACGCATGGACGTCGCCGTTCTCCGCCGCGTGGAACCAGTTCACCTGCGCGGTATGCTGTTCTTTCGCCAGCGTATCGAGCATCGCCAACATCGGCGTCTGGCCGACGCCAGCGGAAATCAGCGAAACGGGGGTATCAGCGGCGACATTCATAAAGAAGTCACCTGCCGGCGCAGCCAGATGCACCACATCGCCTACGCTGGCGTGATGGTGTAACCAGTTTGATACCTGGCCGCCGTCTTCACGCTTCACGGCAATACGGTACCCTTTGCCATCGGGTTTACGGGTCAGTGAATATTGGCGGATCTCCTGATGTGCAAAACCTTCCGGCTTCAGCCAGACGCCCAGATACTGCCCGGGACGGTATTCCGCCACCGTACCGCCGTCGACCGGTTCAAACTCAAAGCTGGTGATCAGTGCGCTACGCGGGGTTTTCGCAACGATGCGGAAGGGGCGCGTGCCTTCCCAGCCGCCGTCTTTGCTGGCGTTCTCGTGATAAATCTCGGCTTCCCGATGAATAAAGACGTTAGCCAGTACGCCATAGGCTTTGCCCCACGCGTCCAGCACTTCCTGGCCCGGGTTGAACATTTCATCCAGCGTCGCCAGCAGATGCGTCCCGACGATGTTGTACTGCTCCGGCTTAATCTGGAAGCTGGTGTGCTTCTGCGCGATTTTTTCTACCGCCGGCAGCAACGCCGGTAAATTTTCGATATTGCTGGCGTAGGCCGCGATAGCATTAAACAGGGCTTCGCGCTGATCGCCGTTACGCTGGTTGCTCATATTGAAGATTTCTTTGAGCTCCGGGTTATGCGTAAACATACGATCGTAGAAGTGGGCGGTCAGTTTCGGTCCTGTTTCAACCAGCAGGGGAATGGTGGCCTTTACTGTAGCGATGGTTTGTGCGTCAAGCATACGTGCTTCCTTTATGTGAAAATCTAATGATGTATATCAAATGCATCTTATAAAAATACCCTTGCATTGTAAATGGATCTTCTCTGCTTTACGTTATGGATGTAACAACGTGAAAAATCTGCATCACAAAGCTGAAAAGAAATCCGTTGAAATTCGTCAGGCTCTCGTTCAGGAAACCCTTATCTGACGCACAGGTAATCGTTTGCGTAAAAACCTTTGTCAAGACCTGTTATCGAAGAATGATTCGGTTATACTGTTGGCCGAAGTCCCACGGACTGCCTTTTCAGGCACAAATTTTATTGTTAGCTGAGTCAGGAGATGCGGATGTTAAAGCGTGAAATGAACATTGCCGATTATGATGCCGAATTGTGGCAGGCTATGGAGCAGGAAAAAGTACGTCAGGAAGAGCACATCGAACTGATCGCCTCCGAAAACTACACCAGCCCGCGCGTGATGCAGGCGCAGGGGTCTCAGCTGACCAACAAATACGCTGAAGGATATCCGGGCAAGCGCTACTACGGCGGTTGCGAATACGTTGATGTCGTTGAGCAGCTGGCTATCGACCGCGCGAAAGAACTGTTCGGCGCCGACTACGCTAACGTGCAGCCGCACTCCGGTTCTCAGGCTAACTTCGCTGTTTATACCGCGCTGCTGCAACCGGGCGATACCGTTCTGGGTATGAACCTGGCGCAGGGCGGCCACCTGACTCACGGCTCCCCGGTTAACTTCTCCGGTAAACTGTACAACATCGTACCTTACGGTATCGATGAGTCCGGTAAAATTGACTATGACGAGATGGCGAAGCTGGCCAAAGAGCACAAGCCGAAGATGATTATCGGTGGCTTCTCTGCCTACTCCGGCGTGGTTGACTGGGCAAAAATGCGTGAAATCGCTGACAGCATCGGCGCATACCTGTTTGTCGACATGGCGCACGTGGCGGGCCTGATTGCCGCAGGCGTTTACCCGAACCCGGTTCCGCACGCTCACGTTGTCACCACCACCACCCACAAAACCCTGGCGGGTCCGCGCGGCGGCCTGATCCTGGCGAAGGGCGGCGATGAAGAGCTGTACAAAAAACTGAACTCCGCCGTGTTCCCAAGCGCGCAGGGCGGCCCGCTGATGCACGTGATCGCGGGTAAAGCGGTAGCGCTGAAAGAAGCGATGGAGCCGGAGTTCAAAGTTTACCAGCAGCAGGTGGCGAAAAACGCCAAAGCGATGGTGGAAGTGTTCCTGAACCGCGGCTACAAAGTGGTGTCTGGCGGCACTGAGAACCACCTGTTCCTGCTGGACCTGGTGGATAAAAACCTGACCGGTAAAGAAGCTGACGCCGCGCTGGGCCGTGCTAACATCACCGTGAACAAAAACAGCGTGCCGAACGATCCGAAGAGCCCGTTCGTGACCTCCGGTATCCGTATTGGTTCTCCGGCGGTTACTCGTCGCGGCTTCAAAGAAGCGGAAGTGAAAGAGCTGGCTGGCTGGATGTGTGACGTGCTGGACAACATCAATGATGAAGCCACCATTGAACGCGTGAAAGCGAAAGTGCTGGATATCTGCGCCCGCTTCCCGGTTTACGCGTAAGCGCTTATGTTGTGAAAATGGCCCGATGGCGCTGCGTCTGTCGGGCATTACTTATGCGCCATAACGTGACGCCGCCGGAAGTCATTATCCGGCGGCGTTGTCGTTTGAACTTCTCCCTCCGCCTGTTAACCTTATGTTACCCTTGCCAGCGCAACCGTTTACCGCCAGACTATCGCCTCCAAACGGGAGGGAATCATGGCATTGCATTCCACGCGCTGGCTGGCGCTCAGTTATTTCACCTACTTCTTTAGT
Organism: Salmonella sp. NW722; assembly: GCF_051702785.1. Taxonomy (NCBI): domain Bacteria; kingdom Pseudomonadati; phylum Pseudomonadota; class Gammaproteobacteria; order Enterobacterales; family Enterobacteriaceae; genus Salmonella; species Salmonella sp. NW722. Next base: position 54,684 of record NZ_JAMMIN010000009.1, read on the forward strand.
TACGGTATTTTTCTGCCCTTCTGGAGCGTCTGGCTCAAAGGTCTTGGGCTAACGCCGGAAACCATCGGTCTTCTTCTGGGCGTGGGTCTGGTCGCGCGTTTTCTCGGTAGTCTGCTCATTGCGCCTCGCGTAAGCGATCCTTCGCAGTTGATCTCCGCGCTGCGCGTACTGGCATTGCTGACGCTGGTATTTGCGCTGGCATTTTGGGCAGGAACGCATGTCGCGTGGCTAATGGTGGTGATGGTTGGGTTTAACCTCTTCTTTTCACCACTGGTGCCGCTGACCGATGCGCTGGCCAATACCTGGCAAAAGCAAATTACCCTGGACTATGGTCGGGTGCGGCTGTGGGGGTCCATCGCCTTCGTGATAGGGTCGGCGCTGACCGGTAAGCTGGTGAGTTTATACGATTACCAGGCGATTCTGGCGCTACTGACGCTCGGCGTCGCCTCGATGTTGCTGGGTATGTTGTTACGTCCCAGCGTGCCGCCGCAAGGGGAAAGCCGTCAGCAGGAGAGCGCAGGCTGGCCCGCCTGGCGTACGCTGGTGGCACAAAGTTGGCGTTTTCTCGCCTGCGTCTGCTTGCTGCAAGGGGCGCACGCCGCCTACTACGGTTTTAGCGCCATCTACTGGCAGGGGGCTGGCTATTCAGCATCGGCGGTCGGCTATTTATGGTCGTTGGGCGTGGTGGCGGAAGTGATCATTTTCGCACTGAGTAAAAAGCTATTCCGCCGGTTTAGCGCCCGCGACTTGCTGTTGCTTTCCGCTGTGTGCGGCGTGGTACGCTGGGGACTGATGGGCTGGAGTACGGCGTTGCCGTGGCTGATTGTGATACAAATCCTGCACTGTGGCACGTTTACCGTTTGCCATCTGGCCGCCATGCGCTATATCGCTGCGCGTCAGGGAAGCGAGGTGATTCGTTTGCAGGCCGTCTATTCCGCTGTGGCGATGGGCGGCAGTATCGCGATTATGACGGTATTTGCCGGTTTTCTGTATCAACATCTGGGCGGCGGCGTATTCTGGATTATGGCGCTGGTGGCATTGCCCGCTATCTTCCTTCGGCCCAAAGTGGTTGCCGCGTCATGATTCCAGGATCTTGCGGATCTGCTGCTGCTGGTGCTCTGTGAGGGTGCGATCCGCATGAATTAATGGCGGTGAGAAGAGCGGTAGCGGCGTGGCGTAAGGGGTAACAATCAGCGCTACGCCGCGCGGGCATCCCTCTTTTTGAAACGCCTGGAGCGATATCCGTCTGATATTCAGCGGCAATAAGGTCAGTTCACGCAGTTGCTGCTCAATATGCGTCTCCAGCGCATCATTTTTATCCGCTAACAATACGATCTGTCTCTCATGCAAATCGTTATCCTGCATTAGCCAGGCGCCGAAAATCACTGCCACCAGCCCCGTCTCTTCCTCGGAAAAGTGGATACCATATTCGGCTTCAAACCCGGCGAGCGCCTCACGTGTGGTGCGAACCAGACGCGGATAAAGACGGTTAAACTCTTCCGGAAGCGTATTATCGATGCCAATCGTGAATAAACTTCGGTTCAGCGCCTGGGCGAGATGGACATACAGCTGATCGTTAAGCCCTTGTTCGTCGCTGAAGCGTACGTTCCCTTTTTCTCGAAAGCGCAGCACCAGCCGCGCCACCTCCAGTCGCAGTTGCTGCGCCCGTTGATGCGTGTCGCGAATCGGGTCGGGGAGGCGAATCATTGAAAACAGTAACGCCATAAACAGCGCTTCATTGAGCGGTGCGGCCTGCATCACGTGGCGCTGCCAGTGACGACCAATTTCCTGGGCGAGTGGATATTCCGCGCACGACTGCGCCCAAATCTGCTGTACAGGGTTGAACTCCGGGGTGATGCCGGCATGGTGTTGTAGTAGACAATACTGTAAAAAGAGACGCAGGAACTGCACGTCGCGATGTTCAAATGGTTTTTGCAACCGGCGGGCGCACAGATTGATGAGCGCGTGCAGATTAATATCGTCATACAGCGGACGCGCGATACCGCGCTGCTTTAGCGCGTTTTTTAAGGCCGGGGTAAACTGTTGCGTGACGAAGGTCGGGCATAAACGCAGGCCGCGCCTGAGCCAGTGTAAAAGGCAAAGGCGCTGATCGAGTGCTGTACCTTCGATCCGATAGCAACCGTTCTGGCATGTTGTGATGGCAAGGCGATGATAGCGCTGGATCTCCAGGCTTGTCTCAGTGATATCCTCACGGGCAGTATCATCATCAACGCCATTAAGCGCGCTGAAGATTTCCACCGTGGCAATTGGCTCCGGCTGGAAAAGCGTCAGCAATACCTGACAGCGGCGCTGGGGAGCGGAAAGTACAGATGGTGGGGCAATTGTCGGCATCATCTGTCAGGTCTCCCGTTAGTTTGTCTGGTAAGGATAGCTAAAGTTTGCGCGTGAAAAATGTGATAAGCGTGCTTTTAGGCCAGGAATGCTGAGGAGCGTCACAGAATTTTTATCGCGAGGAACAGATGAAGTCAGTGAAACGCAGCGCCTTAACACTATTTCTTGCCGTTTTATCTTTCGTGGCGGCGGCGCATCCGCACAGCTTCATCCGTCTGCAAACGCAGGTGGTCAGTGAAAATGAGCAGTTTGTGGCGTTAAAAATGCGCTGGACAATGGACGCGCTGACGTCCGCAGATCTGCTGTATGACGCCGGAAACGCGGCACCGGGGTCAGAAATATGGAAAAAGTTGGCGGCGGAAGTGATGGCTAACGTACTTGGGCAGCACTACTTTACAGAAGTGTGGCGCAATGGCGCGAAAGTGAAGTTTAAAAACAGGCCGACAGAATACGGTATGACGCGTGACGCGCATCAGGCGGTATTGACCTTTACGCTGCCGCTGGCTGAACCGCAGCCGTTAAGCGGACAGACTTATACCTTTTCAACGTTTGATCCCTCTTATTATGTCGATATGCATTATGACCAGGACAGCGATATCACGATGCCGGAACCGCTGCGCGAAAAGTGTCGGATTCAGGTTTATACTCCTGCGCCCGGCGAAGAGACGCTACGTTTCGCCCAGTCGCTGGATAAAGAGGACGCGCCGCCGGAGGATATGGATTTAGGTAAACAGTTTGCCCAAACGGTGACCTTGCAATGTCAGTAATTTTTTCTCAACGCGCTCCGGGGCGGCGCTGGCTCTCGCTGTGGCCACTGGCGTTATTCCTGTTGCTGATGCTGGTTGGCGGTCTGTGGATATGGCAGGCCTGGCCGCAGGTGATGTTGAAAAGCGCTCTTTGGCAGCGGGACGTAAATCAGCAGTTGAGCGTGCTGCTTAACGCGGTGGCGACGCATCCTGAGCGGGCGGGCAGATCGTTGCTTCTGCTGAGTTTTATGTATGGCGTGCTTCATGCGCTGGGGCCGGGACACGGCAAAGTGGTGATCGCGACATGGCTGGCGACGCATCCTTCGAAGTTGAAATCGAGTATCGTGTTAACCCTCGCCGCCGCGTTATTACAGGGGCTCGTGGCTATCGGGTTGGTGGTGGGCGTGCTGACCGTATTGCAACTTCCGGCCAGGCAGCTCCATCTGAGCGGTTTCTGGCTGGAAAAGGGGAGCTATGCGTTAGTTGGCGGGCTGGGCATCTTGCTGTGCTGGCGGGCCATAAAAAGGTTACGCGCGCTGCTACGTAAACCTGTCTTTATCGCTTTTACGCCGCGCCATGTTCACCATGAAAAATGCGGCTGCGGACATCAGCATCTACCGACGCAGGAACAATTGCATAGCGGCGATGACTGGCGCGTGCGACTCATGATCGTACTGTCTATGGGGATGCGGCCCTGTTCCGGCGCGATAATGGTGCTGTTATTCAGTAAAGTGATTGGCGTTTTTAGCTGGGGAATGGTGTCGGTACTGGCAATGGCGGCGGGAACCTCGCTAACGATTACCTCGCTGGCGCTGCTGGTACACACTTTTCGTGCTCTGGCGGTGAAACTCAGTGGAAACAAAGCGCCGGCGTTATGGCGGCAGGTAGGCTGGTCAACGCTGGCGCTGGCCGGAGGGGTGATACTGCTTGTCGCGGCGCTGGTCATGTGGTTTAGCGTGCCGCAGCCTGTGGGCGGGCTGCGGCCATGGCGTGGTTGATTAGTGCCCGGCGGGTTTGAGATGCATCCGCGCGACGGATTCGTCTTCGGCCCAGTAAATGCGTTCGGCGACCATCGCTTCCGGATTGAGCTGAACGCCGCGCAGTACCCGTTCTTTAAAACGCAGGTAGCCGCCTTTGTCGATCAGATGGCCCATATGTAGATAGATCGGTTTTCCGCCGAGCATCTCTTTTTCAAATTCATACAGGTTAACGATCACCTGCTTTATCACATCTTCAGTCACCCAGTTGAGGAAGAGCTTGCCGACGCGCGGCGTCTTTTTACTGGTGCGTCCGCCCAGACGGACTTGCCAGAGCTGATCCGGCTTACGTTGCCAGGCCAGCGTCGGACAGGCCAGCACGCACTCGCCGCAGCCGATACAGGCGGACTCTTCTTTGACCGCTTTGCCGTTCTTCAGCGCCAGGCAGCCTACCGCGTGGTGACTACAGGCCTTCACGCAGGCGCCGCAACCGATACAGCGATCGGCAGTGAAGCGCATTTTCGCCACGCCAATAATTCCCAGATCGGCCATTGACGCCTTCGCGCAATCATTCGGGCAGCCGACGATGACCGTTTTGAGATGATAAGGGCTGGGATAGACCAGTTTTTCAAGACGACGGGACAGGCCGGTCGTGTCAGTGTTGGCTTTCTGGCAAATGCGGTTCCCCTGACAGGCGACAATATTTCGCCCGCCAATAGCGAGATAGCCCGCTTTGGTATCCTCAACCTGGACGTCGCACAGTTCTATTTCAATCTCGCGAAGAAACGGCTCCAGCGCAGCGTTCACGTTGTCGATATCTTCGTAACGGATACCCGGCATCGCCAGCTTCTGGCGGGTAGTGAGGTGAATTTGTCCGTTGCCCCAGGTTTCGGCGATGTCACGCGCCACCGTTAGCAAATGCGCAGGCAAAATACCACCGGGAATGCGGACGCTGATCATGGCTTCGCCGCGCACTTTTGACAGGCGATATTCGTTTTTCGCACGGGCTTTAATGATATCAATATCAATGCTCATGATGTTCTCCTTAATCGGCAAAACGTTGCGCGACGGCGTAGTTAAATATCGGGCCGTCGGTGCAGACATACACTTCGCCCATACGGCAGTGGCCGCACTTCCCTACGGAGCAGGCCATCCGGCGTTCGTAGTCCACCCAGATTTGCTCCGGCTTGAGCCCTTTTTGCAGCAGCATTTTTACGGTAAAGGTAATCATTATTGGCGGCCCAACGACGATGGACTGCATGGTGTCGATATCGCTAAGCGTCATGTCGGCAAGCCGATCGGTCACCCGGCCAATCTGGTAACGGTCATCAGCCTCGCCTTCATCCAGCGTGAGCACCAGATTATGTTTGCCGCGCCACGTCGCCATTTCTTCTTTGTACAGCACGCAATCGCGATTTTTATAGCCGAGAATCATATCCAGCTGACCAATTTCCTGGGGATTCTCAACGAAATAGCGCATTAAGCCTTTCACCGGCGCGACGCCCGTGCCGCCTGCGACAACCAGTAAGGGTTTATGGCGCAGCGTATCGACCGGATAGCCATTGCCATAGCAGCCGCGTAGCCACACGTTGTCGCCTTCTTTCAGCGTAAAGAGAGCGCTGGTCACTTTTCCGACATTACGAATCAGCAGATCTATCCAGCCGTCGCCGTAGTCGGAAACGGAGATGGGCGCTTCGCCGACGCGCGGCAGCGACACCTCAACAAATTGCCCCCAGTGCGCGGGAAAATCGACGGCCACGCGGAAATTCCACTCCAGCGGCGTGTGGCGAGTAATACTGAGGATGCGGTACGCCGCAGGCAGCAAACTGTGCTGCGGTTTATCATGACAGGAACAATGTGACATGCGTTATGCCTCCTCTGCCAGCGCCTGCCGAACGGCAGCGGTCATTTTGTTGATAATCAAAGAAAATTTGATGTATTGCGGGCAGCGATCGTCGCAGCGGCCGCAGCCGACGCACATATGTTCAATGCCGTTGCGCGCTTTGTAGTCATTGACCTTATGCAGGGCGCGGTAGCGCAGACGCTCGCCGGGTTTTTCGCGAAAACCATGACCGCCGGCCATGTCGCTAAAGCCCGGCACCATGCAGCTTGCCCACTGGCGGCGGCGTTCGCCGCGCTGCGGATTTTCATCATAGGCGACGTCAAAGACGCTATAGCAGGTACAGGTTGGGCACCCGGTAGTGCAGCGGCCACAACTGATGCAGCGGCTGTCGTAGGCGTCCCATAGCGGATGGCGGGTGAGAATGTCGCGAATTTTTTGCGGATCGCGGCAAACGCTGTCCGGCGTGACGACGGTTTCCCGGTTTTCGCTGACGAAAGAGGGGGTATAGTCAGCCTCCTGCCCCAGCCCTTGTATCGCCGCCTCGATAAAGGGATCGCGGATGCTGACAAGCGCGCCCTCATCGCTAAAACGCATGGCGGCGCTATAACAGTCAGTTTTATTAGTACCCATTGAGACGCAGAAACAATTTTCGAAGCTTTCTTCACACTCAATAAGGACGAAACGAATATGCTCCCGTAGCAGTTGATAACTGTAATCGGAATTATTCCCATTTGATAAATACATATAATCCAGCCGCGACATGGCGTTAATGTCGCAGGCGCGGGCAAAGATGATTATCGGGGAAGTGTCTGTCTCGGCAATTTGAATGGTGTCTTTATCGAAATAAAAGAGCGTTTCGGTGATAGGGGCGATAATGGTATTCGGCGACATGTGCGATTTCTCGTGCCAGATGAGATCGCGCCAGCCGCTAATCCGTTGATAAATAATGTTGTCAGTGTCGGAAAAACGTCCGCCGCGAAACTCTGCGGACGGGGCAAACACGCGCCATTTTTTGTTTAATCGCTGGATAAGCAAACTAAACTCGTCAGGCGTAATTTTGATAGCCATCACATACTCCACAGTAATATTCAGGAAAAACAAATGAAAATAAATTGTTATAAAAATCAGTTGAATATTACTGTTACGCTAGCGCTAATCCACCGCCTTCGCTAACGGGAAAAAATGGTTTTTACTATCGGTATAATAAATATATTCTTAATCATAAAATATGCATATATACAGCGTCGCGCTATTTAGCGGATAGCGCGGTCTGAATAAATTTAATCATTGCATCACGGTAAAGGTTTGCATAACGTCCGGAAAAAGCATCAATGTGATCGCCGTCAGGAATGAAGATTTTTTGTTTGGGCTCCCGGGCGAGGGCATACAATTTCTCACTGTCCTGCCAGGGAATAACATGGTCTGCCGTGCCATGAAGAATCAATACCGGAATGGGGCTGATGCTGGCAATATTGCGATCCGCGCTATAGCGGTCATCAAGCAAATAGCCGCTGCCTGGGATCATCTGGTTGGCGATGGAGGAATAGGATAAAAACGTTGAGTCGAGGATAATCGCACGTATGCCCGCCTGGTCGGCGTAGCGCATATTTGCGCAGCCTACGCAGTGGCCTACGGCGGCCAGCACATTATTTCCGCCCAGGCTCTGCCCCAGCAGTACCAGGCGCTCGGGGTTAACGTCGGCGCGATGCCGCACATAATCTATCGCGCTTTTCGTATCGTCCAGTAGCCCCTCTTGTGATGGGGTACCCTCCGATTCGCCAAAACCACGGTAATCAAACATAAACAGGTTTACGTTGCGTTCTGGCAGCCAGCTGACTAACGGCCAGTGCGCCGACATATTTCCGGCGTTGCCATGGACATGAATCACCGTCGCGACGGCGTTTTCCGGCCTGCCGAAAGCAGTGGGAATAAACCAGCCGTGCAGATGCGTGCCATCTTTGGCGGTAAAGGTAATGGATTCAGCTTCGGCAGGGGTTGGTCCATAGACTTTATTGTCCGGGTAATAAAAGGCATTGATCGCTACGCGGGGTAGCAGGTAAATACAGACCACAATAATAAACAGAATAAAAAGGGATTTGACGATGCGTCGGGTATGTTGAAGGGTCATGTTCGCTTCCTTGCCGCTTTATGCCAATAGCGGAGCAGGGAGCGATCGTACAAAAACATGCAGGCAAGTAAAGCGATGAGGCTGTGTTTAGGAAAAACGCCTGAAAAGGCACGGCGGATGAGTGGCCCCATCCGCCGAAGAGACTTAGCGCTTCAGCGCATCGCTCAGTTCGTCGCGCATATTCGCCAGCATGGCTTTAACGACGCGCGGATTCCCCGCCACGATATTACCGGTCATCATGTAGTTATGACCGCCGGTGAAATCGCTGACGATACCGCCCGCTTCACGAACCAGCAGTTCGCCCGCGGCGAAATCCCACGGACGAAGGCCAATTTCAAAGAAACCATCGACACGACCTGCAGCCACATAGGCCAGATCCAGCGCGGCGGAACCGGTGCGGCGGAAATCGGCGCATTCGGTGAACAGCTTGCCGATAATATTAATGTAGGTGGTCGCGTATTGTTTGGCTTTGAACGGGAAGCCAGTAGCGAGGATAGTGCCGTCCAGATCGCGCGCGGTACTGCCGCGCAGACGGTAGCCGTTCAGCTGTGCGCCCTGACCGCGGGTGGCGGTGAACAGTTCGTTACGCATCGGATCGTACACGACAGCCACTTCAGTACGGCCTTTAATGCGTACAGCAATGGAAACAGCGAAGTGTGGCAGACGTTTGATGAAGTTGGTGGTGCCATCCAGCGGATCGATAACCCATTGAACATCCTGATCTGTGCCAACGTGCTCACCGCTTTCTTCGGTGATAATAGTGTGTTGCGGGTAAGATTTGCGAATGGTGTCGATAATCACCGCTTCAGCGGCCTTATCTACATTGGTCACAAAATCGTTACTGCCTTTTTGGCTCGCTTCTACAGCGTCCGGAGTTTCATAGTTTTTGGCAATTACATTACCCGCCTTGCGCGCTGCGCGCACGGCGATGGTCAGCATCGGATGCATCGGTCTCTCTCACTGGATGTTAAAGAACGGGAAAACGGCGCAGAGTATAGCAGCGAGATCGGAATCTGTCTTGGTTTTATGGTAAGATGTCAGAATAATCTTTAGCTGAAGAAAGACAATGCTGCAAAACATTCGAATTGTGCTGGTGGAAACCTCCCACACCGGCAATATGGGCTCTGTGGCTCGCGCTATGAAAACCATGGGCTTAACTAACCTGTGGCTGGTAAACCCGTTGGTGAAACCGGACTCCCAGGCCATCGCCCTGGCGGCAGGCGCCAGCGATGTGATCGGTAATGCGCAGATCGTCGATACGCTGGATGAAGCGTTGGCTGGCTGTAGCCTGGTGGTCGGCACCAGCGCCCGTTCCCGCACTCTGCCGTGGCCGATGCTTGATCCGCGCGAGTGCGGCTTAAAAAGCGTGGCGGAAGCGGCAAATACGCCGGTTGCGCTGGTTTTTGGTCGTGAGCGTGTCGGGCTGACTAACGATGAGTTGCAAAAATGCCATTATCACGTCGCTATTGCCGCTAACCCGGAGTACAGCTCGTTGAATCTGGCGATGGCGGTACAGGTCATCGCGTATGAAGTCCGTATGGCCTGGCTGGCGACGCAGGAAAACGGCGACGCGGCAGATCATGAAGAGACGCCGTATCCGCTGGTGGACGATCTTGAACGTTTCTACGGCCATCTGGAGCAGACGTTGCTCTCCACTGGCTTTATTCGCGAAAACCATCCGGGGCAGGTGATGAATAAATTGCGCCGTCTGTTTACCCGCGCCCGCCCGGAAAGCCAGGAGTTGAATATTCTGCGTGGGATTCTGGCGTCTATTGAGCAGCAGAATAAAGGCAAGTAACCGCGTCAATACCGCACGGAACGCTAAATACCTGACTAATTTACTCAAGTAAATAGTTGACCAAATTACTCGGGAATGTCAGACTTGTCCCTGCTATGCAATACCCCCATTTTACAATAAAAAACCCCGGGCAGGGGCGAGTTTGAGGTTAAGTAAGACATGAGACTGACATCTAAAGGGCGTTATGCCGTGACCGCAATGTTAGACGTTGCGCTCAACTCCGAAGCGGGCCCGGTACCGTTGGCTGATATTTCTGAACGTCAGGGGATTTCCCTTTCTTATCTGGAACAGCTATTTTCCCGTTTACGTAAAAACGGTCTGGTTTCCAGCGTACGCGGGCCGGGCGGCGGTTATCTGCTGGGTAAAGATGCTGGCAGTATCGCGGTCGGCGAAGTGATCAGCGCGGTTGATGAATCCGTTGACGCGACCCGTTGCCAGGGCAAAGGCGGCTGCCAGGGCGGCGATAAATGCCTGACCCATGCGCTGTGGCGTGATTTAAGCGATCGTCTGACCGGTTTTCTCAACAATATTACTTTAGGCGAGCTGGTGAATAACCAGGAAGTTCTGGATGTGTCTGGTCGCCAGCACACGCATGACGCGCCGCGCGCCAGCGGTCGTGCGCAGGACGCTATCGACGTTAAATTACGCGCTTAATTAAAATATTACGCCATCTCTTCTGGCGGCCTCATGCGGTGAATGCCGCGGTCGTCTGAAGGATGAAGCGTAAAAAAGAATTCAGAATCAGGCCGGGACGCGGACGTCCCGTCAACACGGTCGTACATCCAGCCGGTTGCCTGATTCCTTGCATTGAGTGATGTACGGAGTTTAAGAGCAATGAAATTACCGATTTATCTCGACTACTCCGCAACCACGCCGGTGGACCCGCGTGTTGCCGAGAAAATGATGCAGTTTCTGACCCTGGACGGAACCTTTGGGAACCCGGCGTCTCGTTCACACCGTTTCGGCTGGCAGGCTGAAGAAGCCGTCGATATCGCCCGCAACCAGATTGCTGAACTGGTCGGCGCCGACCCGCGTGAAATCGTCTTTACCTCAGGGGCGACGGAGTCCGATAACCTGGCGATCAAAGGCGCTGCCAACTTTTATCAGAAAAAAGGCAAGCACATCATCACCAGCAAGACCGAGCACAAAGCGGTGCTGGACACCTGCCGTCAGCTTGAGCGCGAAGGGTTTGAAGTGACCTACCTGGCGCCGCAGCGCAACGGCATCATCGATCTCAACGAGCTCGAAGCAGCGATGCGTGACGACACCATTCTGGTTTCCATCATGCACGTGAACAACGAAATCGGCGTGGTGCAGGATATCGCGACCATCGGCGAAATGTGCCGCGCGCGCGGTATCATCTACCACGTTGACGCCACCCAGAGCGTGGGCAAACTGCCTATCGACCTGAGCCAACTGAAAGTGGATCTGATGTCCTTCTCCGGTCATAAAATTTATGGTCCGAAAGGCATTGGCGCGCTGTATGTGCGTCGTAAGCCGCGTATTCGCATTGAAGCGCAGATGCATGGCGGCGGGCACGAGCGCGGTATGCGCTCTGGTACTCTGCCTGTCCACCAGATCGTCGGCATGGGCGAAGCTTACCGTATCGCGAAAGAAGAGATGGAGACCGAAATGGCCCGTCTGCGCGGTCTGCGTAACCGTCTGTGGAACGGCATCAAAGATATTGAAGAAGTTTACCTGAACGGCGACCTTGAGCAGGGCGCGCCAAACATTCTCAACGTGAGCTTTAACTACGTTGAAGGCGAGTCGCTGATCATGGCGCTGAAAGACCTGGCGGTCTCTTCCGGTTCCGCCTGCACCTCCGCCAGTCTGGAACCGTCCTACGTGCTGCGCGCGTTGGGCATGAATGACGAGCTGGCGCATAGCTCTATCCGTTTCTCTTTAGGTCGTTTTACCACTGAAGAAGAGATCGACTACACCATTGATCTGGTACGTAAATCCATTGGCCGTCTGCGTGACCTTTCTCCACTGTGGGAAATGTACAAGCAGGGTGTGGATCTGAACAGCATCGAATGGGCACATCATTAATCGGTATCGGAATCAGGAGAATTTATAATGGCTTACAGCGAAAAAGTAATCGATCACTATGAGAACCCGCGTAACGTAGGGTCGTTTGACAACAACGACGATAACGTGGGAAGCGGCATGGTTGGCGCTCCGGCCTGCGGCGACGTCATGAAGTTGCAGATTAAAGTTAACGATGAAGGTATCATTGAAGACGCGCGCTTCAAGACTTACGGCTGCGGTTCCGCTATTGCCTCCAGTTCTCTGGTAACGGAGTGGGTGAAAGGGAAATCCCTGGACGAAGCGCAGGCGATTAAAAACACCGACATTGCAGACGAACTGGAGCTGCCGCCGGTGAAAATTCACTGCTCTATTCTGGCGGAAGACGCGATTAAAGCCGCTATTGCGGATTACAAAAGCAAACGCGAAGCGAAATAAAATAGAACGTTAACATTGAGGTTTTGTTATGTCGATTACACTTAGCGACAGTGCAGCAGCGCGAGTTAATACCTTCCTGGCCAACCGTGGTAAAGGGTTTGGTCTGCGTCTGGGCGTGAGAACCTCCGGCTGCTCAGGTATGGCTTATGTACTGGAATTTGTTGACGAGCCAACGGCGGAAGACACCGTGTTTGAAGACAAAGGCGTTAAGGTAGTGGTTGACGGCAAGAGCCTGCAATTTCTGGACGGTACACAGCTGGACTTCGTAAAAGAAGGTCTGAACGAAGGGTTTAAATTCTCCAACCCGAATGTGAAAGATGAGTGTGGTTGCGGCGAAAGCTTCCACGTGTAACCGTGTTCCGCTGTTATACCGAGCATTCGTGCTGCAGAAAAGCGGCAAGCGAGTGAATCCCCAGGCGCTTACTTGAGTAAATGACTGGGGGAACCCGCGCAGACAACGCATCTGCGGCGCGAAGTAAGAAGGTATAACCCCACCGTGGTCGCCTGCGTGTGGGGTTTGTTCTGACAGGCTATCCCTGAGAATGTTATGGATTACTTCACCCTCTTTGGCTTACCAGCCCGTTATCAGATTGACACCCAGGCGCTGAGCCTTCGTTTTCAGGATCTGCAACGCCAGTATCACCCTGACAAATTTGCCAACGGCACCCAGGCGCAGCAGCTTGCCGCCGTCCAGCAATCCGCCACGATCAACCAGGCCTGGCAAACGCTGCGTCACCCTTTGACGCGCGCGGAGTATCTGCTTTCCTTACACGGGTTCGATCTGGCCAGCGAGCAGCATACGGTACGCGACACCGCGTTTCTGATGGAACAACTCACGCTTCGCGAAGAGCTGGACGATATCGAGCAATCAAAAGACGACGCGCGGCTGGAAAGCTTCATCAAACGCGTACAAAAGATGTTTGATGCTCGTCTTCAGCAAATGGTGGAACAGTTGGACAACGCCGCGTGGGACGCGGCGGCGGATACGGTGCGCAAACTGCGGTTTCTCGATAAACTGCGAAGCAGCGCAGAACAACTCGAAGAAAAGCTGCTCGATTTTTAACTGGAATCTAACATGGCCTTATTACAAATTAGTGAGCCTGGTTTGAGCGCCGCGCCGCATCAGCGTCGTCTGGCGGCGGGCATCGACTTAGGCACTACCAACTCTCTGGTTGCGACGGTTCGCAGCGGCCAGGCGGAAACTCTGCCTGACCACGAAGGGCGCCACCTGTTGCCTTCAGTGGTTCACTATCAGCAGCAGGGCCATACGGTCGGTTACGCTGCGCGCGACAATGCCGCGCAGGATACGGCCAACACTATCAGCTCTGTGAAACGCATGATGGGACGCTCGCTGGCGGATATCCAGGCGCGCTATCCGCATCTGCCTTACCGGTTTAAGGCAAGCGTTAATGGGCTGCCGATGATTGACACGGCGGCTGGATTGCTCAATCCGGTACGCGTATCGGCTGATATTCTCAAAGCGCTGGCCGCGCGGGCTAGCGAATCGCTCTCCGGCGAGCTGGATGGTGTGGTGATTACCGTTCCCGCCTATTTCGATGATGCCCAACGTCAGGGGACGAAAGACGCCGCGCGGCTGGCAGGCCTGCATGTGTTGCGCCTGCTCAACGAACCGACAGCGGCGGCGATTGCCTACGGTCTGGACTCAGGCAAAGAAGGCGTTATTGCTGTTTACGATCTCGGCGGCGGTACCTTCGATATCTCTATTTTACGCCTGAGCCGCGGGGTGTTTGAAGTGCTGGCGACGGGCGGTGATTCTGCGCTCGGCGGCGATGATTTTGACCATCTGCTGGCGGACTATATTCGTGAGCAGGCGGGGATTGCCGATCGTAGCGACAATCGCGTTCAGCGCGAACTGCTGGATGCCGCGATTGCGGCGAAAATTGCCTTAAGTGATGCCGATACCGTTCGCGTTAACGTTGCGGGCTGGCAGGGGGAGATCACTCGCGAGCAGTTTAACGATCTTATTTCCGCGCTGGTTAAGCGCACGCTATTGGCCTGCCGTCGAGCATTGAAAGATGCCGGCGTTGAGCCCCAGGACGTTCTGGAAGTGGTCATGGTCGGCGGTTCGACCCGTGTACCGCTGGTTCGTGAGCGGGTGGGCGAATTTTTTGGCCGCACGCCGTTAACAGCTATCGACCCGGATAAAGTGGTCGCTATCGGCGCAGCGATTCAGGCCGATATTCTGGTCGGCAACAAGCCGGACAGCGAAATGCTGCTGTTGGACGTGATTCCACTCTCTCTTGGGCTGGAAACGATGGGCGGCCTGGTGGAAAAAGTCATTCCGCGCAACACCACTATCCCGGTGGCGCGCGCGCAGGATTTCACCACCTTCAAAGACGGCCAGACTGCGATGTCTATCCATGTGATGCAGGGCGAACGCGAACTGGTGCAGGACTGCCGCTCGCTGGCGCGCTTTGCGCTGCGCGGGATTCCGCCGCTGCCGGCGGGCGGGGCGCATATTCGCGTGACCTTCCAGGTAGACGCTGATGGCCTGTTGAGCGTCACCGCAATGGAAAAATCCACCGGCGTCGAGGCCTCCATTCAGGTCAAACCTTCCTATGGCCTGACCGATAGCGAAATCGCCTCGATGATCAAGGATTCCATGAGTTTTGCCGAGCAGGACGTGAAAGCGCGTATGCTGGCGGAGCAAAAAGTCGAAGCCGCGCGCGTGCTGGAAAGTTTGACCGGCGCGCTAACTGCCGACGCCGCGCTGTTAAGCGCCGCAGAACGTCAATGCATTGATGATGCCGCCGCACATTTAAGCGCGGTCGCACAAGGCGATGATGTTGACGCCATAGAACAAGCCATTAAAAACGTAGATAAACAAACCCAGGAATTTGCCGCTCGCCGCATGGACCAGTCGGTTCGTCGCGCGTTGAAAGGCCATTCCGTAGACGAGGTTTAACATGCCGAAGATTGTTATTCTGCCTCATCAGGATCTTTGTCCGGATGGCGCAGTTCTGGAAGCTGAGACCGGTGAAACCATTCTTGACGTTGCGCTGCGCAACGGCATCGAGATTGAACACGCCTGTGAGAAATCGTGCGCCTGCACCACCTGTCACTGTATTGTACGTGAAGGCTTCGACTCCTTGCCGGAAAGTTCGGAAGAAGAAGACGATATGCTGGATAAAGCGTGGGGGCTGGAGCCGGAAAGTCGACTGAGTTGCCAGGCTCGCGTTACCGACGACGATCTGGTTATCGAAATTCCACGTTACACAATCAACCATGCGCGTGAGCATTAACAGAGGGTAGTATGGGACTCAAGTGGACCGATAGCCGCGAGATCGGCGAAGCGTTATACGACGCATATCCTGATGTCGATCCTAAAACCGTTCGTTTCACCGATCTGCATCAGTGGATCTGCGAACTGGACGATTTTGACGACGACCCTAACGCATCCAATGAAAAAATTCTGGAGGCGATTCTGCTAGTCTGGTTGGATGAAGCAGAGTAAGTCAAATAACGGGCTGCCCTACGGCGGCCCGTTTGCTAATAAGGAAAATAACAATGACAGAAGCCATGAAAATTACGCTTTCCACGCAGCCTGCCGATGCGCGCTGGGGCGATAAAGCCACTTACAGTATTAATAACGACGGTATTACCTTGCATCTTAACGGTAAAGACGATCTGGGGTTGATCCAGCGTGCGGCGCGTAAAATCGACGGCCTGGGAATAAAACAGGTCGCGCTGACAGGCGAAGGATGGGATACCGAGCGTTGTTGGGCATTCTGGGCGGGTTACAAAGGACCAAAAGGCGTCCGTACCGTAATGTGGCCGGATTTAGACGATGCCCAACGTCAGGAACTGGATAACCGCCTGACCATTATTGACTGGGTGCGCGACACCATTAATGCTCCGGCGGAAGAGCTTGGGCCGGAGCAACTGGCGCAGCGCGCAGTGGATCTGCTGTGCAGCGTCGCGTGCGATAGCGTCACTTACCGTATCACCAAAGGCGAAGATCTGCGCGAGCAGAACTATATGGGGCTGCATACCGTAGGCCGTGGTTCTGAGCGTCCGCCGGTGCTGCTGGCGCTGGATTACAACCCGACGGGAGACAAAGATGCGCCGGTTTATGCCTGCCTGGTCGGTAAAGGTATCACCTTTGACTCCGGCGGCTACAGTATCAAACAAAGCGCTTTTATGGACTCAATGAAATCCGATATGGGCGGCGCGGCGACAGTAACGGGCGCGCTGGCGTTCGCCATTACCCGTGGGTTGAATAAACGCGTAAAACTGTTCCTGTGCTGCGCCGATAATCTGATCAGCGGCAATGCGTTTAAACTGGGCGATATTATTCGCTACCGTAATGGTAAGAATGTCGAAGTCATGAATACCGATGCGGAAGGGCGACTGGTGCTGGCGGATGGCCTGATTGACGCCAGCGCGCAACACCCGCAGCTAATCATTGATATGGCGACGTTAACCGGCGCGGCGAAAACGGCGCTGGGTAACGACTATCATGCGCTATTCAGTTTTGACGATACGCTGGCGGGGCGCTTGCTGACCAGCGCGGCGCAAGAGAATGAACCGTTCTGGCGTCTGCCGCTGGCGGAGTTCCACCGTAACCAGCTGCCGTCTAACTTTGCGGAACTGAACAACACCGGCAGCGCGGCGTATCCCGCCGGGGCAAGCACTGCCGCGGGTTTTCTGTCGCACTTTGTTGAAAATTACCGCGAAGGCTGGCTGCACATTGACTGTTCCGCCACTTATCGCAAAGCGCCGGTTGAGCAGTGGGCTGCCGGGGCAACCGGTCTGGGTGTGCGCACCATCGCGAATTTGCTGACCGCCTGAACGGTGTTTTTGTAGGCCGGGTAAGCGAAGCGCCACCCGGCATTTTGCCTGATGGCGACGCCGTGCGTCTTATCAGGCCTACAACCCATATACATAATTTGTGATTCCTATGTCCGAAACTAAAAATGAATTAGAAATCTTGCTGGAGAAAGCGGCGACTGAGCCCGCGCATCGTCCGGCATTTTTCCGTACCTTACTGGAGTCCACCGTCTGGGTGCCGGGCAGCGCTGCCGAAGGCGAGGCGATTGTGGAAGACAGCGCTCTGGATTTGCAGCACTGGGAAAAAGAAGACGGCACGACCGTCATTCCCTTCTTTACTTCTCTGGAGGCGCTGCAGCAGGCCGTGGAAGACGAACAGGCATTTGTGGTGATGCCGGCGCGCACGCTGTTTGAAATGACGCTTGGCGAAACGCTATTCCTCAACGCTAAATTGCCGACCGGCAAAGAGTTTATGCCGCGTGAAATCAGCCTGCTTCTCGCTGAGGAAGGCAGTCCGTTAAGTACGCAGGAAGTGCTGGAAGGCGGCGAGTCGCTTATTTTATCCGAAGTGGCCGAGCCGCCGTCGCAGATGATTGATTCCCTCACTACGCTGTTTAAAACCATCAAACCGGTGAAACGCGCGTTTCTCTGCGCGATTAAAGAACATGCGGACGCCCAACCCAATCTGCTGATTGGCATTGAGGCTGACGGCGAGATTGAAGAGATCATTCACGCAGCGGGCAATGTGGCGACCGACACGTTACCGAGTGACGAACCGATCGATATTTGTCAGGTGAGGAAGGGCGAGCAGGGTATCAGCCACTTTATCACTGAGCATATCGCGCCGTTCTACGAGCGCCGCTGGGGCGGGTTCCTGCGCGATTTTAAACAGAACCGCATCATCTGAAGAAAAGAAAGCTGCCCAACAGGGCGGCCTCCTGGCTTACCTGCTCTGGACGTTGAGCGTTACGGGAACAGAGCTACCTGGGTGGCTTCTGTCTGCGTGAAGACACAACGTGCCAGAAACAAGAAGCACGACACAAAAGTATCGTACCTTCATGTTGCGGTCCTTGCGAAGACCGCATCACGGCAGCACCGCTGGCGATAATGCCGTGATAGCAGGCACTACGGTGTGCCTGCGCTTACGGCCATGGGTTATCCTCTCCTGAAGCCAGCGCCCGTTTGCGAGACGGCGGAAAGGGCCGGGCAAGATAATACCTCAAATGTTGAATAGTTTCCCGGTAAATCATATTGACATTTGCTCCCTTAAAAGGGAGTATTAATCCCCTACGGTGTGCCTGCGTTGCTATGGCAACAAAGCCTGCTGGAAAGGCCGCGAACCGGACCAGCACAAAAAAACCGCTCAATTGAGCGGTTTTTTTGTGGCCTGCTTAAACAGAATTTATGTAGATTCGCTTTAAATCAGCCTGAACGGTAGGCCGGATAAGCGTGAGCGCCACCCGACATCATGTCGATTAATCGACGAGCGCGTCCAGTTTTGCCCAAAACGCCTCATGATAATCCTCCAGGTCAAGTAAAGCGGCATCGCGTTGTTCATTCATTTTTTGCTGTGCCTTCCATTGCGGAAGATGTAAATCCTCTTCGGTAAAGCCAATGTCTTTAGCGCCCGAAATAATATTATAGAGATATTCCACCAGAGAAGACTCCGCCAGCCAGAATTCATTACGTTCCATGCGGGCAATAGGGTATTCGCCGTTGGCATCCCGTTCTGTGATATAGATAAAAATGGCCTGATCGCCGACATGATCGATACGAATTAATGCCGGAAGACGGGGATCGTTACTCCAGACAGGCATCAGATCTTCAATATCAATACCTGAGCTATCCATGCCAACGCCGTAATACGCCTCTTCATCAGGGGAGTAAGAATGAATTACTCCCTCTTTATCAATAGATCTTTGTAATGTTTCAATCACAGGCATATTATAATTGCTAAGTAGATCGCGGTCGTAGGCCAGTAGCGCCTTCAGGCTTTCAGGTAACTCAGTGGTTTCCGTATTTTGCGGATCGCGATACTTACGCACTCGCAGACGACTTATTTCCTCGGCAGGCATAGGATTAGGCACCTTATTGCGGTTAACCTTTTTAACCAACTCAATTAAATTAGCGAGTGAAATATCCATTTTCCATCCTTAAAAAATTATATTTACAGGAGTTATTTCCCGGTGAAAACCAAAACAGCAGTGATGATACTCCTTATACCCGACGTAAAGTATTTACCGATAAAAAATAGGATTTTATTAAGAGAAAATAATGACCGTTTGCAGGACAGTGGAAAACAGCTGAATAAAAGCAATGTCTGTAGATCGTTTTACATCAGCCTGAACGGTAGGCCGGATAAGCGTGAGCGCCATCCGGCATGGCGGATATTAAGCGGGTTCAACCGGTAAATCGGTACGCGCGCCCCATTCGCTCCACGCGCCGTCGTAAAGCGTGACGTCAGGCACATCCAGCGTGGCGAGCGCCAGCACCACGACCGCGGCCGTCACGCCGGAACCGCAACTGGCGATAATCGGTCTGTCGAAACTCACGCCGTGGCTGAAAAAAACCTCATTCAGTTCGTCAGTGGTCTTTAATTCGCCCTCATACACCAGTTCCGTCCACGGGACGTTTAGCGCGCCAGGAATGTGTCCGCGCCTCAGCCCCGGACGCGGTTCATCAACCTGAGCGTTGAAACGTGCCGCCGGACGCGCGTCAACGATTTGCGCGGTTTTTTCATGACTTGCCAGCAATACGTCGGTGAGACGCACCATGGCTTGCGGCGTGAATTTCGCCTCAAACTCGCCTCCTTCATGCGCTTCCTCGCCTTCGCGCAATAGCCATTCGTCGCGCTGCCAGCCCGCCAGTCCGCCCGCCAGAATGGACACTTTCTCGGCACCGAACGTGCGCAGCATCCACCATGCCCGCGGAGCGGAGAACAGATTGCCTTCATCGTATATGACCAGGTGTTTATCCTGGCGAACACCCAGTTCACGCATGGCCACCGCAAACGCTTCCGGGCGCGGCATCATATGCGGCAACGGCGATGCGCGATCGGAAAGCGCTTCAATATCAAAAAACAGCGCGCCGGGAATATGTCCGGCGCGATATTCGCCCGCCATATCACGATGTTCCTGTCCTGGCGGCGCCATACGGGCGTCAAGAATTTGTATTTCCGGATCATCAATATGTTCGGCAAGCCAGTCGGCGGCGACAAAAAAGGCGGTGGTCATGGGCATCTCCATTGTTACCTGGTTATGGTCAAATTGTCGGACGTTTCCCGAAAAGGGACAAGTAGAAGAGGCTGTTTTGGCTGGCGAAACCACATTTCTGTGTAAAATTTTCGCATCATCACAGTAATACGGACTTACACAATAAAATTTCTCGCGCATAATATCTCATCAACCGTTGCTGACAGGCCGTTAAGGCCAGGGATGAAAGATGAAACATTTACGCGTGGTGGCCTGCATGATCATGCTGGCGCTGGCGGGATGCGATAACAACGATAAAACCGCCCCGACGACTAAAAGCGAAGCGCCAGCCGTAGCGCAGCCCTCGCCCGCGCAAGACCCGGCACAGCTACAAAAGCTGGCGCAGCAAAGCCAGGGCAAAGCGCTCACGCTATTAGACGCCTCCGAAGCGCAGCTTGACGGCGCGGCGACGCTGGTGCTGACGTTTTCAATTCCTTTAGATCCTGAACAGGATTTCTCCCGTGTGGTTCACGTGGTTGATAAGAAAAGCGGCAGCGTTGACGGCGCATGGGAGCTGGCGCCAAATTTAAAAGAGCTAAGGTTACGTCATCTGGAACCTGAGCGCGTGCTGGTGGTCACGGTTGATCCCGCCGTTAAAGCGCTGAATAACGCCACCTTCGGCAAGTCTTATGAAAAAACGATTACCACGCGTGATGTCCAGCCCAGCGTCGGCTTTGCCAGCCGGGGATCGCTGCTACCGGGGAAAATCGCGGAAGGATTGCCGGTCATGGCGCTTAACGTCAACCACGTTGATGTGAACTTTTTCCGCGTTAAGCCCGGATCGCTGGCGTCATTTGTCAGCCAGTGGGAGTACCGTAGTTCTCTCTCTAACTGGGAGTCCGACCATCTGCTGAAAATGGCGGATCTGGTTTATACCGGTCGTTTTGATCTTAATCCGGCGCGCAATACGCGTGAGAAACTGCTGCTGCCATTAAGCGATATTAAGCCGCTGCAACAGGCGGGCGTATATGTGGCGGTAATGAATCAGGCTGGACACTACAACTATAGTAATGCCGCTACGTTGTTTACCCTTAGCGATATCGGCGTGTCCGCGCACCGTTACCATAATCGGCTGGATATCTTTACGCAAAGCCTGGAAAACGGCGCGGCGCAGTCGGGAATTGAGATCGTTCTTCTGAATGATAAAGGTCAGACGCTGGCGCAGGCGACGAGCGACGCGCAGGGACATGTGCAACTGGAGGCTGATAAAGCGGCGGCGCTATTACTGGCGCGTAAAGAGGAGCAGACCACGCTGCTCGATCTCACGCTTCCGGCTCTGGATCTGTCGGAATTTAATGTCGCTGGCGCGCCCGGCTACAGCAAGCAGTTCTTTATGTTCGGCCCGCGCGATCTCTACCGACCAGGCGAAACGGTTATCCTCAACGGATTACTGCGCGATAGCGACGGTAAAACGCTGCCCGATCAACCCGTTAAGCTGGAAGTGGTAAAACCAGACGGACAGGTGATGCGTACCGTCGTCAGCCAGCCGGAAAACGGGCTATACCGTTTGAATTATCCGCTGGATATCAACGCGCCGACCGGCTTGTGGCATGTCCGCGCCAACACCGGCGATAATTTGCTGCGGAGTTGGGATTTCCACGTGGAAGACTTTATGCCGGAGCGGATGGCGCTCAACCTGACGGCGCAAAAAACACCGCTGGCGCCTGCGGATGAGGTGAAATTCTCCGTTGTCGGCTATTACTTGTATGGCGCGCCTGCTAACGGCAATACCCTGCAAGGGCAACTTTTCCTGCGTCCGCTGCGCGACGCTGTCGCGGCGTTGCCTGGCTTCCAGTTCGGCAATATTGCCGAAGAGAATCTTTCGCGCAGCCTGGACGAAGTTCAACTGACGTTGGATAAAGGCGGACGTGGTGAAGTGAGTACTGCCAGCCAGTGGCAAGAAGCGCATTCGCCGCTGCAGGTGATTTTACAGGCCAGCCTGCTGGAGTCTGGCGGCCGTCCGGTCACTCGTCGCGTAGAGCAGGCGATTTGGCCTGCCGATACGTTACCGGGAATTCGTCCACAGTTCGCCGCCAAAGCGGTATACGACTACCGTACGGATACCACCGTTAATCAACCGATTGTCGACGAAGACAGCAACGCCGCATTCGATATTGTTTACGCCAACGCGCAGGGCGAGAAAAAAGCGGTGTCTGGTTTACAGGTGCGGCTCATCCGCGAGCGTCGCGACTATTACTGGAACTGGTCGGAAAGCGAAGGCTGGCAGTCGCAGTTTGATCAAAAAGCTCTGGTGGAGGGCGAGCAGACGCTGAATCTGAACGCGGATGAAACCGGAAAAGTCAGCTTCCCGGTGGAATGGGGCGCGTACCGTCTGGAGGTCAAAGCGCCGAATGAGACGGTCAGCAGCGTTCGTTTCTGGGCCGGCTATAGCTGGCAGGATAACAGCGACGGTAGCGGCGCGGCGCGTCCGGATCGCGTCACCCTCAAACTGGATAAAGCGAGTTATCGTCCAGGCGACACCATGAAATTGCATATCGCCGCGCCGGTCGCCGGTAAAGGTTATGCCATGGTGGAGTCCAGCGACGGTCCGCTGTGGTGGCAGGCGATCGATGTGCCGGCACAAGGTCTGGAGCTCACGATTCCGGTGGATAAAACCTGGAATCGCCACGATCTCTATCTCAGTACGCTGGTGGTGCGTCCCGGCGATAAATCTCGTTCCGCGACGCCAAAACGCGCCGTAGGGTTACTACACCTACCGCTGGGGGATGAAAACCGCCGCCTCGATCTGGCGCTGGAAAGCCCGGCTAAAATGCGCCCGAATCAGCCGCTCACCGTCAGGGTGAAAGCCAGCGTTAAACACGGCGAAATGCCAAAACAGATCAACGTGCTGGTCTCCGCGGTCGATAGCGGCGTATTGAATATCACCGATTACGCGACGCCGGACCCGTGGCAGGCGTTCTTCGGTCAAAAACGCTACGGTGCGGATATCTACGATATTTACGGCCAGGTCATTGAAGGGCAGGGGCGGCTGGCGGCGTTGCGTTTTGGCGGCGATGGCGACGACCTTAAGCGCGGCGGAAAACCGCCGGTAAACCATGTCAATATCATCGCGCAGCAGGCGCAGCCGATCACGCTCAATGAGCAGGGCGAAGGGGTCGTAACGCTGCCGATTGGCGACTTTAACGGCGAACTGCGGGTTATGGCGCAGGCATGGACAGCGGACGATTTTGGTCGCGGCGAAAGCAAAGTCGTTGTCGCCGCGCCAGTGATTGCCGAGCTGAATATGCCGCGTTTTCTGGCGGGAGGGGATGTTTCGCGACTGGTGCTGGACGTCACCAATCTGACCGACCGCCCGCAGACGCTGAATATTGCGCTCGCCGCCAGTGGGTTACTGGAACTGCTTAGTCAACAGCCGCAACCGGTCAACCTGGCGCCGGGCGTGCGCACCACCTTATTCGTTCCGGTACGCGCGCTGGAAGGTTTTGGCGAAGGCGAAATCCAGGCGACCATTAGCGGTCTGAATCTGCCGGGAGAAACCCTCGGCGCGCAGCATAAGCAGTGGCAAATCGGCGTGCGTCCGGCCTGGCCTGCCCAAACGGTAAATAGCGGCATTGCGCTGGCGCCGGGAGAGAGCTGGCATGTACCAGAGCAGCATCTGGCAAACGTCTCGCCAGCCACGTTACAGGGACAACTGCTGTTAAGCGGAAAACCGCCGCTCAATCTGGCGCGCTACATTCGCGAGCTGAAAGCATATCCGTACGGGTGCCTGGAACAAACCACCAGCGGGTTATTCCCGGCGCTGTATACTAATGCCGCTCAATTGCAGTCGCTCGGTATTACCGGCGATAGCGATGAAAAACGGCGCGCCGCGGTGGATATCGGCATCTCCCGCATACTACAGATGCAGCGTGATAACGGCGGTTTTGCGCTATGGGATGAAAATGGGGCGGAAGAGCCCTGGCTAACGGCCTACGCGATGGATTTCCTCATTCGCGCGGGCGAGCAGGGATATAGCGTCCCGCCGGAGGCCATTAACCGGGGCAATGAGCGACTGCTGCGCTATCTGCAGGATCCCGGCACGATGCTGATGCTGATTCGTTATAGCGATAATACCCAGGCCAGTACTTTTGCCGCTCAGGCTTACGCCGCGCTGGTACTGGCGCGTCAGCAGAAAGCGCCGCTCGGCGCGCTGCGCGAAATCTGGGAGCGCCGTAGTCAGGCGGCTTCAGGACTGCCGCTGATGCAATTGGGCATCGCGTTAAACACGATGGGTGATGCCAGACGCGGCGAAGAGGCCATTACGCTGGCTCTGAATACGCCGCGTCAGGACGAACGGCAATGGATAGCGGATTACGGCAGTTCTCTGCGCGATAACGCTCTGATGTTGTCGTTACTGGAAGAGAACAACCTCAGACCGGACGCGCAAAACGCGCTATTAAGCTCGCTTTCTGAGCAGGCCTTCGGTCAGCGCTGGCTCTCTACCCAGGAGAACAATGCCTTGTTCCTCGCCGCGCATTCGCGACAGGCCAGCGCGGGCGCCTGGCAGGCGCAGACCTCGTTAGAGGCGCAGCCGCTGTCGGGCGACAAGGCGCTGACCCGTAATCTGGATGCTGACCAGCTGGCCGCCCTTGAGGTGACGAACACCGGTAGCCAGCCGCTATGGCTGCGTCTGGATAGCAGTGGCTATCCCTCATCTGCGCCTGAGCCTGCCAGCAACGTTTTGCAGATTGAACGACAAATACTGGGGACCGATGGTCAGCGCAAATCGCTGTCCTCGTTGCGTAGCGGCGAACTGGTGCTGGTCTGGTTAACGGTAGTGGCCGATCGCAATGTGCCGGATGCGCTGGTGGTGGACCTGCTCCCGGCCGGGCTGGAGCTGGAAAACCAGAATCTGGCTGACAGCAGCGCCAGCCTGCCGGAGAGCGGTAGCGAAGTGCAAAATCTGCTTAATCAGATGCAGCAGGCGGATATTCAGTATATGGAATTCCGCGACGATCGGTTTGTGGCTGCCGTCGTTGTCAATGAGGGCCAGCCCGTGACGCTGGTCTACCTGGCGCGCGCGGTAACGCCGGGGACGTACCAGCTTGCGCAACCGCAGGTGGAATCGATGTACGCGCCTCAGTGGCGGGCAACCGGCGCGAGCGAGGGGCTGCTGATTGTGACGCCTTAAATGAACGGTTGGCGTGGTAAACGTGGCCGCTGGCTGTGGCTGGCGGGCGCGCCGCTTTTTATTTTCCTGGCGTTATGGGCAGCGGATAAACTCTGGCCGCTGCCGCTCAATGAGGTCCATCCTGCGCGGGTCGTGGTAGCCCATGACGGTACGCCGCTGTGGCGCTTTGCCGACGCCGGGGGGATCTGGCGTTATCCGGTGACGATTGAAGAGGTCTCTCCCCGCTACCTGGAGGCCTTAATCAATTACGAAGATCGCTGGTTCTGGCGGCACCCTGGCGTTAACCCTTTCTCCGTCGCGCGCGCGGCATGGCAGGATCTTACCGCCGGGCGCGTTATTTCCGGCGGCAGTACGCTGACTATGCAGGTGGCGAGACTGCTGGACCCGCATTCGCGCACGTTCGGCGGTAAAATCCGCCAGCTTTGGCGCGCCCTCCAGCTTGAATGGCATTTGTCCAAGCGCGATATCCTGACTCTGTACCTGAACCGCGCGCCGTTCGGCGGCACGCTACAGGGTATTGGCGCTGCAAGCTGGGCCTACTTCGGCAAGCCGCCTGCGCGCCTGAGCTACGCTGACGCGGCGCTGCTGGCCGTATTGCCGCAGGCGCCGAGCCGGTTACGCCCCGACCGCTGGCCTGCGAGAGCCGAAGCGGCACGAAATAAAGTGCTGGATCGGATGGCGGCGCAGGGCGTCTGGCCTGCCGAAACGGTACGCGAGTCGCGTGAAGAACCGGTCTGGCTGGCGCCGCGTCAAATGCCGCAACTGGCGCCGCTTTTTGCCCGAATGATGTTGAGTAAAAGCCAGAACGACAAAATTGTGACCACGCTGGACGCCGGATTGCAGCGGCAACTGGAAGATCTGGCGCGGGCATGGAAAGGGCGGCTGCCTGCACGCAGTTCGTTGGCGATGATCGTTGTCGATCATACCGATATGAGCGTGCGCGGCTGGGTAGGATCGGTAGACCTTAATGACGACAGCCGTTTTGGTCATGTCGACATGGTAACGGCGATCCGATCGCCGGGATCGGTACTCAAACCCTTTGTGTATGGTCTGGCGCTGGATGACGGCTTGATCCATCCCGCATCATTATTACAGGACGTTCCGCGCCGCACCGGAGATTACCGCCCGGGAAACTTCGACAGCGGATTTCACGGCCCGGTCAGCATGAGCGACGCGCTGGTACGCTCACTGAATCTGCCTGCCGTTCAGGTGCTTGAAGCCTATGGGCCGAAACGATTTGCGGCAAAACTGCGTAACGTCGGCCTGCCGCTATATTTGCCTGCTGGCGCGGCGCCCAATCTTTCGCTGATTCTGGGCGGCGCGGGCGCGCGGCTTGACGAGATGGCGGCGGCATACAGCGCGTTCGCTCGTCATGGGAAAGCGGCGAAACTACGGTTACAGCCGGACGATCCGCTGTCGGAAAGACCATTAATGTCGCCGGGAGCGGCGTGGATCATTCGACGAATTATGGCGGATGAAGCGCAACCCTTACCGGATAATGCGCTGCCGCGCATTGTGCCGTTGGCGTGGAAAACCGGCACCAGCTACGGCTATCGCGATGCGTGGGCTATTGGCGTTAACGCGCGCTATATCATCGGCATCTGGACAGGCAGACCCGACGGCACGCCTGTGGTGGGGCAATTTGGTTTTGCCAGCGCGGTGCCATTGCTTAACCAGGTCAATAATCTGTTACTGGCGCATACGGGACGCCTGCCGGAAGATCCGCGTCCGCAGGCGGTAAGCCGCGGCGTCATTTGCTGGCCGGGCGGACAGACTCTGCCTGCCGGAGACAGCAACTGTCGCCGCCGACTGGCGACATGGCTGCTCGATGACAGCCAGCCGCCCACGCTGCTGTTACCTGAGCAGGAAGACATCAACGGTATTCGTTTCCCGGTCTGGCTGGATGATACGGGGCGGCGTGTCGCTGCCGACTGTCCGCAGGCGCGTGCGCATACGTTTATCGTCTGGCCGCGGCCGCTGGAGCCGTGGCTGCCGCCTGCGGAAAGACGTAGCGCCCGCTTGCCCGCGGCGTCCGACCACTGTCCGCCGCTACAGGGCAGTGATGCCGCGCCGTTAATGCTGTCAGGAGTGAGGGATGGCGCGGTGATCAGGCAATTGCCAGGCCAGGAAAACGTCACGCTGCCCGTCTCGACTACCGGCGGCAAAGGGCGGCGCTGGTGGTTTTTAAATGGCGAACCTGTTAATGGCGAAAATAATCGCCTTTCTTTATTACTCAATATCGCTGGACGTTATCAACTTGTCGTAATGGATGAGTCCGGTCAGGTTGCTGCGGTTAATTTTGAATTAATACGTTAACAACTCTTCAGAATAAATTATGAATTTCATTTAATTTAAAGTTAATGAGAATTATTAATTTTTCCGGAATTACCCTTAATGAGGGAGCTTGATAAATATCAAGAGATCTGACACTTAAAAACGTGAGAATGGGTTTTTATTTGACGAGTCGGATCATGAAAAATATAAAAAGCCAGGGAAATGGCGAACAGCCCGCTATTTCTCGCCGCCACTTTATCCAGGCCAGCTCCGCGCTTATTGCGTTACCGTTTGTCTCCTCGCCAGCTACCGCTCAGGCGCGCGCTGTGACGGCCACTGAAAACAGGCCTGCGGAAAAAGTCGTTCAGACATGCAGCACTTTTGACTGCGGGGGCAAATGCGATATTCGGGCGCATGTTAGTGACGGTATCGTGACGCGAATTTCAACGCGACCGGATAATGCGCTGGATGCGCAAATGCCGGTGATGCGTGCCTGTGTTCGTGGACGCGCATACCGTAAATTTGTTTATCATCCTGACAGACTTAAATATCCCATGAAGCGCGTAGGAAAACGCGGTGAAGGAAAGTTCGAGCGAATTTCCTGGGATGAAGCGACAACCTTAATCGCCGATAATTTAAAATCGATTACTGAAAAATATGGCCCGGCTTCGCGTTATGTTCATGTTGGCACCGCCGTTTCCGGCGGCACCTTTTCCGGCGATAAAATGGCGCGTCGCCTGCTGAATCTGACCGGCGGCTATCTCGAAAGCTACCATTCTGTGAGTATGGGCAACACGGCGGCCGCGACGCCTTATACTTACGGCATTGCCGCCAGCGGCAGTTCGCTGGATACGCTTTTGGAGACCAAACTGGTGATTCTGTGGGGCCATAACCCGACGGAGACCATTTTTGGTCATACCAACTATTTCTTGCAGAAGATGAAGCAGAACGGTACGCGGTTTATCGTGGTTGATCCGCGCTATTCCGACACCGTTTCGTCGCTGGCGGATCAGTGGATCCCGCTGCTGCCCACCACCGACAATGCGCTGATGGACGCGATGATGTACGTCATCATCAGCGAGAATCTGCACGATCGCGCATTTATTGCGCGCTACGCTATCGGTTTTGATGAAGACTCAATGCCGGAAGGCGTACCGGCTAACGAATCGCTGGTGGCGTATCTGACCGGCGCCAAAGACGGTGTCGTTAAGTCCCCCGAGTGGGCGGAAAAGATCACCCATGTGCCGGCGCAAACCATTCGCCAGTTAGCGCGTGATTACGCGAATACCAAACCCGCCGCGTTGATTCAGGGGTGGGGACCACAGCGCCACAACTGCGGCGAGCGCACCGCGCGCGGTTCGACTCTACTGGCGACCATTACCGGTAATGTCGGCATCAAAGGCGGTTGGGCTGCGGGTTACGGCGGCTGCGCTAACCGTAAATTCGCCGCGGGTCCGGAGATGCCGGATAACCCGGTAAAAGCCAAAATTTCGGTGATGAACTGGGTGCAGGCCGCAGACGACGCCAGCAAAGTGACGCCGGATATGGGGCTGAAAGATGCCGATAAGCTGGACAGTAACATCCGTATTCTGTTCTCGCTGGCCGGGAACTATCTGGCGAATCAGAACCCCGATCTGCACCAGGCGGTACGCGTACTGGAGGATGAATCAAAGATCCAGTTTATTGTCGCCAGCGATCTGTTTATGACGCCGAGCGCGAAATACGCTGATCTACTGCTGCCGGAAACCAGCTTTATGGAACGCTGGAACATCGGTGAAACCTGGGGTACGGCAAGCTACCTGATACTCTCTGAAAAACTGATCGAGCCTGAATTTGAGTGGCGCTCCGACTACGACTGGCTACGTGAGGTGGCGGCGAAATTAGGCATTGAGAATGAATTTAGCCAGGGGCGCGATGAGAAAGCGTGGATTGAACACATCTGGGAACAGACGCGCCTGGCGATGCCGGACGAAAATCTGCCGGATTTCGCCACGCTGCAAAAGACCCGTCAGCATCTGTTCAAAAGCGCGCCATTTATCGCCTTTGAAGACAATATTCGCGATCCGGAAAATCATCCGTTCCCGACGCCGTCAGGGAAAATAGAGATCTTCTCGAAGCGCCTGTACGACATGCAGCATCCGGAAATCCCGGCGTTATCGCACTACGTTCCCGCGCATGAAGGCCCGGAGGATGCGCTGGCGAAAGATTTTCCGCTCCAGTTAATTACGTGGAAAGGAAAAAACCGCGCCAACTCAACGCAATACGCTAACCCGTGGCTGATTGAAGTGCAGCAGCAGACATTGTGGATCAACCCGCAGGATGCGCAAAAGCGCGACATTACGCATGGCGACATGGTGCGCATTCATAACTCACGCGGGATTTGCGAAATCCCGGCGGAAGTGACGCCGCGCATTATTCCTGGCGTTGTCGCGATGCAGGCCGGCGCCTGGTGGCAGCCGGATGAGAACGGTATTGATAAAGGCGGCTGTGCGAACGTCCTCAGCTCGGCCCGTATTACCGCGCTGGCGAAGGGAAATTCACATCAAACCATGCTGGTGGAGGTGGCTAAAGCATGAGTCAGTTTACACATTACCCGCCGGTGAGCGATAAACAACTGGGGTTTTTCATCGACTCCTCACGCTGCTCCGGTTGTAAAGCCTGCCAGGTGGCCTGCAAAGACAAAAACAATCTGGAAGTAGGCCGTCGTTTCCGCCGCGTCTATGAAGTCAAGGGCGGAAGTTTCATCCCGACCGGGCAGGGCGGGGTCAGCAATAACGTATTTGCTTATACGCTTTCCATTTCCTGCAACCACTGTGCGGACCCTGTCTGCACCAAAAATTGCCCGACTACCGCTATGCATAAACGCCCGGGCGACGGCATCGTGCGCGTTGATACCGACAAATGCGTCGGCTGTGGCTATTGCGCCTGGTCCTGCCCTTACGGTGCGCCGCAGCTTAACGAGCAGACCGGCCAAATGTCCAAGTGCGACATGTGCGTTGATTTACTGGCGAAAGGTGAACCGCCCGTCTGTGTTGCGACCTGTCCGCTGGAGGCCATCAAGTTTGGTCCGATTGATGAACTGCGCGCGAAGTACGGTAGCGTATGCGACGTTAACGGGCTGCCAGATTCATCCATAACCAAGCCTAATCTGGTTGTAAAAGCGCATCAGGGCGCAGAAAAAGAGGGTAAACGCCATGCATGAGTTACCGCTGCTGATTTTTACGCTCTGTTTGCAAGGGTCTGTGGGTGTGACAGTGTGGCTGGCGTTGGGCCGCCAGTACGCCGTAGAGGGACGCGTGCCTGCACGCGGCGCGCTTCCCGCGATGGTGGGGGCGTTTGTACTGGCCTGCGTGGGGCTGCTTGCTTCAGCGCTGCACATGGGCTATCCCCTGAATGCGCTAAACGCGTTACGTCATGTCGCCAGTTCGTGGCTGAGTCGCGAAATCGTCTTTGCCAGCCTTTATCTGGCGGCGCTGGGACTGGGGGTTGTGCTGCTATTTTTCCGAAAACCAGGCTGGCAGCCGCTGCTGGCGCTGGCGGCAGCGTTTGGGCTGGTGGATGTATTCTGCATGGCGCAGGTTTATATCCATGCCTCGGTGGCGACCTGGCAGCATAGCAACACGCTGGCGCTGTTTTTTGGCACGTCAGGCATTATCGGTTCGGTAGTCATTGCGCTGGCTTATCTGCGCAACGCTGGCGCCGCAATGCGCTGCGCTGTGGTAGTGGTCGCACTGATGGTGCTGATTCGCCTGATCATGCAGCCGCTATGGCTGGCGGATATTAATGCGGTGGATACGACGGTCGTCACTTTCCCGCATCATCCGCTACAGGCGCTGGCGCAGTTGCGCGACGTCTATCTTCTCGGCTGGTGTGTCTCAGCGGCGGGAATGCTCTGCTTTGCCGCAGGCGGTCTGCGAAACGCCAGAGGGACTCTGGTGGCGGGCAGCGTATTGCTGCTTCTCGGCGAGATTATGCTGCGCTACGTCTTCTTTAGTATTGGCTGATGGTTAACCTGACGATCGATCCGGCGGTAGACGTGACGCAGGCCTGCGTCCGTCGTCGCTTTCGTTTTTCTTCCTGCCGCGCTTGCGCCGATGTTTGTCCGGCGCAGGCGTTTTCGCTGGCGCAGGGGCAGGTCAGCATAGATACGACGCGCTGCATAGCCTGTGGCGACTGTCTGTTTGTCTGTCCTGTTGACGCCATTACCGGTATCAAACCGGTTAAACGCTTTGTGCAGGGGGATACGTTGGTGGGGCCGTTTTCGCTACAGGCGCCAACGGTCGATGAACTGCTTCTCTGGCACAGCCAGTACGGTATTCGCTTTATTGATATTGCGGTGGAGCGATCGGCGCAGTGGCTGATGGCGCTGGCGAGGCTAAATTTAGCGCTGCGCCGCTACGGCGAGCCGGGCTGGTCTTTCAAACACGTTGTCGGCGCGGAGATTAACGCCTCGCGGCGCACTCTGTTTCATGTTCCGCGCGACGCCATTACCCCGTGCGCCGTCGAGCCGAGGAAACGGCGTCTCAGACAGGCGTTTTCCGCGTTCAGCGAATGCGTACCCGAAATCAGTCCGCAAGAGTGCAGGATGTGCGGTGCCTGCTGGCGAAGCTGCCCGGAGAACGTTATCCAGTTTGACGACAATACCCTGACGATAGCGGCGGCGCGTTGTACGGGATGCGGCGGCTGTGCGGCGGTATGTCCGCATCAGGCGCTGCGGCTGCGGTTTGACGTGGAACCCGCCTCAACGCGGCATAGTGCGGCGTATACGCTCACCTGCGAAAGCTGCAAACGTACTTTTCATGCTCTCACGCCTGAACACACGCACTGCGTGCTGTGTCAGTCCCCTGAGTTTGCTGTGCGCCTTTAACTTTTGTTGCTAATGCTCATTTTATTTTAAAAAAATGTTACCTGCATCCATAGGCAATTGATGGGATGCTCTTTATAATCCGCGCCTGACATAACAACAGAACATATTTCAGAGGTAAACATGGCTATTGAACGGACTTTTTCCATCATTAAACCCAACGCGGTGGCAAAAAACGTTATTGGCAGCATCTTTGCGCGCTTTGAAGCTGCAGGGTTCAAAATTGTTGGCACTAAAATGCTGCACCTGACCGTTGAGCAGGCGCGCGGCTTCTATGCTGAGCACGACGGCAAGCCGTTCTTTGACGGTCTGGTGGAGTTCATGACCTCTGGCCCTATCGTGGTATCCGTGCTGGAAAGTGAAAATGCGGTACAGCGTCACCGCGATCTGCTTGGCGCCACCAATCCGGCGAACGCGTTGGCGGGTACGCTGCGCGCCGACTACGCTGATAGCTTAACTGAAAACGGCACCCACGGTTCGGATTCGCTGGAATCCGCGCAGCGCGAAATCGCCTTTTTCTTCGGTGAAGGCGAAGTGTGCCCGCGCACCCGTTAATCTCCTTCGTCTTTCACGCTGTAAATGCGTTGGCGATAAATTATCGGTTCAAATATTATTTTTGCTAATGCCGCGTGCAGACGTGGCATCCTTACGCCAGAATTTGTACAATGCAGCGCCCCCGGACGAGCAGTAAGCTTACCGGGGCGTTTCTTTTTTCAACCCTCCAGGGGCCATAACGTGTAATAACGAGGCCGGAATAGCATATGTCTGAACAAATTGTCACACCTGAAAGCAGTACCCCGGTAGTTCTTAACAACGAAACAAAAATCAACCTGCTGGATCTCAACCGTCAGCAGATGCGCGAGTTTTTTAAAAACTTAGGTGAAAAGCCTTTCCGCGCCGATCAGGTGATGAAATGGATGTATCACTATTGCTGCGATAATTTTGATGAGATGACCGACATCAACAAAGTGTTGCGCGGCAAATTAAAAGAGGTCGCGGAAATCCGCGCGCCGGAGGTCGTTGAAGAGCAGCGTTCCTCAGACGGCACCATCAAGTGGGCGATTGCTGTCGGCGATCAGCGCGTTGAAACGGTCTATATCCCGGAGGACGACCGCGCTACGCTGTGTGTCTCTTCACAGGTAGGATGCGCGCTGGAGTGCAAATTTTGTTCAACTGCGCAGCAGGGCTTTAACCGCAACCTGCGCGTATCGGAAATTATCGGTCAGGTCTGGCGTGCGGCGAAAATCGTCGGCGCGGCCAAAGTCACCGGCCAGCGTCCGATCACCAACGTGGTCATGATGGGGATGGGCGAGCCATTGCTTAACCTGACCAATGTCGTACCGGCAATGGAAATTATGCTCGATGACTTTGGTTTCGGCCTGTCCAAACGCCGCGTCACGCTCTCAACGTCCGGCGTGGTGCCTGCTCTGGATAAACTGGGCGATATGATAGATGTCGCGCTGGCTATCTCCTTACATGCGCCGAATGACACTATTCGCGACGAAATCGTCCCGATCAACAAAAAATACAATATCGAAACGTTCCTGGGCGCGGTTCGCCGCTATCTGGAGAAATCCAACGCCAATCAGGGGCGCGTGACGATTGAATACGTAATGCTTGACCACGTTAACGACGGCACTGAACACGCGCATCAACTGGCGGAGCTACTAAAAGAGACGCCTTGTAAGATTAATCTGATTCCGTGGAACCCGTTCCCTGGCGCGCCGTATGGCCGCAGCTCTAACAGCCGTATCGATCGCTTTTCTAAAGTTTTGATGAGTTATGGTTTCACGACCATCGTACGCAAGACGCGTGGCGATGACATTGATGCGGCATGCGGACAGTTGGCAGGCGATGTGATTGACCGTACTAAACGTACTCTGCGTAAGCGTATGCAGGGAGAGGTGATTGACATCAAGGCTATTTGATAGCAGTTGCGCCACGGGGCATTCATTATACCGTGGCGCAATGTCAGTTGAATAATGTCTGGCGTTGTACTTGTCTGGTCAATAATAACGGTGCGTTTTTGTCGACTTTAAGGCAGTATGTAATGGTGCAACAAGAGTTTAGCCTTGTGTCTTAGCGGTTTTGTCATCTGCGGCCTGACAGGCTTATACTGTCTGACTAAGGTTAACTAACCTGATGTTTCGCGGTGTGGGCGGGCATTACGGCTCGTCGGCGCCTGAATCCTAATTTACACGTACCTGTAGCTGTAGCGAATGAATACTGAAGCCACGCACGACCAAAATGAAGCACAAACCACCGGCGTTCGTCTGCGCAATGCCCGTGAACAACTCGGACTCAGCCAGCAGGCTGTCGCTGAGCGACTTTGCCTGAAGGTTTCTACGGTACGCGATATTGAAGAAGATAAGGCGCCGTCCGATCTTGCTTCAACCTTCCTGCGCGGATATATCCGCTCATATGCGCGTCTGGTGCATGTTCCAGAAGAGGAACTGCTGCCGGGGCTGGAAAAGCAGGCCCCGCTGCGCGCCGCCAAAGTCGCCCCGATGCAGAGTTTCTCATTAGGAAAGCGTCGTAAAAAACGCGACGGCTGGTTAATGTCTTTTACCTGGCTGGTACTGTTTGTGGTCGTAGGGCTGACCGGCGCCTGGTGGTGGCAGAACCATAAGGCGCAGCAGGAAGAGATCACGACAATGGCCGATCAAAGCACGGCTGAACTGAACGCAGATAAAGACAGCGGCCAAAGCGTACCGCTGGACACCGGTGCCGCGACAAGCCAGGATACGACGCCAGCGCAAACGGCTCCGGCTCCTGCGACGCCGGTTGATTCGACGGCGGCGACGCAAACGCCAGCGCCAACGGCGGCGGCGACGCAAAATACGGTAGTCGCGCCTTCGCAGGCGAATGTCGATACGGCTGCGACATCTGCCGCGCCAGCGGCAACGGAGACGCCGTCCGCGCTGCCGACCAGTCAGGCTGGCGTAGCGGCGCCTGCTGCCGATCCGAACGCGCTGGTGATGAATTTTACCGCTGACTGCTGGCTCGAAGTCACTGACGCCACGGGTAAGAAGCTGTTTAGCGGTATGCAGCGTAAAGATGGTAATTTAAACCTAACCGGTCAGGCGCCTTATAAACTTAAAATTGGCGCGCCGGCCGCGGTGCAGATCCAGTATCAAGGAAAACCTGTCGATCTGAGCCGCTTTATCAGAACTAATCAGGTTGCGCGTCTGACCCTTAATGCCGAACCGACACCGGCGCAGTAACAGACGGGTAACGCGGGAGGTTTTTCATGCATAACCAGGCTCCGATTCAACGTAGAAAATCGACACGTATTTACGTTGGGAATGTGCCGATTGGCGATGGTGCCCCTATCGCCGTCCAGTCGATGACTAACACGCGTACCACTGACGTGGAAGCGACGGCTAATCAGATCAAAGCGCTGGAGCGCGTTGGCGCAGATATTGTTCGTGTTTCTGTACCGACCATGGACGCCGCCGAAGCGTTTAAACTTATCAAACAGCAGGTTTCAGTTCCGCTGGTTGCCGATATTCACTTCGACTACCGCATTGCGCTGAAGGTGGCGGAATACGGCGTTGACTGCTTGCGTATCAACCCCGGCAATATCGGTAACGAAGAACGTATTCGTATGGTGGTGGACTGCGCGCGCGACAAAAACATCCCTATTCGTATCGGCGTAAATGCCGGATCGCTGGAAAAAGATCTGCAGGAAAAATACGGTGAGCCGACGCCGCAGGCGCTGCTGGAATCAGCCATGCGCCATGTCGATCATCTCGATCGTCTCAACTTTGATCAGTTCAAAGTGAGCGTAAAAGCGTCCGATGTATTCCTTGCCGTTGAGTCTTATCGTTTGTTGGCTAAACAGATCGATCAGCCGCTGCATCTGGGGATCACCGAAGCGGGCGGCGCGCGTAGCGGGGCGGTCAAGTCGGCGATCGGTTTAGGTCTGCTGTTATCGGAAGGCATCGGCGACACGCTGCGCGTATCGTTGGCGGCCGACCCGGTGGAAGAGATCAAAGTCGGTTTTGATATCCTGAAGTCGCTGCGCATTCGCGCGCGCGGCATCAATTTCATCGCTTGCCCGACCTGTTCTCGCCAGGAGTTCGACGTTATCGGCACGGTGAACGCGCTGGAGCAACGTCTGGAAGATATCATCACCCCGATGGACGTCTCGATCATCGGTTGCGTAGTGAACGGGCCGGGCGAAGCGCTGGTATCGACGCTGGGCGTGACGGGCGGCAATAAGAAAAGCGGCCTGTATGAAGACGGCGTGCGTAAGGACAGACTCGATAACGACGATATGATCGCGCAGCTTGAATCCCGTATTCGCGCGAAAGCAAGTCAACTTGATGAAGCGCGTCGGATTGACGTGCTGCAGGTTGAAAAATAAGAACGTGATGGGAAGCGGCGCGCTTCCCGTGTATGATTGAACCCGCATGGCTCCCGGTTCGTTCGGGGAAGCGCTGAGGGTTCATTTTTATATTCAGAAAGAGAATAAACGTGGCAAAAAACATTCAAGCCATTCGCGGCATGAACGATTATCTGCCTGGCGAAACCGCCATCTGGCAGCGCATTGAAGGCACACTCAAAAACGTGCTCGGCAGCTACGGTTACAGTGAAATCCGCTTGCCGATTGTAGAGCAGACCCCGTTATTCAAACGCGCGATCGGTGAAGTTACTGACGTAGTTGAAAAAGAGATGTACACCTTTGAGGATCGCAACGGCGATAGCCTGACATTGCGCCCTGAAGGTACGGCGGGCTGTGTACGCGCCGGCATCGAACATGGTCTCCTGTACAATCAGGAACAGCGTTTGTGGTATATCGGCCCGATGTTCCGTCATGAGCGTCCGCAAAAAGGCCGCTACCGTCAGTTCCATCAGCTAGGCGCCGAAGTCTTCGGCTTACAAGGCCCGGATATTGACGCGGAGCTGATTATGCTGACCGCACGCTGGTGGCGCGCGCTGGGCATCGCTGACCACGTTAGCCTGGAGCTGAACTCTATTGGTTCCTTAGAGGCGCGTGCGAACTATCGCGATGCGCTGGTCGCGTTCCTCGAACAGCATCAAGAGACGCTGGACGAAGACTGCAAACGCCGTATGTATACCAATCCGCTGCGCGTGCTGGATTCAAAAAATCCGGACGTGCAGGCGCTGCTCAACGACGCGCCCGCTCTCGGCGACTATCTCGATGACGATTCACGCGAGCACTTTGCCGGCCTGTGTAAATTGCTGGACGCGGCGGGGATTGCCTACACCGTCAACCAGCGTCTGGTACGCGGTCTGGATTACTACAACCGCACCGTATTTGAATGGGTAACAAACAGTCTGGGGTCACAAGGCACCGTCTGTGCGGGTGGTCGTTATGACGGTCTGGTTGAACAACTGGGCGGTCGCGCTACCCCGGCAGTGGGCTTTGCGATGGGCCTGGAACGACTTGTTTTGTTAGTTCAGGCAGTTAATCCGGAATTTATTGCCTCTCCTGTTGTCGATATATACCTGGTAGCTGCCGGCGCACAAACGCAGTCTGCGGCAATGACGCTGGCGGAGCGGCTGCGCGATGAAATGCCAGGCGTGAAGCTAATGACAAACCACGGCGGCGGCAACTTTAAGAAACAGTTTGCCCGCGCCGATAAGTGGGGCGCCCGTATTGCACTGGTTCTTGGCGAATCTGAAGTCGCCGATGGGACTGTTGTAGTGAAGGATTTGCGCTCCGGTGAGCAAACGGCAGTGGCGCAGGACAGCGTCGCCGCGCATTTGCGCACTTTATTGGGCTAAGGAGAAGGACAGCGTGGAAATTTACGAGAACGAACACGACCAGGTGGATGCGATTAAACGCTTCTTTGCCGAAAACGGCAAAGCGCTGGCTGTCGGAGTGATTTTAGGGGTTGGCGCGCTGGTTGGCTGGCGTTACTGGAGCAGCCATCAGACGGAGTCCGCGCGTGCTGCTTCTCTGGCGTATCAAAATGCGGTGACGGCGGTAAGCGCCGATAAGCCGGATAGCATTCCCGCCGCTGAAAAATTCGCGGCTGAGAATAAAAATACCTATGGTGCGCTGGCGTCTATGGAACTGGCGCAGCAGTTTGTGGATAAGAATGAACTTAAAAAAGCCGAAGCCCAGTTGCAGCAGGG
This sequence comes from Salmonella sp. NW722, assembly GCF_051702785.1. NCBI lineage: Bacteria > Pseudomonadati > Pseudomonadota > Gammaproteobacteria > Enterobacterales > Enterobacteriaceae > Salmonella > Salmonella sp. NW722. The sequence continues at coordinate 93,410 of NZ_JAMMIN010000009.1, forward strand.
GTTGGCGGCCACCAGCGATGAAAATCTCAAAGCGGTGATTAATCTGCGTCTCGCTCGCGTTCAGTTACAGCTTAAGCAAGCTGATGCCGCGCTGAAAACTCTGGATGCCGTTAAAGGCGAAGGATGGACGGCCATTGTCGCTGATTTGCGCGGCGAAGCGTTGCTGAGTAAGGGTGATAAAAAAGGCGCGCGCAGCGCATGGGAAGCGGGCGTCAATAGCGATGCTTCTCCGGCGTTGAGCGAAATGATGCAGATGAAAATCAATAATTTGTCCATCTGAGAGGGACCCGATGCAATTGCGTAAATTACTTCTGCCAGGGTTGCTTTCCGTTACCCTGCTCAGCGGCTGTTCACTGTTTAGCGGCGAAGAAGATGTCGTCAAGATGTCTCCATTACCGCAGGTTGAAAACCAGTTTACCCCGACCACTGTCTGGAGCACCTCTGTCGGTAACGGAATTGGCGAATTTTATTCTAACCTTCATCCGGTAATGGCAGATAACGTGGTCTATGCAGCCGATCGCGCGGGCGTGGTAAAAGCGCTCAATGCGGATGATGGCAAAGAGATCTGGTCTGTGAATCTGGGCGAAAAAGACGGCTGGTTCTCTCGTTCGTCCGCGCTGTTGTCCGGCGGCGTCACGGTCGCGGGCGGTCACGTCTATATCGGCAGTGAAAAGGCCGAGGTTTATGCGCTGAATACCAGCGACGGCACCACAGCATGGCAGACGAAGGTCGCAGGCGAAGCGTTGTCTCGCCCGGTTGTCAGTGATGGAATCGTCCTTATCCATACCAGCAACGGTCAGTTGCAGGCGCTAAATCAGGCGGATGGCGCTATTAAATGGACGGTGAACCTGGATATGCCTTCGCTGTCGCTGCGCGGCGAATCTGCGCCGGCAACCGCGTTCGGCGCGGCTATCGTTGGTGGCGACAATGGCCGCGTCAGCGCCGTGTTGATGCAACAAGGCCAGATGATTTGGCAACAGCGTATCTCCCAGGCCACTGGCCCAACGGAAATTGACCGTCTGAGCGACGTTGATACCACGCCGGTTGTGGTAAACGGCGTCGTTTACGCGTTGGCGTATAATGGTAACTTAACGGCGCTGGATCTGCGCAGTGGTCAGATTATGTGGAAACGCGAGCTGGGTTCGGTCAATGACTTTATCGTCGACGGCGACCGTATCTACCTGGTCGATCAGAACGATCGCGTGCTGGCGCTGACCACTGACGGCGGCGTAACGCTGTGGACGCAAAGCGATCTGCTGCACCGTTTGCTGACCTCCCCGGTGCTGTATAATGGTGATTTAGTCGTCGGCGATAGCGAAGGTTATCTGCACTGGATTAATGTTGATGACGGGCGTTTCGTGGCCCAACAAAAAGTAGACAGTTCCGGTTTTCTGACCGAACCGACGGTGGCGGATGGTAAACTGCTCATCCAGGCCAAAGACGGTACGGTCTACGCGATTACGCGTTAATCGTCACGGTTGTGCGTTTTAAAAAACGGCTCCTGGTGTAGGGGCCGTTTTCCTGTTTTTAACAATGGCGCAAAATGCGCGCGTTGTCTGATGATTTTTTTAATGAGGCTTTAAACATGGTACCTGTGGTCGCGCTTGTCGGGCGCCCTAACGTCGGAAAATCCACGCTATTTAACCGTCTGACCCGCACCCGAGATGCGCTGGTTGCGGATTTCCCGGGTCTGACTCGTGACCGTAAGTACGGTCGTGCGGAGGTTGAAGGCCGCGAGTTTATCTGTATCGACACCGGCGGTATTGACGGCACCGAAGATGGCGTCGAAACGCGGATGGCGGAACAGTCGCTGCTGGCGATTGAAGAAGCGGATGTAGTGTTATTCATGGTAGATGCGCGCGCTGGCCTGATGCCAGCGGATGAAGCGATTGCCAAACATCTGCGTTCCCGTGAAAAACCGACCTTCCTGGTGGCGAATAAAACGGATGGTCTCGATCCCGATCAGGCGGTTGTCGATTTTTACTCGCTGGGATTAGGCGAAATTTACCCTATCGCCGCCTCACATGGTCGCGGCGTATTGAGCCTGCTGGAACATGTGCTTCTGCCGTGGATGGATGATGTCGCGCCGCAGGAAGAGGTGGATGAAGACGCGGAATACTGGGCGCAGTTCGAGGCGGAACAAAATGGCGAAGAAGCGCCGGAAGATGATTTTGACCCGCAAAGCCTGCCGATAAAGCTGGCGATTGTCGGTCGCCCGAACGTAGGTAAGTCCACACTCACTAACCGTATTCTCGGTGAAGAGCGCGTGGTGGTATACGACATGCCGGGCACCACTCGCGACAGCATTTATATCCCGATGGAACGCGACGAACGGGAATATGTGCTGATTGACACGGCGGGGGTGCGTAAGCGCGGAAAAATCACCGATGCGGTAGAAAAGTTCTCGGTGATTAAAACGTTGCAGGCGATTGAAGACGCTAACGTCGTACTGTTGGTCATCGATGCGCGCGAGGGGATCTCCGACCAGGATTTGTCTCTGCTGGGCTTTATCCTCAATAGTGGGCGCTCACTCGTTATCGTAGTCAACAAATGGGATGGCCTGAGCCAGGAAGTCAAAGAGCAGGTGAAAGAGACGCTGGATTTCCGTCTGGGCTTTATTGATTTTGCCCGCGTTCATTTTATCTCTGCGCTACACGGCAGCGGCGTCGGCAACCTGTTTGAGTCCGTACGCGAGGCTTACGACAGTTCCACTCGCCGGGTGAGCACTGCGATGCTGACCCGTATCATGACGATGGCGGTAGAAGATCATCAGCCGCCGCTGGTGCGCGGTCGCCGTGTGAAACTGAAATATGCCCACGCTGGCGGCTATAACCCGCCGATTGTGGTGATTCACGGCAACCAGGTAAAAGATCTGCCAGACTCCTATAAGCGCTATCTGATGAACTACTTCCGCAAGTCGTTGGAAGTGATGGGGACGCCGATTCGCATTCAGTTTAAAGAAGGGGAGAACCCATATGCGAACAAGCGTAACACACTGACGCCAACGCAAATGCGCAAACGTAAGCGTCTGATGAAACATATCAAGAAAAGCAAGTAATGCTTTTTCAGTAATATTCCAGGCCTGACAAGCGCTGCGCTATCAGGCCTTTCAAGTAAAAGTGAGTCACGCGCCTGAGGAGAATGTTATGGAAATAACCTGCCCCGTTTGCCATCACGCGCTGGAGCGCAATGGCGATACAGCGCATTGCGAGACATGCGCTAAAGATTTCTCGTTACAGGCAATGTGTCCTGACTGCCGCCAGCCGTTACAGGTTTTGAAAGCCTGCGGCGCAGTGGACTATTTTTGCCAGAACGGTCATGGTTTAATTTCAAAAAAACGGGTTAACTTCGTCATTTCCGATCAATAAAACCGCTGTCGACGTTGCGCCGCAGAGCAGAGGCGCCGACGTCTTATTCGGCTAAGGGCAAAAGCGTTATTCGATACTCCCGTAATATCAGCATAGTCTCCTGCCCGACGGCTATTTTATTCTTTTTATTGATTCAATTATTTATAGAGAATATTATTCCCAAAAATTAATATTAGAAATAAATAACAGCCTTCTTTTTATTTATTATATCAATATTATAAGTCTGTTTCATATTAAACTTTTCTTTTTAGGAATATATTTAGGTCTGTTAGTTATGATTCCATCTGAATCATCCATATAATATCTTTTCATCGAGGCGTGTTTATTTAACGACAGGGATATCATATGGTGCGAAGGATTCGCATTCTGGTTTTGCTATTAGTGTCTGGAGTATCGGTTGCGGCTTCCGGCGCAGATAACTCTGTATCTGCAAATGATGAAAGCCACTCCTCCTTGCCTGATTTAGCCAGCGAATCCGCCAAAAAAGAAGAACAGGAAAATAAAGGAAAGTCCTTTAAAGAACAGGGCGCTGACTACTTTATTAATTCCGCCACCCAGGGCTTTGATAATCTCACCCCGGAAGCGCTGGAATCCCAGGCGCGTAGCTATTTGCAAAACCAAATCACTTCCTCAGCACAGTCATATCTTGAAGGCGTAATGTCACCTTATGGCAAGATCCGTACCAGCCTCACCGTAGGCGAAGGCGGCGATCTGGACGGCAGTTCGCTGGATTATTTTATTCCCTGGTATGACAATCAGAGCACGCTTTTCTTTAGCCAGATTTCGGCTCAGCGTAAGGAAGACCGCACCATTGGTAACTTTGGGCTTGGCGTGCGCCAGAACGTCGGCAACTGGCTGCTTGGCGGCAACGCATTCTATGACTACGATTTTACGCGCGGTCACCGTCGATTAGGTCTGGGAACCGAAGCCTGGACAGATTACCTGAAATTCTCCGGCAACTATTACCATCCTCTTTCTGACTGGAAAGACTCCGAAGATTTCGACTTTTATGAAGAACGACCCGCGCGCGGCTGGGATATCTGCATGGAAAGCTGGCTGCCGTTTTATCCGCAGCTTGGCGCTAAATTAGTTTACGAACAGTACTACGGCGATGAAGTAGCGCTGTTTGGCACCGATAATCTGCAAAAAGATCCTCATGCCGTCACTTTGGGGCTGGAATATACGCCGGTACCGCTGGTCACGGTTGGTACGGATTACAAAGCCGGTACTGGCGATAGTAACGATTTTAGCGTTAACGCGACCGTGAACTACCAGATAGGCACGCCGCTGGCGGCGCAACTCGATCCGGAAAACGTTAAAATTCAGCACTCCTTAATGGGCAGCCGCACCGATTTTGTTGATCGCAATAATTTCATCATTCTCGAATATCGCGAGAAAGATCCGCTGGACGTCACGTTGTGGCTGAAGGCTGACGCCACCAACGAACACCCGGAATGCGTGATTGAAGATACGCCTGAGGCCGCGGTGGGGCTGGAGAAATGTAAGTGGACGGTCAACGCGCTGATTAACCACCATTACAAAATTATTTCTGCTTCCTGGCAGGCGAAAAACAACGCCGCCCGTACGCTGGTGATGCCGGTAGTAAAAGCTAATGCGTTAACCGAAGGCAACAATAACAGCTGGAATCTGGTGCTTCCTGCCTGGGTTAACGCCGATACCGAAGAGCAGCGCACCGCCCTGAACACCTGGAAAGTACGCATGACGCTGGAAGACGAAAAGGGCAATAAGCAGAACTCCGGCGTGGTGGAAATCACCGTCCAGCAGGATCGCAAAATTGAGCTGATCGTCGACAACATTGCCGATACCGATCGCAGCGATCACAGCCATGAAGCCAGCGCGCTGGCCGATGGCGAAGACGGCGTGGTGATGGATCTGCTGATCACCGATTCCTTTGGCGACTCCACGGATCGCAATGGTAACGAACTGGTGGACGATGCCATGACGCCTGAGTTGTACGACAGCAATGATAAAAAAGTCACCCTGGCCCAGACGCCCTGCACCACGGAAACCCCCTGCGTGTTTATTGCCAGCCGTGATAAAGAAGCGGGGACGGTGACGCTTTCCAGCACCCTGCCGGGCACTTTCCGCTGGAAGGCGAAAGCAGACGCCTATGGCGACAGTAACTACGTTGATGTCACTTTTATCGGCGACAACCTGAGCGCGCTGAATGCGGTGATTTATCAGGTCAAAGCCGCTAACCCTGTCAACCTTATCGGCAAAGAAGATAAGCACCCTACGGTCAATAATGCTTACCGTTTCCTGCTGTGGCGCGACAAAAATAAAGACAATGTTTTTCAGATGTCCGAGCAGCTCACGGAAGAAGAGATGGCGCTGTACGACTACCAGTGGGAGTTTACCGGGCAGAGTACAAACGGACATACCGGCGCGTTGGCCAACACCATGAATGAAGATCTTGTCCTGCCAGTAACCAATAAAGAGGCGGCGCAGAAGTTTGCCGCCAATGAGGAAGATGGCGTTCAGGGTTACGGCATACGCGTTACGTATAGCCAGAAATAGCGTCAGCGTTATGGCTGACCAGCCAGCCGCTGAATTTGGAGAAAAAGGAGAGTCTGAATGCAAGCAACAGTAAAACGGCGGCTGACGAAGGCCGCTTTAGCATTAGTAGTTGCCGGATATTGCGCCGCGCCAGCGGTGGCGGCAAACGGTAATCTGAAATCGGGGCAGTGGCAGATTGTCTCTGAACAGACGGGTACCATTCAGGGTACGGTGCCGTGGATTACCCGCGCGGCGGATAAAACTGCGGATACCGACAAAGATCACGTAACGGTAACTATCGATCGCGGCGATCGTACCGTTGTGACCGAAGGCGATAAGCAGTTTCACGTTGGCGATAAGGTCACGGTGAACTGGGTGATTGGCGATACGGAAGGCGACCTTGACGCCAACAACGCCGCCACGAAACAGACGGTGCAGTGGATGAGATACAGCGACCAGAATGGTAGCAATCCCGAAGAGATTGGCACCAAAGGTAGCGATACCTATGAAATTCAGGCGAGTGACGCAGACCATTATATCGGTATCAAAATCACGCCAACCACCACCACCGGTGACCCTGCCGTGGCAACCGAACTGCTGTTGAAAGACCTGTCGACCGATGCGGGTGGTGGTTCGGATGATGACGAAATTCCGGAAGGTCCGGTGGTGGATGAAAACGTCCATGTGGTTATCTACGAGTCTGGCTCAACCACCAACCTGCTGGGTACCTCTACTCCGCTCAAAACCAACACAACTTATAAAGTTCTGTTGTGGAAAGATAAAGAGGGTGGTACGGCAGGTAAATACGATACCGGTGAAGAGGTTACCAGCCAGTACGACTACCGCTGGAAATTCGTCGGCACCAGTAAAATTGCAGGTACTGGTACCGGCGGTATTGTCAACGAAAGCTGGAACGATAAAGACCTTGTCATCCCTGTCACCAACGTCGAAGCGAAAGCAGCGTTCGAGGGTGCGGAAGGCGGCGTTACCGTGGGTAGCGACGGTGTCCAGGGCTTTGGTTTGTCCATCGACTACAAACGCAAATAAGTTGTCCTCAACATACCACTCCCCGCGGGGAGTGGTATTTTCCGCGCACTTTGCTTAGCCGCGCGCTAAGCAAAGTGGGTTGAATTACGACAGAGAATGAAAACGGGTGGCTATCGCTCATGGACAGGAATCGGCAAGTGAATAAAGTTGTACATTTCTTACTGACATTACTGGTCATGTTTGCAGCGTCGATCGCGCCTGCGCAGGCGCTATTGAAGGGCGGAACCTGGCAAGAGCTGAACTCGACGACCGGCGCGGTTAACGGCACCGCGCCGCTGGCCGACGGGGCCATTATCCCCCTGTATCAGGGCAGTACGTTGCTTGACCCGAGCAAAACCCACGATATTGAATTCAGCGCCATGCCGCGCGATTTTAGCGCGGATGCTACCTCAACCTCGATGCAGGCGGTCAATTCCACCGATACCGAAGGTGATCTCTTTAGCGATCCGCCCACCATCGCCTGGGAAAACCGCCAGCCGCCCGCCATGGGGCTGGTATGGGCCGATGCCGCCACGCCCGACACGCCGCTCTCGCCGCAGCCGGTTCCGAACCTGACCTTTTGCGCCCAAAACCTCGCCGGGCGACAGCTGGTGGCCTGGGCGCAGGTGGAAGATGAAACCAACGTTCCCGCGCTGTGGCTCTTTACGAATACCGGGGTGCCGAATTATGCGACCATTCCGCTGTTAAGCCCGAAAGTGACGCTCAACATTAAACCGGCCACTGACACGCCGGTTACGGTCAGCGGCGATCACGTTGATTCGGCTTTTGAGGCATCAAAAGTGAAGGTAGGGGAGAGCATCACCCTCACCATCACCACCAAAGCGTGCGACGGCACGCCTGAAGGCAACGCGCCGTTTGTTATCCGCCGTAAAGATGCGGAAAACCGCCAGGGTGTGGTCAACAATGCCAACCCGGTTCGCGTTGGCGATACCGAACTTACGACCACCCAAACGGAATATCGCGGCGTCACTGACGCCAACGGCAACGCCACGGTGGTGGTCACCCAGAAGGAAGGCCCCGGCGTCAAAACGCCGCTGGTTGTCAGCTCGGTCAACTTCCCGGCGCTTACGGCTGAAACCGCCGTCATTTTCACCACCATCACCAGTCCGGACAGCGATAAGGCCAGTATGTACGGCCACATGATAGAGAGCGCTACCGCGACGCTGAACGGTATAACCTACACCTTCACCCGCCCGAAGCTGGCGGCGGAAGCGAGCGGCGCTGACAAAAGCGTCGTCGATACCAACGAAACCTGGGCGCTGTTCGACTGGAACGGCGCCGATAACCATTGCAATATTCTGCCGGACGCCGAACAACTGGTGCAGATGCGACATGAGCACAGCACGCTGGCAACGTACACCGGCTGGCCGGCGACGGACGATGCCGAATACTGGTCGTCGACCAAAGATCAGATGAGCGGCTACCACGCTGCCGTACATATGAACAGCGCGTCGGTTGCCAGGGCCGCCGACAGCGACACGCTGCTGGTCAGCTGTGTGGATAAAGCCCAGCCTGCGGCGCACCCGCAGATTACTCTCTCCCCGCAAGGGCCGTATAAAGCGCGGGTAGGGGAGTCGATTGATCTGGTGATGACAGTGGTTGACAGGGACACGCAAAAACCGCTGCCTTACCGTTATATGGAGCTGTTTATCGACCCGGCGAAAAACCGCAAAGGGGAGCATCAGGACGCGTGGGATAACCTGCGGGTCACCGTCGATTCCGAAGGCATGAGCGCCTCGTCGCCGGAGCACTATACCGGCGTGACTGACGTTAACGGCCAGGCGCATCTGACGTTAAAACACGACAGCGGTATGGGGGTCGAAACGCCTATCCGCATCGTGATGCCGGACGACGAAGGCGGCAACGTCGAGCTGCCCTTTAGCGTGATTTTCACCGTAATCACCAGCCCGGACGTGGACGGCGCCAACATGTGGGGCCATATGCGCGGCGTGGTGGACGCGGGCAACCTGTACAAACGCCCGCTGCTGGCGGTGGAGGCCAGCCATAAAGACGGCCAGTTCGACGAAAACAACGAACAGTGGGCGACATTTAACTCCGTGGCGTCGGCCACCGCGCAGTGCGGTACCGGCCAGGTGCCGGATCAGTCGTCGCTGGCGCATTTGTACAGCGAGCATCCGAGCGGACAGATGGAAAGCGAACACGGCTGGCCGACCGAAGATTATTTCATCGCCGCCGACAATGACGCCTCCGGGACGGTACACGTCAACCTCGAAAACGGCGATAGCGGCAAATTTACCGATACGCCGAACTACCTGACCTGCTCGGCCAACGAAATGGTGGCGGTGCTGGACGTCTATTTCAACGACGACCCGGCGACCAAAAACGCCGATATGACCGCCAAAGTGGGTGAACAGATTAAGCTGAACATCCATTCGCGCAACGCTCTTAACGGCATGGCGATCGCCAATACCGACTTCACCATCACCATGGCGAACGGCAGGCGGCGCGACGGGCTGACGACCGGTTTTACCGATACCAGCAACGGCGAGATGCAGTTTGACGGCGTCGGCTACATTGCCGGACAGGTTTATCAGGGGATCACCGACGCCAACGGCGATGCGACCATTATCCTCACCCAGGATAAGGGCGTGGGGTTGCTGACACAGTTAAGCATCGTGCCCATCCATTCATACATCAATACGCCGGTTTCCCGCAGCGTGAAGTTTACCGTCGCCACCAGCCCGGATACGGCAAAAGCCAAAATGTGGGGCCATATGGCCGACACAATTACCGTGGGTGACTGGACCTTTGAGCGGCCCAAACTGGCGGGTGAAGTGAGCAACCCGCTGCGTACCCAGGACGAGAGCAATGAGACCTGGACGCGTGTGGCCCACACCGACGCGGCGAGCAACCCGGATGCGGGCGGCTGCGCGGCGAACCGCCTGCCGCGCATCGACCAGCTTGAGGCGCTGTACAACGCCAACAGTGGCGGCAAAATTAACGGCATTCAGGGCTGGCCAGTCTATCTTAACTACTGGTCGTCCACCTACCAGAGCGCCACCACCTGGAAACTGATCGCGCTGAAGGATGGTAACGTCTCCGCGGGCAGCACCGACTCCATTTACGCCAGTTGTTTGGCCAGAGACAACCCGGTACCAGCCGCCATCACCATTGAACCGGTCGATCCATCGCTGTGGTACGACGGCAGCGACGTGCATGCAGTCAAAGTGAAAAAGGGCGATACCCTACAGCTCAAGGTGACGGTGAAGGACGCCAGCGGCAACCCGGTCCCGGAAGCGCCGTTTGTGCTCACCCGCGGCGACGGTTACGATCGCCGTGGCGAAAAGTATACCGCCCAGGACGGCGACGATATGCAAGGCATCGTGACGCCCGTGGTGATCGACGGCGAATCGCTGGCCTGGACCACCACTAAAATGGGGTCGCAGACCGGCCCTGACGGCACCCGCATTATTAGTGTTACCCGCCCGGACACCCACGGCACCCGCACCGCGATTAACGCGACGCTGTATGAAAATGCCGCCGTGAGCGCCAGCATCGACACCATCTTTACCGTCGTCACCAGCCCGGATGTCAGCGTCGCCCGCATGTGGGGGCATATGGCGCCGTCGCTGACGGCGGCAGATGGCGCGGTGTACCAGCGCCCGCTGTTGTACGCTGAGCTGGCCAGTACGGACAATACTACGACTAAGCAAGAAACCAACGAAACCTGGGCGATTTTTCATGGGCCAGCCAATACAGGGGCAAATTCGGCCCGCTGCGCGGCGGGCTATTACCCTGCCGTTGAGGCGCTGGATTCGCTCTACAGCAAATACCCGAACCGAACGATAAATACTGCCCAGGGCTGGCCGGTCTACTATTCTTACTGGAGCGGATCGAACTCGACGTCACTCTCCAGCGGGGCAAAAGTTGACTTCTATTACGTAGTCGATCTGGCTGATGGTTCGCGTCGGTCAGAAAACAGCTCGCCCAACTCTGTCTGGCAGTACCAAATTTGCGCCAGGACGCCGATACCGCAGGCCACGCAGATCACCCTCACCTCCCCGCAGGCGATGGATGACGCTATTCAGGCGGTGAAGGCGAAAAACAGCGAGTCGATCCCGCTGCTCATCACCACTACCGATGCGATGGGCAACCCGATGCCTTATACGGCTTTTTCGCTTAAACGCGACGCCGGGACGCCGCGCAACACTGACTATAATAAATTTGTAGCCACTAACGGCACCAACATGACGGTGACGCCGCTAGCCGGTGCGCAGCAACAGTTTTACTATGCCACATCGGCTCTGACCGGCACCACCGGCGCGGACGGTACGCTGACTCTGACACTTGCCGAACCCGGCGGCATAGGGTTGAAAAACCTGCTGACCGCGAGTCTGTACGATACGCCGACGGCGACCTCATCGCTGCCGGTGGTGTTCACCGTCCTCACCAGCCCGGACAGCGACAAGGCCAACATGTACGGCCATATGCCGGAGACCTTCACCGCCAGCAACGGTGCGGAGTTTAAGCGCCCGCTGGTGGTAGGCGAGCCCTCATCGGAGGCGCACACGGATACCTATTTCGAAACCAATGAATACTGGATCATGGTGAATAATTTTAATACCGGTAATTACGGTGGGTGTCCGATGAATCAGATGGCTGCGATAGATGATTTCACGGCGCTGTACAACGATCACCCAAGCGGCAAGGTGGCGACCGATATTGGATTGCCCGTCGGGAAGCGGTGGTGGGCTGGCGATAGCCTGCTGAAAGGCTCAACCCTTTACTGGCAGTATAAAGATCTCAAGACGGGGAAAAACTACAGCATGTCGGAAAACCCGGGTAACTACTACTTACAACTCTGCCTGACAACATCGCGCAGCGGGCTGAATATCGCGCTCTCTTCCGACGCATGGAACGCCGATAAATCAGCGGCCGTGGCGAAAAAAGGCGAAACGATACCGATGACGGTAACGGTGACTAACGACGACGGGCAGCCGCAGGCCGGGGTGGCCGTACTGTTGACGCGTGGATACGCTTATTCGCGCGGTGCGGTGGATAAGCAATACATTGATCCCGGCGTGATTGGCGAGCCGGTTCCGTTTACAACTTCGCCAGCGAATATGATGCTGACGCCGGTTGCACCTGCGGGTACGGCAGTGGTGTTTAATAACCAGAATGGCCTCAGCACAAAATGGTCTGGCTTCACTGGCGATGACGGTAAGTTGCGGTTTACGTTAACTCAGGATAAATCGTCGGGGTTAAAAACGTCTGTCACGGCGGCGCTTGCGAATCAATTTGATGAGGCGGCGAGTGTGGATGCAATCTTTACGGTACAAACCAGCCCGGATACGCCGTATGCGTCATACTGGGGTCATATGCCGGATACCGTGCAGGTGAACGGCGTTACGCTGCGCCGCCCGTATCTGAAAGCCGAGCTCTCTGCCATGCCCCAGTATACCTGGCTGATGACTAACGAATACTGGGCGTCGAACTATTATTATCAGTCCGAGCACGTTGAAACATCGCTGACACATCTTTGCGGATCGCAGGAAAATATGGCCTCGCTGGACGATCTGAAAGCGTTGCAGAGCGTTATCGGCACGTTGCAATGGCCGACGACATCGTCCTGGGATTATGTGTCGCAAGATGAAGGTCAAAGCAATAAGGTCTACTGTTCATTTAACGAAACGACCGGCCAGACAACCTGTAATCGTGAAAAATCGACGACCTCGGGCTTAGGCTCGTGCCGGGTGCCGTAGTGAATGGGGCCGGGAGCGCCTTTGAATGTTGGGTGACGCATTGCGTCGCCCAACCTGGGTATCCCTTGCGGCTGGCGTTGTTCCGGTAGCGATGCATTTTTACGTTTTTGTATTCACGGAATGAACTGCAACGAAATGGACCTTTCTCAGGTACGTCAGTGAAATCGAAAAAGTGTGTCGGTTTTTTATTCTGGCTGCTGCTATGCGCCCTCAGTTTAACGCCTTTCTTCGCGCAGGCCGTGCGAAGCAGCGGCGCATGGCAGGAACTCACTGAGCAAACTGCGGCTATTAACGGCACTCCGCCTCAGGCCGATAGTGTAACGATCCTGGTATATCAGGGTAGCGTTCAGTTGCGCTCTGATGCGGCGAATCCTGTAGCTCGTTAGGCTGGCCGACGCAGGGCTATCCCTGTTTATCTAAATCAACCTCGAGCGGCGGCATGTATTGCGGAGTGGATGAGAATACCAGGCAACAAAACTGCGCCATTAAGCCGGCAAGCACAGCAGGTTATGCGACGTGTGTGGAGTAACGTATTACGCGTCTGGCGCTACCTATATACTCTAAATAATTCGAGTTGCAGGAAGGCGGCAAGCGAGCGAATCTCCGGGAGCTTACTAAAGTAAGTGACTGGGGGAGGGAACGCAGCCGCAGCACATGCAACTTGAAGTATGACGAGTATATTTAAAATAACGCCAGGTGTCGCATGATAATTACCCCTTTTTGCCTCGCGCATCTATTTATCTCAATATATGAAATCATTAAATGATATTCACAATATAAATATATATAAAAGAGATGGATATATTTATATCAATTATAAATTAATCAAAAGTTGACCTGATATTGAAATAGGCCTTGAAATTGGTTAATAATTTGGCTTTGATAATATATTGTTACAGGTGATTGCAATTATTCATAGAACCATATTTTTGTTATTTATTATTTATCTCATTTATATACACCATTTAAAAGCTATTTACAGCCAATCAAAATCCAGTTTGCTTCGTGAACGTTATTAAAAGGAAATTTAAAAATTGAACAGGACCTACAGTATTGTCTGGAGCGCCGTGCGAAATATGTATGTTGTGGCTTCAGAACTGGCGCGAGGCCACAGCAAAGTTAAAGCGCAAGTATGCGCGAGTGAAACCCATTCCCCAAATAAAAAGTCCGAATATGGACAAATAATAAAAGCTACGCGAGCGGCGCTGGCTTGCGCCGTGGCTGCTGCGCTCGGATTTTTCAGCCCGCTGGCCATGGCCGATAATCAGGTATCATATGCTGATGCACAGACCCACGTTCTGGATAAGTCAACGCCGCCGATGGCCTATTCGGGAGTTGAGGATGGCGCGGCACTCTATGTCTCGGGTGTCGCCACCGTCGGCTGGCAGCCCACTACGGTCACAGGGACGGGGCTCGTCATTGAAACGACCGGGGGCGGGGCAAATGCTCCGGATGGCGGTAAGTACGTTTCCAAAGCCATTTCGATAGATCATTACGCCATCCTTGATCTTACCGACACGGAGATAACCACTGATAGTATTTATTCTCTGGGTATTTCCGCAGCGGATGGCAGCAAACTGACGTTAACGGACAGTACGCTAAAGATTGACGGCAATTACGGCATAATGACGCTGTATACGGGGTCAGAAGCAACGCTGGACGGCACCATCGTTGAGGCAGCTAACAGCAGCAGCGCGCAGGTGCAACAAGGCAGTACGCTGAACGTGCTGGACGGTAGCACAATCACCCTGGCGCAAGGCCAGATAAACGTTGTTGCCGGTACCGACGCGGCAAATGCGGGTTCCACCCTGAACCTGTCTGATAGCTCGGTCAGCTCTACAGGTACGAAGGACACCATTCAGGGCAGCAATAAGGCCGATCTTAATCTCACCAACGCGACCATAACGCATACCAACGCCAGCGGCGCGGCGGTGCGGGCCAACAACGCCACCACCCTGGATATTTCAGGCGGCAACATTACCTCTGCCGGTACGGGCGTGTATATTCTGGCGTCGGACGCCAGGATCAACGACGTCACCATTAACGCCGACAGCGATGGCATCTTTATCACCAGCAAAAGAAAACTTGACGGGTATGAGGATCTCAACGCGCTGACAATAAGCAACAGCGTGATTAACGCCGACACGGACAAAACAGGGCAGGGGATCGCGCTGCACATAGACGCCGATACCACGATTAACGGTCCTATTGTGGTGACCGACAGCACATTTGAAGCGCCGGAAGTGATCAAGCTGGGCAGCAAAGCGACTATTCAGGCCGAAAAAACGATGCTGACCGGCAACATTGTCCAGACTGACATGTCATCGTCATCTCTCTCTTTAAGCCAGGGGTCCACGTTAACCGGTAGTGTAGATGCGATGTTTACTACGCTGTCGCTCGACGATACCAGCCTGTGGAACATGACCGACCCGTCAACCGTCGGCAACCTGACCAACGACGGCGGCATTACGCTGGGCAACGCGAGCGGTTCGACAGGTACGCTGCTGACGGTGGATAATACCCTGACCTTGCAGGACGGCAGCCAGATAAACGCGACGCTGGATACCGCCAACAGCTCGCCAATTATCAAAGCCGCCAACGTCACGCTGGGCGGGACGTTGAACCTTAGCTCAACGGCCACCTTTGTCGCGCCCGAAACCGACGAACACTTTGGATCGGTCACGCTGATTGATTCGCAAACTGCGATCACTACCGATTTTGACAGCGTAACGCTGGATGCCGACACCTCTGCTATGCCGGATTACCTTACGATCAACGCGGGCGTTGATGCGAATGATAATACCAACTACGAGTTGTCTACGGGCTTGAGTTGGTACGCGGGCGCAAATTCTGCGCGCGCTGCGCATGGCACTTTTACCGTTGATGCAGACAGTACCTTTACCGTCACCAGCGAACTGGACGAAACCACGGCTAACTCCGACTGGGATGGCAGCAAGCTAACCAAACAGGGCGACGGCACGCTGATCCTCAGCAACACCGGCAACGACTACGGCGACACTGAAATTGTCGGCGGCATTCTGGCCGCCAAAGACGCCGCCTCGCTCGGCACTGGCGATGTGATGATTGCAGAAAACGCAAAGCTTGCGCTGAGCCAGGGCACGCTGGATAACAACGTGACCGGCGAGGGCCAAATTGTCAAAAGCGGTAGCGATGAGCTGATCGTGACCGGCGATAACAATTACTCCGGCGGCACCACTATTTCCGGCGGTACGCTGACGGCTGACCATGCGGATTCGTTAGGCAGCGGCGATATCGACAACAGCGGCGTGCTTAAGGTGGGCGAGGGCGAGCTGGAAAATACGCTTTCCGGCAGCGGCTCGCTGGTGAAAACCGGTACGGGCGAGCTGACGTTAAGCGGCGATAACAGTTACTCCGGCGGCACCACCATTGACGACGGTGTGCTGATTGCTGCCAACGTTAACGCGCTGGGCGGCGGTGATGTCTATAACGCGGGTACGCTGAAGCTGGACGCGGAGGGCGAATTCAACCTTGCGAATGTCACGACCCAGTCTGGAGCAACGACTGAGCTGGCCAAAGGTACGACGCTCAACGTCGACTCGCTGACTCAGCAAGCCGATAGTACGCTGAATATTGACCTCAGTAAGGCCAACGGTGAAAGCGCCATTATCGCCGACAGCGTCACGCTGGGCGGCACGCTGAATGTTACCGGCATCGGCAGCGTTACAGACAGTTGGACGCCTGAGGCATACACTTACACGCTGATTAACAGCGACAGCGCCATTACGACCGATTTCGACGATCTGACCATTGCAGGGATGAACCGCGAAGATGTTGACTTCCTGACTATCGACGGAAAAGTCGATGAAACGGACAACACCAACTATGACCTGACGGCCTCCCTTTCCTGGTATGCGGACAGAGACAACGCCACTACCGACGCCCACGGCACCTTTACCCTGAGCGACCCTGACGGCAGCTTTAACGTTGCGGCTACACTGACAGACGTTGATGACACGCTGGATCCGGGTAGCAGATGGGACGGTAAATCGCTGACCAAAGAAGGCGCAGGCACGCTGATCCTCTCCGGCGACAACGACTACAGCGGCGGCACCACCATCAATGAAGGTACGCTGGTCGCCGCCAGTACGACGGCGCTGGGCACCGGTCTGGTAGACAATAACGCCACGCTGGTGCTGGACGTAGACGGCGAAGTCAGCGCGGTGGGCGGCATCACCACTCATAGCGGCGCGACGACCCAACTGGCGCTCGGCACCTCGTTGGATCTCGGCGACAGCGCGTTAATTCAGCAAGATGGCAGTACGCTGAACGTTGAGCTGAATAGTGACTCAGTGCAACCGCTGATCACCGGCGGCAGCGCCACGCTTGGCGGCGATTTGGTCGTCAGCGACGCCAGCCTGCAAGCGCGCGCCTCCGACGCGGAGTTCCAGTCCTTTAAACTGATGGATATGGACAGCGATATCAGCGGCGACTTTACCAGCCTGACGATGAACCTCACCGACCAGCCGGACTATCTGACCGTAACCGGGACAATCAATCCTGCAGATGCGTCAGAATATTTGCTTACCGAAGGGCTGAGCTGGAATGCGACCGCCACGTCAGCGACGCCAGCACACGGCACGTTTACCCTGGGCGCAGGCGACAGTTTTGAAGTCACCAGCGTACTGGGCGATAAAACCGGCAACGGCGACTGGGACGGTAAATCGCTGACCAAACTGGGCGCGGGTAAACTGACGCTGAGCGGCGCGAACACCTACACCGGCGATACTAACGTACAGGAAGGCACGCTGTGGCTGTCCGGAGACGGCTCGATTGGCGAAATGGGCAGCCAGCAGGCGGTGAACGTCGCTTCCGGGGCGACCTTCGGCGGCAGCAACGGTACTACCGTTAACGGTAAGGTGACCAACGAAGGGACGCTGGTCTTTGGCGACAGCGAGGAGACAGGCGCTATCTTCACCCTCAATGGCGATCTGATCAACATGGGGACAATGACCAGCGGTAGCAGCTCCAGCACGCCTGGCAATACGCTTTATGTTGATGGCAATTACACCGGCAACGGCGGCTCGCTTTACCTGAATACCGTCCTGGGCGACGATGATTCGGCAACCGATAAGTTGGTCATTACCGGCGATGCCTCCGGCACCACCGATCTGTACATCAACGGCATCGGCGATGGAGCACAGACCACTAACGGTATCGAAGTGGTGGATGTTGGCGGCGTATCGACCAGCGATGCGTTTGAGCTAAAAAATGAGGTTAACGCCGGTCTGTATACCTACCGTCTGTACTGGAATGAAAGTGACAACGACTGGTATCTGGCGTCAAAAGCACAGTCTGATGATGACGACAGCGGCGGTGATGACACGCCTTCGGATGGCGGTGACGATGGCGGTAATGTCACACCTCCGGACGATGGCGGCGATGGCGGTAATGTCACGCCTCCGGACGACGGCGGCGACGGCGGCGATGTCACGCCTCCGGACGATGGCGGCGATGTCGCACCGCAGTACCGTGCGGATATCGGCGCGTACATGGGCAACCAGTGGATGGCGCGCAACCTGCAAATGCAGACCCTCTATGACCGCGAGGGCAGCCAGTATCGTAATGCCGATGGCAGCGTATGGGCGCGCTTCAAAGCGGGTAAAGCGGAATCCGAGGCTGTCAGCGGCAATATCGATATGGACAGCAACTACTCCCAGTTCCAGTTAGGCGGCGACATTCTGGCCTGGGGTAACGGCCAGCAGAGCGTTACCGTTGGCGTCATGGCGAGCTACATCAACGCCGATACCGACAGCACCGGTAACCGTGGCGCAGACGGTAGCCAGTTCACCAGTAGCGCCAACGTAGACGGCTACAACCTCGGTGTCTATGCCACCTGGTTTGCCGATGCCCAAACGCATAGCGGCGCGTATGTCGATAGCTGGTATCAATATGGTTTCTACAACAACAGCGTAGAGAGCGGTGATGCGGGATCTGAATCTTATGATTCAACCGCTAACGCCGTCTCGCTGGAAACTGGTTATCGCTACGATATTGCGCTTAGCAACGGCAATACTGTCAGTCTGACGCCGCAGGCGCAGGTTGTCTGGCAGAATTACTCAGCGGATAGCGTGAAGGATAACTACGGCACCCGGATCGATGGTCAGGATGGCGACAGTTGGACAACGCGCCTGGGTCTGCGTGTTGACGGCAAGCTGTACAAAGGCAGCCGTACGGTTATCCAGCCGTTTGCTGAAGCTAACTGGCTGCACACCAGCGATGATGTGTCGGTATCGTTTGATGATGCCACGGTAAAACAGGATCTTCCGGCTAACCGTGCGGAGCTGAAAGTGGGTCTGCAGGCAGATATCGATAAGCAGTGGAGCGTTCGCGCTCAGGTTGCCGGGCAGACTGGCAGCAATGACTTTGGCGATCTGAACGGTAGCCTCAATCTGCGCTATAACTGGTAAGCTAGACAAAACCGGGCGGGCGTTCCCTGCCCGGTTTTGAGGCGAATGACAAACCGGTTGATCGTCGAATTGTGGTTACACCTTATCCGACGTGGCGCGTAGGTTGGCTGAGGCGAAGTCGAAACCCAACATCGCGCTGCAAAGGGTGGGGGAGCGTTGGATTACGTGCCCGGCGTGACGGATTTGACTTCACTTTCAAGCCAGCCGTCCTCCAGTCGCGTGGTCATAATATCGCCTGCTTTGACCTGTTTGATCTTTTTCAGCACCTTGCCGTTCGTTGTCGTCGAAACCGTATAGCCGCGCGCCAGCGTGGCTAACGGGCTGACCGCTTCCAGATGCGTGACCGCGTTGCCGAAACGCTCGCGCTGTTCGCTTAACCGTGAGCGGATATTCTCCGTCAGACGATATTCCAGCTGTTGGATGCGCGACTGCGCGCGGTGAATGCGCGGCTGCGGATTTTGCTGGCTCAGGCGTTGACTTACGCGCTGTTGGCGCTGAGTGGCCTGCTTAATCCTGGCCTCAAGCGCAAATCCCATCCGTTGGCGTAAACGTTCCAGGGCGGTTTGCTGACGGGCCAGACGCAGTTGCGGATGTTGCTGTTGCAGACGGTGAAAAATCTGCGTGAAACGGCGGCTACGGTTAGCGAGGTAGTAGTCCATCGCCATGCCCAGACGCTGCTGGGCGGACTGGATCTGACGCAACAACTCCTGCTGGTTACGGCTGACAATTTCTGCCGCTGCTGATGGCGTAGGCGCGCGCAGGTCGGCGACAAAATCAGCTATCGTGACGTCGGTTTCGTGGCCGACGGCGCTGACTACCGGAATGCGGCTGGCAAAAATCGCCCGCGCCACGCGTTCGTCGTTAAAACTCCACAAATCTTCCAGCGAACCGCCGCCGCGTCCGACGATCAGTACATCACACTCGCCCCGCGCGTTCGCCAGTTCGATAGCACGAACGATCTGCCCCGGCGCGTCGTCGCCCTGGACCGCCGTCGGGTAGATAATTACGGGCAGGGATGGGTCACGACGCTTTAGCACGTGGAGAATATCGTGCAGCGCCGCGCCGGTTTTCGAGGTGATCACCCCCACGCAGTGGGCCGGGGAGGGCAACGGTTGTTTATGCTGCTGATCGAACAAGCCTTCGGCCTGCAGTTTGGCTTTTAGCTGCTCATATTTCTGCTGCAACAAGCCTTCGCCAGCCGGCTGCATACTTTCGGCGATGATTTGATAATCGCCGCGCGGCTCGTACAGCGTAATGTTGGCGCGTACCAGCACCTGCTGCCCGTGCTGCGGGCGGAACGTCACCCGGCGGTTGCTGTTACGGAACATCGCACAGCGCACCTGAGCGGTATCGTCTTTGAGCGTAAAGTACCAGTGACCCGACGCAGGCTGCGTGAAATTAGAAATCTCGCCGCTGATCCATACCTGTCCCATCTCCTGTTCTAACAGCAGACGAACCGTCTGGTTAAGGCGGCTTACGGTAAAAATTGAGGAAGTTTGAGAGGATAACATGTGAGCGGGATCAAATTCTAAATCAGCAGGTTATTCAATCGATAGTAACCTGCTCACGGGGGATCGCAAGCACTATTTGCAAAAAAATGTAGATGCAACCGATTACGTTCTGTATAATGCCGCGGCAATATTTATTAACCTCCCAGGTGAGATATTGCCCATGCTACGTATCGCTAAAGAAGCCCTGACGTTTGACGACGTCCTCCTTGTTCCCGCTCACTCCACCGTTTTGCCGAATACTGCCGATCTCAGCACGCAGTTGACGAAAACTATTCGTCTGAATATTCCTATGCTTTCTGCGGCGATGGACACCGTGACGGAAGCGCGCCTGGCAATTGCCCTGGCCCAGGAAGGCGGCATTGGTTTTATCCACAAAAACATGTCCATTGAGCGCCAGGCGGAAGAAGTTCGCCGCGTGAAGAAACACGAGTCCGGCGTAGTGACCGACCCGCAGACCGTCCTGCCAACCACCACGTTGCATGAAGTGAAAGCCCTGACCGAGCGTAACGGTTTTGCGGGCTATCCGGTGGTGACTGAAGATAACGAGCTGGTGGGGATCATCACCGGTCGTGACGTGCGTTTTGTGACTGACCTGAACCAGCCGGTAAGTGTCTACATGACGCCGAAAGAGCGTCTGGTGACCGTTCGTGAAGGCGAAGCCCGTGAAGTCGTGCTGGCAAAAATGCACGAAAAACGCGTAGAAAAAGCGCTGGTCGTTGATGATAACTTCCATCTGCTTGGCATGATTACCGTAAAAGATTTCCAGAAAGCGGAACGTAAACCAAACTCCTGTAAAGATGAGCAGGGCCGTTTACGTGTCGGCGCGGCGGTCGGCGCAGGCGCGGGCAACGAAGAGCGCGTTGACGCGCTGGTGGCGGCAGGAGTTGACGTCCTGCTGATCGACTCCTCTCACGGTCATTCGGAAGGTGTGTTGCAACGTATCCGTGAAACGCGCGCTAAATATCCTGACCTGCAAATCATCGGCGGCAACGTCGCCACTGGCGCAGGCGCCCGCGCACTGGCGGAAGCCGGTTGCAGCGCGGTGAAAGTGGGTATCGGCCCGGGTTCCATCTGTACCACTCGTATCGTGACTGGTGTGGGCGTTCCGCAGATCACCGCTGTTTCCGACGCGGTAGAAGCGCTGGAAGGCACCGGGATTCCGGTTATCGCTGACGGCGGTATTCGTTTCTCCGGCGACATCGCCAAAGCCATCGCCGCAGGCGCGAGCGCTGTCATGGTGGGCTCTATGCTGGCCGGTACCGAAGAATCCCCGGGCGAAATCGAACTCTACCAGGGCCGTTCGTACAAATCTTACCGCGGTATGGGCTCTCTGGGTGCGATGTCCAAAGGTTCTTCCGACCGTTACTTCCAAAGCGACAACGCCGCTGACAAACTGGTGCCGGAAGGTATCGAAGGTCGCGTAGCCTACAAAGGTCGCCTGAAAGAGATCATTCACCAGCAGATGGGCGGCCTGCGCTCCTGTATGGGGCTGACCGGTTGTGCTACCATCGACGAACTGCGTACTAAAGCGGAGTTTGTGCGTATCAGCGGTGCGGGTATCCAGGAAAGCCACGTTCACGACGTGACCATCACCAAAGAGTCCCCGAACTACCGTCTGGGCTCCTGATTTTCTTCGCCCGACCTTCGCGTCGGGCGATTTATTTAATCTGTTTCACTTGCCTCGGAATAAGCGTCAATGACGGAAAACATTCATAAGCATCGCATCCTCATTCTGGACTTCGGTTCTCAGTACACTCAACTGGTTGCGCGCCGCGTGCGTGAGCTGGGTGTTTACTGCGAACTGTGGGCGTGGGATGTGACAGAAGCACAAATTCGTGACTTCAACCCAAGCGGCATTATTCTTTCCGGCGGCCCGGAAAGCACCACCGAAGAAAACAGCCCGCGTGCGCCGCAGTATGTCTTTGAAGCAGGCGTGCCGGTATTTGGCGTCTGCTACGGGATGCAGACCATGGCGATGCAGCTTGGCGGTCATGTAGAAGGTTCTAATGAGCGTGAATTTGGTTACGCGCAGGTCGAAGTGTTGACCGACAGCGCGCTGGTTCGCGGTATTGAAGATTCCCTGACCGCCGACGGCAAACCGCTGCTGGACGTGTGGATGAGCCACGGCGATAAAGTGACGGCGATTCCGTCCGACTTCGTGACCGTCGCCAGCACCGAGAGCTGTCCGTTCGCCATTATGGCCAACGAAGAAAAACGCTTCTACGGCGTACAGTTCCACCCGGAAGTGACTCACACCCGCCAGGGTATGCGCATGCTGGAGCGTTTTGTACGCGATATCTGCCAGTGTGAAGCGTTGTGGACGCCGGCGAAGATCATCGACGACGCCGTGGCGCGCATTCGCGAGCAGGTAGGCGACGATAAAGTGATCCTCGGTCTCTCCGGCGGCGTGGATTCTTCCGTCACCGCAATGCTGCTGCACCGTGCGATCGGTAAAAATCTGACCTGTGTTTTCGTCGATAACGGCCTGTTGCGCCTCAACGAAGCCGAGCAGGTGATGGACATGTTTGGCGACCATTTTGGTCTGAACATTGTTCACGTACCGGCGGAAGATCGCTTCCTGTCAGCGCTGGCTGGCGAAAACGATCCGGAAGCCAAGCGTAAGATCATCGGTCGCGTTTTCGTTGAAGTATTCGACGAAGAAGCGCTCAAACTGGAAGACGTGAAATGGCTGGCGCAGGGCACCATCTACCCTGACGTTATCGAATCTGCGGCGTCTGCAACCGGTAAAGCGCACGTCATCAAATCTCACCACAATGTCGGCGGCCTGCCGAAAGAGATGAAGATGGGGCTGGTTGAACCGCTGAAAGAGCTGTTCAAAGACGAAGTGCGTAAGATTGGTCTGGAGCTGGGCCTGCCGTACGACATGCTGTACCGTCACCCGTTCCCGGGGCCGGGCCTCGGCGTACGCGTACTGGGCGAAGTGAAGAAAGAGTACTGCGACCTGCTGCGTCGCGCGGACGCTATCTTCATTGAAGAGCTGCGTAAGGCGGATCTGTACGACAAAGTCAGCCAGGCGTTCACCGTCTTCCTGCCAGTACGCTCCGTTGGCGTCATGGGCGATGGTCGTAAGTATGACTGGGTTGTCTCTCTGCGTGCCGTCGAAACCATCGACTTTATGACCGCACACTGGGCGCACCTGCCGTATGACTTCCTCGGTCGTGTTTCCAACCGTATCATCAATGAAGTCAACGGGATTTCCCGTGTGGTGTATGACATCAGCGGTAAACCACCGGCTACCATTGAGTGGGAATAAGCCGATAACCCTTCCTGTGTTTTCATGAACAGGTAAAGGTGAATTTAACCCTCTGTTTTTGCAGAGGGTTTTTATTTATGTGCATAGATGAGTTTTCTGTGTAGTGCACAGCTTCTGGCGGCAAATTTGACGTAATTACGAACCCACGAAGGTTGGCTGTATCTTGCCGTGGTCGTTGATTTGTTCTCGCGCAAAGTTATCGGCTGGTCAATGCAACCACGAATGACAAAAGATATTGTCCTGAATGCGCTTCTGATGGCCGTGTGGCGACGTCATCCCAAAAACAGGTGCTGGTTCATTCTGATCAGGATAGTCAGTACACCCGCTATGAATGGCTGAAATCGCACGGACTGGAGGGCAGTATGAGCCGTCGTGGCAACTGTCATGACAATGCGGTTGCAGAAAGCTTTTTCCAGCTACTGAAGCGTGAACGGATAAAGAAAAAGATCTACCAACGACTCAGAAGTGCCCAGGTTATCCGTGGCGATTCAGCCCAAATAAGGGGTATTTAAAATATAATAACTTTATTCTTCAACTATATAACCAACGTCCAGCTTTAGCACTTTCAACGAGCATACCAACCGTTAGTGGCTTACGCGGATCAGGCTCTTTACTTCCAAAGTACTCTGGATTCAGATAGTTGAGTATGTCAAATCCTTCTGGATCTACATTCCAACGCTTGAAGTACTCTTGTAGAAGTTCTTCACTATCTTCAAAAACGAGTTTAAGATCATCCCTAATACTGGTATCAAGCGTGATGGTTCGCTTTGGCCCACAGAGAAAGTACTTTTTAGTGTTATATTCCTGATCGATAAAATCGATAATTTCTTTCTTAATATCTCTCATTAGAAGTACGTCCACTGAATGCGATCTTTAGGAACCGCCACACGATTAAATGTATCTTTAATATCACGCTGGATATCATAAATCGTAGTGAATGTCATAACCCAACCGAGCCAGGGTACATTACGACCAACGAAACGACCTAAATTATTCGTTGAGCTTAGCTGTAATGAGTTGATGGTTTTGCCTGTCAACGTTGGTAATCTGATCCCAGGTGGCAGTTTATAGTTCAACCAATTACTGATGTACTTAGAAGCAATTGATGTTCCTGGAGTTGTCCCACGAGGTTTACCCCTCGTAGGTAGAACTGGTTGCCCTGAGATAACCAGTGCAGCATCGACCGCTGAGATCCCCAGATGATCGCTCACAACGGCGATGGTGATAGCCCACCATAGTTGTTGTGGTGTCAGGTTGGATAACCCGCCGTAGAAGTACGTACCATTCAATGTTTCAGTAGTGTCCATTTACTCACCCCTTCTAACCATGACCAAAAATTATACAACACCTAATCTCTTTGTTCTAACTAATAATTACGGGGTAGTAAGCGATTCACCTCTTTGAAAAAAAAGATCATCGGGGTTGTTTTGCAGTACATGATAGGGGCACGCTGAAGGCTATCGGGTTTTGTATTCGGTCGAGGGAATCTTAGTAACCGCGCATGTGATCTTATCACCCAGGCAGGATATCCCGCGGTTGCTCTTTAAGCGTCTGATCATGGCCTGAACCCATTGAGTGGGTTGTCTTTTTGCGTTAACGCTAAAGCTTCTTTTTCTTGCGCGGGCTTTTTAACGGATAACAGCTTAACGTTGTCCCGGTGTGGTGACAGAAAGCGATGATTGTTGCGCTTCTTTTTTATCCTGATGGTGCTGCCAGGCGCCGATAGAAGAGTAGACGAAACGTCCAAAGAAGAAGAGAAAACTGATAAGCAGTACGATACGGGTCATGCGAGTGTTAAATCGATGTCGTTTTCGCATACTGTTGGCCTGACTCACAAAGGGTTCCTTAACGTTGGCCCAGCGGTATGGGCGGGATCAGGCTGGGTTCTTCAAGGGTATTATCAAGGCGAAGAACGTAACAAGCCTGCGTTCACTCTACATTAAGGCATACTGCGAACCGATGGTCAATTCCTCTTAATGTAAAATTGCGTCAGTTGATTTATCTTATATTGTTATGGAAGATAATTTTAGTATTTACATTAATAATAAATTAATGATAACAAAGAATAAAAAGGCGAATAAAGGCTGCAGGAGAAAGGTAATAATTGACTTAAATCAAATGTTACTTTTGTTTAATAATTACAATCGATGACTATCGTGTGATGTATATCGCATCATCAATTTAAAGTCAGGTGGGATGCCTGTCTGTTAACGCCCCTTTGGGATTGGGGGGTTCTGCTGAGCATCTATGAAACTAAATAAAAATTATATAAATATCAGAGATAAATGGTGGGGACTACCGCTCATCCTTCCTTCGATTTTACTACCTGTTTTAAGTAGCGCAAATACTTATGCGCTTACCAGCACTGGAAATGTGGTTCTTTTTTACCTGCCGTTAGCTTTTATGCTTAGCCTGATGCTCTTTTTCGGCTGGGCAGCACTGCCGGGCATTGTGCTTGCTATCTTCTGGCGCAGATACCCGCAGACAGGGCTGTATGAAACCCTTTCCGTGACGATGCACTTTATCATCACTATCGTGCTAAGCTGGGGCGGCTATCGTGTCTTTTCCCCACGGCGAAACAATGTTTCCCACGGCGACGCCCACCTGTTGTTTCAACGAATATTCTGGCAGGTATTTTGTTCTGCAACATTATTTCTGGGCATCTACCAGTTTGCCGCTTTTGTTGGCATGTACGAAAGCAAAGCCAGCCTGATGGGGGTAATGCCCTTTAATATCAACACGCTGATTAATTACCAGGCGTTACTGGTCGGTAACCTTGTCGGCGTGCCATTGTGCTATTTTATTATTCGTACTCTCCGCAATCCGCTGCACCTACGGGGGTATTATCAGCAATTAAAGCTACAGATTGATAGCAAGGCCACTAAAAAAGAGATCGTTATTTGGCTGGCCGTATTGACTACACTAATGTTTATACTGTGTATGCCATTGACTGATAATAGTTCAATATTTAGTACCAACTATACGCTTTCGTTATTATTGCCGGTCATGCTGTGGGGCGCGATGCGCTATGGCTATAAGTTTATTTCAATTATCTGGGCCGTCGTGCTAATTACGTCGATTCATTATTATCAGCGTTATATGCCCTGGTATTCAGGTTATGATACGCAATTAGCGATTACCTCTTCGAGCTATCTGGTTTTTTCTTTTATTGTTAATTATATGTCTGTACTGGCCACGCGTCAGCGCGTAGTGAGTGGTCGCGCACGGCGGCTGGCCTATCTTGACCCGGTTGTACATCTTCCCAATTTACGTGCGTTAAACCGCGCGCTCCAAAATGCGCCCTGGTCTACGATCTGTTTTTTACACGTGCCGGGCCTGGAGCTATTGGGTAAAAATTATGGCGTCATGCTACGCATCCAGTATAAGCAAAAGCTCTCTCACTGGATTACGCCGATGCTGGCCTCAAATGAGTGCGTCTACCAGATGTCAGGGCACGACCTGGTGCTGCGTCTTAATACAGAGGCGCATCAGCAGCGTATTGAAGCGCTGGATAAACATATTAAGCAGTTTCGGTTTATCTGGGATGGACTGCCGCTACAGCCGCCTGTCGGCGTGAGCTACTGCTGCGTGCGTTCTCCGGTTAGCCACCTTTATCTTCTGCTGGGCGAATTAAGCACCAGTTCCGATCTTTCGTTGACGACTAACGCGCCGGAGGATTTACAGCGGCGCGGCGCAATGCACCTGCAGCGCGATTTGAAAGGCAGAATTGCGATGATGAATCGGCTGCAACAGGCGTTGGAGCACGATCATTTTTTCCTGATGGCGCAGCCTATTTTCGGCGTTCGTGGGGACGTTTACCATGAAATTTTACTGCGACTCAGGGATGACAACGGCGACGTTATCAACCCGGACAATTTTTTACCCGTGGCGCATGAGTTTGGTTTGTCTTCCGCTATCGATCTCTGGGTGATTGAAAACACGCTGCGGTTTATGGCGGCCAGCCGGGAATATATGCCCGCGCATCGTTTTGCCATTAATCTGTCGCCAACATCGGTATGCCGCGCTCGTTTTCCTGCAGAAGTTAAGCAGCTGCTTACGCAATATCAAGTTGAACCCTGGCAACTGGTTTTTGAGGTAACGGAAAGTAACTCTCTCACCAATGCTGAGCAGGCGCAGTTGACGCTGGGACAGCTACAGCAGTTTGGCTGTCAGATAGCGATTGATGATTTCGGTACTGGCTACGCCAGCTATGCGCGGCTGAAAAACGTTGACGCCGATATTCTTAAAATTGACGGCAGTTTTATTCGCAATATAGTGTCAAACAGTCTCGATTATCAGATTGTGGCTTCTATTTGTCATTTAGCGCGAATGAAAAATATGCAGGTCGTCGCGGAGTATGTCGAGAGCGAAGAAATACGAAGCGTCGTGCTCTCGTTGGGGATCGACTATCTTCAGGGATATTTAATTGGCGAGCCGCAGTTATTATCTGAGATTCAGTAAAGGCAGACGCCGCGGCGCGGCGTCTGATCCACAATTTACGCGGCGATCTCCGGCGAGCTTTCTTCCTCAATATTGAGACGCCAGCCAGTTACCGCTTCCCAGTACTGCTGTTCTTTTTCCAGATCAAGCAGTACCAGCGCATTCTGGCTGAACCAGTCATGCGGAAAACATAACGTCCAGTGGCTGTCATCGGTCGTTAGTCGCAGCGTCGGCGGCGTAGTGGTCGCCTGCCGCTGGTTGTTCAGTAATACGCCCAGACGAAGTAGCTGAATTAACGGCAGATACTGTTTTTTCTTAAACAGCGTAAAGCGGGGCATATCATCCAGTTTTATGGCTTTACGATGGTAACGCACCAGCGTCGCCATCATCATTTGCTGCTCCTGATTAAAGCCGGGCAAATCGCTGTGTTGCAGAATATAAGCCGAATGGCGATGTAAACCGCTGTGATTAATATTCAGTCCAACCTCATGCAGCATTGCCGCCCAGCGGAGCAACGCTTCAAGCTGCGGATGCGCCAGTTTTGGCTGCTGGGCCTGCCACTGCTCGTACATCTGCATGGTGGTTTCCAGCACGCGTCTGGCCTGTTCTCTGTCAATGTTGTATTGATTGGCCAGACTTTTTGCGGTACGGCTGCGAACATCCTGATGGCGGAAGCGGCCTTCCATTTCATACAGCACGCCTTCGCGCAACGCGCCGTCGGAAAGGCGAAGCTCGCGGATAGCCAGAGCATCAAAAACGCCGCACAGAATCGCCAGGCCCGGCACAAAGACCGCTTTTCGTTCTTCAGACAGACCCGGCAGGCTGAGCGCATTAAAGGAGCGGTGCTTCAACACTTCTGACTTCAGTTTATCGAGGCGCTCCGGCGTAATGAAGCCATCTTTCTCACCCAGCGCCAGGAGAACTTCATGAGCGGCCTTAATCGTACCGGAAGCGCCCATCGCCACGTTCCAACCCTGAATACGATACTGCCAGGTTAAGGTTTCCAGTTTTTGCGCCGCCGCCATTCGGGCGCGCTGGAAGTTTTCTTTATTGATAATGCCGCCGGGAAAGTAGAGCTGCGCGAAGCTCACGCAGCCCATACGACGGCTTTCAACCAGCCTGGGTTCGAAGTTTTCGCCAATGACCAGCTCTGTTGACCCGCCGCCGATATCGATCACCAGCTTGCGGCCTTTTTCCGGCTGCGTATGTTCTACGCCCATAAAAATCAGGCGCGCTTCTTCGTTACCGGAAATAATCTCTATCGGGTAGGGAATAACCTTTTCCGCGCGTTTGAGAAAATCAGCGGCATTTTGCGCCTGACGTAACGTATGGGTACCTACGATACAGACGCTGGAAGGGGAGAAACCTTGTAAGCGTTCAGCAAACAGCGACAGACAGCTAAGCCCCCGTTCCATGGCTTCTTCGCTGAGTTTGTTATCTGCGCCCAGCCCGTCCGCCAGATGGACGCGCTGTTTTAAACGGCCGATAATCTGCATTGCGCCGTCAACCACGCGGGCAATAACCATATGAAAGCTGTTTGAGCCGAGATCGACCGCAGCGAACTCCTGCGGGCGGGGGGATTTATCGTAAATTGGCATAGCGTTAGTCTGGTTGCTCGAGTGATTTGATGTAGTCATAAATTGCCAGCTGCGCCTGGACTTTACGGCGATTGCCGCGCGGTACGTAGCGGTTGCTGAGTTCTTTATCGATAAAACGCGCTTTTACCGTGTCGCTAAACAGAATGTCAATGATATCCAGGACGCGCTGTTTAAGCCGCGGGTCGAGGATAGGCGTAGCGACTTCGATACGGTAGTCAATATTACGCGTCATCCAGTCAGCTGAAGAGAGCCAAACTTGCTTATCACCGCCGTTTTCGAAAATATAAACCCGATCGTGTTCCAGATAGCGATCCACAATGCTAATCGCGCGAATATTATCGCTAATGCCTTCCAGTTGCGGAATAAGAGAACACATACCGCGCACCAGCAGATTGACCTGGACGCCCGAACCCGACGCGGCGTATAGCCTGTCGACCAACCCTTTATCGACCAGGTTGTTAAGCTTTAAGGTAATCCCTGACGGTAAGCCTTGTTGGGCATTGGCGATTTCACGATCGATCATCTCATACAGCAGACGCCGTGAGTTTTGTGGAGAAACCATCAAATAATCGAAAGTGACCGGGCGATAGGGGTTTTCAATAAAATTAAAGACCCGGCGCACTTCATTGGTAATGCGCGCATCGGCGGTCAGCAGCGAATAATCGGTATACAGCCGCGCCGTTTTTTCGTTGAAGTTACCGGTGCCGATATGCGCATAACGCACCACGTCATCGCCCTCTTTTCGTGAGATGAGAAAGAGTTTGGCGTGAATTTTCAGCCCGGGCGCAGAGAAAATAACGTGGACGCCCGCTTCGGTTAACCGCTTGGCCCAGTGAATATTTGCCTCTTCATCGAAGCGCGCCTGCAACTCCACCACCACGGTGACTTTTTTGCCGTTATGGGCGGCATGGATCATCGAGTCAATAATGCGCGAGTCTTTCGCTACGCGATAAATATTGATTTTGATCGCCAGCACGCTTGGGTCAAACGACGCCTGACGCAGCAGTTCCAGCACATGTTCAAAGGTGTGATAAGGATAATAGAGCAGCACATCACGTTCGCGAATCGCGTCGAAACCGTTACGAAACTTCTCTTTATCAAACCAAAGATGGCGTAACCGCGGTAACGGCTTATTGACCAGGTTGGCTTTACCGACATTCGGAAAATTAATAAAGTCTTTAAAATTGTGGTAGCGCCCGCCGGGTACGATTGAGTCATACCGGGAGATCGTCAGTTTTTCCCGCAGCACGTCGACCAGCGCGGCGGGCATATCGCGTTGGTAGACAAAGCGCACAGGTTCAGCGGTCAGGCGCTGCTTCAGGCTGGAAGACATCAGCTCCATCAGACTGGATTCCATCTCATGCACCAGGTCATATTCGGCATCGCGGGTCATTTTCATCGAATAGGCATTAAGCGCATCATAGTCGAAGAACCCTTTAAAAATGTC
Organism: Salmonella sp. NW722; assembly: GCF_051702785.1. Classification (NCBI taxonomy): domain Bacteria; kingdom Pseudomonadati; phylum Pseudomonadota; class Gammaproteobacteria; order Enterobacterales; family Enterobacteriaceae; genus Salmonella; species Salmonella sp. NW722. Next base: position 124,784 of record NZ_JAMMIN010000009.1, read on the forward strand.
ATCCAGGCAGTAGCGCAGAATATTATCCAAGAGGATCATCGGTTTGCGTCTGCGCGGTGTCTCCGGCGGCAGATTAACGAAGCGTGGGACTTTGTCGGACGGTATCTCCAGCAGCGCATAGTTGATGGTGTCGCCACGGATAATCTCCACCGCCAGATAGGTGTAATCATCTTTTAAAAACTGAACAAGATCCGTCTCCCGGTTAATGAGAATCGGGGTAATATGCTGGCGCAAATAGTGCTTAAAATAGTGGCGCAACCAGCTTTGTTGGTTCACCGAGAGCTGACGCTCGTTGATCAGAAAGATTTGATTACGCGCCATTTCCAGCAGTAATTCGTTGTACAGGCCGTCGAACTCCTGGTCTGCTTTCAACACGCGGGACTGAATTTTGCCTAACAAATGGCGTGAATGAGAATTTGAACCCTGTTCTTCGCTGATAATAATGCGTCGTTTCAGTTCAGCGAAACGCACTTTGTAGAACTCGTCGAGGTTATTAGAATAGATTCCCAGGAACCGCATCCGCTCAATCAACGGGTTGGATTTGTCCGCCGCTTCCTGTAACACGCGTTCGTTAAATGCTAACCAGCTTAGTTCTTTCTCGATATATAGCTTTTCCTGACCCATTACTACCTATACTCCGTTTTATTCACGGGACACTGCCTGATGATTATGGCGAGCATTACGCGTTAATGTCCAACTGCGCCAGAAAAATATGACAATAAACTGATAGCATAAAGGAAGGGAAAAGAGTAGGCCGGATAGGCATTTATGCCGCCATCCGGCAAGCAGACGCAGTCCTGTTCGATGACGTATTATTCGTCAGACGCATAACCTTGCGGCGGCAGACGACGCCCGTCCAGCCAGGCGGCGTTATCGCGCATCTTTAGACGCCCCTGCGCAAACCAGCTAATCACCAGCGGATAAATCGCATGTTCCTGAGTCTGTACGCGTGCGGTGATATCATCTTCGCTGTCGTCGGCAAAAACCGGCACCTTCGCCTGGAGAATGACCGGGCCGCCGTCGAGTTCGTCTGTCACGAAATGTACCGAGGTACCGTGCTCCTCATCGCCGTTTTCCAGCGCCTGGCGATGGGTATGCAACCCCGGATATTTTGGCAGCAGGGAAGGGTGAATGTTCAGCAGACGCCCGTAGTAATGCGCGACAAACATCGGACTCAGAATACGCATAAAACCGGCCAGCACGACCACATCGGGCGCATACGCGTCTATCTTGCGAATCAACTCGCGATCGAAGGCGTCGCGGCTGTCAAACCGATCGGCAGTCAGCGCTTGCGCCGGAATGCCGGCTTCTCTGGCGCGTTCAAGGCCGAACGCGTCGGCCTTATTGCTGAATACTGCCCTGAGGGTGCCTTTAATTTTCTTCGCTTCGCAGGCATCGATAATCGCCTGTAAATTGCTTCCATTGCCGGAAATCAGCACCACAATATTCATTATTCAATAACCACACGCTGTTCGGAATCAGAGGCTTTGATGATACCGATTTTCCATGCGTTTTCACCTTTCTCGTTTAGCAGAGCAAGCGCTTTGTCCGCTTCCGGAGCGGAGAGCGCAATCACCATGCCGACGCCGCAGTTAAAGGTACGGTACATTTCATGTCGGCTGACATTACCGGCGGTTTGCAGCCAGGTAAAGATGGCGGGCCACTGCCAGGACGACTCATTAATTACCGCCTGGGTATTCTCCGGCAGAACGCGCGGAATATTTTCCCAAAAGCCGCCGCCGGTGAGGTGGGCGATAGCGTGCACATCGACGTTTTCAATCAGTTCCAGAACCGATTTTACGTAGATACGGGTCGGTTCAAGCAGATGATCGGCCAGCGGCTTCCCTTCCAGCAGAGTGGTTTGTGGGTCGCAGCCGCTAACGTCAATAATTTTCCGCACCAGCGAATATCCATTCGAGTGCGGGCCGCTGGAGCCGAGCGCAATCAGCACGTCGCCTTCGGCAACCCGGGAGCCGTCGATGATTTCTGATTTTTCGACTACGCCGACGCAGAAACCCGCCACATCGTAATCTTCGCCGTGATACATGCCCGGCATTTCCGCCGTCTCGCCGCCGACCAGCGCGCAGCCGGATTGCAGGCAGCCTTCGGCAATACCGTTGATCACGCTGGCAGCGGTATCGACATCCAGTTTACCCGTGGCATAGTAATCGAGGAAAAACAGCGGTTCCGCGCCCTGAACGACCAGATCGTTTACGCACATCGCCACCAGATCAATACCGATAGCGTCGTGACGCTTTAAGTCCATCGCCAGGCGAAGTTTGGTGCCTACGCCGTCAGTGCCGGAAACCAGTACCGGTTCACGATATTTTTGCGGCAACGCGCACAGCGCACCGAAACCGCCCAGACCGCCCATAACCTCCGGGCGGCGAGTTTTCTTCACTACGCCTTTGATTCGATCAACCAGAGCGTTACCCGCATCAATATCGACGCCGGCATCTTTATAGCTAAGAGAGGTCTTATCGGTCACTGCCTGGTTCCCCACGTTTTTTCTTGCGGTAAAAGTTAAATTCGGCGCAATTCTAACAGGGAAAGCAAACGTTTGCGAGCGTGGTCTGCGCCCTGGATATCCGGGCGATTTTTTTGGCATGGTTTCGGTCGCTGCTTGAAAATTTCTCTGTTGGTAAAAAAGAAAAGGATATCCAGCACTTGGTTTACGACAGGTGGTCTGGACAGGCCATTCACCCTTAAAATTGCTAAGATTCAAACGGTTGTTAGCCTTTATCGCCTGTTTCAACGTGAGTGATTTATACTCACTTTTCCGCTATCTGCGCTTTTGGTTGATCCAGGTCAAGCATACATTGTGTTGCGTCAGAGAGGAAAAGCGGTATAATCCGGCGATTTTTTTTGTGGTTGCCAGTCATCTGAGGATAGGAGAAGAGTATGAAGATCGTGGAAGTCAAACACCCACTCGTCAAACACAAGCTGGGTCTGATGCGTGAAAACGACATTAGCACTAAACGCTTTCGTGAACTCGCCTCAGAAGTAGGCAGCCTGCTGACATATGAAGCGACAGCCGACCTGGAAACGGAAAAAGTCACCATCGAAGGCTGGAATGGCCCGGTGGAAATCGACCAGATCAAAGGTAAAAAAATTACCGTTGTGCCGATTCTGCGCGCGGGTCTGGGTATGATGGAAGGCGTTCTGGAAAATGTACCGAGCGCGCGTATCAGCGTAGTCGGGATGTACCGTAACGAAGAGACGCTTGAGCCAGTACCTTATTTCCAGAAACTGGTATCGAACATTGATGAGCGCATGGCGCTGATCGTCGACCCGATGCTGGCGACCGGCGGTTCTGTCATCGCGACCATCGACCTGCTGAAAAAAGCAGGCTGTAGCAGCATTAAGGTGCTGGTGCTGGTCGCCGCGCCGGAAGGCATTGCAGCGCTGGAAAAAGCGCACCCGGACGTTGAACTGTACACCGCCTCTATCGATCAGGGGCTTAACGAGCACGGATACATTATTCCGGGGCTTGGCGATGCCGGCGATAAGATTTTTGGTACCAAATAAGTGAATAAATAATTAAAAGCCGACTTTAAGAGTCGGCTTTTTTTTGAATAAAACAACTCATAACAAACACACTTAGAGGAAAACACTATGACGCGCCGTGCTATCGGGGTGAGTGAAAGACCGCCGCTTTTACAGACAATCCCGCTTAGTTTACAGCACCTTTTCGCCATGTTTGGCGCGACCGTGCTGGTGCCAGTTCTGTTTCATATCAACCCCGCGACGGTGCTGTTGTTTAACGGTATCGGAACGTTGCTGTATCTCTTTATCTGCAAAGGTAAAATTCCGGCCTACCTCGGATCGAGCTTTGCCTTTATTTCCCCGGTATTACTGTTGTTGCCGTTGGGTTATGAAGTGGCGCTGGGCGGTTTTATTATGTGCGGCGTGCTGTTCTGTCTGGTCTCTTTCATCGTTAAAAAAGCGGGCACCGGCTGGCTGGATGTGATGTTCCCGCCTGCGGCAATGGGCGCAATCGTTGCTGTCATCGGTCTGGAGCTGGCTGGCGTCGCGGCGGGGATGGCCGGATTGCTGCCTGCGCAAGGGCAGTCGCCGGACACGAAAACAATTATCATCTCCATGGTCACGCTGGCGGTGACGGTGTTCGGCTCCGTACTGTTTCGCGGTTTCCTGGCGATCATTCCGATTTTGATCGGCGTGCTGGCGGGCTATGCGCTGTCATTCGCGCTAGGAGTGGTCGATACCACGCCGATTGCCCAGGCACACTGGTTTGCGCTACCGACTTTCTATACGCCGCGTTTTGAATGGTTCGCGATCCTGACGATTCTGCCCGCGGCGTTGGTCGTGATTGCCGAGCATGTCGGTCATCTGGTGGTGACGGCGAATATCGTCAAAAAAGATTTAGTGCGCGATCCAGGTTTGCACCGCTCGATGTTCGCTAACGGACTGTCGACGATCGTCTCCGGTTTCTTCGGCTCCACGCCGAATACCACCTATGGGGAAAATATTGGCGTCATGGCGATCACCCGCGTTTACAGTACCTGGGTTATTGGCGGCGCGGCGATTTTCGCCATTCTGCTTTCCTGCGTCGGCAAACTGGCGGCGGCGATTCAGATTATCCCGTTACCCGTGATGGGCGGCGTCTCGCTGCTGTTGTACGGCGTTATCGGCGCGTCGGGGATTCGCGTCTTGATCGAATCGAAAGTCGATTACAACAAAGCGCAAAACCTGATCCTCACCTCGGTGATTTTGATCATCGGCGTGAGCGGCGCGAAAGTGCATATCGGCGCGGCAGAATTGAAAGGGATGGCGCTGGCGACCATCGTCGGGATTTGCCTGAGCCTGATTTTTAAACTGATTAGCCTGTTGCGTCCGGAAGAAGTGGTTCTGGAGGCAAATGATGCGGAGCCTCCGCATCAGTAACGGGTTGCCGGGCAGCGATGCTGCCCGGTTCTATCTCACGGGAATTATGTGGTAAACTCAGCGCGATTTTATGTCATCCTGGGTTGAGGTATCTCTGAACACACCGGCACAGCTCTCTTTGCCACTTTATCTTCCTGACGACGAAACTTTCGCAAGTTTCTGGCCGGGGGATAACGCCTCTCTACTGGCCGCGTTACAAAACGTGTTGCGCCAGGAACATAGTGGATATATCTACCTTTGGGCGCGTGAAGGCGCGGGCCGCAGCCATTTACTGCACGCCGCCTGCGCTGAATTGTCGCAGCGTGGAGATGCGGTAGGCTATGTCCCGCTCGATAAACGCACCTGGTTTGTGCCGGAAGTGCTCGACGGTATGGAACACCTCTCGCTGGTGTGTATTGATAACATTGAGTGTGTCGCTGGCGATGAACTGTGGGAGATGGCGATCTTTGATCTCTATAACCGCATTCTGGAGTCCGGTAAGACGCGGTTATTGATCACCGGCGATCGTCCGCCAAGACAGTTAAATCTGGGCTTGCCCGATCTCGCTTCCCGTCTGGACTGGGGGCAAATCTATAAACTCCAGCCTCTTTCCGATGAAGACAAACTTCAGGCGCTACAGTTGCGCGCCCGGTTACGGGGGTTTGAACTGCCGGAAGATGTCGGGCGGTTTTTACTCAAACGTCTTGATCGCGAAATGCGCACGCTGTTTATGACGCTGGATCAGCTCGATCATGCGTCGATCACTGCCCAGCGGAAATTGACGATCCCGTTTGTCAAAGAGATCCTGAAACTGTAATACGCCGCGACGGCGGCGTTCAACGGTTAACCGAGGATGTCCAGTACCTGCTCAGGCGGTCGGCCAATGCGCGCCTGACCATTTGCCACCACAATGGGGCGCTCCATCAGTTTAGGGTGTTCAACCAGCGCCTGGATTAACGCCTCTTCACTCAGCTGGCTATCCGCCAGGTGAAGCGTTTTATAGAGATCTTCTTTCTGGCGCATCAGTTCGCGCGCGCTGGACATGCCCAACATACGCAGCAGTTCCCGCACGGTGGCGGCATCGGCGGGCGTATCCAGATAAAGCACCACTTCCGGTTCCACGCCGTTAGATTTCAGCAGGTTCAGCGTGTCGCGGCTCTTCGAGCAGCGCGGGTTATGGTAGATTTTAATCGTGTCGGTCATGAGTTCTCCTTGTGACGCCATCCGGCTAATAAACGGCGATTACATTTTCGTGTATGGCTTGAAGCGTTCCTGTAACTGGCGCAACTGGTCGATACGCGCATCGTAACGCGCCTGTTGCTGGCTACCCAGTTTTGCCTGGGCGCTGGCGCTACTGAGCAGTGAAATTGCCTGATCCAGTCGTCCCGCCAGCGCATAACTTTCAGCGCGCGCCGCCAGCTCCTGATCGCGGTTGTTCAGCGCGGCTTCGGCCTGAGCAAGCAGATCCCAGCCGTTACCGTCATCTTTATGGCTAAAGGTGTAGCGATTCAGAATGGTTTCCGCCGCTTTCGGCTGGCCTCCCTGGAGGTACGCATTGGCGAGGTTTAACTGCAGCACAGGATTAACGCGCAGATCGCGGGCATTTTTCAGGCGATTAATCGCGTCGTTGGCTCTTTTCTGCCCGAGGTCAATATCGGTGGCGAGGTCAAGATACCAGGCGTTGTTCGGTTCCGCGCTTAATAGCGGCTGCAACGTTTTGCGCGCTTCATCGTACTTGCTCGCTTCCATCGCCTGCAACGCCCGGCCATATTGCGCCGCATGTTGCTGACGCACGTTGCCTTTAGACCACTGATCCAGCAGGTCGCTGGTGAGCTGGTTACGTCCGGAATTGTACATTCCCAGGGCGCGCGCTTTGGCGAGATAAAAGTCGGCGGAAGATTGCACCACGACCGGGCGCATCTGGTTGGCACGGTTGCGGGCATCCGCAAGGCGGCTTTCCGGTAAGGGGTGAGTGAGCAAAATTTCAGGCGGACGCGTGGAGTAACGCGCCTGGTCGAGCAGTTTTTCGAGGAAAGAGGGCATCGCCTGTGGGTCAAATCCGGCGCGTTGCAGTACCTGAATACCAATACGGTCGGCTTCTTGCTCATTTTGCTGGGTGAAACTTATCATTCCCTGGCGCGTTCCCGCCAGAGTACCGGTTAGTGCCGCCATACCGGCCTGTGGGCTGGCCATGGCCAGCAAAATGGAACCCAGCGCGCCCACCCAGGTAAGCGGCGCGCTGCGCTTTTGATCTTCCATCGCGCGCGCCAGGTGGCGCTGCGTCACGTGGGAGATTTCATGCGCCATGACTGAAGCTAGCTGGCTTTCGTTATCCGCGTAGCGAAAAAGCGCCGAGTGCAGCACCACATTGCCGCCAAAGAACGCGAACGCGTTGATTTCGTCATTATTGATCAAGAAAAAATGGAAGGGCGTTTTGACGGAGTCGGCGTGCGAGACCAGACGCATCCCCAGCGCGTTAATGTATTGCACCAGCAGCGGATCGTTGATTAACGGCGCGCTGCCGCGTAGCTGGCGCACATAAAAGTCGCCCATTTGCATCTCTTGTCCGATAGAAAGCGTGCTTCCTGCCGAGGTTCCCATATCGGGCAGCGTGTCGGCAGGGTCGGCAAATGCGGGCGCGACCTGACCGAGAGCCAATGCTGCAATGAGGGTTGCCACCAGGTTTTTTTTCAACTGCCTGAACATAACCTCTATCCTGTTGTTTTGAGATAGCCCTTTGACCAACGTCGTGAAATATCGTTCCACGCTCCGACACTTCATAAGTATAACTGTGATGAGCACAGACTCACTATTTTAGTTTCCTGAATCAACGATAAAAAGCGAAGTCTTTTTTGTGACATTTCGATACAATTCGGCATCACAATCCCGCAGTTGAGTTCTGGGAAGGGTTTTATGCTCGAAATGTTAATGCAATGGTATCGCCGTCGCTTCAGCGACCCGGAGGCGATTGCCTTGCTGGTCATTCTGGTGGCTGGTTTTAGCATCCTCTTTTTCTTTAGCGGCCTGTTAGCGCCGCTGCTGGTCGCTATCGTACTGGCCTACCTGCTGGAGTGGCCGACGGCGCGCCTGCAGGCGATTGGCTGTTCCCGGCGCTGGGCAGCCTCCATTGTCCTTATCCTCTTTGTCGGCATTCTGTTATTAATGGCGTTTGTGGTGATGCCGATTGCCTGGCAGCAGGGTATTTACCTGATTCGTGATATGCCCGGTATGCTGAATAAACTGTCCGATTTTGCCGCGACCTTGCCGCGACGCTATCCGGCGCTGATGGATGCGGGCATTATTGATGCGATGGCGGAAAACATGCGTACCCGGATGCTTAACATGGGCGATTCGGTGGTGAAGTATTCGCTGGCTTCGTTAGTCGGGCTACTGACGCTGGCGGTATATCTGGTGCTGGTGCCGCTGATGGTCTTTTTCCTGGTAAAAGATAAAGAGCAGATGCTGAATGCCGTGCGCCGCGTGCTGCCGCGTAATCGCGGGCTGGCGGGGCAGGTGTGGAATGAGATGAATCAGCAGATCACCAACTATATCCGCGGAAAAGTGCTGGAGATGGTGGTGGTGGGCGTAGCGACCTGGCTGGGCTTTTTGCTGTTTGGCCTCAACTATTCGCTACTGTTGGCGGTACTGGTGGGCTTTTCGGTCCTGATCCCCTATATCGGCGCTTTTGTGGTGACAATTCCGGTGGTGGGCGTCGCGCTGTTTCAGTTTGGTCTGGGGACGGAATTCTGGAGCTGTTTTGCCGTTTATCTGATTATTCAGGCGCTGGATGGCAATCTGCTGGTACCGGTACTTTTCTCCGAAGCGGTGAATTTGCATCCGCTGGTGATTATTCTGTCAGTGGTGATTTTCGGCGGTCTGTGGGGATTCTGGGGGGTGTTTTTCGCCATTCCATTGGCGACGCTGATTAAAGCCGTTGTCCATGCCTGGCCGGATGGTCAGGTGACGGATACCTCATCCTGAGCGGCCTGTACAAAAGTTGTAAAGCGTGAACGACATCATAGTGCCCTGCCGCCATTTTGCGCACGCCTGATGAGGGACAAGCGCTTAGAAAGCCGCTCTTTTTTTTTATGCCGCACCGTGTTGCGGCATTTTTATTGTTGGAACCTACAAAATTCTCGCTGTAAAGCCGCCAAAATTTGGTGACTTAGCCTAAGCATTCTTCTGAGAAATTCGTTAATAAGTGACATCATTGATGCGAGATTGTTTTTTTAATGTGAAGCGATAACGAAACAGGGAATGAGTGTGTTGAGAAAACATTACTTGAAAGGGTATACCGCGCGGCAAATTGTACAGCGAGCCATGAAAATTATTCCTTACTCGGTAAACGTCATGGATGAACATGGCGTCATTATCGCGTCTGGCGAACCTTCGCGGCTTCGCCAGCGTCACGAAGGGGCCATTCTGGCGCTGAAGGAAAACCGTATTGTAGAAATTGATTCCGCTACCGCCAATCAGCTAAAAGGCGTGCGATCCGGCATTAATCTTCCCATCTCTTTTCATGAACAGCTTATCGGCGTGGTCGGCATTACCGGCGAGCCGGAGGAGGTTCGCGCGTATGCCGAGCTGGTTAAAATGGCGGCGGAGCTGGTGATCGAGCATATGGTGCTGATCGAACAGCGACAGTGGGATAAACGCTATCGCGAAGAGCTGATCAACCAATTGATTTTGCGAGAAAATTCAACAGAGTCGTTGCGCTCCATGGCGGCCTATCTGGGCATTGATCTGGCGGTTCCCAGAGTGGTGCTGATTATTGAACTTTCCCAGCCGGATCGCGAAGCGCTGCGCAATGTAATGGATTATTTCGAGAATCACGCGCGCAACCATTTGGTGACGTTTACCGAATTTAATGAATTAATCATTATTAAGCCTATCACGTTAAAAGAGGGAAAGTGGAATACCCGCCAGGAAATGGGGGAATTGCAGATTTTTAAATCATGGGCTGCATCATCGGGCTTTAGCCGTATTTTGGTTGGGGGCTATTTTGCCGGCGAGACGGGATTGCACCGATCTTTGCTCACTGCGAGAGCCACGCAGGCGATGGCGAAAAGACAAAAGCTGCGCAGCCAGTACATTTTTTATCATGACCATGCGCTTCCCGCGCTGCTAAGCGGGCTGTCTGAAAGTTGGCAAGTGCAGGAGTTATCGCGTCTGTGGCTGCAACTGGCGCAACATGACGCGAAAGGCGTATTGCAACAGACGCTGCGGACCTGGTTTGAACATAATTGTGACCTGACGCAAACGGCCAAAGCATTGCATATTCATGTGAATACATTGCGCTATCGCTTACAGCGCTGTGAGGATATTACGCACATAAAAATCAACGAGTTAAAAAGTACGCTTTGGCTTTATATCGGTATGGAGCTCCAGGCCGAATCTGTACCGTCCGACAAGTTACCGCTGCCAGGTCGAATCGAAATTTGTTGAAAGCTCCAGCGGATTTTTAGGCGGGTTTTTCCATACTGCGCGCTCCATGTTAAAGGAGGCGCAGTATATGACGTCGATATCCACCCTGGGAGCCATTGCCGCATTGGTTGTGGCCATCGTATTAATTTTAAGAAAAGTGTCGCCAGCCTACGGCATGATGGCGGGCGCGCTGGTCGGCGGTTTGATTGGCGGCGCCGATCTTCTGCAAACCGTGTCGTTGATGGTGTCAGGCGCGCAGGGCATCGTTAATGCCGTATTGCGTATTCTGGCCGCAGGCGTACTGGCGGGCGTATTAATTGAGTCCGGGGCGGCGAATACGATTGCTGAGACGATTGTCCGCAAAGTGGGGGAAACCCGGGCGTTATTGGCATTAGCCATTGCCACACTATGTCTGACCGCCGTCGGCGTATTTATTGATGTGGCGGTGATTACCGTCGCGCCGATTGCGCTGTCGATTGCGCGTAATGCAGGGCTGTCAAAAAGCGCTATTCTGCTGGCGATGGTCGGCGGCGGCAAAGCGGGTAACGTGATGTCACCCAACCCGAACGCTATTGCCGCCTCCGATGCGTTTCATGTTCCTCTTACCTCTATTATGCTGGCGGGCGTGGTTCCGGGCATCGTTGGGCTTATTATCGCCTATCTGTTAGCGAAACGGCTGAATAATAAAGGCGCGGGCGTCGCCGATCATGAAGTGACTCACCATGATGACTCCGTCGCCAGACCCGGCTTTCTGGTGGCGATTAGCGCGCCGCTGGTCGCTATTTTCCTGCTTTCTCTCCGTCCGTTTGCCGGCATTTCCATTGACCCGTTAATTGCCCTGCCCGTAGGGGGATTGGTCGGTCTGCTGTTGATGGGACGCGCGCGCCACTGTAACCAGTACATGGTCGCCGGTCTGATGCGTATGGCGCCTGTCGCTATTATGTTGCTGGGAACCGGTACGCTGGCCGGCATTATCGCTAATTCCGAACTTAAAGATGTCCTGATTCATGGCCTCACCGCTTCGGGATTGCCGTCCTGGCTGCTGGCGCCCGTGTCTGGCGCCATGATGTCAATGGCGACGGCCTCAACCACGGCGGGAACGGCGGTGGCGTCCGGCGTTTTCTCTCCCACGTTACTTGAACTTGGCGTTTCCGCCCTGGCGGGAGCCGCTATGATCCATGCGGGCGCCACGGTGCTGGACCATCTGCCGCACGGCAGCTTTTTCCACGCGACGGGCGGCAGCGTCAATATGCAAATTCATGAACGTTTAAAGCTAATGCCGTATGAAACGCTGGTGGGGTTAGCCATTACCTTTATTTCTACTCTGATGTTCGGTTTCTTTGGTTTTGCAGGATAATCCCTATGAAAATTGTTATTGCTCCTGATTCATTTAAAGAAAGTTTGTCCGCAATGGCGGTCGCTGAGGCGATAGAAAAGGGGTTCCGCGAAATTTATCCTGACGCCGACTACGTTAAAGTGCCCATGGCGGATGGCGGGGAAGGAACCGTACAATCAATGGTGGAGGCCAGCGGCGGGCGTTATGTCGACCAGTGGGTACAAGGCCCGCTTGGGCAACCGGTGGCCGCGCGCTGGGGAATGCTGGGCGATAGCGATACCGCCGTGATTGAAATGGCGGCGGCATCCGGGCTGCATCACGTTTCGCCTGAATTGCGCAACCCGCTTAATACCACCAGCTACGGCACCGGCGAGTTAATCGTCGCGGCGCTGGAGCGTGGCGTAAAGCGTATTATTCTGGGAATTGGCGGCAGCGCGACGAATGACGGCGGCGCGGGGATGATGCAGGCGCTTGGCGTTATATTGCGCGATAAACAGGGGCGCTCGCTTTCTCCGGGCGGCGAGGCGCTGGCGGCGCTGGCCTCTATCGATCTGTCCGGTTGTCACCCATTGCTGCGTAAGGTATCGATAACCGTGGCGTGCGATGTCAACAATCCGCTGTGTGGTCCCCAGGGCGCATCGGCCATTTTTGGCCCACAAAAAGGGGCGACAGCGGAAATGGTGAATACCCTGGACGCGGCGCTGGAAAACTGGGGCCGACATATTTATCAGGCTACGGGGCGTGAGGTGATTAATGCTCCCGGCGCGGGCGCGGCAGGTGGAATGGGCGCCGCGCTTTTAGGGTTGCTCAATGCGGAATTACGCGCCGGCGTAGAGATTGTCGTGGAAACGCTACAGCTTGAGCAGGCGGTTAAAGATGCCGATCTGGTGATTACCGGAGAAGGGCGGCTGGACAGCCAAAGTATTTGCGGCAAGACGCCGATTGGCGTCGCCAGAGTGGCGAAGCGGTATCATAAACCGGTTATCGCGCTCGCCGGTGGGCTGCAACACGATCATCACGTTGTGTATCAACAGGGTATCGATGCGGCGCTGTCGATTTTGTCGCATATCGTTACGTTGCCGGAAGCCTTACACGAGGCGGAATATAACCTGAGCCTGTCGGCGCGCAATGTGGCGGCGATATGGCGTCTGGCGCGGCAAGCCTGACGGCGCATTCCCTTTCCAGGCCGCACATCAGCGCGGCCTGAGGCTTTTACGCGTTTTCTTTCAGCCAGTTCAGCACCACATCATGGTGATTGCTGGTTTTAAAATCATTAAAGACGTGTTCAATCTTACCATCAGCGTCAATCAAAAAGCTGATGCGGTGAATGCCGTCATACGTTTTGCCCATAAACGACTTTTCGCCCCAGACGCCGAACTGTTCACACACCTGATGGTTTTCATCGGACAAAAGGGTAAAGTTCAGCAGCTCTTTTTCAGCGAAACGGGAGAGTTTTTCAGGTTTATCGGTGCTGATGCCCAGCACGTCCACGCCTGCTTTTTTGAGCTCGTCCATGTTATCGCGTAAGCCGCAGGCCTGCACGGTACAGCCGGGTGTCATGGCTTTTGGGTAGAAATAAACCAGAACGCGCTGTCCCTGGAAGTCGGTCAAATTTACTTGTTCCCCGTCTTGATCCGGCAAGCTAAATTTCGGTGCGATATCACCGGCTTTCAGTGGATTCATTACTTAACTCCATCCTGTTCATCATGTTGTGAGTAATTGACGACGTTTATACTGCCTTGCGCATTGAGTTCTGTACATAGTGCTTTAAAGGCTTGCTCAATATTTGCGGAATTTTGCGACGCCGGGCTATGTGCGGTGATTTGAATAAATAATTGCGCAGCTTTATCACCTTCAGCCGGCTGCGTGCGGGAGACCAGCTCCGCAATATTCATTTCATGACTATTAAACAGCGCGGTGAATCGCTCAATTAAATGCGGGGAGTCGGCGACCTCAACCTGAACCCATACCGTCGCGGGCATTGCCGGGCGGGGGCGGTCGGACGTCCGTTTCATCACAATCAGCAGATCCAGCTCCGCGCCTTTTAACGGCAATGTCGATTCAATCAAGGTAATCGCGTTCCACGTGCCGGACAACAGCATAATAAACGTGAATTCATCGCCCAGCATCGCCAGTCGGCTGTCTTCGATATTACAGCCGCAACTGCTGACATGGCGAGTAATGGTATTCACAATACCGGGCCTGTCGGCGCCCAGCGCAGTGATAACCAAATAGTGTTGTGATGACGGTGTCAAACCAGTTATTCCTTTGAGCGGTGAGGTAATCTTAAGGAAACCATAAAAAAAACCTGCATACAACAATCAGAACGGCTTTGGTCGCTTGCTTTTATTGCCATACCAAACGTACCATTGAGAGACTTGTTTGCACAGAGGATGGCCCATGTTCACGGGAAGTATTGTCGCGCTTGTTACGCCGATGAATGAGAAAGGTAACGTCAGTAGGTCTTGCCTGAAAAAACTCATTGATTATCATGTCGCCAACGGTACCTCGGCGATTGTTTCGGTTGGCACTACCGGCGAGTCTGCCACGCTAAGCCATGATGAACATGGCGATGTCGTGATGATGACGCTGGAACTGGCTGACGGACGTATTCCGGTTATCGCCGGCACGGGCGCAAACGCGACCGCGGAAGCGATTAGCCTGACGCAGCGTTTTAACGATAGCGGCATTGTTGGCTGCCTGACGGTAACGCCGTACTACAATCGCCCCACGCAGGAAGGTTTGTTCCAGCATTTCAAAGCCATCGCGGAACACACTGACTTGCCGCAAATTCTGTATAATGTGCCGTCCCGTACCGGTTGCGACATGTTGCCGGAAACCGTGGGTCGTCTGGCGGAAATAAAAAATATTATCGCTATCAAAGAGGCGACAGGGAACTTAACCCGCGTTCACCAGATCAAAGAGCTGGTTTCAGACGATTTTATTCTGCTTAGCGGCGATGACGCGTCCGCGCTGGACTTTATGCAACTGGGTGGTCATGGCGTGATTTCCGTTACGGCTAACGTAGCGGCGCGCGAGATGGCTGACATGTGCAAACTGGCGGCGGAAGGGCAATTTGCCGAGGCGCGCGCTATCAACCAGCGTCTGATGCCGTTACACAACAAACTATTTGTCGAACCCAATCCTATCCCGGTGAAATGGGCATGTAAGGCATTGGGTCTTGTGGCGACCGACACGCTGCGCCTGCCAATGACGCCTATCACGGACCATGGTCGTGACATCGTCAAAGCAGCGCTTCAGCATGCTGGCCTGCTGTAAAGTTTAGGGAGATTTGATGGCTTACTCAGTACAAAAGTCGCGCCTGGCGAAGGTTGCGGGTGTTTCGCTTGTTTTGCTGCTCGCTGCCTGTAGTTCCGATTCGCGCTACAAGCGCCAGGTAAGCGGCGATGAATCCTATCTGGATGCCGCGCCGCTTGCTGAACTTCACGCCCCGGCAGGAATGATCCTGCCGATAACGACCGGCGACTACGTTATTCCGGTCACGAAGGGGAGCGGCGCGGTTGGTAAGGCGTTGGATATCCGTCCGCCAGCGCAGCCGTTAGCGTTAGTGAGCGGCGCGCGTACCCAGTTCTCTGGCGATACCGCTACGCTATTGGTGGAGAATGGCCGGAGCAGCACGCTGTGGCCGCAAGTCGTCAGCGTGATTCAGGCGAAAAATTATCCGATTGAAAAACGTGACGATGCCAGCCAGACCCTGACGACCGATTGGGTGAACTGGAACCGCCTGGATGAAGACGAACAGTATCGTGGACGTTATCAAATCTCGGTGAAGCCGCAGGGCTATCAGCAGGCGGTAACGGTAAAACTGGTTAATCTGGAACAGGCTGGCAAGCCGGTCGCTGACGCGGCGTCGCTGCAGCGTTATAGCACTGAAATGATGAACGTCATTTCCGCCGGTCTGGATAAGACCGCTACGGATGCGGCAAATGCCGCGCAGAACCGTTCCGCCGCAACGATGGATGTGCAGAGCGCCGCTGATGATACCGGTTTACCTATGCTGGTCGTTCGCGGTCCGTTCAACCTCGTGTGGCAACGCCTCCCGGCCGCGCTGGAAAAAGTGGGCATGAAAGTCACCGACAGCACTCGCTCTCAGGGCAGCATGGCGGTAACGTACAAACCGTTGTCTGACAGCGACTGGCGGGATCTGGGCGCTAGCGACCCGGGCCTGGCATCCGGAGACTATAAATTGCAGGTTGGCGATTTAGATAACCGCAGCAGCTTGCAGTTTATCGATCCTAAGGGGCATACTCTGACGCAAAGCCAGAACGACGCGCTGGTTGCCGTCTTCCAGGCAGCGTTCAACAAGTAATTTAACAGGGCTGGAGTAATCCGGCCCTTTTTTCTGATAAGATACGCAAACGTGTGCGTCGGTACAAAAACGCGATTTAACCGCTATTTCGCACCACAATTACAGGCCGACGTCTCCGGCAGGCGTAGCAGGAAATGAATACTTATCGTTAATTCACACCCAGGAGTGTTAAAGATGCAAAAGCAAGCTGAGTTGTATCGTGGTAAAGCGAAAACCGTATACAGCACGGAAAACCCGGACCTGTTGGTGCTCGAATTCCGCAATGATACGTCAGCAGGGGATGGCGCGCGCATTGAACAGTTTGATCGCAAAGGCATGGTAAATAACAAATTCAACCATTTCATTATGACCAAACTGGCCGAGGCGGGCATCCCGACCCAGATGGAACGTTTGCTGTCTGATACCGAGTGTCTGGTGAAGAAGCTGGAGATGGTGCCGGTTGAATGTGTGGTGCGCAACCGTGCGGCAGGGTCGTTGGTCAAGCGTCTGGGCGTGGAAGAAGGCATGGAGCTTAACCCGCCGATCTTCGATCTGTTCCTGAAAAACGACGCGCTGCACGACCCGATGGTGAATAGTTCCTACTGTGAAACGTTCGGTTGGGTAAGTCAGGAAAATCTGGCGCGTATGAAAGAGCTAACCTACAAAGCCAACGACGTACTGAAAAAACTGTTTGATGACGCGGGTCTTATCCTGGTGGATTTCAAACTGGAGTTTGGCCTGTATAAAGGCGAAGTGGTGCTGGGCGATGAGTTTTCACCGGACGGTAGCCGCCTGTGGGATAAAGAGACGCTGGACAAAATGGACAAAGACCGCTTCCGCCAGAGCCTGGGCGGTCTGATTGAAGCCTATGAAGCCGTCGCGCATCGCCTGGGCGTGAAATTAGATTAATTCCGCTTCTGACCGGGGGGCAACCGCTCTCCGGTATCATCCTTTCCTCATTCTGATAGCGTTTACCTGTGGTAATCCTGCGCCTGACCGCCTACGATCATCTGTATAACAAAGAGAGAATGAGGTGATTATGCGCTGGCAAGGGCGTCGTGAAAGCAACAATGTAGAGGACAGACGTAATCGGCCAGGCGGCCCCTCGCTGGGTGGCCCAGGCTTTCGTCTTCCGCGCGGAAAAGGCGGCATCATTCTGTTGGTGGTGGTGTTGGTCGCAGGGTACTATGGGGTGGATTTAACCGGTCTGTTGACCGGCCAGCCGGTTTCGCAGCAGCAGTCGACGCGTTCGATAAGCCCCAATGATGATGAAGCGGCAAAATTTACCTCGGTGATTCTGGCGACGACCGAAGATACCTGGGGTCAACTCTTTCAAAAAATGGGGCGCGGCTATCAGCAGCCAAAACTGGTGATGTACCGTGGTATGACGCGCACCGGCTGTGGTGCGGGTCAGTCCGTGATGGGGCCGTTTTACTGCCCGGCGGACGGCACCGTTTATATCGATCTCTCATTTTACGATGATATGAAAAATAAGCTGGGCGCGGACGGTGATTTTGCCCAGGGTTATGTCATCGCCCACGAAGTCGGCCACCACGTACAAAAACTGTTAGGTATTGAGCCGAAAGTACGCCAGTTACAGCAAAACGCGTCGCAAACGGAGGTGAATCGCCTTTCGGTGCGCATGGAGCTACAGGCGGATTGCTTTGCCGGCGTGTGGGGACACAGTATGCAGCAGCAAGGCGTACTGGAGGCGGGCGATCTGGAAGAGGCGCTCAATGCCGCACAGGCTATCGGCGACGATCGCTTACAGCAACAGGGGCAGGGGCGCGTCGTGCCGGATAGTTTTACCCACGGCACCTCAGAACAGCGCTACAGCTGGTTTAAGCGTGGATTTGACAGCGGTGACCCGGCGCAATGTAATACGTTTGGCAAAAACTTTTGATAAACCGGGGCAGGGATGTCTGATATCGATGCGCTACAGGCGTTAACGTCGCAAATGACACAGGAAGGCATTCGCCGTTTACTGGTCATCAGCGGCGATGCGGCGTGGTGCCGGGAGCGGGCCGAGGCGATACGCGCTGCGCTGCCCGGTGACTGGCTGTGGGTCGCGCCTGACGCGCCCGCCCAGCCGTGCTGTACGCCACAGGCGTTACAAACGCTGCTGGGCCGTGAATTCCGTCATGCGATATTTGATGCCTGGCAGGGCTTTGACGCCGCAGCGTTTGCCGCTCTGAGCGGGACCTTGCAGGCCGGAAGCTGGCTGCTTCTGCTGATGCCGCCGTACGAGACGTGGGAAAGCAGGCCTGATACCGATTCACTGCGCTGGAGCGACTGCGCGCAGCCTATCCCTACACCGCAGTTTGCACAGCATCTTAAACGGACTCTCTCCCGCGATCCGCAAACGCTGCTTTGGCGACAGCACCAGCCGTTTTGCTGGCCATCTTATCCTTTCCGTGGACGCTGGCGACCCGCCACCGGCGAGCCACAGCCGGAGCAGGCGGCTATCTTATCGCGTTTACGTGAAATGCCGCCCGGCGTGGCGACGGTGATTGCCCCCCGTGGGCGCGGCAAATCGGCGCTGGCCGGGCAATTCATCTCCCGGATGGCGGGCACGGCTATCGTGACCGCACCGGCGAAAACGGCAACGGATATCCTGGCAGCGTTTGCCGGTGAGCGGTTCTGCTTTATGGCGCCGGATGCGTTGCTGGCGAGCGGGGCAAGAGCCGACTGGCTGGTGGTTGACGAGGCGGCGGCAATCCCCGCGCCGCTGCTGCTGCAACTGGTTTCGCGCTTTCCCCGCATACTACTCACCACCACCGTTCAGGGCTACGAAGGCACCGGACGCGGTTTTTTACTTAAGTTTTGCGCCCGTTTTCCGCAGCTTCACCGCTTCACGCTTCGTCAGCCTGTCCGCTGGGCGCCAGAATGCCCGCTGGAAAATATCGTCAGCGAGGCGCTGATATTCGACGATGAAGCGTTTGCGCAGGCGCCACATGGCGCGATAGCAATCTCGGCGTTTTACCAACAGGCCTGGGTGAATACGCCCGCGTTGCCGAGGGCTGTGTATCAGTTACTGTCGGGGGCGCACTATCGTACTTCGCCGCTGGATCTGCGCCGAATGATGGATGCGCCAGGACAGCATTTCTTGCAGGCCACGGCGAATAACCGTGTGGCGGGCGCCGTCTGGCTGGTCGAAGAGGGCGGGTTATCCGCAGAACTCAGTCAGGCTGTATGGTGCGGTTTCCGGCGTCCGCGTGGAAATCTGGTGGCGCAGTCGCTGGCGGCGCACGGTAGCGACCCTTTAGCCGCGACGCTGGTCGGGCGTCGCGTAAGCCGTATCGCGGTGCACCCCGCCCGCCAGCGCGAAGGCATCGGTCAGCAGTTGATTGCCTGCGCGTGCGAGCAGGCGGCGCAGTGTGATTATCTTTCCGTCAGCTTTGGCTATACGCCGGAGCTGTGGCGCTTCTGGCAGCGCTGCGGCTTTGTGCTGGTACGGATGGGCAACCATCGGGAGGCGAGCAGCGGTTGCTATACGGCGATGGCGTTATTGCCGCTGAGCGACGCGGGAAAACGGCTGGCGCAGCAGGAACACCAACGTTTGCGCCGCGATGCGGATATCCTGACGCAGTGGAACGGCGAGGCGATACCGCTGGCGGCGTTACGCGAACAGGCGCTTAATGATGAAGACTGGCGTGAGCTGGTCGGTTTTGCTTTCGCGCACCGCCCGCTACTGACATCGTTAGGTTGCCTGCATCGTTTACTGCAATACAGCGCATTGCCATTACCGGCGCTGAGAGGGCGGCTGGAAGAAAAAGCCAGCGATGCCGAACTGTGCGCCCGGCTACGCATTTCAGGCCGTAAAGCTCTGCTGGCGTTGCAGCGTGCGCAGGCGGCGCAGGCGCTGATTGCGCTGGATGCCGGACGAACGCAGCGTTTACGCGACGTAATGCCCGGCGGTGGGGACCATGCCGGATAGCGATACCTGTCCGGCATGTTATCCGGTTACTTTTTCGGCTGATCTTTCTTCGGCCAGTCGTCTTCATCGTCCCACTTATCGTTAAAATCGCGATGCGGGGGCAGCTCAGGTTTATTGGCAAGGAATTTCTTATGGTCGATGCGTTTGAGATCTTTGATCACATTCAGCAGTACGCCTACCAGAAACACCAATACCAGAATCCACCAATATTTTGCCAGCCAGTCCATGCTTATTTCCTCTTACCGGAACGCTCATCAGGCGACGAGCTGTTCCATAATGCGTTGATACATACGGGCCAGTAGCTGGAGATCGGCGGCATTCACACATTCATTAATTTTATGAATGGTGGCGTTCACCGGCCCCAGTTCTACCACCTGCGCTCCCATACGGGCGATAAAACGTCCGTCGGACGTACCGCCCGTCGTCAGTAATTGCGGTTTAATTTCATTATAGTGCTCAATGGCGTTTACCACCGCGTCCACCAGCTTGCCGCGTGCGGTCAGGAACGGCTGGCCGGAAAGCCACCAGTCTACGGTATAACGTAGCTGATGCTTCTCAAGCAGCGCATGTACCCGCTCTTTGATCATCTCATCGGTCAGTTCCGTGCTGAAACGGAAGTTAAACTGCACGAACAGTTCGCCGGGAATGACATTATTGCTGCCGGTGCCTGCCTGGATATTGGCTACCTGCATACTGGTGGCCGGGAAAAAGTCATTGCCCCGATCCCACTCGATAGCGACCAGTTCATTAAGAAAAGGCGCAGCGCGATGAACAGGGTTATCCGCCAGATGCGGATAGGCGACGTGTCCCTGAACGCCATGAATAGTGAGGTTACAGGTGAGGGAACCGCGACGCCCGTTTTTGACGACATCACCCACAATTTCAGTACTGGAAGGTTCGCCGACCAGACAGTAATCCAGCCGCTCGTGACGGGCCATCAGCGCTTCAACCACCTTTACGGTGCCATTTTTTGCGCTGGCTTCCTCATCAGAGGTAATCAAAAACGCGAGGCGGCCCCGGTGATGAGGATGCTGCGCAACAAAACGTTCAGCAGCCACCACCATGGCCGCCAGTGAACCTTTCATATCCGCCGCGCCGCGACCGAACAACATTCCGTCGCGAATCGTAGGTTCAAACGGCGGATTGATCCAGCGATCGACATCGCCAGCCGGTACGACGTCAGTATGCCCGGCGAACGCCAGCGTTTCGCCACGCCCACGCCATGCCCAAAAATTTTGCGTGTCGCCAAAATCCATATGCTCAATGGTAAAACCGATTTTACGCAGGCGTTCAATCATTAATGCCTGACAGCCTGCGTCATCCGGACTCAGGGAGGGGCGACGAATAAGTTGCTGTGTCAGCTCAATAACCGGGCACGACATAGACTACACCTCATCAAAAAACTGCTGATAACGGGATTCACTGAAACCAAGCAGCATAGGCTTCCCGGGCGCGCAGAGCAATGGGCGTTTGATGATTGCCGGCTGTTCAACCATGAGAGCAGCGGCGGAGTCGGCATCGGTAATCCCGCTGCGGTCGCCTTCATCCAGTTTGCGCCATGTTGTGCCGCGCGTATTCAGTAACGGCTGCCAGCCGAGTTCGGCAATAAAGGTATTAAGAAGAGGGAGGTCTATGCCATCCACACGGTAATCGTGAAAACGATAATCAATGCCATGCTCCTCCAGCCAACGGCGCGCTTTTTTGATCGTGTCGCAATTCTTAATGCCATAGAGGGTAATCATATTGAATCCTTTAACGCGAAATTCGAATAAATAATCAATAGTATCGTCTGCGGGATAATAAGTGTGGCTGTTAATGGTTATTTATCCAGCGCTGATCGGCAATCAATATAACATTGTTGAGTGAATGTGAATAATGATTCCAAAACGTTCCAGATGTGGCTTGTTTATAATTCGCGGGGCAAATCCTATTTTGCGCACATGCAATTGATTGTTTTTTAACCCGATTTGATAAAGTAGTAGAAAAGGTATTAATGTTGCTAAATATTGCAGTAAGTCACATAAAATTTACGGCTACAGCGCCATAGTAATATCATAGACAGCGTAACCAGAGGATATCGCAACAATCGGTTAAATGAACTTCTCTCTATACCGCTAACTACGTAGAATACCCATAATAATAAGAGAGGCTATTATGATTGAACGTGAACTGGGGAACTGGAAAGATTTTATCGAAGTCATGCTTCGTAAATAAATGCCTGGAAGGCACCGCGCTCCCATAGGGGATAAGAAAAGGCGACTCAACGAAAGTCGCCTTTTTTGTGCCCGACACCTCGTATCAGGCTGGCTGGGAGCTTATTCCGGGCGCGGCTTCAGCGGGAAGCGGCGACGTATCAGCACGAAAAACAGGGGTACAAAGAAGATAGCCAGAATGGTTGCTGAGATCATTCCCCCCATCACGCCGGTTCCGACAGCATGTTGGCTACCCGAGCCTGCCCCGGTGCTGGTGGCCATCGGCAATACGCCAAAGATAAACGCCAGCGAAGTCATCAGTATCGGTCGCAGGCGCTGGCGGCTGGCGTACAGCGTGGCGTCTAACAGCGCGTGTCCCTTCTGATTCATTTCGTTGGCGAATTCCACAATCAGAATCGCGTTTTTCGCCGAGAGGCCGATAACGGTCAACAGCCCCACCTGGAAGTAAACATCGTTTTCCAGCCCGCGCATCCAGGTAGCGAGTAGCGCGCCAATGACGCCGAGCGGCACAACCAGCATCACCGAGAAGGGCACCGACCAGCTTTCATACAATGCCGCCAGACACAGGAAGACGACTAATAGCGAAATAGCGTACAGCGCGGGCGCCTGCGCGCCGGAGAGCCGTTCCTGGTAAGACATGGCTGTCCATTCCAGGCCAAAACCGCCCGGTAGCTGATGCACCAACGACTCCATGACATCCATCGCCGTCCCGGTACTGACTCCCGGCGCGGCCTCTCCGACAATTTCTACCGCCGAATAGCCGTTATAGCGTTCCAGACGCGGCGAGCCGGTTTCCCAGCGCGAGGTGGCGAAGGCGGAGAAGGGGACCATGCCGCCATCTTTGTTACGGACATACCAAAGATTAATATCATCCGGCAACATACGATATTTCGCTGCGGCCTGAACATAGACCTTCTTCACGCGGCCCCGGTCCATAAAGTCGTTGACGTAGCTCGATCCCCAGGCTGTTTGCAGGGTGTCGTTGATATCGTCAATCGATACGCCCAGCGCCTGCGCTTTCCGTTGGTCAATATCAATTTGCAGTTGCGGGCTGTCGTCCAGGCCGTTGTGGCGCACGCGGGTCAAGGAACTGTTTTTCCCGGCCAGCTCAATGAGTTGATCTCGTGCGGCCATCAGCGCGTCATGGCCTGCTCCGGCGTGATCCTGTAATTCCATATCAAAACCGGCGGAGCTGCCCAGACCGCTAATTGCCGGCGGGCTGCTGGCGAAGACGCGAGCTTCTTTAATCTGGTTAAACGCTTTTGTCGCCCGCTCAATAATGGCGAACGAGGAGCCGGTGGTGGGATCGCGCGCGTCCCAGTCTTTCAAGCGAACAAACATGCGTGCGACGTTTTGCCCATTCCCGCCAGGGCCGGAACCTACCGTCGAGAAGACCGACATAATGTTGTCTTTCTCATGGGTGAAGTAATATTTTTCAACCTTTTCAACGACTTTCAGGGTCTGCTGTTGCGTAGAACCGCTCGGTAGCTGGATAGACGTAGTGAACATGCCCCGATCTTCTTGCGGCAGAAAGGAGGTGGGGAGGCGCAAAAACAGGAACACCATGCCGCCAAGCAACAGAACATAAATCAGAATCCAGCGCAGGCTGCGATGCAAAATTTTCGCTACGCCTTTCTCATAACGTTCGGCATTACGATTGAAGGTACGGTTAAACCAGCCGAAAAATCCGCGTTGCCCGTGTTGTTCGCCTTTGTGCAGCGGTTTTAATAACGTTGCGCACAGCGCCGGTGTCAGGATCATGGCGACCAGCACCGACAGCACCATTGCCGAGACAATGGTGATAGAAAACTGACGATAAATCGCCCCGGTGGTACCGCCAAAGAACGCCATCGGCACGAATACCGCAGACAGCACCATCGCGATACCAACCAGCGCCCCCTGGATTTGCCCCATGGATTTGCGCGTCGCTTCACGCGGCGTGAGTCCTTCTTCGCTCATGATACGTTCGACGTTTTCCACCACCACGATGGCATCGTCGACCAGGAGCCCGATTGCCAGCACCATCGCGAACATGGTTAATGTGTTAATACTGTAGCCGAACGCGTAAAGCACAGAGAAGGTGCCCATTAATACTACCGGCACGGCGATCGTCGGAATCAGCGTGGCGCGAAAGTTTTGCAGGAACAGGTACATCACCAGGAAAACCAGCGCGATAGCCTCCAGCAACGTTTTGACCACATCGATAATCGAGGCTTTAACAAAGGAGGTGGTTTCATACGCGATCTTGTATTCCAGCCCTTGAGGGAAGTACTGCGCCAGCTCGTTGAGGCGATCCAGCACCAGCTTCGCGGTCGCCATTTCGTTCGCGCCGGAAGCCAGCTTAACGCCAAGACCGGAAGCCGGATTGCCGTTAAAACGGCTGAGGTAGTCATATTTTTCCGCCCCCAGCTCCACGGTGGCGACATCGCCCAGTTTGACCTCAGAACCGTCCTGATTAACGCGCAGGGTGATATCGCGAAATTGTTGCGGCGTTTGCAGCAGTGACTGCGCATTAATGGTGGCGTTCAGCGCCTGTTTGTCGACCGAAGGCGTACCGCCAAGCTGCCCGACGGCGATTTGCGCATTCTGCGACTCAATCGCATCGGTCACGTCTTTCGTGGTCATCTGAAAACTATTCAATTTGGCCGGATCGAGCCAGATACGCATAGAGTACTGTGAACCATAAGCGTCAATATCGCCGACGCCGTTGACGCGGCTGAGCGGGTCCTGAATATTACTGGCGACGTAGTCGGCGATATCCTGCTTGTCCATAGAACCGTCGGTAGAGACGAAAGCGATGGTCAAAATATTGGTATCGCCCGTTTTGCGTACCGTGACGCCTTGATCCTGTACCGCCTGCGGCAGTTTACGCATCGCGGACTGTAACTGGTTTTGCACCTGCTGAACCGCCTCATCAGGATCGGTTCCCGCAATAAAGCTCAGGGTGATGGTCGCCTGTCCGGTTCCGCTGCTTTGTGATGACATGTACATCAGATTATCGAGGCCCGTCATATTCTGCTCAATAACCTGGGTTACGGTATTTTCCAGCGTTTGCGCCGACGCTCCCGGATAATTCGCGGTAATACGTACGTTGGGCGGCGCCAGATCGGGATATTGTTCAACAGGTAAAGAGAAAATGGCTAACGCCCCTGTCAGGCACAACAGGATAGCCAGCACCCAGGCAAAAATGGGGCGATCGATAAAAAAATTCGCCATTAAAGGGGAACCTCGTGTTTCTACATATCGTTATAGATTTGAACTGCTTCACTGTAGCGGCAAGCTACGAGCCAAACGTGGAGAAATAAAGGAGATAATGTAAATTATCATGCGCTTTTACAGCATACTTTTTGTGCCAACGCCGGAAAGCCTGACATCTGGCCTTCCGGCGATTTGCCGTTCTTTACGTTAACTGACTCTCTTCCTTGTTGGAGGAGCGAAAACTGATACTGACCAGTGTGCCGCCGCCGGAGGGTTGCGAAAAATTCAGCGTGCCGCCAAGGCGCTCCGCGCGCTCACGCATTATATTCAGACCATAGTGTCCGGCAGGCTCATGCGGTTCGCCGATACCAATGCCATTATCGCGAATATAAACGGTATGATCGCCGTCAGGCGCGGTGACGCAGCTCACGGCGATTTCGCTCGCGTTGGCGTGTTTAATGGCGTTCAGGACCGCTTCACGCACAATTTGCAACAAATGCACCTGCATTTGCGCATCCAGCGCCAGCGTGGGTAAACGGCAATCCAACGTGAGTTTGGCCGGGGTCTGACTCTGTAAATCTTCCAGCATCTCATGCAATGCGGAGGGTAAATCGGCCTGCTGTAACGTCAGACGAAACGTGGTGAGTAACTCCCGAAGCTGACGGTAGGCGTCGTTCAGCGCTCTGGAGAAATCCGCCATGATGCTTTGCGCGCCGGCGTTATCTTTTGGAATGGCGCGCTTCAAAAGCGTTAACTGAATACGTAAATAAGAAAGTACCTGCGCCAGCGAATCGTGTAGCTCACGGGCAATCGTCGCGCGCTCTTCCATTAACAAAAGTTGCTGGAAGTGTTTTTGCGCCTGATTAAAGTACAAACCACGCCCCAGCATCGTGGAGACGCTGTTCAGCAGCGGCGTAGAGGCATTAACGTTGGGGCTTTGCCAGTGGAGTTCGCCATAGACCGTGTCCTGCATCGTCACTGGCAGCATTTGCATCGGTAGGTCGGGGCTTTGCGTGCCTTCGCTAATCCGCCAGTTATCGCCCACGGTTAACTCCAGATACCAGGCGGCGTCATGTTCACGGACAATTTGCAAAATATGGCGAAAACAGTGGACATCGATTTGGCTGGTATTCAGCGCCTGGGAGCACTGGTATAACACCTCCAGGCGGCGATGCGCTTCGTGCAGATCGTGCGTTTTTTCTTCCACCGAGGCTTCCAGCGAACGGTAAAGTTTATGCAGCTCGCTCGACATCTGACTAAACGTTTTCGCCAACAATCCCAGCTCATTGGGTAAGCTGGTATCCAGCGGCAGCGGGGCGAACTGACCATGTTCAATACGCTGACTGGCGGTGACCAGTTGATTCAGCGGACGAACGACCTGCTGGCGAATACGCCGTAGGGTAAAAAAGACCAGCGTAAATATGCCGATACCGCCCGCCAGCGATATGGCGACGACCAGCATGACTTTACGCTCGGCGTAATGCTGTAACGCCAGAACGAAGAGATCAATTTGATCGACGTAATTATTGATATTGGTCTGATACCAGGCAATGTCGCCGTCCTGTAGGCGGCTATTCATCTCCAGCCAGTTGGCGTGCAGGCGCGCGTAGCGAGTTTTCACCGCCTGCGGCACATACCAGGCGTTGAGATTTTGCAGTACCGGCGAGTTGAGCGCGTGCTGGAAAAGTTGACGATGCGCATTAATCTGCGGGCTACGGCTTTGCAGATCGTAACCCAGCCGATAGCTCTGCATTCGTAGCGAACCAGCGATATTGATCGCTTCTGCATCCCGTAAACTGCTGGTCAGCGTCAGTAATGCGCTGCCGGTGGACAGAATAGACAACAGCACAATATAGAAAAAAGCCTTAGCCAGACTGGCTGAGACCGGGCGTTTAACCGTCACGCTGGCACTCCCCGCATTTAGCTGAATCGCAATCGCATTTGCTTTGAAATAAATTGATCTGCCACAGGTTCTGGACAGATAGTTGTGCTTCCTGGGCAGATGAACATTGCCGACCCCGCCTTCGTCAGTTAATAACAATGCTCATATAAAGAATAAGGTTTTTACAACCAAAACAGAAGGATGCCATGAATCGTTTTATTATGGCCAATAGCCAGCAGTGTCTGGGCTGCCATGCCTGCGAGGTCGCCTGCGTAATGGCTCACAATGATGAGCGACATGTCCTGACGTCACAGCGCTATCAGCCCCGAATTACTGTCATCAAACATCAGCACCAGCGCAGCGCGGTCACATGTCACCATTGTGAAGATGCGCCCTGCGCCCGTAGCTGTCCGAACGGCGCGATCGCGCATATTAACGACAGCGTGCAGGTCAATGCGCAGAAGTGCATCGGCTGTAAATCCTGCGTCGTCGCCTGCCCATTCGGCACCATGCAGATGGTATTAACGCCCGTCGCGCCAAACCAGTTCAAAGCCAGCGCGCATAAATGCGATCTGTGTCAGGGACGTGAACAGGGCCCGGCCTGTGTGGAAAATTGCCCGGCGGATGCGCTGCAACTGGTCACCGAAGACTCGTTGACCCGTCTGGCTAAAACGCGACGGCTGCGTACCGCCCGGCAGGAGATTCGCCCCTGGCATACCGTGGATACACAACACAGTGGGACAGCAAGCAGCAAAGTCGAGCGTATGCAGGCGACGCCGCCGCGCGGCGAACCGGATAAACTGGCGATTGAAGCGCGTAAAACCACCTTTGAGGAAATTTATCTGCCGTTTCGCGCCGCGCAGGCGGCGCGTGAAGCGGCCCGCTGCCTCACATGCGGGGAACACAGTATCTGCGAATGGAGCTGTCCGCTGCATAACCATATTCCCCAGTGGATCGAACTGGTGAAAGCCGGCGATATTGATGCGGCGGTAGAGCTTTCTCACCAGACCAACTGCCTGCCGGAAATTACCGGGCGCGTCTGTCCGCAGGACCGGCTATGCGAAGGCGCGTGTACACTCCGCGATGAGTATGGCGCGGTTACCATCGGCAACATTGAGCGCTATATCTCCGATCGCGCTCTGAGCAAAGGCTGGCGTCCCGACCTGTCGGACGTACAGAAGAGCGATAAGCGCGTGGCGATTATCGGCGCGGGGCCGGCAGGTCTTGCCTGCGCTGACGTGCTGGCGCGCCATGGCGTAAGCGCCACCGTCTACGATCGCCATCCGGAAATCGGCGGTTTGCTCACCTTTGGTATTCCGGCTTTCAAACTGGATAAATCTCTGCTGGCGCGCCGTCGGGAGATCTTCAGCGCGATGGGGATTCGTTTCGAGCTTAACTGCGAAGTAGGGAAAGATATTTCTCTGGAGACGCTGCTGGAGAGTTATGACGCCGTCTTTGTCGGGGTAGGAACCTACCGTTCCATGAAGGCTGATTTACCGAATGAAGACGCGCCGGGGGTATATGATGCGTTGCCATTCCTCATCGCCAATACCAAACAGGTGATGGGGCTTCCGGCGTTGCCTGACGAGCCGTTTATTGATACTGCGGGCCTTAACGTGGTTGTGCTGGGCGGCGGTGACACCGCAATGGACTGCGTGCGTACGGCGCTGCGTCATGGCGCTGCTAACGTCACCTGCGCTTATCGCCGCGATGAGGCCAATATGCCGGGGTCGAAAAAAGAGGTGAAAAACGCGCGGGAAGAGGGCGCGAACTTTGAATTTAACGTTCAGCCGGTTGAGTTGGTGCTGGATACGCACGGGCGCGCCAGCGGTATTCGCTTTTTGCGTACGCGGCTTGGCGAACCGGATGGTCAGGGGCGACGCCGCCCGGTACCTGTACCGGACAGCGAGTTCGTGATGCCGGCGGATGCGGTCATTATGGCGTTTGGTTTTCATCCGCATGGTATGTCGTGGCTCGAATCGCATGGCGTGAAGGTGGATAACTGGGGACGTATTGCCGCCAGCGTCGAGAGCGAGTTTCGTTACCAGACGTCCAACCCGAAAATTTTCGCCGGCGGCGATGCGGTGCGCGGCGCCGATCTGGTGGTGACGGCGATGGCAGAAGGCCGACATGCCGCGCAGGGGATACTCGACTGGTTAGCTAAATAAGCGTATTTGTAGGCCGGTTAAGGCCTGGAACGGTTAAATGATTGAGTGATAAAAAATCTTAAACTTATTGGCTAACCTTACTCCGTTTGCAGAAATGTTGACGCTCGCAGGGCTGGACGCCCTGCGATAAACATTTTCCCGTCGGGTCGACGTTTAACAGGCCTGATGAGGCCAATCTTAGTATTGAAAATAGAGTGTAAATTGAAGGAAGGGACGCTATCAGAATCCCTTCTTAGAGCCTATCCCATTAGGGCTATTTTACTTGCCATTTTGGTCCTGGGCAGTGCTCGCCAAAACGCGTTAGCGTTTTGAACGCCGCTTGCGGCGGCCCGAAGGGCGAGCGTAGCGAGTCAAACCTCACGTACTACGTGTACGCTCCGGTTTTTGCGCGCTGTCCGTGTCCTAACTGGCTGCGTCAATAACGCCTGGTGGGATAGGCTCTTAATTTTTATTTTAAGGAACCATATATCTGGTCAACAATCCAGCCATACGTCGCCGCAGGTAATAATCCACTGACAAAAACATTTGGATTCACTTTAGGATTTGCTACCGGCGAGTGCGGCCTGTTACCTAAAATCACAATCGCCATATGGTTAACCGGATCGATAGACGTCAGCGTGCCGGTCCATCCGGTATGTCCATACGTTTGCGGACTGGCTAATACCCCGAATGTGGGGGTCATTGAGGCGTTGCCGTTAACGCGCCACCCCAGACCAAAGGTAGCGTCTTCTGGCGAGCGGCGAGTAAACTGCGCAACCGTTTTGTCGTCGAATAGCTTCACGTTACCGTAGCCGCCCCCATTGAGCATGACTTGCATTAACACAGCCATATCATGGGTGTCAGAAAACAGTCCGGCGTGTCCTGAAACGCCGCCCATTGAGTACCAGGCTTTTTCGTCATGCACCTGGCCCCATAGTGTATTGGTGCGAATATTGGGGAAATGAATCACGCCGTCACGCGTGTTGCCATGTAGTTCCGTTGCGGCGATTTGCGGCGGCGTGAAGCCTTTCATCAGCGGGTTAAAGACGGTATGTTTTAATCCGAGCGGTTTATAAATGGTGGTTTCGACGTAGCGATCTAATGGCATTGCCGTTATCGATTCAATGATAAAACCAAGAATCATATAATCCACGTCGCTGTAGATATGCTTCGACCCAGGTTGATATTCCAGCGGTGTCTTTTTAATCATCTCCAGAGTAGTGCTTTTACTCTGTGAAAATAATTTACCGGCGACGTTTTTATTGGGATATTGTGGGTCGGCGGGAAAGCCCGCGACGTGATGAAGAATATCAATAATGCGGAGTTTATCTTTGCCTTTTATTTTATCCCCAGGCATATCCTTAAAGCCGGGAATGTATTTTGATACCAAATCATTGACATCTATTTTTCCCTCATATACCAGTTTTTGCAATGCAAAGTTAGTGGCATACATTTTTGTGTTTGAAGCCAGGTCATACATCGTGTTAGTGGTCGCCCGAATGGGATGGGCTAACAGCGTGGAACCGTCATATTTTTTGGCATAGCCCCAGGCTTTTTGTAGAACAATATGATTATCTTTTATCACCAGAAGATTGATGCTGGGATATCCGGCATCAATTTGATTTTGAATCCAGCCATCAAGTCGGTGAAGTTTTTGGCTATCAAACCCCACCTGATCAGGGCTCGCGGTGGTCAATACCGGATACTCAACGGCAAAAGCTGAAAGGGAAAACGTCAGTAGAACCGTCGCAACGAGAGTAAATTTCATGATGATTCCCTCAGTCTCACTCCGGCCGTCAAATCATATCGCGAGCATGGACTCTGCGGCCCGGAGAAGCAGAATATGGTCATGGCAGTGACAGAAAAATATGGCTGTACATCCGTTCAGTCGGCATTAAGGATTAACCCTTCAGCAGACAAAACCGACCTCACGGCGTAATATTAATGCTCTTTTTACACCCTGGAGCCAGCATGTCGCAAACCATTACGCTTATTAAGGATAAAATTCTTTCTGATAATTATTTTACTCTGCGCAACATTACCTATGACCTGACCCGTCGTAATGGCGAGGTTATCCGTCACAAGCGTGAGGTTTACGATCGCGGGAATGGCGCAACCATTCTGCTTTACAACTCAACTAAAAAAACCGTGCTTCTGGTTCGTCAGTTTCGCGTGGCGACATGGGTCAACGGTAATCAAGACGGTATGTTAATTGAAACCTGCGCTGGCCTGCTTGATAACGACGAGCCGGAGGTCTGTATCCGTAAAGAGGCCATTGAAGAGACAGGGTATGACGTTGGTGAGGTACGCAAGATATTTGAGCTGTATATGTCGCCAGGCGGCGTCACGGAGCTGATTCATTTCTTCATTGCCGAATATCATGATAGCGAGCGCGCCAGCATCGGCGGCGGCGTGGAGGATGAAGAGATTGAGGTGCTTGAACTGCCGTTTTCCCGGGCGCTGGAAATGGTGCGCTCAGGCGAGATTCGGGACGGTAAGACCGTGTTATTGCTTAACTATTTACAGACGTCTCATCTAATGGACTGAAAAAAAAGAAATATATTTCTTTACACAAAAAAGACCAATCCGATAAATCTGATTGAGAACCCTGAGGCGCGCAAGGAAGATACCGCCTTAGCTGTGTTGTTCTGAATCTGGGGTTGTTCCGTTCATGCGCTACCGCGTTATTCTTTTTTGTCTGTTTGGCCTGTTGCCGGTCCAGCTACTGTGGGCTGCGCCAGCGCAACGGACTTTTTCCGACTGGCAGGTCACCTGCAATAACCAAAATTTTTGCGTAGCGCGCAATACTGGCGAACATCATGGGCTGGTGATGACATTAAGCCGCAGCGCCGGGGCGCGTACCGATGCGGTACTGCGTATCGATCGCGGCGGTTTGGCGCCGCCCGACGCTAAAGAAGCCGCAATTGCGCCTCGCTTATTGCTGGATGGCAAACCGCTTTCGTTCAACGGTCCACACTGGCGCGTGTCGCCCTGGCATCTCATGACCGGCGATCCTGCCACCATCACCGCATTTTTACAGACGATTCAGGATGCGCAGGCCATCACCTTAAAAAACGGCGTTCAGACGCTTTCGCTGGCGGGATTAAAAGCGGCATTACTGTTTATCGACGCGCAACAAAAACGTGTGGGCAGCGAAACCGCCTGGATTGAAAAAGGAAACGAACCGCCGCTCAGCGTGCCCCCGGCGCCGGCATTAAAGGGGATCGCCGTGATTAATTCAACGCCCGTACCGCTGAGTGAGGAAGAACGCGACGATCTGCTGGACTACGCCGCATGGCGGGTAAACGGCATTCGCTGTTCGCTTGACCCGCTGCGTCGCGAGACGCAGGTCAGCGCGTTGACGGATGATAAAGCGTTATTGATTGTTAACTGCGAAGCCGGCGCCTATAACACTATTGATCTCGCCTGGGTAGTTTCACGCAAAAAAACGCTCGTCTCGCGCGCCGTACGTTTGCGGCTGCCGTTTAATCGCGGCGTCGAAAGTAATGACATGGAGTTGATGAACGCCTTCTTTGACGAGAAAACGCGCGAGCTGGTGACGTTGGCGAAAGGGCGGGGGTTAACCGACTGCGGTATCCAGACGCGCTGGCGCTATGATGGCGATCGTTTTCGTCTGGTACGTTATGCCGAAGAACCGAGCTGCGATAACTGGCACGGGCCGGATGCCTGGCCTACGCTGTGGATCACGCGTTGAATCCTGGTTGTTATCCCCTTTTCAGAATAGGGATACACCTATTGAGGTTTCATTTATGGTATAGAGATTGCTACGTTACGGTAGGATTGTTACTTTACCCGATAGCCTCACCACAGCAGGAAATAGTATGAAAATAAATAATGGCCCCGTATTATGCCCCCATTGTGGCTGCCTGAGCGCTTATTATGAAATAGATCGGCTGGCGGCGATAAGAGAAAAAGTGAATAAAGAAGGCGGATCAGCGGCGTGGGATTCAACATTACAGGCGCATAAAAAAAAGGCCTTTTGCCTGATGTGCCATAAATCCATTGATGAGGTCGTCATCGGGCAGTCAGATGCGCCTGAGTCTACGAAGTAATTGTGCACAGCCTACAAACAGGTCTGCAGACTGTGCAAAGTCTGTGTTGCTAACGCTCGCCTTAGCCTTTGATGTTTAGCACCCGGCGGGCTTTTTCTACAATATTTTCCACGGTAAAGCCAAAATACGGGAACAGTTTGTCAGCCGGAGCGGATTCACCGTATCCCGTCATGCCGATAATTGCGCCTTTTAGGCCAACATATTTATACCAGTAGTCGGCTATACCGGCCTCCACCGCGACGCGGGCGGTTACGTGCGCCGGTAGCACTGATTCGCGATATGCCTCGTCCTGCGCATCGAAAATATCCGTTGAAGGCAACGACACCACGCGAACGTTATGCCCCTCGCCAGTCAATTTTTCCGCCGCCTGGAGGGTAATTTCCATTTCCGATCCGGTAGCGATCAGAATGATATCCGGCTTGCCGCCGCTATCTTTCAGAATATAACCGCCGCGGGCAATCGCTTTCACCTGTTCCGGCGTGCGTTCCACCTGCGCCAGATTCTGCCGCGAGAGAATCAACGCCGTCGGCCCGTGCTGACGTTCAATGGCCAGCTTCCAGCCGACCGCCGCCTCAACCTGATCGCAGGGACGCCAGGTGCTGAAGTTTGGCGTTAAGCGCAGGCTCGCCAGTTGTTCCACGGCCTGGTGCGTCGGGCCATCTTCGCCCAAACCGATGGAGTCGTGGGTATAGACCATAATCTGCCGGGCTTTCATTAAGGCCGCCATACGCGCCGCGTTACGCGCATATTCGACAAACATCAGAAACGTGGCGGTATACGGTACAAAGCCGCCGTGGTGGGCGATGCCGTTGGCAATGGCGGTCATGCCGAATTCGCGCACGCCATAGTGGATGTAATTACCTGCCGGATCCTCTTTCAACGAGGTCGAACCTTTCCAGATAGTCAGGTTGCTCGGCGCCAGATCTGCCGATCCGCCCAACAGTTCCGGCAACAGGGGACCGTAGGCATTGAGCGTATTTTGCGATGCTTTACGGGTGGCGATTTTGGCCGGATTAGCCTGCAAGTCGTTAATAAATTTTTGCGTGGCGGATTCCCATGTCTCCGGCAGTCCGCCGCTCATCCGGCGGGTAAACTCCGCGGCCAGCTCAGGATAAGCCTTCTCATAAGCAGCAAACTTTTCCTGCCACTGCTGCTGCGCTTTCTCGCCTTTTTCACGGCCATCCCACGCGCGGTAAATCTCTTTTGGGATCTCAAACGCCGGATGATGCCATCCCAGCTTCTGGCGAGTCAGCGCCACCTCTTCTTCGCCCAGCGCCGCGCCGTGCGACTCCTCCTTCCCGGCTTTATTCGGCGAGCCAAAACCTATCACCGTCCGACAGATAATTAGCGAAGGTTTATCTTTTACGCTCTGGGCTTCGAGAATGGCTTTTTTCACCGCCTCCGGATCGTGCCCGTCAATGTCATGCACGACATGCCAGTGGTAGGCTTCAAAACGTTTGGCGGTATCGTCGGTAAACCAGCCTTCGGTTTCGCCATCAATGGAGATGCCGTTGTGATCATAAAAGCCGATCAGTTTGCCCAGTCCCAGCGTACCAGCCAGCGAACACACCTCATGCGAGATCCCCTCCATCAGACAGCCGTCGCCCATAAAGACATAGGTGTAGTGGTCGACAATCTCATGGTCCGGCCGGTTGAACTGTGCGCCTAACGTACGCTCGGCAATCGCCAGCCCGACGGCATTCGCCAGCCCCTGGCCCAGCGGCCCGGTGGTGGTTTCAACGCCGGGCGTATAGCCAATCTCCGGGTGACCAGGCGTTTTAGAGTGCAGTTGACGGAAGTTTTTTAACTCCTCCAGCGGCAGGTCATAACCGGTTAAATGCAGCAGACTATAGAGCAGCATGGAGGCGTGACCGTTGGAAAGGATAAAACGGTCACGGTCATACCAGGTCGGATCGGTGGGGTTATGTTTAAGAAAATCGTTCCATAGCACTTCAGCGATATCCGCCATCCCCATCGGCGCGCCGGGGTGCCCGGAATTGGCTTTTTGAACGGCATCCATGCTCAGCGCACGAATCGCATTGGCAAGGTCTTTACGGGACATAAATCACTCCATGCAAGGTTTATAGTTTGGCGGCAAGCAGGTCTTCCAGTTTGCGCTGGTCAACGGCGAAAAGGCGGATACCTTCCGACAGCTTCTCTACGGCCATCGCGTCCTGATTATGTTCCCAGCGGAACTCCGCTTCCGTCATTGGCGTAGGACGGTGGAACATCTGCGAGGAAGGCACCAGTTTACGGATTACCGGTTCTTCTTTTTCTTTCAGCTCTTTAAGCAGGTTGGGGGAGATAGTCAGTCGATCGCAGCCGGTTAGCGCGAGGATTTGCTCAGTACGGCGGAAACTTGCCCCCATCACGATGGTTTCATAGCGATGCTGTTTAAAGTAATCGTAGATATTGCGTACCGATTTCACGCCGGGATCTTCCTCCACGACATAGGGCTCCAGCGGACTACGCGCCTGATACCAGTCGTAAATTCGGCCCACGAACGGAGAGATCAAATAGACGCCCGCTTCGGCGCAGGCGCGCGCCTGGGCAAAAGAGAACAACAACGTCAGGTTGCAATTAATGCCCTCTTTTTCGAGCTGCCCGGCGGCGCGGATACCTTCCCAGGTTGCGGCGAGCTTGATCAGAATGCGCGATTTATCAATACCCTGCTGCTGGTAGAGACCCACCAGATGGCGCGCTTTCTCGATACTTTTTTCTTTATCGAATGATAACCGCGCGTCGACTTCAGTGGAGACGCGACCGGGAATACTTTTCAGTATTTCCGCGCCAAAATTGACCGCCAGTTTATCGCTGGCTGCTGCAACCTGCTGTTCCTGCGTACCGCCGTGTTTTTTTCCCCAGGCAATCGCATCCTCAATCAAATGACCATACTGCTCAAGCCCGGCGGCTTTCAGCAGTAAAGAGGGATTTGTCGTGGCATCCTGCGGCTGGTAGTGGCGGATGGACTCAATGTCGCCGCTGTCGGCGACGACGGTAGTGAATTGTTTGATGCCGTCTAGCTGGTTCATAGGAAATACTCCTTGAAAAGTAAAGTGTTAGATGAGTGTGTTGATTCACACTTCTGAAAGATTGATACACTACATAACCAAAAAGCATAGCAGACAGGCATGGTATTGCTGGTATAAGCAGGTAACATGGCTGTTATAAGTTGATAACAAACTCTTGCGCCGCGTCGTGATAGTTTGCAGACCTTCAAAGTTTGTGTTGCGCAGTACGGTGATAATGTGCGGCGCACCAGGCCGCGTCACTTTTTGAACGATACGTGAAAGGAACAACAAAATGGATGAGCAGTTAAAACAAAGCGCCCTTGATTTCCACGAATTTCCGGTACCCGGTAAAATTCAGGTTTCTCCGACTAAGCCCCTTGCCACCCAACGCGATCTGGCGTTGGCTTACTCGCCAGGCGTGGCGGCGCCCTGCCTGGAAATCGAAAAAGATCCGCTGGCAGCCTACAAATACACCGCGCGCGGCAACCTTGTCGCGGTCATTTCCAACGGTACAGCGGTACTGGGGTTAGGCAACATCGGCGCGCTGGCCGGCAAGCCGGTCATGGAAGGCAAAGGCGTTCTATTTAAAAAATTCGCCGGCATCGATGTGTTTGACATTGAAGTCGATGAGCTTGATCCGGACAAATTTATCAATGTGGTCGCAGCGCTGGAGCCGACCTTTGGCGGCATTAACCTCGAAGACATTAAAGCGCCGGAATGTTTCTATATTGAGCAGAAACTGCGCGAGCGCATGAACATCCCGGTTTTCCATGACGATCAGCACGGAACGGCGATCATCAGTACGGCCGCCATTCTTAATGGCCTGCGAGTCGTAGAGAAAAATATTTCCGACGTGCGGATGGTCGTCTCCGGCGCAGGGGCGGCGGCAATCGCTTGTATGAACCTGCTGGTCGCGTTGGGGATGCAAAAGCACAACATCGTGGTGTGCGACTCTAAGGGCGTTATTTACAAAGGCCGTGAGCCGAATATGGCGGAGACCAAAGCGGCCTATGCGGTAGACGACAGCGGCAAGCGCACGCTGGATGAGGTCATTGACGGCGCGGATATTTTCCTCGGCTGTTCAGGCCCGAAAGTGCTGACTCAGGAGATGGTGAAGAAAATGGCCCGCGCGCCAATGATTCTGGCGCTGGCCAACCCGGAACCGGAAATTCTGCCGCCGCTGGCGAAAGAAGTGCGTCCGGACGCCATCATCTGTACCGGTCGTTCCGACTATCCGAACCAGGTGAACAACGTATTGTGCTTCCCGTTTATCTTCCGCGGCGCACTGGACGTCGGCGCGACGGCGATCAACGAAGAGATGAAACTGGCGGCGGTCCGTGCGATTGCCGAGCTGGCGCATGCCGAACAGAGCGAAGTGGTGGCCTCGGCCTATGGCGATCAGGACCTGAGCTTTGGGCCGGAATACATTATTCCGAAACCGTTTGACCCGCGTCTGATTGTCAAAATCGCTCCGGCGGTCGCGAAAGCGGCAATGGATTCCGGCGTGGCGACGCGCCCGATTGCTGACTTTGATGCCTATATCGATAAACTGACCGAGTTTGTCTACAAAACCAACCTGTTCATGAAGCCGATCTTCTCGCAGGCACGCAAAGATCCGAAGCGCGTAGTGCTGCCGGAAGGGGAAGAGGCGCGCGTGCTGCACGCAACCCAGGAGTTGATAACCCTGGGGCTGGCGAAGCCCATCCTGATCGGGCGTCCGAGCGTGATCGAAATGCGTATCCAGAAACTGGGGCTACAGATCAAAGCGGGCGTTGATTTCGAGATCGTGAATAATGAATCCGATCCGCGCTTCAAAGAGTACTGGAGCGAGTATTACCAGATCATGAAGCGTCGCGGGGTAACTCAGGAACAGGCGCAGCGTGCGATGATCGGCAACCATACGGCCATTGGCGCGATCATGGTGCAGCGTGGGGAAGCGGATGCGATGATCTGCGGCACCATCGGCGACTACCATGAGCATTTCAGCGTCGTGAAAGCCGTCTTTGGCTACCGTGACGGCGTGCATACGGCAGGGGCGATGAACGCCTTACTGCTGCCAAGCGGCAACACTTTTATCGCCGATACTTATGTTAACGAAGATCCCACGCCGGAACAGTTGGCGGAGATCGCCGTAATGGCGGCGGAAACCGTTCGCCGCTTTGGTATTGAGCCGAAAGTCGCGCTGTTGTCGCACTCTAACTTTGGTTCCTCAAATTCGCTGTCCGCCAGCAAAATGCGCGAAACCCTTGAGCGGGTACGCGAACGAGCGCCCGATCTGATGATTGACGGTGAGATGCACGGTGATGCGGCGTTGGTGGAAAGTATTCGTAATGACCGGATGCCGGATAGCCCGCTGAAGGGAGCCGCCAATATTCTGGTGATGCCGAATATGGAAGCCGCCCGCATTAGTTACAACTTACTCCGCGTCTCCAGTTCCGAAGGCGTCACGGTCGGTCCGGTCCTGATGGGCGTGTCTAAACCGGTACATGTATTAACGCCGATCGCCTCTGTACGCCGTATCGTGAATATGGTGGCGTTAGCGGTAGTTGAAGCGCAAACCACGCCGCTTTAATAACGCATTACTCTCTCTTCTGGCGCAGGTTCTCCTGCGCTTTTTTTATGCGCCGCTGGGCTTCGCCATGGCATGAAAGGCTCGGGTGGGGATATTCTGGAACCTATTGCGTTACCCCTACTTATTTCACTGAATCTGTACTATGCACAAATCGAGTGATACGCATTATTTTTATCAATAATAGTAATACAAAGAATAGCCAGTGGGTATTTATTGAGGAACAAGCTTAAATTCAGAATGACGCCTGAAAATGTGATGCACCACGATATTTATCGTTAACACCTTCGACAGAAGTCCCTTTTATTTTCTTTCTCTTAGTGATCTACCTCACCTTTTACATCACCTTGCCGAATTTTGTTATTTACTCCGACAAAAAATTGCCACGATGACGGCAGTTTCAGTGGAGACGGTGAGCAATGAATAAAGAACGCATTATTCAGGAATTTGTGCCGGGCAAACAGGTCACGCTGGCGCATCTCATTGCGCACCCTGGTGAAGAACTGGCGAAAAAGATCGGCGTTCCCGATGCCGGCGCGATTGGCATTATGACTTTAACGCCGGGGGAAACGGCGATGATCGCTGGCGATTTAGCGATGAAGGCTGCGGATGTACACATCGGTTTTCTCGACAGATTTAGCGGCGCGCTGGTGATTTATGGCACCGTCGGCGCAGTAGAAGAAGCGCTATTACAGACGGTCAGCGGACTGGGGCGATTATTAAACTTTACCCTGTGTGAGTTAACAAAAAGTTAATTGGTGGCGGTAATGAAACGTATTGCTTTTGTCGGCGCGGTCGGTGCCGGAAAGACAACGCTTTTTAACGCGTTACGGGGAAATTACTCCCTCGCCAGAAAAACGCAGGCCGTGGAATTTAATGATCATGGCGATATCGATACGCCGGGTGAATATTTTAGCCATCCCCGTTGGTATCACGCCTTAATTACCACGTTGCAGGATGTGGACACGCTGATTTATGTCCACGCGGCAAACGATAAAGAAAGTCGCTTACCTGCCGGGTTATTGGATGTTGGAACCCGTAAACGACATATCGCCGTTATCAGCAAAACGGACATGCCGGATGCCGACGTCGCCGCTACGCGGCAGTTGCTTTGCGAGATTGGATTCCGGGAGCCGATTTTCGAGCTCAACGGCCACGACCCGCAAAGCGTGCGGCAGTTGGTGGATTATCTGGCGGCTCTCAGTGAACAGGAGGAAGAGGCAGGTGAAAAAACTTATCACAGCTAACGATATTCGTGCGGCCCACGCCCGCGGCGAACAGGCGATGTCGGTAGTGCTGCGCGCCAGCATTATTACCCCGGAGGCTCGCGAAGTGGCGGAACTACTGGGCTTCACGATTACCGAATGCGACGAGCCCGTCCCGGCATCCACATCGGCGCAGTCGTGTAAAAGCGAAAGCCAGCGCATTCGGGAAGCCATCATCGCGCAGCTCCCGGAAGGGCAGTTTACTGAAAGCCTGGTGGCGCAGTTGATGGAAAAAGTGCTCAAGGAAAAGCAGTCGCTGGAACTGGGGACGATGCAGCCGAGCTTTACCTCCGTCACGGGTAAAGGCGGCGTGAAAGTCATTGACGGCAGCAGCGTGAAATTTGGCCGCTTCGACGGCGCCGAACCGCACTGCGTCGGCTTAACCGATCTGGTTACAGAGCAGGATGGCAGCAGCATGGCCGCCGGGTTTATGCAGTGGGACAACGCCTTTTTCCCGTGGACGCTGAACTACGACGAAATCGACATGGTGCTGGAGGGCGAACTGCATGTACGCCATGAAGGCGAAACCATGATTGCCAAAGCCGGAGATGTCATGTTCATCCCTAAAGGCTCCAGCATTGAATTTGGCACGCCAACGTCCGTGCGCTTCCTGTACGTCGCCTGGCCTGCAAACTGGCAATCCGTATGAACGATTTCATCACCGAAACGTGGCTCAGAGCGAATCATACGCTCAGCGAAGGATCGGAAATCCATCTGCCCGCTGATGCACGACTGACGCCCTCGGCCCGGGAACTGCTGGAAAGCCGCCGCCTGCGCATTAAGTTTCTGGATCCGCAAGGTCGGCTGTTTGTCGATGATGACGAACAGCAGCCGCAGCCGGTACATGGCTTAACCAGTAGCGATACGCACCCACAGGCCTGCTGTGAACTGTGCCGCCAGCCGGTGGTGAAAAAGCCCGATACGCTGACCCATCTGACGGCGGACAAAATGGTCGCCAAAAGCGACCCGCGCCTCGGCTTTCGCGCCGCGCTCGACAGCGCCATCGCGCTGACCGTGTGGCTACAAATCGAACTGGCGGAACCCTGGCAGCCGTGGCTTTTCGATATCCGCTCGCGGCTGGGCAACATTATGCGCGCCGACGCTATAGATGAACCGCTGGCGGCTCAGTCTATCGTCGGGCTGAACGAGGATGAGCTGCATCGGCTTTCCCACCAGCCGCTGCGCTATCTCGACCACGATCACCTGGTGCCGGAGGCCAGCCACGGTCGCGATGCGGCGCTGCTTAATCTGCTGCGAACCAAAGTCCGCGAAACGGAAACCCTCGCCGCACAAGTGTTTATTACCCGTAGTTTTGAGGTCTTGCGCCCGGACATTTTACAGGCGCTGAACCGTCTCTCCAGCACGGTTTACGTGATGATGATTTTGAGCGTGGCGAAACATCCGCTGACGGTCGCCCAAATTCAACAACGGTTGGGAGAGAAGCCATGATCATTGAACGCGCCCGCGAACTGGCGGTACGCGCCCCCGCCAGAGTCGTCTTTCCCGATGCGCTGGACGAACGCGTGCTGAAAGCGGCGCATTACCTGCAACAGTGCGGTCTGGCTCGCCCCGTTCTGGTCGCCAGTCCGTTTGCGCTGCGTCAGTTTGCCCTGAGTCATCGTATGGCGATGGATGGCATTCAGGTCATCGACCCACACAGCAACCTGAGTATGCGCCAGCGTTTTGCGCAACGCTGGCTCGCCCGTGCCGGAGAAAAAACGCCGCCGGACGCAGTGGAAAAGCTTAGCGACCCGCTAATGTTCGCTGCCGCCATGGTGAGCGCCGGTGAGGCTGATGTGTGTATCGCAGGCAACCTGTCGTCAACGGCGAATGTGCTGCGCGCAGGGCTGCGGGTGATTGGCCTGCAACCCGGGTGCAAAACATTGTCGTCTATTTTCCTGATGCTGCCGCAGTATGCCGGTCCGGCATTAGGGTTCGCCGATTGCAGCGTAGTGCCGCAGCCGACGGCGGCGCAGCTGGCGGATATCGCTATCGCCAGCGCCGACACCTGGCGGGCCATTACCGGCGAAGAGCCGCGCGTGGCGATGCTGTCATTTTCAAGCAACGGCAGCGCCCGTCACCCCAATGTTGCCAACGTGCAGCAGGCGACAGAGCTCGTTCGCGAACGTGCGCCGCAACTGCTTGTGGACGGTGAATTGCAGTTTGACGCCGCTTTCGTCCCGGAGGTCGCCGCGCAAAAAGCGCCTGACAGCCCGCTGCAAGGCCGCGCCAACGTGATGATTTTCCCGTCGCTGGAGGCGGGCAATATTGGCTACAAAATAGCTCAGCGTCTGGGAGGCTATCGCGCTGTTGGGCCGCTAATTCAGGGGCTTACCGCGCCGCTTCACGACCTCTCCCGAGGCTGTAGCGTGCAGGAAATTATCGAACTGGCGTTGGTGGCAGCCGTGCCGCGCCAGGCTGACGTGAGCCGCGAACGCAGCTTACACACACTGGTTGAATGAACGGTCCCGTTCTGGACCCCTTTAATGAGAGGAAAACACGATGGAAGCATTAGGAATGATTGAAACCCGGGGCCTGGTTGCGCTGATTGAGGCCTCAGATGCGATGGTAAAAGCCGCACGCGTGAAGCTGGTCGGCGTGAAGCAGATTGGCGGTGGCCTGTGTACGGCCATGGTGCGTGGCGACGTGGCGGCGTGCAAAGCCGCAACCGATGCTGGCGCCGCTGCGGCGCAGCGCATTGGCGAGCTGGTCTCTGTACACGTGATTCCACGCCCGCACGGCGATCTGGAAGAAGTGTTCCCGATCAGCTTCAAAGGCGACAGCA
The DNA here is from genome assembly GCF_051702785.1 of Salmonella sp. NW722. Classification (NCBI taxonomy): domain Bacteria; kingdom Pseudomonadati; phylum Pseudomonadota; class Gammaproteobacteria; order Enterobacterales; family Enterobacteriaceae; genus Salmonella; species Salmonella sp. NW722. The sequence goes on from NZ_JAMMIN010000009.1 coordinate 167,817, forward strand.
ACATTTGATGGTAGGCCGGATAAGACGCGCAGCGTCGCCATCCGGCATGAATGCGCGCCATTGCCTGATGGTGCGCAGATTCAAGGCCTACGACCCAACGGGCAATCCATGGAGGCGGATATGAAACTGGCAGTCGTCACAGGACAAATCGTATGTACCGTCCGCCATCAGGGACTGGCGCATGACAAATTGCTGATGGTGGAAATGATCGATGCCCAGGGCAACCCCGACGGGCAGTGTGCCGTCGCTATCGACAGTATCGGGGCGGGAACCGGAGAGTGGGTACTGCTGGTCAGCGGCAGTTCCGCACGCCAGGCGCATCGCAGCGAATTATCACCGGTCGATCTGTGCGTCATTGGCATCGTCGATGAAGTGGTGGCTGGCGGGAAAGTGGTTTTCCATAAATAGGACTGAACATCATGAATCAACAGGATATTGAACAGGTGGTGAAAGCGGTACTGCTGAAAATGAAAGACAGCAGCCAGCCGGCCAGCACTGTTCATGAGATGGGCGTTTTTGCCTCCCTGGATGACGCAGTGGCGGCAGCAAAACGTGCCCAGCAGGGGCTGAAGAGCGTGGCGATGCGCCAGCTTGCTATTCATGCCATTCGCGAGGCGGGCGAAAAACACGCCCGAGAATTAGCGGAGCTTGCCGTCAGCGAAACCGGCATGGGACGCGTTGACGATAAATTTGCCAAAAACGTGGCGCAGGCGCGCGGCACGCCGGGCGTCGAGTGTTTATCTCCGCAGGTGCTGACCGGCGATAACGGCCTGACGCTGATTGAAAATGCACCGTGGGGCGTGGTGGCCTCGGTCACGCCGTCCACCAATCCGGCGGCGACGGTGATTAATAACGCCATCAGCCTGATTGCCGCAGGCAACAGCGTCGTGTTTGCCCCGCATCCGGCGGCGAAAAAGGTCTCTCAGCGGGCAATCACTCTCCTCAATCAGGCGGTGGTCGCCGCCGGTGGCCCGGAAAATTTGCTGGTCACCGTGGCGAATCCGGATATCGAAACCGCCCAGCGGCTGTTCAAGTACCCCGGTATTGGCCTGCTGGTGGTGACTGGCGGCGAAGCGGTGGTGGACGCGGCGCGCAAACATACTAATAAACGCCTGATTGCCGCCGGTGCCGGTAATCCCCCGGTGGTGGTGGATGAGACCGCCGACCTGCCGCGCGCCGCACAATCCATCGTCAAAGGCGCGTCGTTTGATAACAACATCATCTGTGCCGACGAAAAAGTGCTGATTGTGGTGGATAGCGTCGCCGACGAGCTGATGCGTCTGATGGAAGGTCAGCACGCGGTGAAACTGACCGCCGCTCAGGCCGAACAGCTCCAGCCGGTGCTGCTGAAGAATATCGATGAACGCGGCAAAGGCACCGTCAGCCGTGACTGGGTCGGTCGTGACGCGGGCAAGATCGCCGCAGCCATCGGCCTGAACGTCCCGGATCAAACGCGCCTGCTGTTTGTGGAAACGCCCGCTAACCATCCGTTTGCTGTCACTGAAATGATGATGCCGGTACTGCCGGTGGTGCGGGTCGCCAACGTCGAAGAAGCCATCGCCCTGGCGGTTCAGCTTGAAGGCGGTTGCCACCATACGGCGGCGATGCACTCGCGCAATATCGACAACATGAACCAGATGGCGAACGCCATCGGCACCAGCATTTTCGTCAAAAACGGGCCGTGCATTGCCGGGCTTGGATTGGGCGGAGAAGGCTGGACCACCATGACTATCACCACGCCAACCGGCGAAGGGGTGACCAGCGCGCGTACCTTTGTGCGGCTGCGTCGATGCGTGCTGGTGGATGCGTTTCGCATTGTATAAGGGATGACTCATGGCGCACGACGAACAACTCTGGCTCACCCCAAGACTGCAAAAAGCGGCGGCCCTGTGTAACCAGACGCCCGCCGCCAGCGATACACCGCTGTGGCTGGGCGTCGATTTGGGCACCTGCGACGTGGTGTCGATGGTGGTCGACGGCAACGCCCAGCCGGTGGCGGTATGCCTTGACTGGGCCGACGTTGTGCGTGACGGCATCGTCTGGGATTTCTTCGGCGCCGTCACCCTCGTGCGCCGCCATCTCGACACCCTTAAACAGCAGCTCGGCTGCCGCTTTACCCACGCGGCGACCTCGTTCCCGCCGGGCACCGACCCGCGTATTTCGATCAACGTGCTGGAGTCTGCCGGGTTAGAAGTCAGCCACGTACTGGATGAACCGACGGCGGTAGCGGATCTGCTGGCGCTTGATAATGCAGGCGTGGTGGATATTGGCGGCGGCACTACCGGCATTGCCATCGTCAAACAGGGCAAGGTGACTTACTCCGCCGATGAAGCCACTGGCGGGCACCATATCTCCCTGACGCTGGCGGGCAACCGCCGTATTCCCCTGGATGAGGCGGAACAGTACAAGCGCAGCAATGCGCAGGAGATTTGGTCGGTAGTGAAGCCGGTGTACGAAAAGATGGCGGAAATCGTTGCTCGCCACATTGAAGGGCAAGGAATTGCTGATTTATGGCTGGCGGGCGGTTCCTGTATGCAGCCGGGCGTGGAGGCGTTATTTCGCCAGCGTTTCCCGGAGTTACAGGTGCATTTACCGCAGCACAGCCTGTTTATGACCCCGCTGGCGATAGCTAACAGCGGGAGAGCGAAAGCGGAGGGACTCTATGCAAGCTGAACTACAGACGGCGCTGTTTCAGGCATTCGACACACTGAATCTGCAACGGGTGAAAACGTTCAGCGTACCGCCGGTCACGCTGTGCGGGCTTGGGGCGCTCGGCGCCTGCGGGCAGGAAGCGCAAGCGCGAGGCGTAAGCCATCTGTTTGTGATGGTCGACAGCTTCCTGCATCAGGCGGGAATGACCGCGCCGCTGGCACGCAGCCTGGCGATGAAAGGCGTGGCGATGACGGTCTGGCCGTGTCCGCCAGGCGAGCCGTGCATCACCGATGTCTGCGCGGCGGTGGCGCAACTGCGTGAGGCGGCGTGCGACGGCGTAGTGGCCTTTGGCGGCGGTTCGGTGCTGGACGCGGCGAAAGCGGTCGCCCTGCTGGTGACTAACCCTGACCAGACGCTGAGCGCCATGACCGAGCACAGTACATTACGCCCGCGTCTGCCGCTGATTGCGGTGCCGACCACCGCCGGAACCGGTTCTGAAACCACCAACGTGACGGTGATTATCGACGCGGTCAGCGGGCGCAAGCAGGTGCTGGCACACGCGTCACTAATGCCGGACGTGGCGATTCTTGATGCTGCCGTGACCGAAGGCGTTCCGCCAAACGTGACGGCGATGACCGGTATCGATGCGTTGACGCATGCGATTGAGGCCTACAGCGCGCTCAACGCCACGCCGTTTACCGACAGCCTGGCGATTGGCGCGATAGCGATGATTGGCAAATCGCTGCCGAAAGCCGTGGGTTACGGCCACGATCTGGCGGCGCGTGAAAATATGTTACTGGCCTCCTGTATGGCGGGAATGGCCTTTTCCAGCGCTGGTCTGGGGCTGTGTCATGCGATGGCGCACCAGCCAGGGGCGGCGCTGCATATTCCGCACGGCCAGGCCAACGCCATGCTGCTGCCAACGGTCATGGGCTTTAACCGGATGGTATGCCGCGAGCGCTTCAGTCAAATCGGTCGGGCGCTAACCAATAAGAAATCGGACGATCGCGATGCGATTGCGGCGGTGAGCGAGTTGATTGCCGAAGTAGGGCAGAGCAAACGGCTGGCTGACGCTGGCGCCAAACCCGAACACTACAGCGCGTGGGCGCAAGCCGCGCTGGAGGATATTTGTCTGCGCAGTAACCCACGCACCGCCACACAGGCACAGATTATCGACCTGTACGCGGCTGCCGGGTAATGCCTGTAGGCCGGATAAGGTGCTCGCACCGCCATCCGGCAATAACACGGCGTTAATGCCGGAGGCGACGTAAACGTCTTATCCGGCTTACAAATCAAAAATGACAGGGAGTAGGGGCTATGGGAATTAACGAAATCATCATGTACATCATGATGTTCTTTATGCTGATTGCCGCCGTGGACAGAATCCTGTCGCAGTTCGGCGGGTCGGCGCGCTTCCTCGGTAAATTCGGCAAGAGTATCGAGGGGTCTGGCGGCCAGTTTGAAGAGGGCTTTATGGCGATGGGCGCTCTGGGGCTGGCGATGGTCGGTATGACCGCGCTGGCGCCGGTGCTGGCGCATGTACTGGGGCCGGTTATTATCCCGGTATACGAAATGCTGGGCGCGAACCCATCCATGTTCGCGGGTACGCTACTGGCCTGTGATATGGGCGGATTCTTCCTCGCCAAAGAGCTGGCCGGCGGTGATGTCGCGGCGTGGCTATACTCAGGGTTAATACTTGGGTCGATGATGGGACCGACCATTGTGTTCTCCATTCCGGTGGCGCTCGGCATTATCGAACCGTCTGACCGCCGCTACCTGGCGCTTGGCGTACTGGCGGGTATCGTCACCATTCCCATTGGCTGCATTGCGGGGGGATTGATCGCCATGTACTCAGGCGTGCAGATCAATGGTCAGCCAGTGGAGTTTACCTTCGCGCTGATCCTGATGAACATGATCCCGGTATTGATCGTCGCGGTGCTGGTAGCGCTGGGGCTGAAGTTCATCCCGGAAAAAATGATCAACGGTTTCCAGATTTTCGCCAAATTTCTGGTGGCGCTGATCACCATCGGTCTGGCGGCTGCGGTGGTTAAATTCCTGTTGGGCTGGGAGTTGATTCCGGGGCTCGACCCGATCTTTATGGCGCCAGGCGACAAACCCGGCGAAGTGATGCGCGCCATTGAAGTGATCGGCTCTATCTCCTGCGTGCTGCTCGGCGCGTATCCGATGGTGCTGTTACTGACCCGCTGGTTTGAAAAACCGTTGATGAATGTCGGTAAGCTGCTGAACGTAAATAATATTGCGGCGGCAGGCATGGTAGCGACCCTGGCGAACAATATCCCCATGTTCGGCATGATGAAGCAGATGGATACCCGCGGCAAAGTGATTAACTGCGCATTTGCCGTCTCTGCGGCGTTCGCGCTGGGCGACCATTTAGGCTTCGCCGCCGCCAACATGAACGCCATGATCTTCCCGATGATTGTCGGCAAGCTGATCGGCGGCGTGACGGCGATTGGCGTGGCGATGATGCTGGTGCCGAAAGATGACGCCGCCCAGGTGAAAACCGAAGCGGAGGCGCAATCGTGAACACTCGCCAGCTACTGAGCGTCGGTATCGATATCGGCACCACCACCACGCAGGTGATCTTCTCGCGCCTGGAGTTGGTTAACCGTGCGGCGGTGTCGCAGGTGCCGCGCTACGAATTCATCAAACGCGACATTAGCTGGCAAAGCCCGGTCTTCTTTACGCCCGTGGATAAGCAGGGCGGTCTGAAAGAGGCCGAACTTAAAGCGCTGATTCTGGCCCAGTATCAGGCCGCAGACATCGCGCCTGAATCGGTGGACTCAGGGGCTATCATTATCACCGGCGAAAGCGCCAAAACCCGCAACGCCCGTCCGGCGGTCATGGCGCTCTCGCAGTCGCTGGGCGACTTTGTGGTCGCCAGCGCCGGGCCGCATCTGGAATCAGTCATTGCCGGTCACGGCGCCGGAGCGCAAAGCTTGTCTGAGCAGCGGATGTGCCGGGTGCTGAATATTGATATCGGCGGCGGCACGTCTAACTACGCGCTGTTTGACGCGGGAAAAGTCAGCGGCACCGCTTGCCTTAACGTCGGTGGTCGCCTGCTGGAAACCGACGCTCAGGGGCGCGTGGTTTATGCCCATCAGCCGGGGCAGATGATTATCGATGAGGTGTTCGGTTCGGGTACTGATGCTCGCGCCTTAGCTGCCGCACAGTTGGGGCAGGTGGCGCGGCGGATGGCGGATCTCATCGTCGAGGTTATCACTGGCGCGCTCTCGCCGCTGGCGCAATCGCTGATGCAAACCGGGCTGCTGCCCGCCGATATTACGCCGGAGGTGATCACCCTTTCCGGTGGGGTAGGTGAATGCTACCGCAACCAACCTGCCGATCCGTTCTGCTTTTCTGATATCGGGCCGCTGCTGGCGACCGCGCTGCATGAGCACCCGCGTCTGCGCGAGATGAACGTGCAGTTTCCGGCGCAAACCGTACGCGCCACGGTGATTGGCGCTGGGGCCCATACGCTCTCGCTTTCCGGCAGTACTATCTGGCTGGAAGACGTCCAACTGCCGCTGCGCAACCTGCCGGTGGCGATCCCGCAGGATGACGCCGATCTGGTGAACGCCTGGCGGCAGGCGCTTCTCCAGCTTGATCTCGACCCGCAAACCGACGCTTACGTGCTGGCGCTTCCCGCCACGCTTCCGGTGCGTTACGCCGCATTACTCACGGTCATCAACGCGCTGACGGCTTTTGTCGCGCGTTATCCCAATCCACATCCCCTGCTGGTGGTGGCCGAGCAGGATTTTGGTAAAGCGCTGGGCATGTTATTGCGCCCACAGTTACCGCAACTTCCGCTGGCGGTCATCGATGAGGTGGTCGTGCGGGCGGGAGACTATATCGACATTGGTACGCCTCTTTTTGGCGGATCGGTTGTGCCGGTGACGGTGAAATCACTCGCATTTCCTTCCTGAGGGAACGACTTATGAAACTAAAGACCACATTGTTCGGCAATGTTTATCAGTTTAAGGATGTAAAAGAGGTACTGGCCAAAGCCAACGAACTGCGTTCGGGGGATGTGCTGGCCGGGGTTGCCGCGGCAAGTTCGCAGGAGCGCGTAGCGGCAAAACAGGTACTGTCGGAAATGACGGTGGCGGATATCCGCAACAATCCGGTGATTGCCTATGAAGAGGACTGCGTGACGCGCCTGATTCAGGATGACGTCAACGAAACGGCCTATAACCGGATTAAAAACTGGAGCATCAGCGAACTGCGCGAATACGTACTGAGCGATGAAACCTCCGTGGACGATATCGCGTTTACCCGCAAAGGCCTGACCTCCGAAGTGGTGGCGGCAGTGGCGAAAATCTGCTCCAACGCCGACCTGATCTACGGCGGCAAGAAAATGCCGGTGATCAAAAAAGCCAATACCACCATCGGTATTCCGGGCACCTTTAGCTGCCGTTTGCAGCCGAACGATACCCGTGACGATGTACAGAGTATCGCCGCGCAAATCTACGAAGGGCTTTCTTTCGGCGCAGGCGATGCGGTGATCGGCGTTAACCCGGTGACCGATGACGTGGAGAACCTGACCCGCGTGCTCGACACCGTTTACGGCGTTATCGATAAATTCAATATTCCGACCCAGGGCTGCGTGCTGGCGCATGTCACCACCCAGATTGAAGCGATTCGCCGCGGCGCGCCGGGCGGACTGATTTTCCAGAGCATTTGCGGCAGCGAGAAGGGCTTAAAAGAGTTCGGCGTGGAACTGGCGATGCTCGACGAAGCGCGGGCTGTGGGGGCGGAGTTCAACCGCATCGCCGGGGAAAACTGCCTGTACTTTGAAACCGGGCAAGGGTCTGCGCTGTCGGCTGGTGCGAACTTTGGTGCCGACCAGGTGACGATGGAAGCGCGTAACTACGGGCTGGCTCGCCACTACGATCCGTTCCTGGTGAACACCGTGGTGGGCTTTATCGGGCCGGAGTATCTCTACAACGACAGGCAGATTATCCGCGCCGGTCTCGAAGATCACTTTATGGGCAAGCTGAGCGGCATCTCCATGGGCTGCGACTGCTGCTATACCAACCATGCCGACGCCGACCAGAACCTTAACGAAAATCTGATGATTCTGCTCGCCACTGCCGGCTGTAACTACATCATGGGGATGCCGCTCGGCGACGACATCATGCTCAACTACCAGACCACCGCTTTCCACGATACCGCCACCGTCCGTCAGTTGCTGAATTTACGGCCGTCGCCGGAGTTTGAACGCTGGCTGGAAACGATGGGCATTATGGCAAACGGTCGTCTGACCAAACGGGCGGGCGATCCGTCACTGTTCTTCTGATGACGCGGGGATAACACCATGGATCAAAAACAGATTGAAGAAATTGTACGTAGCGTGATGGCGTCAATGGGACAGGACGTACCGCAGCCCGCCGTGCCGTCAACGCAGGAAGGCGCAAAGCCGCAGTGCGCCGTGCCCGAAAGCTGCGCGCTGGATTTAGGTTCTGCGGAGGCAAAAGCCTGGATTGGCGTCGAGAACCCGCATCGTGCGGACGTGCTGACCGAACTGCGTCGCAGTACTGCGGCACGCGTCTGTACGGGGCGTGCCGGGCCGCGTCCGCGCACCCAGGCGCTGTTGCGCTTCCTGGCGGATCACTCCCGTTCGAAAGATACCGTGCTCAAAGAAGTGCCGGAAGAGTGGGTAAAAGCGCAAGGGCTGCTGGAAGTGCGTTCGGAGATCAGCGACAAAAACCTGTACCTGACGCGCCCGGATATGGGGCGTCGCCTGAGCCCGGAAGCCATTGACGCGCTGAAGTCGCAGTGCGTGATGAACCCGGATGTGCAGGTAGTGGTCTCCGATGGCCTCTCTACGGATGCGATCACCGCCAACTATGAAGAGATCCTGCCGCCGCTGCTTGCCGGTCTGAAGCAGGCCGGGCTGAACGTCGGCACGCCGTTCTTTGTGCGCTATGGCCGCGTGAAGATTGAAGATCAGATTGGCGAAATTCTCGGCGCGAAGGTCGTCATCCTGCTGGTAGGCGAACGTCCGGGGCTGGGGCAGTCGGAAAGCCTTTCCTGCTACGCGGTCTATTCCCCGCGCGTGGCGACCACCGTCGAGGCCGACAGAACCTGTATTTCAAACATTCATCAGGGGGGGACGCCGCCAGTAGAAGCCGCCGCCGTGATTGTGGATTTGGCCAAACGGATGCTGGAGCAGAAAGCGTCCGGCATCAACATGACCCGTTAAGGAGACATCATGCCTGCATTAGATTTGATTCGACCTTCAGTGACTGCCATGCGCGTGATTGCCTCCGTGAATGACGGCTTTGCGCGGGAACTTAAATTACCGCCACATATACGTAGCCTCGGACTCATCACGGCAGATTCTGATGATGTGACCTATATTGCCGCTGACGAAGCGACCAAACAGGCGATGGTGGAAGTGGTCTATGGCCGCTCCCTCTATGCCGGGGCGGCTCACGGGCCGTCGCCGACCGCTGGTGAGGTGTTGATTATGCTGGGCGGACCGAACCCGGCGGAAGTGCGCGCCGGTCTGGATGCAATGGTCGCCAGCATTGAAAACGGCGCGGCGTTCCAGTGGGCGAACGATGCGGAAAATACCGCATTCCTGGCGCATGTGGTTTCGCGTACCGGCTCGTACCTCTCGTCTACCGCAGGTATCGCGCTGGGCGATCCGATGGCCTATCTGGTGGCGCCGCCGCTGGAAGCGACATTCGGCATTGACGCGGCGATGAAATCCGCTGACGTTCAGCTGGTGACTTACGTGCCGCCGCCGTCGGAAACCAACTATTCGGCCGCGTTCTTAACGGGAAGCCAGGCCGCGTGTAAAGCCGCCTGCAACGCCTTTACCGACGCCGTGCTGGATATCGCCCGTAACCCTGTCCAGCGTGCGTAACGGAGGCTGCCAATGATCAATGCCCTGGGATTACTGGAAGTGGACGGAATGGTCGCCGCCGTCGATGCGGCGGATGCCATGCTGAAAGCGGCCAACGTGCGTTTGCTCAGTCATCAAGTGCTCGACCCTGGCAGGCTCACGCTGGTGGTGGAGGGCGATCTGGCGGCGTGTCGTGCGGCGCTGGATGCCGGAAGCGCCGCCGCGCAGCGCACAGGCCGTGTGATTAGCCGCAAAGAAATTGGTCGTCCGGAAGAGGACACCCAGTGGCTGATTGGCGGGTTTGCGCGTGCGACAACGCCGACTGAGAAAGCGCCCCAGGTACCCGCAACGCCTGAGTTCGCTGAAGCGTTACTGGCGCTGCTGGCATCAGTACGCCAGGGAATGACGGCGGGAGAGGTTGCCGCGCATTTTGGCTGGTCGCTGGAGCAGGCCAGAAACGTGCTGGAACAACTCTTTTCTGACGGAGCGTTGCGTAAACGCAGTAGTCGCTATCGCATCAAAAATTAATCTGTCGGAGGGCCGGGCGTCCTGGCGGGCGTCCGGCATAGAAGATCATGAAAAAGACCCGTACAGCGAATTTGCACCATCTTTATCATGAAGCGTTACCCGAAGACGTTAAACTTACGCCCAGAGTCGAGGTGGACAATGTTCATCAGCGACGGACGACGGATGTCTATGAACATGCTCTGACTATCACCGCCTGGCAGCAGATCTACGATCAGTTACACCCGGGTAAATTTCATGGCGAGTTCACGGAAATCCTGCTTGATGAGATTCAGGTGTTCCGTGAATACACCGGCCTGGCGCTGCGTCAGTCGTGTCTGGTTTGGCCAAACTCTTTCTGGTTTGGTATTCCGGCGACGCGCGGCGAACAGGGATTTATCGGCGCGCAGGGGCTCGGCAGCGCCGAGATTGCCACCCGACCGGGAGGCACCGAGTTTGAACTGAGCACGCCGGATGATTACACCATTCTGGGCGTCGTTATCTCGGAAGATGTTATTTCCCGTCAGGCCACGTTTTTGCATAACCCGGAAAGGGTGCTGCATATGCTGCGTAACCAGTTAGCGCTGGAGGTAAAAGAGCAGCATAAAGCGGCGCTGTGGGGCTTTGTGCAGCAGGCGCTGGCCACCTTCAGCGAGAGTCCTGAAACCCTGCATCAACCTGCGGTGCGTAAGGTCTTGAGTGATAATTTGTTGCTGGCGATGGGCACGATGCTGGAAGAGGCGAAGCCGATTCATAGTGCCGAAAGTATCAGCCATCAGGGATATCGCAGGCTACTGTCGCGGGCGCGGGAATATGTGCTGGAAAATATGTCGGAGCCGCTGACGGTGCTCGACTTATGTAACCAGCTACACGTAAGCCGTCGCACGCTGCAAAATGCGTTTCACGCCATTTTGGGCATTGGCCCCAATGCGTGGCTGAAACGTATTCGCTTAAACGCAGTACGCCGGGAACTGATTAGCCCGTGGTCGCAGAGCGCCACGGTCAAAGATGCCGCGATGCAGTGGGGATTCTGGCATCTGGGGCAATTTGCCACCGATTATCAGCAATTATTTGCCGAAAAACCGTCGTTGACGCTGCATCAACGGATGCGGCAATGGGCTTGATATTGATGGGGAGGCTCTCCGGTTGCTGATAACGTGCGCGTGTCGGGAATTGCCCGGTGGCAGCTGGCGCCTTACAGGGCCTACGGATTCGCTGCTGTCTGTGGTTGGTAGCCCGGACAAGGCGCGCCAGCGCCGCCTCCGGGGAAGCGCGCGCAATTTTGCCTCCGCTGATAAGCCCGTAAAGCATCCCATTGGCATATTTCTCAATATCTTCATAACTTATTTGTGCGAGGAACATTATCGTTTGCGCGCACGTTGGGCACGTTGGGTATTCCGCATCCTGAACCCAGGCCGGGTGGCCGCCGAGCTGTGAGAAGGTCGTGGGTGAATTAGGAACGGCCGTGGCGAAAACGGTGTTATATGCCGTACAACGCTACCAGGTCAGAATGCGAATTACCGAGTTCTTTATCTACAATGAACTCGTTTATTTCTACGAGCCTGCTTTTACTCAACGGCCAACCGGATAGGCGATAAACAAACCGGCTATCGTCAGAATACATGCCAGTAGGCATAGCAAGATGCAGTTAACGCTTTTACGCGGAATATGAATAATAAAGCAGAGTAATGTTATCAGGGCCATGACCACAGGGATGGTCACCATATTGATAACCAGAAGCACGATCAGACCGAAGCTCACCCCTCCGCTATGAGGGATGAATATTCTTTCTTCAAAATATATTTCTAGCGTAATGGCAAGCAGGCAGCCAATAAAACTTATACCCAGATGGGGATGCCATTTGGCGCCACTGGTTACTACTTTCCGTGTATTTGTTTGCATTGTTTTACTTTATAAATAAGTTAAATCCAGTCGCGTACCTGAATAAACTCGCTCAGCGCCGCTTCCGGGCTACCCGCTTCTGGCTGCCAGTCGTACTCCCAGCGCACCAGCGGCGGCATCGACATCAGGATAGATTCAGTGCGCCCGCCGGTTTGCAGACCAAACAGGGTGCCTCTGTCCCATACCAGATTGAACTCCACGTAGCGCCCGCGGCGATAAAGTTGAAAATTACGCTCCCGCTCTCCCCAGACCATCGCTTTGCGTCGTTCGACAATCGGTAAATACGCCTCGGTGTAGCCGTTACCGACCGCCTGCATAAAAGCAAAACAGTGGTCGAAATCCGGCGTATTCAAATCGTCAAAAAACAGGCCGCCGATACCGCGCTGCTCGTTACGATGCTTGAGGAAAAAGTAGTCATCGCACCACTTTTTATAGCGCGGATACACATCGTCGCCAAACGGCTGGCACAGGTCGCGGGCGGTGCGGTGCCAGTGAACGGCATCCTCTTCAAAGCCGTAGTAGGGCGTTAAATCGAACCCGCCGCCAAACCACCACACCGGATCGGCGCCCGGTTTTTCGGCAATAAAAAAGCGCACGTTAGCATGGCTGGTGGGAATATACGGATTGTGCGGATGTACCACCAGCGATACGCCCATCGCTTCGAAGCTACGCCCGGCGAGTTCTGGCCGATGCGCGGTGGCGGACGCGGGCATTGCATCGCCGTGAACGTGAGAGAAATTAACGCCCGCCTGTTCGAAAATCCCGCCGTTGCGTAATACCCGGCTGCGTCCGCCGCCGCCCGCTTCGCGTCGCCAGCTATCTTCGACAAAGTTTGCGCCATCCACAGCGGATAACTTTTGGCAAATATCATCCTGCAGGCGTAGCAGAAACTGTTTTACGTGATGTGCATCGGGTTTCATGATTACCGTTTCTTCGTGTGTGCTTTCTGATTATCAAACCAGTGAAAATAACTGATGATGCCGTTGGCGATCGCCGTAGCGATTTTCTGGCGAAACGCCGTCGTGCCCAGCAGGCGTTCTTCTTCCGGATTGGTAATAAACGAGGTTTCGACCAATACCGACGGAATTGACGGTGATTTTAGCACCACGAAAGCCGCTTGTTCGGTAGTGCGGCTGTGTAATTTATGTATAGGTTTGATTTTCTTGAGAATATGCGAACCCAGCGTCAGACTGTTTTTAATCGTATCGGTTTGCACCAGATCAAACAAAACTTGTTGTAATAGATGATCCCGGTCAGTGGCTTTTTTACCCGCCACTTCGTCCGCGCGGTTTTCACGCTCGGAGAGATACTTCGCCATGGCGCTACTGGCCCCGCGGTTGGAAAGCGCAAAAACGGAAGCGCCCGCCGCTTTCGGGTTGGTAAAACCATCGGCATGAATAGACATAAACAGATCCGCGCCGTGCTTATGGGCGATTTCTACCCGATCGTACAGCGGAATAAAGGTATCCCCTGTCCGGGTTAAACGCGCATCGATTCCGTGATTTCGCAAAATAGCGCGTACGTTTTTGGCAATTGCCAGCACGACGTGTTTTTCCTGAGAACCGTTGCGGCCAATCGCGCCGGTATCGATGCCGCCGTGTCCGGGGTCGAGCATCACCAGCCGTTTACTGCCGGTTTTTTTGGTTTTGGGTTTGCTGTGACCATTACTGGTTTTTAGCGTTTCTTCTTTGGCTATTGCGTGCGACATACCTGACAGCGTCAGGGCCGCCAGACCTGTTTTGAGTACCTGGCGGCGCGATGTGAGAGTTTTTAGGAGTTTAAAAGTGCTCATACGGCCTGAGTTGTGAAAATTAAGTTCAAGATGTTATATCGTATCGCGTAATCCGTTACGACGGTTGGTGATGAGAATTGTTTTACTTTTCATTTCAATACGTGACACATCGCCATTATGCCATTTTTTCCGCTACATCGCGTCAGATATTGGCTGAATCAGATGTTTGCGCCATAATCTTGGTTTTTCCACCCGAAAAGGCAACGAATACCATGGAAATACGCGTTTTTCGCCAGGAAGATTTCGAAGAGGTGATTACCCTCTGGGAGCGTTGCGACCTGCTGCGTCCATGGAACGATCCTGAAATGGATATTGAACGCAAGGTGAATCACGATGTCAGCTTGTTCCTCGTTGCGGAAGTTAGCGGCGAAGTCGTCGGTACGGTAATGGGCGGTTATGACGGGCATCGCGGCTCGGCGTATTACCTGGGCGTTCACCCGGAGTTCCGCGGGCGCGGCATTGCGAATGCGCTGCTTAACCGGCTGGAAAAAAAACTCATCGCCCGCGGGTGTCCGAAAATCCAAATTATGGTGCGCGATGATAACGACGTTGTGCTGGGCATGTATGAACGTCTGGGGTATGAGCATTCTGACGCCCTAAGTTTGGGTAAACGCCTGATTGAAGATGAAGAGTACTGAGTTTCATCCAGCCGATTATGATGTACACGGACGTTTACGCCTGCCGTTTCTGTTCTGGTGCGTACTGCTACTTCAGGCGCGCGCCTGGGTACTCTTTGTCATTGCCGGTTCATCCCGTGGACAGGGTAATACTTTGTTAAACTTTTTTTATCCCGACCATGACAATTTTTGGCTGGGGCTGTTGCCCGGCGTTCCGGCGGTAGTGGCATTTTTACTCAGCGGGCGGCGTGAAGCGGTTCCTGGTGTGTGGCGCTGGCTGCGCGGACTCCTGATCCTTGCTCAACTGGTGTCGTTGTGCTGGCTGCCGGTGATGTGGCTGGGTGGCGACCCGGTCAACGGCGTCGGGCTGGCGCTGCTGCTGGCGGACATCGTCGCGCTGATCTGGCTGTTAACCAATCAACGTTTGCGTGCCTGTTTTTCCCTTGAGAAAGAATAACGGCACTTTTTGGCGAACCCGCACTCCAACCAACGTTAATTAATAAAAGAAAGGAAGTGAGATGAAATCGCTGCGTTTGACTTTACTCGCACTGCCGCTGGCGCTGACCGGCTGCTCGACGCTCTCCTCGGTCAACTGGTCTGCCGCAAATCCATGGAACTGGTTTGGTTCTTCGACAGAAGTCACTGAGCAAGGCGTGGGAGCGCTGACCGCCGCCACGCCGCTGGAAGAGCCGGCTATTGCAGAGGCATTAGATGGCGATTATCGCCTGCGTAGCGGTATGAAAACCGATAACGGCAACGTGGTGCGCTTTTTCGAAGCGATGAAGGGCGACAGCGTCGCGATGGTGATCAACGGCGAGCAGGGAACCGTGAGCCGTATTGATGTGCTGGACAGCGATATCCCAACCGCCGCGGGGGGCAAAATCGGTACGCCGTTTAGCGACCTTTACAGCAAAGCTTTTGGTCACTGCGAGCCGGTTTCCAGCGATAGCCATACCAGCGTCGAATGTAAAGCCGAGGGAAGTCAGCATATTAGCTATGTTTTCTCCGGCGAGTGGAGCGGACCGGAAGGCTTAATGCCTCCTGATGACATCTTAAAAAACTGGGACGTGCGCAAAATTATCTGGCGTCGTTAATTTGCGCCTGAACAAACCGCTTCGCTTAAAAACAAGGTAAAATAGCCTCCATTAATGCCACGACTGCGTGGCATTCTCATTTTCAGGAGGAATCATGTCTCAGGTTCAAAGTGGCATTTTGCCGGAACATTGCCGTGCGGCAATTTGGATTGAAGCCAATGTGAAAGGCGACCTGGACGCCCTGCGCGCGGCCAGCAGAACATTTGCCGATAAACTGGCGACCTTCGAAGTCAAATTTCCGGACGCCCATCTTGGGGCCGTTGTGGCGTTTGGCAACAACACCTGGCGCGCCCTGAGCGGCGGCGTCGGGGCGGAAGAACTGAAAGATTTTATTCCTTATGGTAAAGGGCTGGCGCCGGCCACGCAGTATGACGTGCTGATCCATATCCTTTCCCTGCGCCACGATGTGAATTTTTCTGTTGCCCAGGCGGCGATGGAAGCCTTCGGCGACTGTATCGACGTGAAAGAAGAAGTTCACGGCTTCCGTTGGGTGGAAGAACGCGATCTGAGCGGCTTTGTCGACGGGACAGAGAACCCGGCGGGCGAAGAGACGCGCCGTGAAGTGGCGGTGATCAAAGATGGCGTGGATGCCGGCGGCAGTTATGTGTTCGTGCAGCGTTGGGAGCACAATCTCAAGCAACTTAACCGGATGAGTATTCACGATCAGGAGATGATGATCGGGCGTACCAAAGAAGCCAATGAAGAGATTGACGGCGATGCGCGTCCGGCAACGTCTCACCTGAGCCGCGTGGATCTCAAAGAAGATGGCAAAGGGCTGAAGATTGTGCGCCAGAGCCTGCCATACGGCACCGCCAGCGGTACTCATGGTCTCTATTTCTGCGCTTACTGCGCACGTCTGCACAATATCGAACAGCAGCTTCTGAGTATGTTCGGCGATACCGACGGTAAACGCGACGCGATGCTGCGCTTCACCAAGCCGGTGACTGGCGGCTACTATTTTGCGCCGTCGCTGGATCGCCTGTTAGCGCTATAAGGTAAAACCCTGTCGGATGGCAGCGCAAACGCTTTATTCGACCTACGATTGGTAGGCCTGATAAGCGCAGCGCCATCAGGCAGAACAGCATGAAACAGCATGAAAATGCCCATCCCCGCCTCCGCGGGGATTTTTTTACCTAATATTTACCTGAATTAGTGAGCTATTCCTCAGCACTTATTTGTTATTACTGTATTTTCAGTGTTAATGGAGTGTAAGACTCCATATTCAAAAGGAGACATTGAAAATGGGTAAACTCACGGGCAAGACAGCATTGATTACGGGCGCATCGCAGGGCATTGGCGAAGGGATCGCTCGCGTATTCGCACGCCACGGCGCGAACTTAATCTTGCTGGATATCTCCGATGAGATTGAAAAGCTGGCGGATGAGCTGGGCGGGCGCGGGCATCGCTGCACTGCCGTTAAGGCTGACGTCAGAGATTTTGCTTCGGTGCAGGCGGCGGTTGCGCGCGCCAAAGAGACTGAAGGTAGAATTGATATTTTGGTGAATAACGCTGGCGTGTGCCGTCTGGGCAACTTCCTCGATATGAGTGAAGAAGATCGCGATTTCCACATTGATATTAATATTAAAGGTGTCTGGAACGTCACCAAAGCCGTCCTGCCGGAGATGATCAAACGTAAAGATGGCCGCATTGTGATGATGTCTTCCGTCACGGGAGATATGGTGGCGGACCCGGGTGAAACGGCCTATGCGCTGTCAAAAGCCGCCATTGTCGGTTTAACCAAATCGCTGGCGGTAGAGTACGCGCAGTCCGGTATTCGTGTGAATGCCATTTGCCCCGGTTATGTAAGAACGCCGATGGCGGAAAGCATTGCCCGTCAGTCTAACCCTGACGATCCGGAATCGGTATTAACGGAAATGGCAAAAGCCATTCCGCTACGCCGCCTTGCCGATCCGCTGGAAGTAGGGGAACTGGCGGCATTTCTGGCTTCCGATGAGTCCAGCTATCTTACCGGAACGCAAAACGTCATTGATGGCGGCAGTACCCTGCCTGAAAGCGTAAGCGTAGGCGTCTGATTGATGCCGGTCTCCTCCCCGCGCCGCGTGGGGAGGGATTCTCTTATTCCCTTTTCAACTTTCAAATCATCAAACGGTATATAAAACCGTTACTCCTTTAGCGCTGGTTATAAATATGATGACCATAAGAAAGTCATTAAATTTATAAGGGTGCGCAATGGCCGTTAACTTACTGAAAAAGAGACCCCTGACGCTGGCAGCAATGCTGTTACTGGCAGGGCAGGCGCAGGCAACGGAGCTGCTGAACAGCTCATACGATGTCTCCCGCGAGCTGTTTGCCGCCCTTAACCCGCCGTTTGAGCAACAATGGGCAAAAGATAACGGCGGCGACAAACTGACGATTAAGCAGTCTCATGCCGGGTCATCAAAACAGGCGCTGGCGATTTTGCAGGGACTGAAGGCAGACGTCGTGACCTACAATCAGGTGACCGACGTACAGATTCTCCATGATAAAGGCAAACTGATCCCTGCCGACTGGCAAAGCCGTCTGCCGAACAACAGTTCGCCATTCTACTCCACGATGGGCTTCCTGGTTCGCAAGGGAAACCCGAAAAATATTCACGACTGGAGCGATCTTGTACGTTCCGACGTGAAGCTGATTTTCCCGAACCCGAAAACCTCCGGCAACGCCCGCTATACGTATCTGGCGGCATGGGGCGCGGCGGATAACGCGGACGGCGGCGATAAAGCCAAAACCGAACAGTTTATGACCCAGTTCCTGAAAAACGTCGAAGTGTTTGATACCGGCGGTCGCGGCGCTACGACTACCTTTGCCGAGCGTGGTCTGGGCGATGTGCTGATTAGTTTTGAATCGGAAGTGAACAACATCCGCAAACAATATGAAGCCCAGGGATTTGAAGTGGTGATCCCGAAAACGAACATTCTTGCTGAATTCCCGGTTGCCTGGGTGGATAAAAACGTGAAGGCCAACGGCACAGAAAAAGCCGCCAAAGCTTACCTGAACTGGCTGTATAGCCCGCAGGCGCAGACCATCATCACCCATTACTACTACCGCGTGAATAACCCGGAAATCATGGGCAAGCAAGCAGATAAATTCCCGCAGACCGAACTGTTCCGCGTGGAAGACAAGTTTGGTTCCTGGCCTGAGGTGATGAAAACGCACTTTGCCAGCGGCGGCGAGCTGGACAAACTGTTGGCGGCGGGGCGTAAGTAATGCTTGCCGTTTCTTCCCGACACGTGCTGCCCGGCTTTACGTTAAGCCTCGGCACCAGTTTGCTGTTTGTCTGCCTGATCCTGCTGTTGCCGTTGAGCGCGCTGGTGATGCAGCTCTCACAGATGAGCTGGTCGCAATACTGGGATGTCGTGACCAACCCTCAGGTGGTGGCTGCCTATAAAGTGACGCTACTGGCGGCATTTGTGGCATCGATTTTTAACGGCGTGTTTGGCCTGCTGATGGCGTGGATTTTAACCCGCTACCGTTTTCCAGGGCGCACGTTGCTGGATGCGCTGATGGATCTGCCGTTTGCGCTGCCGACAGCGGTGGCGGGGTTAACGCTGGCCTCGCTGTTCTCAGTGAACGGTTTCTACGGTCAGTTTCTCGCGCAGTTTGATATCAAAGTGACCTATACCTGGCTCGGTATTGCGGTGGCGATGGCCTTTACCAGCATTCCATTTGTGGTACGCACCGTCCAGCCGGTACTGGAAGAGCTGGGGCCGGAATATGAAGAAGCGGCACAAACGCTGGGGGCCACCCGCCTGCAAAGTTTTCGCAAAGTCGTGCTGCCTGAGCTGTCGCCTGCGCTGATTGCCGGCGTGGCGCTCTCTTTTACCCGTAGCCTGGGCGAGTTTGGCGCGGTGATTTTTATCGCCGGAAATATCGCCTGGAAAACAGAAGTGACCTCGCTGATGATTTTTGTGCGTTTGCAGGAGTTTGACTACCCAGCCGCCAGCGCCATTGCCTCAGTGATCCTTGCGGCATCACTGCTGCTGCTGTTCTCAATTAACACTCTGCAAAGTCGCTTTGGTCGACGTGTGGTAGGTCATTAATGGCGGAAGTGACTCAATTGAAGCGATACGACGTCCCCCGCATTAACTGGGGAAAATGGTTTCTGATTGGCGTCGGGATGCTGGTTTCGGCGTTTATCCTGCTGGTGCCGATGATTTACATCTTCGTGCAGGCGTTCAGCAAAGGGTTAATGCCGGTACTGCAAAATCTGGCCGATCCGGACATGCTGCACGCCATCTGGCTGACGGTGTTGATTGCCTTGATCGCAGTGCCGGTGAATCTGGTGTTTGGCATTCTGCTGGCGTGGCTGGTGACGCGCTTTAACTTCCCCGGACGTCAGCTATTGCTGACCCTGCTGGATATTCCCTTTGCCGTCTCACCGGTGGTGGCCGGTCTGGTTTATCTGTTGTTTTATGGTTCCAACGGCCCGTTGGGCGGCTGGCTGGATGAGCATAATTTGCAAATGATGTTCTCCTGGCCGGGGATGGTACTGGTCACTATTTTTGTCACCTGCCCGTTTGTGGTGCGCGAACTGGTGCCAGTGATGCTCAGCCAGGGCAGTCAGGAAGATGAGGCTGCGATTTTACTGGGCGCATCCGGCTGGCAAATGTTTCGCCGCGTGACGTTGCCGAATATTCGCTGGGCGCTACTCTACGGCGTGGTGTTAACCAACGCCCGCGCGATTGGCGAGTTTGGCGCGGTGTCGGTGGTGTCCGGCTCGATTCGCGGCGAAACGTTATCGCTACCGTTACAGATTGAATTACTGGAGCAGGACTACAACACCGTCGGCTCCTTTACCGCCGCCGCATTGTTGACGCTAATGGCGATTATTACCCTGTTTTTGAAGAGCATGTTGCAATGGCGTCTGGAGAATCAGGAAAAACGCGCGCAACAGGAGGAAAATCATGAGCATTGAGATCGCCAGAATTAAGAAATCGTTTGGTCGTACTCAGGTACTGAATGATATCTCGCTGGATATTCCTTCCGGCCAGATGGTTGCCTTGTTGGGGCCGTCAGGTTCCGGCAAAACGACGCTGCTGCGCATTATTGCTGGGCTGGAACATCAGTCCAGCGGCCATATTCGTTTCCACGGTACGGACGTTAGCCGCCTGCACGCGCGTGAGCGTAAAGTCGGTTTTGTGTTTCAGCACTATGCGCTGTTTCGCCATATGACGGTGTTTGACAACATCGCTTTTGGCCTGACGGTGCTGCCGCGACGCGACCGCCCAACTGCGGCGGCGATTAAAGCGAAAGTGACGCAATTGCTGGAGATGGTGCAACTGGCGCACCTCGCGGATCGCTTCCCCGCCCAGCTTTCCGGCGGACAAAAACAGCGCGTGGCGCTGGCGCGCGCGCTTGCCGTAGAACCGCAAATTCTACTGCTGGATGAACCCTTTGGCGCGCTGGATGCCCAGGTACGTAAAGAGTTACGTCGCTGGTTGCGCCAGCTACATGAAGAACTGAAATTCACCAGCGTCTTTGTCACCCACGATCAGGAAGAGGCGACGGAAGTGGCGGATCGGGTGGTGGTGATGAGTCAGGGCAATATCGAACAGGCTGATGCGCCGGATCGAGTGTGGCGTGAACCGGCAACCCGCTTCGTACTGGAGTTTATGGGCGAGGTGAACCGCCTGACAGGCACCGTCCGCGGTGGGCAGTTTCACGTTGGCGCGCATCGCTGGCCGCTGGGTTATACGCCCGCGTACCAGGGGCCGGTCGATCTGTTCCTGCGTCCGTGGGAGGTGGATATTAGCCGCCGCACCAGCCTGGATTCTCCGCTACCAGTACAGGTCATTGAGGCCAGCCCGAAAGGTCACTATACACAGTTAGTGGTACAACCGCTGGGGTGGTATCACGATCCGCTGACGGTGGTGATGGCGGGTGACGATGTCCCGCAGCGCGGCGAGCGTTTGTTTGTTGGACTGCAAAAAGCGCGTCTGTATAACGGCGACCAGCGTATTGAAACGCGTGAAGAGGAACTTGCTCTGGCGCAATCGGCCTGATAGGTTAATTTGTATAGTTATCGCCCGGTGGCGCTACGCATACCGGGCTTTTTTACGAGCTGAAAACGTGAATACATTAGAACAAACCATCGGCAATACGCCGCTGGTCAAATTACAACGTCTGGCGCCGGATAACGGCAGTGAAATCTGGGTCAAGCTGGAAGGCAATAATCCAGCAGGATCGGTGAAAGATCGCGCGGCGCTATCGATGATTGTCGAGGCGGAAAAGCGCGGAGAAATTAAACCGGGCGATGTCCTGATTGAAGCGACCAGCGGCAACACTGGCATTGCGCTGGCGATGATCGCCGCGCTGAAAGGTTATCGCATGAAGCTGTTGATGCCAGACAACATGAGTCAGGAGCGTCGGGCGGCAATGCGGGCCTATGGCGCGGAACTGATTCTGGTCACTAAAGATCAGGGAATGGAAGGGGCGCGCGATTTAGCGCTCGCTATGTCTGAACGAGGCGAGGGCAAACTGCTCGATCAGTTTAATAATCCTGATAATCCCTACGCCCACTACACGACCACCGGCCCGGAAATCTGGCAGCAAACAGAAGGGCGTATCACCCATTTTGTTTCCAGCATGGGCACTACCGGCACGATTACCGGCGTGTCGCGTTTTCTACGCGAGCAGGAAAAAGCGGTGACCATCGTCGGCCTGCAGCCGCAAGAGGGCAGCAGTATTCCGGGCATTCGCCGCTGGCCAGCGGAATATATGCCGGGGATTTTCAACGCCAGTCTGGTGGACCAGGTGCTGGATATTCACCAGAATGATGCCGAAAACACCATGCGTGAACTGGCGGTTCGTGAAGGGATTTTCTGCGGCGTCAGCTCCGGCGGCGCGGTAGCGGGCGCGTTACGCGTCGCACGAGCCACGCCCGGCGCGATAGTGGTGGCGATCATCTGCGATCGCGGCGACCGTTACTTGTCTACCGGCGTGTTTGGTGAAGAGCATTTCAGCCAGGGGGCAGGGATTTAAACTAACGGGTTCAGCTGATTGGAATAAACAAGGCAACGGCCGCCTTTGACAAGCGGGAATATCCTGCCGATTTCCCGTGTGCGCCAGCGCATTACCGCCGCCTTTTATAATAAAAGCTCGTCTGTTGTTCTTATTGTTGTATTTGTTCCTGGCAAAGCGTCATGTAATGCTTGCTGCTTTCTACCAGCCTGGCTGAACCAGGCCGGTAAAGTGACGGTGCTTTAAACATATAAATCAGTTGTACTTGTTGCTGGCAGGTCATCTCTGTCACTGGTACGTGAAATAACGTTAACGCTGCATTTTTCGTACCGTAAACCGCGTTACCCTGCGAATCCCGGCCATAATACGCTTGCGCCAGCATCATGGCATACAGCTCGTCGTCGCGGTACAGGCTGTCCAACCAGAACACCCAGATCGCGGTCCTGAAATGCCCATCCACGCCGGCTTGGGTATAGAGCAATCTGGCAGTATAGGATTTGGGGTGTATTTTGGCCGCAGCGCGGCGCAAAAAACGCGTCTGCGGCGATTCGGACAACCAGAAAGAGGCGCTCTGTAATGCAGTCTGGGCTATGGGACGAATTTCCAGATAATAGTAAACGGTTAACCCTACAGCAAACGCTAACAGAAGCGCGATAACGCCTTTAAAAAACCACAGTAGCACGCCTGGCATTATGATTTTTTCTTACTCAACATTCTTATCCGTTTCCGCAATAAGCGCATGTAAATAAGGCTGCGCGTTTTCATCCGCTTTACCGGGAATTTTAACGATATAGGGTTTTCCGGTGATGGACGACGACGACGCGACTTTATCGATAAACTGTTCGGCGGTGTCGATACGATTGCGCGTGTTGCCCAGTTTTAAGCGCAGGTGCGATACGGCTTCCTCGCAGTTATGCGCATCACCGTTACGAACGAAGGTCAGATCCTTTTTCTGCGCCAGCGCATTCAGCATGGCGTTAATGCGCGCTTCTTCATGGGCGTTTAGCTTCGCCCAGGCGGGTAGGGTCAGCAGGAGCGCAACGACGGCGCAGACAATTTTCTTCATGGTAAAATCCTTTTTCATGCGATAATCACTGCACCTCAGACCGTTAGCCGGGTAATAAGTTGCACTCCTGGTGTGGTTATTTCTGTGAGTGCGCCAGAGTGAGTTCATCCAGAAAACGCCACAGCTTTTCATTCATTTGCTGGTAATCCCATGCGCGCATCTCGGCGACCGAGCGGATAAAACGCTTCCCTTGCGCGTCGGCCAGCTCCTGCTGCGAATGTTGGATTAATCCTTCAACCGCCTCAGCGGTAAATTCCATATGACACTGGAAGCCGTAGACAAAATTACCGTACTGCACTATCTGACGTGGACAGCCGGCACTTTCGGCCAGCACGGTCGCCTGATCGGTGAGTCCTGGCATATCGTTGTGCCAGTGGCCGACGGTTAACGGGGAGCCAAAGTGGGCGATAAGCGGATGCCGCAGACCGGCTTCAGTGAGCGTAATAGGGTAGTGACCAATCTCTTTTTCCGGACTTTGGCACACAGCGGCGCCCAGCGCCTCGCCAATGAGCTGCGAACCAAGACAAATGCCGATAACCATTCGCCGGGCCGTAACCGCCTGATTAATTAAGTGCTGTTCGGCGCGAGAGTCAAAGTACGGGCACTCTTCGCGGGTGGTGCGCGGCGACTGCGGACCGCCAAATACCACGAGCATATCGAACTTATCGGCATTGGGCGGTAGCGCTTCTCCGGCATAGACGCGCGACCATGAAATGGTATAACCGCGATCTTTAGCCCATTTCAGATAAGCGCCAGCGGATTCAAACGACTCATGGACAACAAAATGAACTCGCACGTTATTTTCTCCTGTTAGCGATTTAGCGCCTGATGGATATCAGCCGCCAGCGTGTTGATCTCGCCGTCATTTAATGTCGACAGCGTGATACGTAGACCGTGAGACGGCGCGCTTACGCCAAAGGCTTCTCCCTCACGTACCAGCCAGCCGGATTTTGCCAACGTAAACGCGGTAGCCTGGCTATGGGTGTCCAGCGGGAGCCAGGCATTCACGCCGTCGCCGGGAGAAATGGCGATGCCATATTGCTGTAGGGCGCGGGCCAGTTTTTGTTGCCGGGCGGCGTAAAACAGCCGCGTTTGCGCCAGCCTGTGCTGATACTCAGGGTCGGTCAGGCAGGCGTAGACCAGATCCTGTAACAGATGGCTGACCCACTGACTACCGGCATTTAGCCGCAGCCGAAGTTTTGCCGAGGTCGCGCTGTCGCTGGCGACAATAGCAAGACGTAAATCGGGGCCGAGGGCTTTGGAAACGGAGCGTATCACCGCCCAGTGTTGCGTTGTCTGCGCAATAACCGGCTGCCAGGGCGACGAAGAAAGCAGGGCGAAGTGATCGTCGATAATGACCACTACCTGAGGGTAACGCGCCAGTATATTTTGCAGCGCAGCGGCACGGCGAGCGCTCAGGCTACAGCCGGTAGGGTTGTGCGCGCGCGGCGTTAAGATCACTGCCCGCGCGCCCTGATTTAGCGCCCGTTCTAGCTTTTCAGGCTGCATTCCTTCGCTATCCATGCTGACCGGGCTGGCGCTAAAACCGGCATAGCGCAGCATATTGATACTGCTTAAAAAACAGGGATCTTCCACCGCGACGCTGTCGCCCGGCAGCAGATGCGCGCAAAGCAGTCTTTCAATGGCGTCGATAGCTCCGCTGGTGATATCAATTTCGCCTGCGACGGGGGTGGCATCCCGTAGCCAGCGCGCCGTCCAGGCGTGTAGTTCAGGGGAAACGGGCGCATCGCCGTAGAGATGCGGCGTGCGGCTGAGACGAGCAAAATAACGGCTAAGGTCAGGCAGACGCTGCGGATCGGGATTGCCGCCGGAAAGGTCGTGCAGAGGCGTATGCGGATCGCCGCCTTCCAGCGCTACGGGAGACGGACTGCCTTTAATCACCGTCCCATTGCGGCCTAAACTTTGCGCCAGTCCCGCCGTTATCAGCCGTTTATACGCCGCTGCGACGGTATTGCGGTTCACCTTTAATTCGCTTGCCAGCTCCCGTACCGGCGGGAGCGAATCCTCCGCCCGTAACGTGCCGGCGATAATGTGTTGACGGATACTGTCAAAAATTTCGTTAGCGGTTTTTCCGTCGATCATTATTGACCTATGACAAAATGAATTTTAGCATATGACAATGATAATGAGGCGGTAGCCTGCTGTCCAGCGAGAGGAAAATTTTATGGGACAAGAGAGTGATATTCAGTCAGTGCTCTTCGACGACAACCATCGGGCGTTACAGACCGATATCGTCGCCGTCCAGTCACAGGTCGTGTACGGCAGCGTAGGCAACAGTATCGCTGTTCCGGCCATTAAAGCGCAGGGATTACGCGTGACGGCGGTCCCAACGGTGCTGTTCAGCAATACGCCGCACTATAAAACGTTTTATGGCGGCATTATTCCCGCCGAGTGGTTTGCAGGCTACCTTACGGCGTTGAATGAGCGCGATGCGCTACGTGAATTAAAAGCGATTACCACCGGTTACATGGGCAGCGCAGACCAAATTGTCTTGCTTTCGAAGTGGCTAATGGCGATCCGGGCTTCGCATCCGGAGGTGTGTATTCTTGTTGATCCGGTCATTGGCGATACCGACAGTGGAATGTATGTGCAGGCGGAAATTCCGCAGGCTTATCGCACGCATTTGTTGCCGCAGGCGCAGGGGCTAACGCCGAACGTATTTGAGCTGGAGATGCTGAGTGGTAAACCGTGCCGCACGCTGGAAGAGGCGGTGGCGGCGGCGCAATCGCTGCTTTCCGATACGCTGAAATGGGTGGTTATCACCAGCGCGCCGGGCGAATCTCTGGAGACCATAACGGTTGCCGTCGTTACCGCGCAGGTCGTGGAGGTCTTTGCCCATCCGCGGGTGGCGACGGAATTAAAAGGGACGGGAGATCTCTTCTGCGCCGAGCTGGTCAGCGGTATTGTGCAGGGAAAAAAACTGACGACCGCGGCAAAAGATGCGGCGCAGCGCGTGCTGGAGGTGATGACCTGGACACAGCAGTGTGGCTGTGATGAGTTAATTCTGCCGCCGGCAGGGGAGGCGCGATGAAGAGTTATCGGCTGGTAGTTCGCCAGCAGGGACGTATCGTGGGGCATTTTGAAACGAGCGGGCTGGACGCGCTGGAAGATATCTGCGTGGCGCGAGCGATGTTTGGCATCACTGGCGGCTATCAGTGCGAGTTGCAAGTGTCCGATTCCGAACGCAGGATGCTGGAGAGTGGCCCGGATGGGATGAAGATCCTGATGCGCGAGAAGTGCTTTCGCCCGGTGACCTCGCAGTTGTAACTCGTGGATTGGCGCTGAAATGTTCGCAACCTTGTAGGCCTGATAAGCGTAGCGCCATCAGGCTGTGCGCCGCACCATCGCCGGATGGCGGCGCAAGCGCCTTATCCGGCCTACAGGCAAAAAAAATGGCGCCCAAAGGCGCCATTCTTCACTGCGGCAAGAATTACTTCTTAATGCGGATAACCGGAGTTTCACCCACGGTCACGCTACCGGACAGTTTGATCAGTTCTTTGATTTCATCCATGTTGGAGATAACAACCGGAGTCAGGGTAGACTTGGCTTTTTCTTCCAGCAACGGCAGATCGAACTCGATGACCGGATCGCCAACTTTCACGCGCTGACCTTCTTCAGCAATACGCTTGAAGCCTTCGCCTTTCAGCTCAACGGTGTCGATACCGAAGTGAACGAACAGCTCAATGCCGCTATCGGATTCGATAGAGAACGCATGGTTGGTTTCAAAGATTTTGCCGATGGTACCGTCAACAGGGGCGACCATTTTGTTACCGGTTGGTTTGATAGCGATGCCATCACCAACGATTTTTTCAGCAAAAACTACATCCGGCACGTCTTCGATGTTGACGATCTCGCCAGAGAGCGGGGCAACAATCTCAATAGTTCCGGTGTCTTTCTTATCATCAGAAACCAGAGATTTTAGTTTATCGAACAAACCCATGATCTTCTCCTAAGCAGTAAATTGGGCCGCATCTCGTGGATTAGCAGATTGTTTTTTCTTCAATGAACTTGTTAACCAGCGTCATTAACTCGTCCGTTGTCGGTTGAGCAAGAGCCTGCTCTGCTAACACCTTCGCATCTTCGAAGTTCGTGTTACGGATAATCTTCTTAATGCGCGGGATAGAAATGGCGCTCATAGAGAATTCGTCCAGACCCATCCCCAGCAACAGAAGTGTAGCACGTTCGTCGCCTGCAAGCTCACCACACATGCCAGTCCATTTACCTTCTGCATGAGAAGCATCAATAACTTGCTTGATCAAGTTCAGTACGGACGGTGACATTGGCTGGTAAAGGTGTGAAATCATATCATTACCACGGTCAACTGCCAGGGTGTACTGCGTTAAATCATTGGTGCCGATACTAAAGAAATCAACTTCTTTGGCTAAATGACGCGCAATTGTCGCCGCAGCCGGTGTTTCCACCATCACGCCAATCTCAATGCTTTCGTCAAATGCTTTACCTTCGTCACGCAGTTCCTGTTTGTAGATTTCAATCTCTTTGCGCAGCGCGCGAACTTCTTCAACAGAGATGATCATCGGGAACATAATGCGCAATTTACCGAAAGCGGAGGCACGCAGAATCGCGCGAACCTGGTCACGCAGGATCTCTTTGCGATCCATGGCGATACGCACGGCGCGCCAGCCCAGGAACGGGTTCTCTTCTTTCGGGAAGTTCATGTACGGCAGCTCTTTGTCGCCGCCAATGTCCATGGTACGGACGATAACCGCCTGCGAGCCGCATGCTTCAGCGACCGCTTTATAGGCGGCAAACTGCTCTTCTTCCGTCGGCAGCGCGTCGCGATCCATGAACAGGAATTCAGTACGATACAGACCAACGCCTTCCGCGCCGTTGCGCTCAGCGCCTTCAACGTCACGAACGGTACCGATGTTGGCGCAAACTTCGACCTGATGTCCATCCAGCGTGATTGCCGGCAGATCTTTCAGTTTTGCGAGTTCCGCTTTCTCGGTCGCAACCTGCTCCTGGACGGCGCGCAGTTGCTCAATAACATCGTTGGTCGGGTTGACGTAAACCTGGTTGTTTACGGCATCCAGAATCAGATAGTCGCCGTTTTTCACCTGAGAGGTGACGCTACCGGTACCTACGATCGCTGGCAGTTCCAGAGAACGCGCCATGATGGAGGTATGAGACGTGCGTCCGCCCGCGTCGGTGATGAAGCCCAGCACTTTCTGCAGGTTCAACTGTGCGGTTTCTGACGGCGTCAGGTCAGCGGCAACCAGGATAACTTCTTCCTGAATCGCGCTCAGATCGATAATGGCCAGACCCAGGATGTTGCGCAGCAGGCGCTTACCGATATCACGTACGTCAGCCGCACGCTCTTTCAGGTATTCGTCATCCAGTTCTTCCAGGGCAGTGGCCTGACCTTCGATAACTTCATGCGCGGCTGCGTCAGCCGTCATGTGCTTATCTTTAATCAGGGCTATGATTTCCTGCTCCAGCTCCTCATCTTCGAGCAGCATAATATGCCCTTCAAAGATGGCTTCTTTTTCTTCACCGAACGTTTCACCAGCTTTTGTCTTGATCGCTTCCAGTTGCGCAGATGCCTTGGCACGACCGCTCAGAAAACGTTCAACTTCCTGATCAACCTTGTCGGCAGAAATTTTTTTCCGGTCAATGACGATTTCGTCTTCTTTCAGCAGCAGTGCTTTGCCGAAAGCTATACCCGGGGATGCTAAAATGCCTGAAATCATAACCCTACCTTACTTGTGACTGATTTTTAAAAGAACCCGGAAAAAAACTTACTCGAGTTCCGCCATCAGTTTGACCAGATGTTCAACCGCTTTCTGCTCATCTTCACCTTCTGCGGAGATGGTGACGACGGTGCCTTGAGTCAGGCCCAGAGTCTGCAGTTTAAACAGGCTTTTCGCGCTGGCGCTTTTGCCGTTGGAAGTCACAGTAATCTCAGAAGTGAAGCCTTTTGCTTCTTTAACAAACTGAGCAGCAGGGCGGGTGTGCAGACCGTTCGGAGCGGTAATGGTAACTTCTTGCTGGAACATTGTATTTCCCCAACTTATAGGTTTAGTGTTGTGGAACTAAAGTCTAGCCTGGCGGCTCAACTTTAGCCTGTATTGTTAGCGCCGGCGTAAACGGGACGCGACACAAAAGGTGTTCTACGCAATCCGTTGCTGGCAACTTATGGCCGCTGACGTTTCGCTCGTCATTAAACATTATGCCGCGAAAGGAAGATTTGAACCAAATCATAAAATCGATTCAGCTAACGCTTTTCCTGTAACGATTAATTTCGCGCATCAAAATAATTAGTCTGGTTAAATACCAGTTCCGGCAGGGTGAATCAATGCCAGGTGAGGTGAAAGTTTGAAGCAGGCCACAAAAAAGCACCCAAAAAGGTGCTTTTTTACGCGTTTTTAACATGCTGGCATCACTGTTGCAGTTCTTTCTCAGTAAAGAGATCGGCGAACAACGCGGTGCTCAGATAACGCTCACCTGATGAAGGTAGGATAACCACAATATTCTTATTGGTAAAGCTTTCATCTTCCTGCAGCTTAAGCGCTGCAGCAACCGCGGCGCCGGAAGAAATTCCCGCCAGAATACCTTCCTCTTCCATCAGACGGCGCGCGGTAGAAATGGCTTCTTCATTGGTGATGCCAACCACTTTATCAATCAGTTTCAGATCCAGGTTGCCCGGGATGAAGCCTGCGCCGATGCCCTGAATTTTATGTGGGCCCGGTTTGATTTCTTCACCAGCCAGCGCCTGGGCGATAACCGGGGAGTCAGTGGGTTCTACCGCAACGGTGATAAGATCGGTTTTACCCTTCGTCCCTTTGATATAACGCGTGACGCCGGTTAACGTACCGCCAGTACCGACGCCGGAGATAAACACATCCACCTGACCATCGGTGTCTTCCCAGATTTCCGGGCCGGTGGTTTTTTCATGGATTTCCGGGTTGGCAGGGTTGCTGAACTGCTGGAGCAGGAGATATTTTTGCGGATCGCTGGCGACAATTTCTTCGGCTTTCTGAATCGCGCCTTTCATCCCTTTCGCCCCTTCGGTCAGCACCAGATTCGCGCCTAATGCTTTGAGTAGCTTGCGGCGTTCAATGCTCATGGTCTCCGGCATGGTCAGGGTGAGTTTGTAACCGCGCGCGGCGGCGACATACGCCAGCGCAATACCGGTGTTGCCGCTGGTCGGCTCCACCAGTTCCACGCCAGGTTTCAGTACACCGCGCTTTTCGGCATCCCAAATCATATTGGCGCCGATACGGCACTTGACGCTGAAGCTCGGGTTGCGCGACTCCACCTTCGCCAGAATGCGTCCATTACCGATACGGTTCAGTCGAACCAGCGGCGTATGACCGATAGTCAGCGAGTTATCTTCATAAATCTTACTCATGGCCTGTCCTTAACTGTATGAAATTGGGATACCTTCCCAGCATACCTTCCAGCCAGATATGGGGAAGTAAGGATTTCGCATATCTATATGCTGATGGGAAATAATGGTTATCAGTATGGAATAAGAGACAGCATAAGCCATCTCTTATTTATACATTTTTACGTTATTTCCATAACGCGTGCTTAGCACGCCAGCAATCAACCCACATTACCGTCGCGCCACAGACGGCGACAGGCATAATGAACAGGTTAAGCACCGGAATCATCGTAAAGAGGCTGGTGAGCGCGCCAAATTGCATATTCGCCACCTTCTGCGTGCGCAACGCGGCGCGCATCGTTTTAAACGGCACTTTGTGGTTATCAAACGGGTAGTCGCAATACTGGATCGCCAGCATCCAGGCGCTAAACAAAAACCACAACACCGGCGCGATGGTTTGGCCAATGCCAGGAATGAAATAGAGAACCAGCAGCACAATAGCACGCGGCAGATACCACGCCAGCTTTTGCCATTCACGTTTCATAATGCGCGGTACATCTTTCATGATGCCGAGTATGCCGGTATCTGGCGGCGTGGCGCCGGTTAACCGCGCCTCAAGCTGTTCGGCTAAAAGGCCGTTAAACGGTGCGGCGATCCAGTTGGCGAGGGTAGAGAAAAAATAGCCAAAGACCAGCAGAACAGAAATAACCGCAATCGGCCACAGCAGATAGCTCAGCCATTGCAGCCAGTCCGGCACATGACTCATCAACGAAGGTATCCAGGCGTCAAGCTGGGTAAACAGCCACCAAAATGCGCCGCCCATCAGCACAATGTTGACCAGCAGAGGTAAAATAACAAAGCGGCGGATTCCCGGTAGGGTGACTAACTTCCATCCTTGCGAGAAATAATAGACGCCGCTACGTGGTACGGTTGTGGATGATGAAACCATATTCAGGACATACTCCTTTTTCTTAAAGCCCTGGGTAAACGTGGGATATCTTACCCGGTTATCAGACGGTGGATAGTTCGGAAATGTTCGAAAAAACAGCAAAAAGCACATTTTCCTTCATCTTTATGCTGCGAAAGCCAACAGTACACTTGCACTTGACGTAATCGGCAAATACTCTTAGTGAGTAAATGTTTGCCGTGGTGGCAAGGTGTTAGAACAACAGAGAATATAATGATGCAGGATTTGCGTCTGATATTAATCATTGTTGGCGCGATCGCCATAATCGCTTTACTGGTACATGGTTTCTGGACCAGCCGTAAAGAACGATCTTCTATGTTCCGCGATCGTCCACTAAAACGCATGAAATCGAAACGCGACGACGACTCGTATGACGACGATGTCGAAGAAGACGAAGGCGTGGGTGAAGTTCGTGTTCACCGCGTAAATCATGCCCCCGGCCAGTCGCAGGAGCATGATGCCCCTCGTCAGTCGCCGCAACACCAGTACCAGCCGCCTTATGCGTCTGCGCAACCGCGTCCAGCGCCGCCGCCGCAGCCGCAAGCGCCGATGCAACAGCCGGTTCAGCAACCGGTCCAACCTGCGCCGCAGCCTCAGCAGGTTCAGCCATCTGCGCCGCCGGTACAGCCGCCGCAAC
The DNA here is from genome assembly GCF_051702785.1 of Salmonella sp. NW722. NCBI lineage: Bacteria > Pseudomonadati > Pseudomonadota > Gammaproteobacteria > Enterobacterales > Enterobacteriaceae > Salmonella > Salmonella sp. NW722. Next base: position 200,245 of record NZ_JAMMIN010000009.1, read on the forward strand.
AGCAGCCTGCACCGCCGTCGCAAGCGCCGCAGCCTGTTGCGCAGCCCGCGCCGCCGCCATCAGCGCAAACCTTCCAGCCTGCGGAACCTGTGGTTGAGGCGGAACCGGTAGTGGAAGAAGCGCCGGTTGTGGAAAAACCGCAGCGTAAAGAGGCGGTCATCATTATGAACGTCGCGGCCCATCATGGCAGCGAGCTTAATGGTGAAGTGTTACTGAACAGTATTCAGCAGTCAGGCTTTAAATTTGGCGATATGAATATTTTCCATCGTCATTTGAGCCCGGACGGCAGCGGCCCGGCCTTGTTCAGTCTCGCGAATATGGTCAATCCGGGAACGTTCGATCCTGAAATGACGGACTTCACTACGCCTGGCGTCACTATCTTTATGCAGGTACCGTCTTACGGCGATGCGCTGCAGAATTTCAAGCTGATGCTGCAATCCGCGCAGCATATCGCTGATGAGGTCGGCGGCGTCGTGCTGGATGACCAGCGTCGGATGATGACGCCGCAGAAACTGCGCGAATATCAGGACCGCATCCGCGAGGTGATGGACGCTAACGCCTGAGGTTAACGCAGGTGTGACATTTTTAACGTAACCCCCGCCTGTCGGGGGTTTTTTATCATTGATGGTGTGATATGGAACCAATCGAACAACAACTGACAGAACTGCGAACCACGCTTCGCCATCATGAATATCTGTATCATGTGATGGATGCGCCCGAGATTCCCGACGCCGAATATGACCGCCTGATGCGGGAACTGCGAGAGCTGGAGGCGCAACGTCCGGACCTTATCACGCCGGATTCGCCCACGCAGCGCGTTGGCGCGGCGCCGCTGACGGCATTCAACCAGATTCGCCATGAAGTACCGATGCTGTCGCTCGATAACGTATTTGATGAAGAAAGCTTCCTGGCGTTTAACAAGCGAGTGCAGGATCGTCTAAAAAGCACGGAAAATGTCATCTGGTGCTGCGAGCTAAAGCTGGATGGCCTGGCGGTCAGCATTCTGTATGAAAACGGCGTGCTGGTGAGCGCTGCGACGCGTGGCGACGGCACCACGGGTGAAGATATCACTTCAAACGTGCGCACGATTCGCGCCATTCCGTTAAAGCTGCACGGCGATAACATTCCGGCGCGTCTTGAAGTTCGCGGAGAGGTATTTTTACCGCAGGCCGGGTTTGAAAAGATCAATGAAGACGCGCGCCGCACTGGCGGCAAAGTGTTTGCTAACCCGCGTAACGCGGCGGCGGGCTCGCTGCGTCAGCTCGATCCGCGTATTACGGCGAAGCGACCGCTAACATTTTTCTGCTACGGCGTCGGTATTCTGGAAGGCGGCGAGTTGCCGGATACGCATCTGGGACGTTTGCTGCAATTTAAAGCGTGGGGGTTACCGGTCAGCGATCGCGTGACGCTGTGCGATTCTCCCCAGGCGGTACTGGATTTTTATCGCAACGTCGAAAAAGATCGCCCCACGCTCGGTTTTGATATCGACGGCGTGGTGATTAAGGTCAACTCGCTGGCTTTGCAGGAACAGTTGGGCTTTGTGGCCCGCGCGCCGCGCTGGGCGGTGGCGTTTAAATTTCCTGCTCAGGAGCAGATGACTTTTGTGCGCGATGTTGAGTTTCAGGTCGGGCGCACCGGGGCGATTACGCCGGTGGCGCGTCTGGAACCGGTTCAGGTGGCTGGTGTGCTGGTCAGCAATGCCACGTTGCATAATGCCGATGAAATTGAGCGGCTTGGCTTGCGCATTGGCGATAAGGTGGTTATCCGTCGGGCAGGCGATGTGATCCCTCAGGTGGTCAACGTGGTTCTGTCCGAACGCCCTGAAGAGACGCGTCCGATTGTGTTTCCAACGCACTGTCCGGTGTGCGGATCGGACGTAGAGCGCGTTGAAGGCGAAGCCGTTACCCGTTGTACCGGCGGGCTGATTTGCGGCGCGCAGCGTAAAGAGTCGTTGAAACATTTTGTGTCGCGCCGGGCGATGGATGTAGACGGGATGGGCGATAAGATCATCGACCAACTGGTGGAAAGGGAGTATGTCCATACGCCAGCGGATCTGTTCCGTCTGACGGCGGGTAAACTGACCGGCCTGGACCGAATGGGGCCAAAGTCCGCGCAAAATGTTGTTAACGCGCTGGAAAAAGCCAAAGCGACGACCTTTGCGCGTTTTCTCTATGCGCTGGGCATCCGTGAAGTGGGTGAAGCGACGGCGGCGGGGCTGGCGGCTTATTTCGGTACGCTGGAGGCGCTGCAGGCCGCCACGATTGACGAGTTGCAGAAAGTACCTGACGTGGGGATTGTGGTCGCTACGCACGTCTTTAACTTTTTTGCCGAAGAGAGTAATCGTGATGTGATTGGGCAGCTACTGGCGGAAGGGGTTCACTGGCCCGCGCCGGTAGTCATTAATGTGCAAGAGATCGATAGCCCGTTTGCCGGTAAAACCGTGGTACTAACCGGTAGCCTGAGCCAGATGTCCCGCGATGACGCTAAAGCGCGTTTAGTGGCGCTGGGCGCGAAAGTGGCAGGCAGCGTATCGAAGAAAACCGATCTGGTGATTGCCGGTGAAGCGGCGGGTTCCAAACTTGCCAAAGCGCAGGAACTGGGCATCAATGTCATTGATGAAGCGGAAATGATCCGCTTACTGGGTGCCTGAGATGGAAAAAGAGCAGCTGGTTGAAATCGCCAACACCGTGATGCCGTTCGGCAAATATCAGGGACGTCGATTGATCGACCTTCCGGAAGAGTATTTGCTGTGGTTTGCCCGTAAAGATCAATTTCCGGCGGGTAAACTGGGGGAGTTGATGCAAATCACGCTGCTGATTAAAACCGAGGGGCTGACGCAACTGGTGCAGCCCCTGAAACGCCCGCTTTAAGCTTTCGCGGCGCGGCTTTCCTGCTGCGCCTGTAACTTCTCGGTCTGGCGTTTGTAGCGCCGCGCCAGCCCTGCGCAGACCATCAGTTGGATCTGGTGGAAGATCATCAGCGGTAATACCATCATACCCAGCACTGACGTCGGAAACAGAATATTGGCCATCGGGATCCCGTTGGCCAGGCTTTTTTTCGAACCGCAGAAAACAATAGTGATTTCGTCGGCTTTATTGAAGCCGCATTTACGGGCGACAAAGACGTTAATGGCGATGACGATCGCCAACAGTATGAGGCTGACCACGACGATAAACAGCAGCGATCCCCAGCCGACTTTGTGCCAGATGCCGTTGACCACCGCTTCGCTGAACGCCGAGTAGACCACCAGCAAAATAGAGGTCTGATCTGTTTTCGCGATCCACTTTTTGTTGCGCGCGACCCAGTTGCCGATCCACGGGCGAGACAGGTGTCCCAGCACAAAAGGTAGCAGCAGTTGCAGCATAATTTTGCCCACCTCTTCCAGACTGCCCTGCGCGCCATGAATATTCATTACCAGACCGACCAGCAGCGGCGACAGGAAAATGCCCAGCAGACTGGACGCAGACGCTGAGCACACCGCGGCCGCGACGTTACCGCCCGCGAGTGAAGTAAATGCAATCGCCGACTGCACGGTGGCGGGCAAAATGCACAGATACAGAAAGCCGCTGTAGAGCATAGGGTCGACATTGACAGGCGCCCACCAGGCAAACAGTACGCCGAGGACAGGAAAGAGCACAAAAGTGCTGCACATGACCCAAAGATGCAACCGCCAGTGGCTGCCGCCAGCGATGATCGCTTCACGTGAAAGCTTCGCGCCATGCATAAAAAACAGCAGAGCGATGGCCGCTGTCGTAATGCCTTCAACGACAGGCACAAAGCTGCCTTCCGCCGGGAAAAAAGAGGCCAGTAGTACCACGGTGATAAGTGTCAGCGTGAAAGGGTCAAGGATACGAAAAAGTTTCATAAAAACTCCTGAAAGTCGGTGCAGCTATTTTGCGTTTTTCGCTTTGAGAAATAAAATTGATTTATTGCATCTATATATGAATCTAGTCGATGAACTATTCACTGCGTCAACTGCGTATTTTTATTACCGTCGCCCAGGCCAAAAGTTTCAGTCGGGCAGGGGACAGGATTGGACTGAGCCAGTCTGCGGTCAGTCATAGCGTAAAAGAGCTGGAGCGGCAAACCGGCGTCAGACTGCTGGATCGCACTACGCGTGAGGTGGTGCTGACCGAGGCGGGGCAACAACTGGCGACGCGTCTGGAGCGGGTGCTTGATGAACTGAACAGCATACTGCGCGATGCAGGCAGAGTAGGGACACAATTAACCGGCACCGTGCGCGTTGCCGCGAGCCAAACCATTTCTGCGCATCTTATTCCGCAATGCATTGCCCAAAGTAATTCACTTTATCCCGCTATTGATTTTGTATTGCACGATCGTCCGCAGCAGTGGGTGCTGGAGAGCATCCGCCAGGGAGAAGTGGATTTTGGCATCGTTATCGATCCCGGCGCAGCGGTGGATTTACAGTGTGAAGCCATCTTATCAGAGCCTTTTTTACTGTTGTGTCGCCAGGATCATCCGCTGGCGCATCAGGAATGGGTAAGCTGGCAGGATCTTAAACAGGCCTCGCTGGTCTTACAGGATTATGCTTCCGGCAGTCGACCGCTGATTGATGCGGCGCTGGCCCATTTTGCTATTGAGGCGGATATCGTGCAGGAGATTGGTCACCCGGCCACGCTGTTTCCAATGGTGGAAGCGGGAATCGGCATCAGCGTGCTGCCCGCGCTGGCGTTACCGCTCCCGCAGGGCAGCCACTTACAGGTTAAACGGCTGACGCCCGTAGTTGAAAGGCAGCTCATGCTGGCGCGGCGAAAAAACCGATCGCTCTCCACGGCGGCGCAGGCGTTGTGGGACGTGGTGCGTACTCAGGCCAGCGAATTAACCGCCGCGAGGGCGAAAGATCCGCTGTATCAGCTATAAATATCTATCTGTCCGTGTGTGAGGTGCGGTCTTGCCCTGCCATTTTTGACAGGGCAGTGTGTTAAAACAGGTATTTGATGGAATAAATAATGCCATCCTGCAGGAAGGATTCTCCTAACTTATTATCAGCGTAACGATATTGTACTCCTGCGGTCAGGTGAGGAGTCGCATTCCACCACAGCGCTACTGCGCCATTAATGCCATCTTTCCCGCCATTGCCCGCAGCGTAGGACGCATCACGGTCAAACTCATACTCATTCCAGTTCGTTACGCTGAATTTCTCACTACCCAACGAGAAGCTATAGCCGGCCACCCAACCTAATACATAACCATTATCGCCTGTGTAGTAGGTCTGATCGGTATAACGTTTGGCAAAGAAGGGTTTAAACCAGTAACCGTTACCTGTGAAGTTATAGCCTAAACCATAGAGAAACATGTCATCATGGAAATTAGCGCGATGAGGTGAACCGTACGTCCCGTAGGCATGGAGATAGAGGTTTAATCCTGTATTGCCCAGATAAATACGGTTGGTATTTTTAAAGGTGTAACGCTGTTCGCTGCCGGGTTTAGCGTGGCGGCCATTGTAAAAATTTTCCCAGTCGAAGAACCCGTACATTTCTCCCCAGCTAAAATTCGCTCCGCCTTCCAGTTCCAGGTACCCAAAATCATCTTTATGGGATTTTTTACTGGTTTTTTCCGTGGTGTCTGATGTCCAGTCGAGGTAATGGAGGCCGATATCGGCGAACCCGCCTTTAAATTCCGCATGGGTGAGTGCGGGAATAATGAGTAAAGAAGAAAGCGTCAGAGTAAGAATTTTTTTCATAGCATATTTCCCTATGCCGATAATTATTAATGGGTTAATTAAAAAGAGGCAATTTATAAATATGAAAGCGGCATATTGTTAATATGAAGTGCAAGCAAAAACCAATACTGTTTTCCCTCTGTATTAATACAGAAGCGATCTAAATCTATCGATATTAAATGGCTATTGATGACACGTGAAAAGTGTATTGGTCAGCAAGGGGCGATGGTCGTTATAAAAAGGAGTCAAATTAAATCCGATAGAACAAGGAAACTTATGCCTCACGCTCTTTTTTCTCATAATCCTGAGTATTGTGTTGATATTATTCATGCACATAAACCGGCATTTACCCCGCGCGTCGCGTTTATTTTAGGCTCCGGGTTGGGTGCTCTGGCGGATCAAATCGAAGATGCGGTAGCCATTTCTTACGAGAAATTGCCGGGATTTCCCGTCAGCACCGTACACGGCCATGCTGGTGAACTGGTGCTCGGCCATCTGGCGGGGGTTCCGGTGGCCTGTATGAAAGGCCGCGGGCATTTTTATGAAGGGCGTGGAATGGCGGTGATGACCGATGCCATTCGCACGTTGAAATTACTGGGCTGTGAAGTGTTGTTCTGCACCAATGCGGCAGGATCTCTGCGTCCGGAAGTGGGGCCGGGTAGCCTGGTTGCGCTTAGCGATCACATTAATACGATGCCCGGTACGCCGATGGTAGGGCCAAACGATGATCGTTATGGCGATCGCTTCTTCTCGCTGGCTAATGCTTATGACGCAGATTATCGCGCCATGCTTCAGTCCGTTGCGGCAGAGGAGGGATTCCCCCTCACTGAAGGCGTATTTGTTTCTTATCCGGGTCCGAACTTCGAAACGGCGGCAGAAATCCGCATGATGCAGATTATTGGCGGCGATGTGGTCGGAATGTCCGTTGTCCCTGAGGTGATTAGCGCACGTCATTGTGGCCTCAAAGTTGTTGCCGTCTCAGCGATCACCAATCTGGCGGAAGGGCTGGGCGATGTAAAACTCTCCCATGCGCAAACGCTGGCGGCGGCTGAACTTTCCCGGCAGAACTTTATCAATCTGATTTGCGGCTTTTTACGTAAGCTGGCCTAAACACAATGACTACGGCCCCGTATTGGGGCTTTATCTCACGGCAAGGAATAAAAAATGGGTATTACGTCCCGCTTAAAAGTCATGTCGTTCTTGCAATATTTTATCTGGGGGAGCTGGCTGGTTACCCTGGGCTCTTACATGATCAACACTCTGGATTTTACCGGCGCGAATGTCGGTATGGTCTACAGCTCAAAAGGACTGGCAGCGATTATCATGCCGGGCATTATGGGGATCATTGCTGATAAATGGCTGCGCGCTGAGCGAGCCTATATGCTTTGCCATCTGGTTTGCGCGGGGGCGTTATTATACGCCACCACCGTTACCGATCCCCAGACGATGTTCTGGGTGATGTTGGTTAATGCGATGGCGTATATGCCAACGATTGCATTATCCAATAGCGTTTCGTACTCCTGTCTGGCGAAAGCAGGTCAGGATCCGGTAACGTCATTTCCGCCTGTGCGCGTTTTCGGCACAATAGGTTTTATTGTTGCGATGTGGACGGTGAGCCTGATGGGGCTGGAACTGAGCAGTGCGCAATTATACATCGCTTCTGGCGCATCGTTATTGCTGGCCCTGTATGCGCTGACGTTACCGAAAATTCCGGTAGCCGAGAAGAAGGCGAACACCACGCTTGCCAGTAAGCTCGGACTGGATGCTTTTGTTCTGTTTAAAAATCCACGCATGGCAATCTTCTTTTTGTTTGCGATGATGTTGGGGGCGGTGCTGCAAATTACCAATGTCTTCGGTAATCCGTTCCTGCATGATTTTGCCCGTAATCCTGAGTTTGCCGATAGTTTTGTGGTGAAGTATCCCTCTATCTTGCTTTCAGTTTCGCAGATGGCGGAAGTGGGCTTTATCCTCACCATTCCGTTCTTCCTTAAACGTTTTGGTATTAAAACGGTAATGCTGATGAGCATGCTGGCGTGGACGCTGCGTTTCGGCTTCTTTGCCTTTGGCGATCCATCCCCGTTTGGCTTTGTGCTACTGCTGCTGTCGATGATTGTTTATGGCTGCGCATTTGATTTCTTCAACATCTCAGGGTCAGTATTTGTAGAGCAGGAGGTGGACTCAAGTATTCGCGCCAGCGCGCAGGGGCTGTTTATGACCATGGTTAACGGCGTGGGGGCGTGGATTGGGTCTCTTTTAAGCGGTATGGCCGTGGATTATTTTTCTATTGATGGCGTAAAAGATTGGCAAACAATCTGGCTGGTTTTTGCCGCCTACGCTCTGGCATTGGCCGTTATTTTTGCATTGTTCTTTAAATATCAGCACCATCCAGAAAAACTGTCGACCAAATCATTAGCACATTAATTTTATTTGACTGGCGAGAGGATGTTCGCCAGTCCATTTTTATGAACAAGGACACAGTATGAAAGAAATTATTCTCTCCTCCGGTATTGGATTTGGTATTGGCGCATTTTTTACTTTATGCCGTATACCTATTCCTGCACCAAATGTTTTACCCAGGGTTTTATCTATTGTATTTATGTATATTGGGTATCTTGTCGTTAAATCTATTTTTTACTAGGTAATATGGTAAATTCCAGACGTTATCCCTTATTCCTGGAGTGCGATAGTGATGGAACGAGCCCATCGTATTGATCTAAAGCTATTACGTTATTTCCTCGCTGTTGCAGAAGAATTGCATTTTGGCCGGGCTGCTGCCCGGTTAAATATGTCACAACCTCCCTTGAGTATCCATATCAAAGAACTTGAACAGCAACTGGGTACATTGCTGTTTATTCGTCATTCCCGCAGCGTTGCATTAACCCATGCCGGGAAAGTTTTAATGGAGGAGTCACGTCGCTTGTTAGCCAATGCAAATCAGGCGCTGGCGCGAGTGGAGCAGATTGGTCGCGGTGAAGCGGGGCGCATTGAACTGGGTGTGGTTGGTACGGCGCTGTGGGGAAGAATGCGTCCTGCGATGCGTCACTTTTTGAAAGCAAATCCCAATGTTGAAGTACTTTTTCGCGAAAAGTCTCCAGGTATGCAAATGGCGTTGTTAGAGGGTCGGGAACTTGATGCAGGGATCTGGCGTATGGCTATCGAACCAGCAGTCGGTTTTACCAGCATACGTTTGCATGAATCTGCATTCATGGTTGCAGTTCCGGAAGATCACGATCTGGCATCCAGAGATTCTGTGCCGCTGTCGGCGTTGCGCAATGAATATTTTGTTACGTTGCCTTCCGTACATTCTGATTGGGGATTTTTACAACGTGTATGCCAACAGGCGGGTTTCTCGCCAATGATTATTCGGGAAGTGGTTGAGCCGCAAACGGTGTTGGCGATGATCAGTATGGGGATCGGGATTACGTTGATGGCTGATGGCTATGCGCAAATGAGCTGGCCGGGTGTGGTGTTCCGTCCGTTAGAGGAACGTATTCCGGCGGATTTGTATATTGTGTATGACCAGCAGCAGGCAACGCCAGCACTGGAGAAACTGGTGGCGGCGTTGACGGTATGATGTCTGTGCCGGATGGCGACTAACGTCTTATCCGGCCTACGCGGCGGTGTTGTCTGTAGGCCTGATAAGCGCAGCGCATCAGGCAAGACCCGAACCTGCTGCAGGTTCGAATCTTCCATATCGCAGATAGCAAAAAAGCGCCTTTAGGGCGCTTTTTTACATTGGTGGGTCGTGCAGGATTCGAACCTGCGACCAATTGATTAAAAGTCAACTGCTCTACCAACTGAGCTAACGACC